>NZ_CP046128.1:1801808-2402411 GCF_038738535.1 Bacillus pumilus | reverse complement strand
CAGTGGATCTTTTTAAACGATGAACTCGTGAAAAAAGAGGATGCGAAAATTTCAGTTTATGATCATGGCTTCTTATATGGTGACGGTGTGTTCGAAGGGATACGCGTGTATAACGGAAATATCTTTCGAATGAAAGAACATTTAGACCGCCTGTATGATTCCGCCAGATCCATTATGCTGAACATTCCATATTCACTTGAGGAACTCACGGAAAAAATGATTCATACAGTTGAAAGGAACGGCCTAAAGGATGCCTATATTCGTCTTGTTGTCTCAAGAGGAGCTGGTGATCTTGGTTTAGATCCAAACAACTGCGGGAGAGCCAACACAGTGATCATTGTAGAGCCGCTGGCCATCTTTCCAAAGCACCTATATGAAACGGGTATTGATATTGTAACAGTACCGACGAGACGAAATCGTCCCGATGTACTGAGCCCAAAAGTGAAATCATTAAATTATTTGAATAACATCCTTGTCCGAATCGAAGCCCATATGGCCGGTGTGAGTGAAGCGCTGATGCTGAACGATCAAGGGTACGTGGCAGAAGGTTCTGCAGACAATGTGTTTATTTATAAAAAAGGTAAGCTTTATACACCGCCAGGTTATATCGGCGCTCTTGAAGGCATCACAAGAAATGCCATCATGGAGATTGCAGAAGACTTAGGCTACGAAGTGAAAGAAGAACCATTCACAAGGCACGATGTGTATACAGCAGAAGAAGTTTTTCTGACAGGAACCGCAGCCGAAGTGATCGCTGTTGTAAAGGTTGACGGCCGTACAATCGGTGAAGGGAAACCTGGGGTCCACACAAACAAACTTCTTGAACAATTCCGCAAGCGAGTGGTTGAAGAAGGAGAAAAAGTCGTATTTACAGATGAAAACATTCACGCAAGCTAAATAGATATCGATAAACGTTGAAGAGGACTAGTAGCTTTAGAGTCAGTATCTACAGAGAGCCGGTGGTAGCTGGAAACCGGTGTTACTTTCTAAAGTGAACTCACCTCTGAGTGTCTGCTTGAAATGATAGTAGGGCAGACCGAGTGACATTGCTCACTCGTTACCAAAATGGATGAAAGATGTCCATGAGACGGCAGCAGATTTTGCCGTGAACAAGGGTGGTACCGCGAAAAACAAAGCTTTTTCGCCCCTTTGACCTAGTGAAAAGTAGTGTCATTGTGGGGTGAGAAGGCTTTTTTATATGGTCTAAAATCTCGATCTTGAATAGAAAAGGGTGAAAAGACTTGACTGAAGCAAGACAAAGAGGAGGAAATCAAATGGGGACAAATGTACAAGTGGAGACGGAAACATCTAAAGCACCACAAACGATGAACGGTGCACTCATGTTAATTGAAGCACTCAAAAGAGAAAAAGTAGAAGTCATTTTCGGATATCCAGGCGGAGCGGTTTTACCGATCTACGATAAAATTTATGATTCTGGTTTATTTCATGTCCTGCCAAGGCATGAGCAGGGAGCGATTCACGCAGCAGAAGGATACGCAAGAGTATCTGGCAAACCGGGTGTTGTCATTGCAACATCAGGACCTGGAGCGACAAACCTTGTCACAGGAATTGCAGATGCAATGATTGATTCACTTCCTCTTGTTGTCTTCACAGGACAGGTGGCAACCTCAGTCATTGGATCAGACGCTTTCCAGGAAGCAGACGTGCTCGGCATCACAATGCCCATCACAAAGCACAGCTACCAAGTAAGAAATCCAGAGGAATTACCGGGTGTCATTAAAGAGGCGTTCCACATCGCAACAACAGGCAGACCTGGTCCAGTCTTGATTGATATTCCAAAAGATGTGGCAGGCATTGAAGGAACGTTTGAATACGATCAGCCAATTGATTTACCTGGTTATCAGCCAAAAGTCGAGCCGAACTATTTGCAAATTCGCAAATTAGTAGAAGCTGTAAGCAGAGCGAAGAAACCAGTCATTCTAGCAGGAGCTGGCGTTCTTCATGGCAAAGCATCTGAAGAATTAAGGCAGTATGTAGAGCAGCAGCAAATCCCAGTCGCTCATACACTGCTTGGACTTGGCGGATTCCCAGCAAAGCATCCTCTATTTCTAGGGATGGCTGGTATGCATGGCACATATGCGGCGAATATGGCCCTTCACCAATGTGATCTGCTCATTTCAATCGGTGCAAGATTTGATGACAGGGTAACTGGCAACCTCAATCACTTTGCGAAACATGCGAAGGTAGCACATATTGATATCGATCCAGCGGAAATTGGCAAGAACATTCATACCCATATCCCGGTTGTTGGAGACAGTAAGCTAGTCCTTGAAGAGCTGATCAAGCAAGACGGGAAGCAAGGGGAATCAAATGAATGGAAAAACCAATTAGATGAGTGGAAGGAAGAATATCCACTCTGGTACGTTGAAAACGAAGCAGAGGGCTTTAAGCCTCAAAAGCTGATTGAATACATTCATCAATTCACAAAAGGTGAAGCCATTGTGGCAACTGATGTCGGACAGCATCAAATGTGGGCAGCGCAGTTCTATCCATTTGAAAATGCAGATAAGTGGGTCACATCTGGCGGCCTTGGTACGATGGGCTTCGGTTTACCGGCAGCCATTGGCGCTCAGCTGGCTGATCAAGAGGCAACGGTTGTGGCGATTTTAGGAGACGGAGGTTTCCAAATGACCTTGCAAGAACTTGCCGTTATCCGTGAGCTGAACCTTCCAGTGAAAGTGATTGTTCTGAATAATCACAGCCTTGGAATGGTAAGACAATGGCAAGAAATTTTCTACGAAGAACGCTACTCATATTCTAAATTTTCAGATCAGCCAGACTTTGTTAAATTATCTGAAGCTTATGGCATTAAAGGAATCAGAATCTCATCAGACGAAGAGGCGAAAGAAAAGCTTGAAGAAGCGTTAACCTCTAGAGAGCCTGTTTTCATCGATGTCAATGTAGCGAGAGATGAAAAAGTATTCCCGATGGTCGCACCGGGGAAAGGACTTCATGAGATGGTGGGGGTGAAACCTTGAAAAGAATTATTGTGTTGACTGTATTAAATCGATCAGGCGTACTGAACCGAATCACTGGCCTTTTTACCAAAAGACACTACAACATTGAAAGCATTACGGTCGGCCATTCTGAGATTCAAGATGTATCACGCATCACGTTCGTCGTCCATGTAGACCAAGAGAAAGACATCGAACAGCTGACAAAACAGCTGAACAAGCAAATTGATGTTCTCAAAGTAACAGACATTACAAACCAATCAATCGTTCAGCGAGAGCTGGCTTTGATAAAAGTCGTTTCTGCACCGGCATCTAGAATGGAGATCACAGGGGTCATTGAACCGTTTAGAGCTTCTATTGTAGATGTAAGCAGAGAGAGTGTCGTCATTCAGGTGACAGGTGAGTCTTCAAAAATTGAAGCACTCATTGAATTACTTAAGCCATACGGCATTAAAGAAGTCGCCAGAACTGGCACCACGGCCTTTGCGAGAGATAATCAGCAAAAGCCGCAATCAAATAAAACAATTTCAATTGTCTAAACAAAAGGAGAGAGTCAAATGGTAAAAGTATATTATAACGGTGATATTCAAGAAAACGTATTAAATGGTCAAAAGGTTGCTATCATTGGGTATGGATCACAAGGTCATGCACATGCATTGAACTTAAAAGAAAGCGGCGTAGATGTGATCGTCGGCGTGAGAAAAGGCGGATCTTATACAAAAGCACAAGAAGACGGCCATCAAGTATTCACAGTAAAAGAAGCGGCAGCACAAGCAGATGTCGTCATGGTACTACTACCAGATGAGCAGCAAAAGAAAGTATATGACGAAGAAATCAAAGATCAATTAGAAGCAGGCAACTCACTTGTTTTCGCACACGGATTCAACGTTCACTTTCATCAAATTGTTCCTCCAAGTGACGTAGATGTGTATCTTGTGGCTCCAAAAGGTCCAGGACATCTTGTGAGAAGAACATATGAGCAAGGCGCTGGTGTACCTGCCCTATTTGCCATCTATCAAGATGTATCTGGCCAAGCGAAAGACAAAGCACTTGCTTATGCAAAAGCAATCGGCGGAGCAAGAGCAGGCGTCCTTGAAACAACATTTAAAGAAGAAACGGAAACGGATCTATTCGGTGAGCAAGCGGTCCTTTGCGGGGGTCTTACTTCACTAGTGAAAGCAGGTTTCGAAACGTTAACAGAAGCTGGTTATCAGCCAGAGCTTGCATACTTCGAGTGTCTGCATGAACTGAAATTAATTGTTGACCTTATGTATGAAGAAGGATTAGAAGGCATGAGATATTCAATCTCTGATACAGCACAATGGGGTGACTTCGTATCAGGACCGCGTGTTGTGGATGCAAACGTAAAAGAATCTATGAAAGCCGTCTTGACTGATATCCAAAACGGAACATTTGCAAAAGAATGGATTGTTGAAAACCAAGTGAATCGTCCACGTTTCAATGCGATCAATGCAAATGAAAATGAGCACCAAATTGAAATCGTCGGAAGAAAGCTTCGTGAAATGATGCCTTTCGTCAAACAAGGAAAGAAAAAGGAAGCGGTGAGCGTCGGTGCGGAAAATTAATTTTTTTGACACAACACTTCGAGATGGAGAGCAATCACCAGGAGTGAACTTAAATGCACAAGAAAAGCTAATCATTGCAAAGCAGCTTGAGCGCCTTGGGGTTAATATCATTGAAGCGGGTTTTCCCGCTTCATCCCGAGGGGATTTCTTAGGCGTACAAGAAATTGCTAGAACGATCAAAAACTGTTCAGTTGCTGGTCTTGCACGATGTGTGAAAGGTGACATCGATGCTGCATGGGAAGCGTTAAAAGATGGAGTGGAACCAAGAATTCATATCTTTATCGCTACTTCTGATATTCATCTGAAGCATAAACTAAAGAAAACACGTGAAGAAGTCGTAGAACAGGCTGTCTCAATGGTGAAATACGCGAAAGAACGTTTTCCGGTTGTCCAGTGGTCCGCAGAAGATGCGTGTCGTACAGATCTAGCTTTCTTAGCAGAAATTGTAGAGAAGGTCATTGACGCTGGGGCAAGTGTCATTAACTTGCCAGATACAGTTGGATACTTAGCGCCAAAAGAGTACGGCAATATCTTTAAATATATGAAGGAACACGTTCCAAATATCGACCGCGTCAACTTGTCTGCTCACTGTCATGATGATCTAGGAATGGCTGTAGCAAACTCACTTGCTGCCATTGAAAATGGAGCAAATCAAATTGAAACGGCTGTTAATGGAATTGGAGAACGTGCAGGAAATGCCGCTTTAGAAGAAATTGCAGTCGCTCTTCATATTCGAAAAGACTTCTACCAGGTCGAATCAACGATTCAATTGAATGAAATTAAGCGTACAAGTGATGTAGTGAGCAAATACTCAGGAATGATTGTACCGCGCAATAAAGCAGTCGTTGGCAACAACGCTTTTGCACATGAATCAGGTATTCACCAAGATGGTTTCCTCAAAGAAAAAACAACCTATGAAATCATTTCTCCAGAGCTTGTCGGTGTGACAACAGATGTACTAGTCCTTGGAAAACACTCCGGAAGACATGCGTTTAAAGATCGTATGAAAACGCTAGGATTTAAACTAACGGAAGAAGAAATCAATAAGTTCTTCGAAACCTTCAAGAACTTGACGGAGAAGAAAAAAGAAATCACTGATGATGATTTAATTTCTATTATATTAGAAGAAAAAGTAGCAGATCGAAAAATTGGCTACGAATTTGAAAGTCTTCAAGTGCACTATGGGACAGAACAAATGCCAACAGCAACGGTCTCTCTGAAAAATCAAGAAACGCAGGAAGTCATTCAAGAAGCAGCTACAGGCGCAGGCAGTGTAGAAGCTGTGTACAACACGCTGGAGCGCTGTATGGAGGAAAGAATTCATTTGCTAGACTACCGTATTCAATCGAATGGAAAAGGCAGAGATGCACTAGCGGAAGTATATGTCACTGTTTCAATAGAAGGAAAAGAAACAGCTGGACGCGGTGTGGCGCAAGATGTGCTGGAAGCATCGGCGAAAGCCTACGTCAATGCAGTAAACAGGCATTTAATCTTTAAATCAAATCTCATTGAAATTGAGAAACATCACGCGATTTCATAGGAAAGGAGGTAGGTTCTCATGAAAAAGAAAATTGCACTTTTGCCCGGCGATGGAATCGGACCGGAAGTTGTGACATCAGCGGTCGCTGTCCTCAAAGAGACAGCGGCTCAATTTCAACACGAATTCGAATTCGAAACGGCGCTCATTGGCGGTATCGCAATAGATGAAAAAAACAATCCGCTCCCAAAAGAAACGGTTGATGTATGCAAGAGCGCTGATGCGATTTTATTAGGAGCAGTCGGCGGACCAAAATGGGATCAAAACCCGCCAGAGCTTCGTCCGGAAAAAGGCTTGCTCGCTATTCGTAAACAACTGGACTTATTTGCAAACATCCGTCCTGTCAAAGTGTTCGATAGCTTAAGCGAGGCGTCACCGTTAAAACAGGATCACATTAGCGGAGTCGATTTTGTCATCGTTCGTGAATTAACAGGCGGTCTCTATTTTGGTGAACCAAGCGAGCGTTACACGGATGAAGAAGGAAAAGAAGCTGCGGTTGATACGCTTCTTTATACAAAGGAAGAGATTGTCCGTGTATTAAAAGAAGCATTCGACATGGCCTTAACGAGACGGAAAAAAGTAACGTCTGTGGATAAAGCGAATGTTCTTGCTTCTAGTAAACTATGGCGGGATGCGGTAGAAGAAGTGGCTTCTCAATATCCAGACGTCGAATATGAGCACATGCTCGTTGATAATGCCGCCATGCAGCTGATTTATAAGCCTGCTCAATTTGATGTCATTGTGACAGAGAATATGTTTGGTGACATTTTAAGTGACGAGGCTTCAATGATTACTGGGTCACTCGGTATGCTGCCATCTGCCAGTCTATCAAGCACTGGCCTCCATTTATATGAGCCGATTCATGGTTCAGCACCCGATATTGCGGGGCAAAACGTCGCAAACCCTCTAGCAACCATTTTGTCGGCAGCTAGCTTGCTTAGAACATCCTTTGCATTAGAAGAAGAAGGGGCTGCAATAGAAGAAGCTGTGGAAGCTGTTCTTGCCTCTGGCAAACGAACAAAGGACTTATCGGCAAAAGAGGGAACGTATCAAACAACTGAAGAAATCACTCATGCAGTTGTAGACGCACTCAAGCAGCGCGTGAAAACAATTGTATAAATAGAATCTTGTGGAATTAGGTAGAGGGAGGAAAAGGGTTATGCCTCGAACAATCATCGAAAAAATATGGGATCAGCACGTTGTCAAAAGCGGCGAGGGGAAACCAGACCTTTTATATATTGATCTGCATTTGGTGCATGAAGTGACATCACCTCAAGCATTTGAAGGATTAAGACAAAAAGGGCGCAAGGTGAGAAGACCTCAAAACACGTTTGCGACCATGGATCACAACATCCCGACTGTGAATCGATTTGTGATCAAAGATGAGATTGCTAAAAAACAAGTGAGTGCTCTAGAGCGCAACTGTGCTGAATTTGGCGTCCGTCTAGCTGACCTTCACAGTGTAGACCAAGGGATCGTCCATGTTGTTGGACCGGAGCTTGGGTTGACACTTCCAGGGAAAACAATCGTTTGCGGAGATAGTCATACATCAACTCATGGCGCGTTTGGTGCACTTGCTTTTGGAATCGGTACAAGTGAGGTTGAACATGTACTTTCCACACAAACGCTTTGGCAGCAGCGTCCGAAAACATTAGAAATTAGAGTAGACGGAAAGCTGCAAAAAGGGGTAACGGCCAAAGATGTCATTTTAGCAGTCATTGGTGCGCATGGCGTGAAGTTCGGATCAGGTTATGTGATTGAATACACTGGGGAAGTATTCAGAAACATGACGATGGATGAACGCATGACGGTTTGTAATATGTCGATTGAAGCAGGTGCAAGAGCAGGATTGATTGCACCTGATGAAGTCACCTTTGAATATTGCCGCGGCCGCAAATATGCACCGCAGGGAGAAGACTTCGAAGCAGCGATTAAAGAATGGGAAGAACTTAAAACAGATCCAGGTGCAACCTATGATAAAACGATTGTTTTAGATGGGAATGAGATTTCACCAATGGTCACATGGGGAATTAACCCAGGAATGGTGCTGCCTGTAGATGCGTCGATCCCAGGGCCTGAGGATTTTGCACAAGAGGATGATCAAAAAGAAGCGATTCGTGCGTACGAATACATGGGTGTTCATCCGCATCAGCGTATTGAAGATATTACGATTGAGCATGTGTTTATCGGCTCATGTACAAACTCAAGAATGACTGATTTACGCCAAGCAGCTTCTATGATAGAAGGACAAAAGGTAGCTGATCATGTCAGAGCGATTGTCGTGCCTGGCTCTCAAAGCGTCAAATTGCAAGCAGAAGAAGAAGGTCTTCATGAAATCTTCCTTGAAGCAGGATTTGAATGGAGAGAATCTGGCTGCAGTATGTGTCTTAGCATGAATAACGATGTGGTACCAGAAGGCGAACGCTGCGCATCCACATCAAACCGTAACTTTGAGGGACGTCAAGGAAAAGGTGCGAGAACGCATCTTGTCAGCCCGGCAATGGCTGCAATGGCTGCAATACATGGCCGATTTGTCGATGTCAGGAAGTTTAATCAAGAGAAAACAGTCGTGTAAGGAGTTGTCATAGATGGAGCCTTTAGTCACACACAAAGGGAAAGCCGCTGTGCTTAACCGTATCAACGTAGATACAGATCAAATTATTCCGAAGCAATTTTTGAAAAGAATTGAACGAACAGGATATGGCCGGTTTGCCTTTTTCGACTGGCGGTATTTAGCCGATGGCAGCCCAAACCCTGATTTCGAACTGAATCAGCCGATTTATGAAGGAGCATCCATTTTGATCGCAGGAGAAAACTTTGGCTGCGGATCATCAAGGGAACATGCCCCTTGGGCACTTGATGATTATGGTTTCAAAATTGTCATCGCACCATCATTCGCAGATATTTTTCACCAAAACTGCTTTAAAAATGGGATGCTTCCGATTCGTCTTGATTATGATGTGTGGAAAACATTCGCTGCGTCATATGAGAACAAAGGGTATGAGATGACGGTTGATCTTGAAAAACAGCAAATAGAAGATCACGAAGGGAATATCACTCCTTTTGATGTGGATCCTCACTGGAGAGAAATGCTCCTGAATGGCTATGATGAGATTTCATTAACTTTACTACTAGAAGATGACATTCAAGCATTTGAAGAAAAGCGCAGCAACTGGCTGCGTGCGTAAACTACAAGAAGCCGTCCGCCCGAGGTGTGACGGCTTCTTTTTTGCATGAAAACCTCTCGTTACTTGTGTTTACTAACCTTCGTTGGTAAACTGATAAAAAATATGCGCCCGAAAGGAACGTAAGCATGAAACATGACAAGAAGAAAGATAATGTCATTTTGTTTCCTGGTCTGAAAGAAAGACTGATTGAAAAAGGAATGGCAGCATTAAAAGATAAACAGTATCAAGAGGCGCTTCACTTGTTTTCAGAAGCAAAATCTTATGATGACGATGAAGAATCCGATATTCACCTCGGCATGGCGATTTGTTTTCTGGAGCTGGGCGAGCTGCAGGATGCAAAGCGTGTTTGTGAAAAGATGCTGCATGAGGGATATGGTCATTACTTCACCGTGCTTCAAGTGTATATGACGATCTTAATTCAGCTGAAAGAATATGAAGAAGTGAAGCAGACAATTGAGGCAGTACTTGAGGAAAATCACCTTCCAGCAGAAAGCGCGGAGCATTTTTACAAGCTGCTCGAATTTAGCAGAAAAATGATCGAATCACCTGAAAAGATTTTAGATGAAGATGAGGATGGCGCCGGTGAAATCAATATAGATGATATGCTTGAGCGGCCAGAAGAGCAGGTGCAGTTCATCCATTCGTTGAAAGACCGGAACATCACACCACACATGGGTCTATTAAATACGATCTTACAAAAGCCTGATGGAAACCCTTTGGTCAAATCATTAATCCTGCAGCTTCTGTCAGATCATGATGTGGCAAAGCCGGTTCATGTGACGAAATTCGGTGATTCTTTAACGCTTGTTCCTTCTGAGGCTGTTAAGCCAGAGCAGATGCCGCTGCTTCACAAAGTCCTTCGTAAGCTCGATGACACACTCGGCAATGAGAACCCAACCCTTTACCAAGGCGTGGAAGAGTTATGGCGCCGGCACTTATTTGTGCTTTATCCATTTCTTCCTAAATACACAGATCCGAATCTTTGGGCAGCAGCACTTCATAAAGTCGGCTATGAAATGCACGGGATTGAGATTGACCTCGAAGAATTGCATCTATTGTATGAATTTAATGAACGAGAGCTGAGAGAAGCTTGCACAATGCTGAAAGATATTGAAGAAATTTCTTATTTGTAATTTGTCGATTTAGTTGAAAGACGGACTTGTTATGTTATAATATAATGGTTGTATTTGTGCATATATCGTGCAGTTGTAGATTCCAACGGTTGAAAGACGATATGTATAATCAAGTCAAATGTTGTATACATAATACCGCTTCTTGAGCGGCGTGCGTGGTTTTTGATTGGACGAAGTCTTTATGATGCTTTAGAATGTAACAACGCACAATCTGAATAGATTTTTGGAGGGAAACACACATGTCAGTAAAATGGGAAAAACAAGAAGGTAACGAAGGCGTCCTAACTGTAGAAGTTGATGCTGAAACATTTAACAAAGCACTTGATGATGCGTTTAAGAAGGTTGTCAAGCAAGTATCGATCCCTGGATTCCGTAAAGGGAAAGTACCACGTGGTCTTTTCGAACAGCGTTTTGGTGTAGAATCTCTTTATCAAGATGCATTAGATATTCTTCTTCCAGTTGAATATCCAAAAGCAATCGATGAAGCTGGTATCGAGCCAGTTGACCGCCCTGAAATCGATGTTGAGAAAATCGAAAAAGGCGAAAGCTTAATCTTCACTGCAAAAGTAACAGTGAAGCCTGAAGTGAAACTTGGTGACTACAAAGGTCTTAACGTAGAAAAAGACGACGCAACTGTCACTGATGAAGATGTACAAGAAGAGTTAAAAGGCATGCAAAACCGTCAAGCTGAGCTTGTTGTCAAAGAAGAAGGCGCAATCGAAAACGGCGATACAGTTGTTCTTGATTTCGAAGGATTCGTTGATGGAGAAGCATTCGAAGGCGGAAAAGCTGAGAACTACTCTCTTGAAGTAGGTTCAGGTTCATTCATCCCTGGTTTCGAAGAGCAGTTAGTTGGTCTTGAAGCAGGCGCTGAAAAAGACGTAGAAGTCACTTTCCCAGAAGAATATCATGCTGAAGACCTTGCAGGTAAACCAGCTGTATTCAAAGTGAAAATTCACGAAATCAAAGCAAAAGAACTTCCAGCACTTGACGATGAGTTCGCGAAAGATGCTGATGAAGAAGTAGAAACTCTTGCTGAACTAACTGAAAAAACGAAGAAACGTCTTGAAGAAGCGAAAGAAAACGAAGCAGAAGGTAAACTTCGTGAAGAGCTAGTGGAGAAAGCTTCTGAAAATGCGGAAGTTGACATCCCTCAAGCGATGGTTGACACAGAGCTAGACCGTATGATGAAAGAATTCGAACAACGCCTTCAAATGCAAGGAATGAACCTTGAGCTTTACTTCCAATTCTCAGGACAAGATGAAAATGCGCTGAAAGAGCAAATGAAAGAAGATGCTGCTAAACGCGTGAAATCTAACCTAACACTTGAAGCAATTGCTGCTGCAGAAAACTTACAAGTGTCTGATGAAGAAGTAGAAGAAGAACTTTCAAAAATGGCTGAAGCATACAACATGCCAATTGAAAATATCAAACAAGCGATCGGATCTACTGACGCAATGAAAGAAGATCTAAAAGTTCGCAAAGCAATTGATTTTCTTGTAGAAAACCGTTAATATGGTGCATAATAATAAAACAGGGCGCGAGTGACTCGTGCCTTGTTTTGTACAATTTTTGACTTATCATCGCTTCTTTTGGAAACGATAGTGTAAGTCGCATCTTTCTGTTATACATATCTCAATGTGCAGTGTTAGAAACACATCATTACCGTCTTTTAGGAAAGTATGGTAAAATGCATACATACTGGACCCAGAAAGGTAGCTGACTGTTAGCTACAGGCAAGTGAAGAAGAATAAGGGGTGAAAGAATGTTTAAATTCAACGAGGAAAAAGGTCAATTAAAATGCTCGTTTTGCGGAAAAACGCAAGATCAAGTGCGTAAACTGGTCGCAGGACCTGGCGTATATATATGTGATGAATGTATCGAGCTTTGCACGGAAATAGTTGAAGAAGAGCTCGGCACTGAGGAAGAAGTTGAATTCAAGGATGTTCCGAAGCCTCATGAAATTCGGGAGATTCTTGATGAATATGTCATCGGACAAGAAAATGCGAAGAAATCCTTAGCTGTAGCGGTGTATAACCACTACAAACGGATCAATTCCAACAGCAAGATTGATGATGTTGAGCTTTCGAAAAGTAATATCTCTATGATTGGGCCAACAGGAAGCGGTAAAACTTTACTTGCTCAAACGCTTGCTCGTATTTTAAATGTGCCATTTGCGATTGCAGATGCAACATCTTTAACTGAAGCAGGTTATGTTGGTGAAGACGTAGAGAATATTTTACTAAAGCTGATCCAAGCAGCCGATTATGATGTAGAAAAAGCGGAAAAAGGCATTATCTACATCGATGAAATCGATAAAGTAGCAAGAAAATCAGAAAACCCTTCTATCACTCGTGATGTATCTGGGGAAGGTGTTCAGCAAGCGCTATTGAAAATTCTTGAAGGGACTGTCGCTAGTGTACCGCCTCAAGGTGGACGTAAGCATCCTCATCAAGAATTCATTCAAATCGATACAACAAATATCCTCTTTATTTGTGGTGGAGCCTTTGACGGCATTGAGCAAATCATCAAACGCCGCTTAGGTCAAAAAGTCATTGGATTCGGTGCGGAAAATAAAATCGAAGATCTTGAAAAAGAAGTTCTTCTATCAAAAGTACTCCCAGAAGACTTGCTTCGCTTCGGTTTAATCCCGGAATTCATCGGCCGTCTACCGGTTATTGCAAGCCTAGAGCCGTTAGATGAAAAAGCACTTGTAGAGATCTTGACGAAGCCTAAAAATGCGCTCGTTAAGCAGTATACAAAAATGCTTGAGCTTGATGATGTAGAGCTTGAGTTTGAAGAAGATGCTCTTAGCGAAATTGCGAAAAAAGCAATTGAGCGTAAAACAGGAGCTCGTGGTCTACGTTCAATCATTGAAGGCATCATGCTTGATGTGATGTTTGACCTTCCATCACGTGATGATATTGAAAAATGTGTGATCACTGGTGCAACGGTTGCCGATGGCGAGTCGCCGCGTCTTGTGTTAAAGGACGGCACAGTCGTCAATAAAGATACGAAAACATCTGCATAAGGGTAGTCTCACTCCTGAATCTTTTTGATTCAGGAGTTTTTTATTTATCGTGGAAGTTGTGTTTATTCCGTCCAGCTCTAGGAAATACTAGCAGACAGAAACCAATACATACGATAGATGAAGGAGGGAGCACCGATTGAGCTGGACAGGAATCGTATTATTCATACAGCTGTTCTTTGGTATCGTCATCGGGCTGTACTTTTGGAACTTACTGCGAAATCAGCGCACACAAAAGGTGACGATAGACAAAGAGTCAAAGAAAGAAATGGAAGCACTCAGAAAGATGCGGTCAATCAAGCTGAGTGAACCTTTATCAGAGAGAGTCCGGCCAAAGGGGTTTCAAGATATTGTAGGGCAGGAAGACGGCATTCGTGCACTAAAAGCGGCACTATGCGGGCCGAACCCTCAGCATGTCATCGTCTACGGACCACCGGGAGTCGGTAAAACAGCCGCTGCCCGTCTTGTGATGGAAGAAGCGAAGCGTCACGCTGATTCTCCGTTTAAAAAAGATGCGGTCTTTGTAGAGCTCGATGCGACAACCGCGAGATTCGATGAACGAGGCATCGCAGACCCGCTCATTGGTTCTGTGCATGACCCGATTTACCAAGGGGCTGGAGCAATGGGACAGGCAGGCATTCCGCAGCCAAAACAAGGAGCCGTCACACATGCTCATGGCGGGGTTCTGTTTATCGATGAAATTGGCGAGCTGCATCCGATCCAAATGAACAAAATGCTCAAAGTGCTTGAAGATCGGAAAGTCTTTTTAGACAGTGCCTACTACAGTGAAGAAAATACCCAAATCCCCAATCACATTCATGATATTTTCCAAAATGGGCTTCCGGCTGATTTTCGATTGATTGGTGCCACGACTAGAACACCTGACGAAATTCCACCAGCGATCCGGTCAAGGTGTCTCGAAATTTTCTTTAAGGACCTTGACCAGCATGAACTGAAAATCGTCGCTGCCAAGGCTGTCCAAAAAATTCAAAAGGAATTAAGTGATGAAGGGCTGAACCTTTTAACATCCTATGTGAAAAATGGACGTGAAGCGGTCAACATGGTGCAGATTGCCGCTGGTATGGCTGTCACGGAAAACCGAAAAGACATCACGATCGAAGATGTAGAATGGGTCATTCATTCAAGCCAGCTGACACCAAGATATGAACAAAAAGTACCAGAAAAGCCAAAAGTGGGGGTAGTCAATGGACTGGCCGTTTATGGACCAAACAGCGGCGCCCTGCTTGAGATTGAAGTGAACATTTGTAAGGCGCTTGAAAAAGGCAGTATCAACATTACAAACATTGCAGAAGAAGAAAGCATTGGCAATCAGTCGAAATCCATTAGACGAAAAAGTATGGCCAAAGGGTCAGTTGAAAATGTATTAACGGTGCTTCGAAATTTAGGCATTCGGACAAATGAATATGACATCCATATTAATTTTCCAGGCGGTGCCCCTATTGATGGACCGTCTGCTGGGATTGCTATGGCGACCGCGATCTTCTCAGCCATACATCAAATTCCGATCGATCATCTGACAGCCATGACGGGTGAAATCGGATTGCAGGGTCAGGTGAAGCCGATCGGCGGTGTGATACCGAAGATTAAGGCAGCGAAACAAGCTGGTGCCACAACCGTCATTATTCCTTATGACAACCAGCAGTCGATCTTAAAAGAGATTGAAGGGGTCACCATTGTGCCTGTGAAGCACTTCCAAGAAGTGCTGGATCAGTGTTTGGTCAACCCGCCAGACGAGAAGAAAGATGGACTAGAAGACGAAATGAAAAGTAAATCTGTTTAATCCCCATCACATATGGGGATTTTTTAGTGAAATAGATCTTTTTTTCTTTTTCATGATAAAAAGAAAGGGTATACTACGGTAAGATCAACATTTCTCAAGTCTTTTACATTGTACAAGACTGAAACAGGTATATTATAATGATTCATACTAGTGACGGAGGTGTCAATCAACATGGCAGATGAAATCAAAAAGAATGTTCCGCTCCTTCCATTGCGAGGTTTACTTGTTTATCCAACAATGGTCTTGCATTTGGACGTTGGACGCGAGAAGTCTGTTCAAGCATTAGAACAGGCGATGATGAACGATCATATGATTTTTCTAGCAACACAGCGGGAAATTTCAATAGATGAACCAGGTGAAGAGGAAATTTTCAAAGTCGGCACCTACACAAAAATTAAACAAATGCTGAAGCTGCCAAATGGAACGATTCGTGTACTCGTTGAAGGCTTGAATCGAGCGCAGATCGAATCATACGTAGAGCTGGAGGACTATACGTCCGTCGACATAAAAGAATTGGCAGAAGAAGATTTAAAGGACGCAGAAGCAGAAGCACTCATGCGTACATTGTTAGATCACTTTGATCAATACATAAAAATTTCAAAAAAAATCTCAGCTGAAACATATGCAACAGTGACGGATATTGAGGAACCAGGGAGAATGGCAGATATCGTCGCTTCTCACCTGCCGCTCAAATTAAAGGACAAACAAGAAGTACTGGAAACAGTGGATGTCAAAAAACGGCTGAACCGGGTCATCAGCTTAATACACAATGAAAAAGAAGTACTGGAGATTGAAAAGAAAATCGGGCAGCGCGTGAAACGTTCAATGGAACGTACGCAAAAAGAATATTATTTGCGTGAACAAATGAAAGCCATTCAAAAGGAGCTTGGAGACAAGGAAGGGAAAACTGGCGAAGTCAGTTCTTTAATGTCTAAAATCGAAGAGTCGAGCATGCCGGATTCTGTTCGTGAAACAGCGCTCAAAGAATTGAACCGTTATGAAAAAATTCCTTCAAGCTCTGCTGAGAGCTCTGTCATTCGAAATTATATTGATTGGCTGATCAATCTTCCATGGGGCATTTATACAGAAGATCGTCTAGATTTAAAGCTTGCAAGTGAAATTTTAGATGATGAGCATCACGGGCTGGAAAAGGTCAAAGAACGGGTGCTTGAATATCTTGCTGTACAGAAGCTGACCAATTCATTAAAAGGACCGATTCTTTGCTTAGCAGGGCCTCCTGGGGTAGGGAAAACGTCACTTGCCAAATCTATTGCCAAATCACTTGATCGAAAGTTTATCCGTATCTCCCTTGGCGGTGTGCGTGATGAGTCTGAGATTCGTGGACATAGAAGAACGTATGTAGGTGCGATGCCTGGCCGTATCATTCGCGGGATGAGCAAGGCAGGAACGATGAATCCGGTGTTCCTTTTAGATGAAATCGATAAGATGTCCTCTGATTTTAGAGGCGATCCATCTTCTGCGATGCTCGAAGTCTTAGACCCAGAGCAAAATCATAACTTTAGCGATCACTATATTGAAGAAACATTTGATTTGTCTCAGGTGCTATTTATTGCCACTGCCAACAATTTAGCAACCATTCCAGGTCCACTTCGTGATAGAATGGAGATTATCACGATTGCAGGGTATACAGAGGTTGAAAAAGCAGAAATTGTGAAAGATCACCTTCTGCCGAAGCAGCTAAAGGAGCACGGATTAAAGAAAGGGAACTTGCAGCTTCGTGAAGCAGCGATTTATGATACGATTCGCTATTACACAAGAGAAGCGGGTGTTCGTGGATTAGAGCGTCAGCTTGCGGCAATATGCCGTAAAGCGGCAAGAGCGATTGTGGCTGAAGACCGCAAACGCATCACGGTGACGGAAAAGAACTTATCTGAATTTCTCGGAAAAAGACTTTACCGTTATGGCCAGGCTGAAACGACAGACCAAGTGGGGGTTGTCACAGGACTTGCGTATACCACTGTTGGCGGAGACACCTTGTCGATTGAGGTATCACTCTCACCGGGTAAAGGCAAGCTCTTGTTAACAGGGAAGCTTGGTGATGTCATGAGAGAATCTGCACAGGCGGCATTCAGTTATATTCGTTCGAAAGCAGATGAACTGAACATTGATCCTAATTTTAATGAAAAGCATGATATTCATATCCATGTTCCAGAGGGTGCGGTTCCAAAGGACGGGCCATCAGCTGGTATCACCATTGCGACGGCTCTTGTATCAGCACTCACAGGACGACCTGTGTCAAAAGAGGTTGGTATGACAGGAGAGATTACGTTAAGAGGAAGAGTGCTTCCAATTGGCGGACTAAAAGAAAAAGCATTAGGCGCACATCGCGCAGGACTGAAAACCATTATTCTTCCAAAGGACAACGAGAAGGATATTGATGATATTCCTGAAAGTGTGAGAGAAGGACTAACCTTTATTCCGGTCTCACATTTAGATGAGGTGCTTGAGAAAGCGTTGGTAGGAGAGGGAAGATGAAAGTAACAAAATCAGATATCGTCATTAGTGCGGTAAAACCAGAGCAGTATCCGAGCGGGGGACTGCCTGAAATCGCTCTTGCTGGACGATCAAATGTTGGGAAGTCCTCGTTCATCAACTCATTGATTAATCGTAAAAATTTAGCGCGTACGTCTTCTAAACCAGGTAAGACTCAAACGCTTAATTTCTACATCATCAATGATATGCTCCATTTTGTGGACGTTCCAGGCTACGGCTTTGCTAAAGTATCAAAGACAGAGCGCGAAGCCTGGGGGAGAATGATCGAAACGTATATTACAATGCGTGAAGAATTAAAAGCAGTCGTCCAAATTGTGGACCTGCGTCATAAGCCATCAGTAGATGATGTGAACATGTATGAATTCCTGAAATATTACGGAGTTCCCGTAATCGTCATCGCAACAAAGGCGGACAAAATTCCAAAAGGCAAATGGGAAAAACATGCGAAAGTCGTCAAACAGACACTCGACATTGACCCATCAGATGAACTAGTCCTGTTCTCTTCTGAAACGAAAAAGGGAAAAGACGAAGCCTGGAATGCCATCCTTGCGAAGATTAACAGCTAAAAGAAAAGGCATCTGTCATGGACAGATGCCTTTTTATTGTATAAGTTATTTCCTTTTTAAAAATAATAAGAGGAGACTGACAGCAATCAGTACATAAGGCCAGTACAATTCAAAACCGGAAGTAGGGATCGAAAGGGAACTTAGCTGTTTTGTAATTTGCTGAAAGAAATAAAGGAACAGACCGAGTGCAATGAGAACAACACTTTCAATACGATATTCTTTTTTCTGAGATGATTTCACAAAGAGTGCAAGTCCAACGATGAATACGATCATCGTAAATGTGTCTGGCCAGTGGTCTAATTTTGGCTGAAGAATAAAGTGTAGCGAAAGGCCCGTCATAAGCATACCGATAAACACATGAGCGCTTTCTTGCTCCTTCTTTCCTTGATATAAGAAAGCAAGGCCAAAAAGCAGTATGAGTGTATACCATTTCTCTTGATCCTTCCAAATGTCAAATTGACCTCCTGAGAGAATGGCATATAGCGCTACAGCCAGCAAAGTGAGCGGCAGCAAAATGGATTTCTTCTTCAAAGATGTCACCTTCTTTTAAGCAGATCATTTGTCCGCACGCGCCAAATCTGGTAAATTGCTTGAAGTGATGATATGGCATAATTAGTGTCGAACATTTTTCTACTATATCACAACATTTTTGAAATCTGTTCACAATTTTCATCCAGTTAAAAATGAATATATGTTATAATCATTATAAATAATAAATTCTATATTGTAATTATTATAAATTAGACAGGGCGTTGGGGGTGCAAGCTGAAGTTATGCATATTCTTGTTGTGGGTTTAGATTATAAAACAGCCCCTGTTGAGATACGGGAACAGCTGAGCTTTGAACCGAGCGAGCTCGGAACAGCGATGTCCAAGCTTAAAGAAGAAAAAAGCATTCTAGAGAATATCGTCATCTCAACATGTAATCGAACAGAGATCTACGCAGTGGTAGATCAGCTTCATACTGGACGGTTTTATATAAAAAGATTTTTAGCCGATTGGTTCGGTTTAGAAAAAGAAGATGTCTCTCCTTATTTGAAGTTCTATGAAAATGATGGAGCGGTTGAGCATTTATTCCGTGTGGCCTGTGGACTTGATTCCATGGTGATTGGCGAAACACAAATACTTGGTCAAGTGCGCTCTAGCTTTAAAGTAGCTCAAGAGGAGAAGACCATTGGTACCGTTTTCAATTATTTATTCAAACAGGCGGTCACCGTTGCAAAACGCTCTCATGCGGAAACAGACATTGCGTCTAATGCCGTGTCTGTCAGCTATGCAGCTGTCGAGCTTGCAAAAAAAATCTTTGGACGTCTTTCTGATAAACATGTCCTGATTCTTGGTGCGGGTAAAATGGGCGAACTAGCGGCTCAAAACCTTCAAGGTCAAGGGATTGGTCAAGTAACGGTTATCAATCGAACGTATGAGAAAGCAAAAGAATTGGCGGGTCGTTTTTCAGGAGAGCCTAAAAGCTTAAACCAATTGGAAAAAACATTATCCGAAGCGGACATTTTAATTAGCTCCACTGGTGCGAAACAATTTGTCATTACAAAGGAAATGGTCGAAAGTGCGAATAAAAAGCGGAAGGGCAGACCTCTATTTATGGTGGATATTGCTGTGCCCCGTGATTTAGATCCAGCCATTTCTGAAGTAGAAGGTGCTTTTTTGTATGACATTGATGACCTTGAGGGCATCGTGGCAGCCAACTTAAAAGAGCGCCGTGCGGTGGCTGAGCAGGTTGAGATCCTCATTGAAGCAGAAATTGTGGAATTTAAGCAATGGCTGAATACGCTTGGTGTGGTTCCTGTCATTTCTGCACTTAGAGAAAAGGCGCTGACGATTCAAGCGGATACGATGCAGAGTATTGAACGAAAGCTTCCGAACCTCACACACCGTGAAATGAAGCTATTAAATAAACATACGAAAAGCATTATTAATCAAATGCTGAAAGATCCTATCTTAAAGGCAAAAGAAATTGCCGCGGAGCCGAATGCAGAGGAAAAACTTTTACTCTTCAAAGAAATCTTTGATTTACAGGTTGAAGATGAAGAGCAAAAGGTGGAGCCTGTACAGGTGGAGCAAGGGTCATTTCAGCTGTTCAAACCAAATATGGCACAAGGCTTTGCTACAGTTGCCAGTGAGTGATTAAGCGATGATGGAATCCATTGTAGCGAGACTAGGCGAAGCGACGACCTTGATCTATGCTCTAAGTGTCTTGTTCTATTTCATAGATTTTCTTCAACACAACCGGAAGGCTGGAAAAATGGCTTTCTGGTTGCTTTCTATTGTCTGGCTGCTGCAAACAGTCTACATGTTCTATATTATGATGGAAACAGACCGATTCCCTGTGTTGAATGTAGCAGAGGGTTTATATTTTTATACGTGGGTGCTTGTGACACTTTCACTTGTTCTCACAAAAGTATTGCGTGTTGAATTTATTGTCTTTTTTACAAATGTCATCGGTTTTTCCATGATGGCGATTCACACCTTTACACCATCTGATCTCCACTCAGCAGAACTAACGGGGAAGCTGACGAGTGAACTGCTTGTGATTCATATTACGATGGCGATTTTATCATACGGTGCTTTTTCACTTTCATTTGCTTTCTCCCTTCTCTATCTCTTTCAATATCGTTTGCTGAAAAAGAAAAAATGGGGAAAATGGCTTCTGAGAATTGAAGATTTATCGAAGCTTGATCATATGGCGTACGTATTAAACATTATTGGTGTGCCAATGCTCTTGCTTAGTTTGATTCTTGGCATCATTTGGGCATATATTTCGTATGATACGTTGTACTGGACAGATGCAAAGGTGCTTGGTTCGTTTATTATGCTGTTTTTATACGGCTTTTACTTATATATCAGATTGGTGAGAAATATGCAGGGCAAAATCGTGGCACTGTGGAATGTCGGTTCATTCATTGTGCTGATGATCAATTATTTTCTGCTTGGTAGCTTATCAACCTTTCATTGGTTTCAATAAATAGTGATGAGTCTAAAGGGCATTGTCGGGAGGAAGACGTATTGCGTACAATTAAAGTAGGTTCTAGAAGAAGTAAGCTTGCAATTACACAAACAAAATGGGTTATTCAAAAGCTGTCTGAACTAAACCCTTCTTATTCTTTTGAAATAAAAGAGATTGTGACAAAGGGTGATCAAATTTTAGATGTGACCTTATCAAAGGTTGGCGGAAAAGGACTGTTTGTCAAAGAAATTGAACAGGCGATGCTGAATCATGACATCGATATGGCGGTTCACAGTATGAAGGATATGCCGGCTGCTCTTCCTGAAGGTTTAGTCATTGGCTGTATTCCTGAGCGTGAAGATGTAAGGGACGCTCTTATTTCGAAGGATCATCTGCGTCTTCATGAACTGCCGAAGGGTGCTGTTGTGGGAACAAGCAGCTTACGGCGCAGTGCCCAGCTTCTTCAGGAAAGACCAGACCTTGAAATTAAATGGATTCGAGGAAACATTGATACAAGATTGGAAAAGCTGAAAAATGAAGAATATGATGCCATTATTCTAGCGGCTGCCGGTCTGTCCAGAATGGGATGGAGCAAAGAGGTTGTGTCGGAATTTTTATCTCCTGAGACTTGCCTGCCCGCCGTTGGCCAAGGCGCTTTGTCGATTGAGTGCCGCGGGGATGATGAAGAGCTATTGCAGCTCCTCGCTCAATTTACGAATGAATATACGAAGAAAACGGTTCTCGCTGAAAGAGCCTTCCTCAAACAAATGGATGGCAGCTGTCAGGTGCCGATCGCTGGCTATGCAACGATGAATGAGCGTGATGAAATTGAACTGACGGGTCTTGTGGCATCTGCTGACGGACACACGATTATTCGAGAAACTGTATCAGGCACTGACCCTGAGGCAATTGGGACAGCATGTGCGAAGCAGATGGCTGATAAGGGAGCAAAGGATTTAATCGACAAGGTGAAAAAGGATCTGTCCTCCCAATGACCATAGGCAAATCGCTTCACGGACAGACGGTGCTTGTCACTCGAAATGAACGTCAAGCGGGTGTGTTTCAGCAAAAGATTGAAGAGCTGAACGGCCATGCTGTTTTAACCTCTCTTATTAGGTTTGAGCCTACGCTCACAAAAGAAAAAGCGCAGGCCTTTTTAAAGGACTTAGAAAATAGCCAATGGCTTGTTTTCACGAGTGTGAATGGTGCGTCTTTTTTTCTGAGCTACATAAAGGACCATCATTTACATAAGAGTTTATCGCATTTGAAAGTGGCTGCTGTAGGTGAGAAAACCTCTGCCTATCTTGAGCAGCACGGCTTGAAGGTGGATGTGGTACCAGAACGATTCATAGCGGAAGAGCTCGCAGATGCGTTACTTGACCATGTGCGTCCAGGAGAGCGTGTGTTTGTAGCAAAAGGACACCTGTCTCGAGATGTCGTGAAGAAAACCCTCATTCCGCTTGGCATAGAAGTAAAGGAATGGATTTTATATGAAACTGTCAAGGATGAGGAAGGTATTGCCGCACTCAAAACGGCGATGACGAAGCAATCATTTGATTTTATTACATTTACGAGCTCATCCACTGTTCATTCATTTATGCATGCCATGGAGGCAGATGCAGCGAAGCTGGCTGCTTCTGGCACCTGTTTTGTGACGATCGGTCCTCTGACAAAAGAGGCACTGCTTCAATACGGGATTTCTTCTGAAACCCCAGATACTTATACGATAGACGGAATGCTTGAATTGATGTGCCGTTTATCTGAAAGGAAGTTGAACCAATGATGAAATTTAACAGACACCGCAGACTGCGGACAAGCGCAGGAATGAGAGAATTAGTCAGAGAAACCTTTTTAAGACCATCTGATTTCATTTATCCGATCTTTTTTGTAGAGGGAGAAAATGTCCGAAAAGAAGTCCCTTCAATGCCGGGTGTTTATCACATTTCAGTGGACCTTGTAAAAGAAGAAGTCCAAGAACTTGTCGACCTAGGCATCAAATCAATTATTGTATTTGGTGTTCCAGATCATAAAGACCATGTGGGCAGTGAGGCGTATCACGACCATGGCATTGTTCAAAGAGCGACGCTTGAGATCAAAAAGCATTTCCCAGAACTTGTGGTCATTGCAGACACTTGCTTATGCCAATATACAGATCATGGACATTGCGGCATCGTTGAAGATGGTGAAATTTTAAATGATGAATCTCTTCAGCTTTTAGCGAAAACAGCTGTTAGCCAAGCGCGCGCAGGTGCAGATATCATTGCTCCTTCCAATATGATGGATGGATTTGTTGTGGCCATTCGTGAGGCACTTGATGAAGCTGGCTTTATTCATGTACCTGTCATGTCATATGCTGTGAAATATGCAAGTGCTTTTTACGGCCCGTTTCGTGACGCGGCGCATAGCACACCGCAGTTTGGAGATCGTAAAACATACCAAATGGACCCTGCAAACCGTTTAGAGGCACTCAGAGAAGCGCAGTCTGATGTAGAAGAGGGGGCTGATTTCCTCATTGTCAAACCATCCCTTTCTTATTTAGATATTATGCGTGATGTCAAAAATGAATTTACACTCCCTGTTGTTGCTTACAATGTGAGCGGAGAATATGCAATGGTCAAAGCCGCTGCTCAAAATGGCTGGATTTCTGAAAAAGAGCTTGTTCTTGAAATGCTGACAAGCATGAAACGTGCAGGAGCAGAGCTCATCATTACGTATCATGCAAAAGATGCAGCCAAATGGCTCTCAGAATAAAGAACGGATAGACAGGAGGACGTTGAAATGGGACGTAGCTATGAAAAATCAAAGCAAGCATTTGAAGAAGCACAGCATTTAATGCCTGGTGGTGTCAACAGCCCTGTGCGTGCATTTAAATCAGTTAACACAGACCCGATTTTTATGGAACGAGGCAAAGGCGCCAAGATATATGATATTGATGGAAATGAATACATCGATTATGTCTTATCATGGGGACCGCTAATTTTAGGGCATACGAATGACCGTGTGGTTGAAAGTATTCAACGAGTTGCGGAACAGGGGACAAGCTTTGGTGCTTCCACGTTAGTTGAAAATGAATTAGCTAAGCTTGTATCAGAGCGAGTTCCTTCCATCGAAGTCATTCGTATGGTCAGCTCTGGTACAGAGGCGACCATGAGTGCACTTCGTCTAGCTCGCGGCTTTACAGGCAGAAATAAAATTGTGAAATTTGAAGGCTGCTATCATGGCCACGGCGATTCTTTGCTCATTAAAGCGGGTTCAGGTGTCGCAACGCTAGGGCTTCCAGATAGCCCAGGTGTACCTGAAGGGACTGCAAGCAACACGATCACAGTGCCGTACAATGATTTAGAGAGCATTCAAGTTGCTTTTCAGGAGTTTGGAGACGATATTGCAGGTGTCATTGTCGAGCCGGTTGCAGGAAATATGGGAGTTGTTCCTCCGCAAGAAGGTTTCTTACAAGGGCTGAGAGACATCACGGAGCAATACGGAGCTTTACTCATTTTTGATGAGGTCATGACTGGCTTCCGTGTGGATTATCACTGCGCGCAAGGCTATTTTGGCATCACACCTGATCTGACGTGCCTTGGTAAAGTGATCGGAGGCGGTCTCCCAGTCGGTGCTTATGGCGGAAGAGCGGATATTATGAGACAAATTGCACCAAGCGGTCCAATTTATCAAGCAGGAACGTTATCTGGTAACCCTCTTGCGATGACAGCAGGGTTAGAAACCTTAAAACAGCTGACACCTGAGTCTTATGAAGAGTTTAGACGAAAAGGAGACCGGCTGGAAGAAGGCATTTCAAAAGCGGCGAAAGTACACGGAATTCCATTAACGTTTAACCGTGCGGGTTCGATGATTGGATTCTTCTTTACAAATGAAGAAGTGGTCAATTATGACAAAGCAAAAACCGCTGATCTCGCTTTATTCGCTGAATTTTACAAGGAAATGGCGGATCACGGCATCTTCCTTCCTCCTTCTCAATTCGAAGGACTGTTCCTGTCAACAGCTCATACAGATGAAGACATCGAATATACGATTGAGACAGTGGAAAAGGTATTTCAAAAACTGCGTCGATAAACGAAAGCCGGTATGGGGACATATCGGCTTTTTTGTGTTGCTGAAAACCAATCATATTTTCACTGCCTCTCACATACATCTGTATTGACATCTAATTTTATTTTGAAGGATTAGATGAAAGGAGGACACCGACTTGTCTCAAAACAATCGATTACAGTTTTCGGTAGAAGAATCCATTTATTTCAAAAGCGGACAGGAAGTCAGTGAGCTGCTGTCAATTTCTCTCGATCCTGACATTCTCGTTCAAGAAGTGAATGATTATGTTTCGATTAGAGGTTCACTTGAGCTAACAGGAGAATACAACATAAATCAAGAGGAGCTATTGGGTGAATTGAGTTCCTATGCATCATACAGGGAAGCTGATGAGGTGAAGGTAAGAGAAGACGGAACAGCGGAGCTTCTGCATCAATTCCCGGTCGATATCACCATCCCTAAGAACAAAATTAGTCATTTAAATGATGTGTTTGTGTTTATTGATGCGTTTGATTACCAGCTGACAGAAAATCGTTTGCTCACCATTCAAGCTGATCTGGCGATTGAGGGTCTATTAGACGAGAAAATGCCTCAAGCGCCTGTAGTGGAGCCGTATGAATTTGTCCATCGTCCTGAAGAAGAATATGGCGATGTGACCTACGATTATCAGCTGCAGCCAGAGCATGAGGAACAAGAAGAGCTGCAAGGCAATGAACGTGAGGTCTATGAGGAACAGGCTGTATTACAGCATGATACACGCGCCGAGCAAGAAGAACAGGAAGAAGAACGGGAAGAAGAAATTGAGATAGAGCTGGTGAGTAGGGAAGAAGAGGGAGAAACCGAAGAACTGGAAGAATCGGAAGAACTGGAGGAAACGGAGAGCCAAGAATATGAGGAACAGGCTGTATTACAGCATGACACACGCGCCGAGAAAGAAGAACAGCAAGAAGAACAGGAAGAAGAAATTGAGATAGAGCTGGTGAGTAGGGAAGAAGAGGGAGAAACCGAAGAACCGGAAGAATCGGAAGAACTGGAGGAAACGGAGAGCCAAGAAGAAGTGGCGCTTGGTTATCGCTCCTTACCTGAAGCTCAGGTGCAAGAACCACCATTTTTTGAACCGCCTAAGCTCTTAGAAGAAGAGAAGCGGGAAGATACGTTCTTTGAGGTGGAAGTGAGAAAAGAACCGGAAGCAGCCGAAGAGCTGGAAGAAACGGTTCAGCCGTATCCAATATTTGAATCACCCACTTATCACGTAGAAGAGGAGCAAGAGGAACAGGAACAGGATGATACGAACCAGCTCGGACGGTTATATGAACGAGAAGCACCAAAAGTATATGAGTCAGCTCAAGAAGAAGAGGAGCCTGAATATGACGAGAGAGAAACGTCTGGCAGTGAGAACTCTCTTTATTTAACAAAGCTATTTGCTAAGCAGGAGGAGGAAGATTTTTCTCGCATGAAAATATGTATAGTTCAGCAAGAAGATACGGTCGATCTTATTTGTGAGCGATATCAGTTGAATGTGCAGCAGCTCCTTCGCACAAACTCATTATCGGTTGATGCGGAGCTTGAAGAAGGGCAGATTCTTTATATTCCTGAATATCAAAAAAGCAATGCATAACAAGCGATGACCGACCGAGAAAATGTGGTGAGTGAACGTGGATGAAATCCAGTCTATCCTATACGAATACGGGCTTGAGGCGGAATACATTGAACCTGTCAGTCCTGCTGTCGTCAAAGTATATACAAAGCAGGGCGTATTTGCCCTAAAGCGAGTAAAAGCCAGTCGACATATGCAGTTTACAGAGCAAATGCTTGAACTAGAATCAAAGGGCTATCGCTCTTTTGTGCCGATTTATCGGACGAAGAGCGGTTCTTTTTTCTCAAGTCATCGAGAAAGCCAGTACGCATACTATCTCATGCCGTGGCTGACGAATGAAAAGAGAGAAGAGCAGGACGATAAACATGAATATTTATTTCAAGAGATTGCAAGACTTCATAAGCGGACTGAAGTGATGATGGATATCACAGAGCAAGAGATAGAAGCGCACTACACACAAATTAAGACCAAATGGGAAACAGAGAAAGACATGTATGAACGATTCATAGAGCGGGCAGAGCAGACTTGGTATATGTCGCCATTTGAACTGGCTGCTGCGATGTATTTTTCAGAGGCGATGTCTGCCAGCGAATTTGCGCTTGAACGATTAGAAGATTGGCATGATGAAATGAAAGATCAAGAGACAACACGTGTTGTGTTAAATCATGGGCAGCTGTCGATTCATCACTTTTTGTATAATGATGTGGGCACAGGACATTTCACCAATTTTGAGCGGTCTAAAAAAGCCGCCCCCATTTATGACCTTCTGACCTTTTACTTTCGGACATTCAAAACCTATCCCACGTCTTGTCCTGAATGCACTTCCTTGTTTTATACGTACCAAAAAGGAAATCCTCTTCGGGAGGAAGAGCTGCATTTGTTTCTTAGTTACCTTGCTTATCCGCAAGGTCTGTTTGATACAGTAAAAGCCTATGAAGCAGGCGGACAGGATGAAATGGAAAGCTGTCAGCGGCTGTTAAGAGCGTATTGGCAGATGAAAAATTCAGAGCCGATCGTCATGAAGATTCATGAGATTGAGCAGGCTAGACGGCTTGAAGAAGAACAAAGTGCCTCGTCATCAGCGGAATGACGAGGTTATTTTGTGTTCATATTGGCCGTTACATAAGCGCGAGTTTAAAACCAATCAAGGTGAAAGGCGCAGGCGAGAAAAATCAGAATACCTAGGATGAGGACGTCAAATGTCGTGGGGAAAATGATCGTACGAAATCCTTGAAATATCGCAATCGGGAGAACGACTTGGGAGGCCACTGCCCGAATTTGTCTCAGCCAGGGGGGAAGTGTGTAAGGATTGATTTTCTTCAAAGCAAACGCCCTCCTTCTTCATTTTGTTATTATCATATGGGTAATAGGGCAAAGGGTGCCTGCCCAATTTGTATAAAGAAGAAGAAAAGCGGAAAAGATGATTGACGAAAACAAAAGGCATTTAGTAATATAAATAAAAGATGAGTATGTGCTGATGAACGTGATATATCGTAAGCGTGGATCAGGAAGAGTACGAGCAAGACCCTAAAGAGAGGGGGACCATGAGCTGAAAGGTTTCCTAGGATGTACTTGTTTGGAAGGTCGCCTGTGAGCTTAATTTCTTGAATGAACAAGTAGAGAAATTCGGGAGAACCCCGTTATCCTTTAGAGTGTATGGGACACGTCTATGTGTTCCATGAAAAAAGGTGGTACCGCGAAAAAGCTTTTTCGTCCTTTTATAAGGATGGAAAGGCTTTTTTTATGTTTCATCAGCCGAAAAAATGTGGAGGTTACACAAATGGGAACAAATAATCAAGAAATGCCAACAAAGTACGATCCAAATGCGATTGAAAAAGACCGCTATACGTACTGGCTTGAAGGGAAATTCTTCGAAGCACAAAATGACAAAACGAAAGATCCATATACAGTCGTCATTCCTCCACCAAACGTGACAGGAAAACTGCACCTTGGGCATGCGTGGGATTCTACACTTCAAGACATCGTGACACGTATGAAACGGATGCAGGGCTATGACGTTCTATGGCTTCCAGGAATGGACCATGCTGGTATTGCTACTCAAGCAAAGGTAGAGGCGAAGCTTCGCGAAGAAGGCGTGAGCCGTTATGACCTTGGCCGGGAGAAATTTGTGGAAGAAACGTGGAAATGGAAAGAAGAATATGCGGACTTTATTCGCAGCCAGTGGGCGAAAATGGGACTTGGTCTTGATTATTCACGTGAACGTTTTACATTAGATGAAGGTCTGAATAAAGCGGTACGCCAAGTGTTTGTCCAATTGTATGAAAAAGGACTTATCTATCGCGGAGAGTACATCATTAACTGGGATCCAGCGACGAAAACGGCACTTTCTGATATTGAAGTCATTTATAAAGATGTTCAAGGTGCGTTTTATCACTTGAGATACCCGCTTTCAGATGGCACGGGTTCAATTGAAATTGCGACGACAAGACCTGAAACCATGCTTGGGGATACAGCCGTTGCCGTGCACCCTGATGACGAACGCTATCAGCATTTGATTGGAAAAACAGTGGTCTTACCAATTACAGGCCGAGAGATTCCAATCGTTGGTGATGACTATGTCGATATGGAGTTTGGTTCAGGAGCTGTGAAAATTACACCTGCCCATGACCCGAATGACTTTGAGCTTGGAAACCGCCATGAGCTAGAGCGTATTCTTGTCATGAATGAAGATGGCACAATGAATGCAAATGCATTGCAATACAAAGGAATGGACCGCTTCGAATGCCGTAAACAGCTTGTGAAAGATTTACAAGAAGAGGGTATTTTGTTCAAAATTGAGGACCACATGCATTCAGTTGGTCATAGTGAGCGAAGCGGAGCTGTCGTTGAGCCTTATTTATCTACTCAATGGTTTGTAAAAATGCAGCCGCTGGCAGACGAAGCCATCAACCTTCAAAATGGGGACGACCAAGTTCAATTTGTTCCAGACCGCTTTGAAAAGACGTATTTACACTGGATGGAAAATATCCGTGACTGGTGTATTTCTCGTCAGCTATGGTGGGGACACCGCATTCCGGCTTGGTATCATAAAGAAACGAAAGAAGTATATGTTGGACTGGAAGCGCCAGAAGATCTGGAGAACTGGGAACAGGATAACGATGTGCTTGATACATGGTTTAGTTCAGCGCTTTGGCCTTTCTCTACAATGGGCTGGCCGGATGCAGACAGTGAAGACTTCAAGCGCTACTATCCAACAAACCTGCTGGTCACAGGCTATGACATCATTTTCTTCTGGGTCTCTCGCATGATCTTCCAAGGCCTTGAATTTACAGGGGAAAAACCGTTCAAAGACGTTCTGATTCATGGGCTGATCCGTGACGAACAAGGACGTAAAATGAGTAAGTCGCTCGGCAACGGAATTGATCCAATGGAGGTCATTGATCAATACGGTGCTGATTCATTAAGATATTTCTTAGCGACTGGAAGCTCACCAGGTCAGGATCTTCGCTTTAGCTTTGAAAAGGTTGAATCTACTTGGAACTTTGCGAACAAAATTTGGAACGCATCGCGTTTTGCTTTAATGAACATGGATGGCTTAACGTATGATGAACTTGATTTGACTGGAGAAAAATCAGTCGCTGACCAATGGATTTTAACCCGCTTAAATGAAACGATTGAAAGTGTCACACAGCTAGCTGACAAGTATGAATTCGGTGAAGTGGGCAGACATTTATACAACTTCATTTGGGATGATTTCTGTGATTGGTACATTGAGATGGCGAAGCTTCCACTTTATGGTGAAGATGAAGCAGCGAAGAAAACAACTCGTTCGATCCTTGCGTACGTATTAGATCAAACGATGAGACTTCTTCATCCGTTTATGCCGTTCTTAACAGAAGAAATCTGGCAGCATCTTCCGCATGAAGGTGAGTCCATTACTGTAGCAGCTTGGCCTGAGGTGAAGCCGGAGCTTTCAAATGATCAAGCTTCTGCTGATATGAAACTGCTTGTTGAACTCATTCGCTCTGTTCGTAACATTCGCAGTGAAGTAAACACACCAATGAGCAAACAAGTCGAACTTTACATCAAAGCATCCACATCTGATGTACAAGAACGTTTAGAGAAGAATCGTTCATATATTGAGCGCTTTACGAACCCAAGTGTACTTGAAATTGGCACAGATGTCCCAGCTAGTGATAAAGCGATGACGGCTGTTATTTCTGGAGCAGAGCTCATTCTGCCGCTTGAAGGCTTAATTAACTTAGATGAGGAAATTGCTCGTCTGCAAAAAGAGCTTGATAAGCTGACAAAAGAAGTAGAACGCGTCCAGAAAAAGCTTGGCAACGAAGGCTTTATGAAAAAAGCACCTGAAAGTGTCGTAGAAGAAGAGCGTGCGAAAGAACGTGACTATGTCGCAAAACGCGAAGCTGTTCAAAAGCGGATTGAAGAGCTGAAAGCATAAGGTTGAAAAGACGGCTCCTAACAAAATGGAGTCGTCTTTTTTGAAAATTTCGTATGAAATGAGAGATGACATTGTTTACAACCTATCATGAAGCCATTGAGTGGATTCACAGTAGACTTGCCTTTGGTGTAAAACCAGGTCTTGAAAGAATGAAGTGGCTGATGAACAGACTAGGCCATCCGGAACAACGCATAAAAGCGGTGCATGTTGCAGGTACAAATGGAAAAGGTTCAACCATTGCGTTTACTCGTTCCGTTTTACAGGCTGCAGGCTATTCGGTCGGAACCTTCACCTCTCCGTTTATTTTAACGTTCAATGAACGAATCAGCGTGAACGGAGCGCCTATACAGGATGAAGAATGGCTGAGTTTGGTGAATAAGGTCAAGCCTTTTGTTGATGAATTAGATCAAACAGAGCTTGGAGCAGCAACAGAATTTGAAATCATTACCGCATGTGCATTTGCTTATTTTGCCGATGTGCACCAAGTAGACTTTGTCCTATTAGAGACAGGGCTTGGTGGAAGACTTGATTCAACAAATGTTGCCGTACCTATTTTAACAGCGATTACGTCAATTGGTCATGATCATATGGCAATTTTAGGTGACAAACTTGAACAGATTGCATCTGAAAAAGCGGGCATTATCAAAGAGGGTATCCCGATGATCACTGCTGTTCATCAACCGGAAGCACTTGCGGTCATTCAAAACATCGCAAAAGAAAAGAATGCGGAATGCATCTCATTACAGGATACTTGTACCTTCAGTCATCAGCAGCCAACTGAAACAGGCGAACGGTTTACGTTACACACATCAAAAAGGCAGTATCCGCAGCTTGAAACAGGGTTGATCGGAACGCATCAACGGCAAAATGCTTCTCTTGCCGTTCTACTCATTGAATGGCTGGAGCAAGAAGGCTATATCAGCGTGACAGAAGAGCAGATGTATGAAGGCATTCGGCAGGCAGTGTGGGCTGGAAGATTTGAAAAGGTCAAAGATCATCCACCAGTTTATTTAGACGGCGCTCATAATGAAGAAGGAATCGGCCGTTTAATTGAAACCGTACAAGCCCATTTTTCTAGTAAACAAGTGCATGTCTGTTTTAGTGCTTTAAAAGATAAGCCGTACAAGCAAATGATTCAAAAGCTTGAAGCTGTTAGTTCATCTATTCATTTTGTTTCGTTTGACTTTCCAAGAGCTGAATCAGCTGAGAAACTTTATGCGTGCAGTCAGTTAGAGGCAAAATCATATGATGATGACCCTCGTGCAGCGCTTGAATGGATTCAGAAAAAGAGTGATGATCCTTCAGCGGTGATCCTTGTGACAGGCTCTCTTTATTTTATTTCAGATATACGAAATCGTATGATCGGGTAACGAAAAGACGCAAATGGCTTTGATGCCTCCTGCGTCTTTTTCTTTTTATATGTAGTAAAGGGGGAAAATCATATTTTCACTAGATGCTTTAGTGGATAGGGTCATGGTAAAATCCGGTCTATCTTATTCCCGGAAGGAGCACCATATATGATTGAGATTTTTCTGTTTATTGCAGGCATCACGATGGGTTCGTTCTTTCATCTCGTTGGCGAAAGGCTGCCGGTGAAGCGGTCTATTCTCTTCCCTCGCTCTCACTGCATAGCCTGTAAACAGCCGCTTTCTCTATACGAGATGGTCCCGATAGTTTCGTATGCTTTCTTGAGGGGGGCCTGTAAACATTGCGGCACTCGGTTGTCTAGGTTATATCCAATGGTTGAGCTGCTGTCAGGCGGTCTTTTTTTGTTCATTTATAGAATCGCTGGTTTTTCGTTTGAAGGTCTTTTCCTTGTGATTCTTTGTAGTTTATTCGTGATTGCTGTCGTGAGTGATCTTCTCTATATGAAGGTGCCGAACGAGCTGTTTCTCTTCTTTTTCCCTCTTTTCGTCATATACCGCACGCTGGAACCGCTTCTTATCTACTGGGAAGGAGCGGCTTCCCTGATTTTTTGCATTCTTTTGTTTTCTAGTCTAGATTATTTTAAGCCAAATAGCATGGGCGGAGCTGATATGAAGCTGTTCAGTTTGCTTGCGTTTTGCTTTGGCTTCAAGCCGTTCCTTCTCATGCTTTTTCTCTCATGTATCGCTGGAATGGTCTATGCGAAGGTCTTTTCCTTTCAATTAGACGAGCCATTCCCCTTTGTTCCTGCGATCGCTTTTTCTTTTTGGCTGTATCTCTTTGAGGCTCATGTCTTGTTTCTATTTGACTAGTCGAAGGGATGAAAAAATTGGCGAACACTTTTTTGCCCTGCCGACAAAAGTCTTGTTCTTTTTTTTTACTGCTATGTTAAAGTGTGAAACAGAAAGAAGGACGGGTTAAATTCGCGCTGATTCATTGGACAGAAAGGTCTTTCTTACAAACATGTCAGAAAGCGGGGAATGACAGTGAAAAAGAGGCAGGCAAAAAAACAAGGGCTCAAGGTCAATATTAATGGCAAGGAAGAAATGCTGCATGAAGATGATCATCAGCCGCCAAAACAGCAGGAAGATCAAGTGACGTTTTCGAATTGGGAGGAAAAGAGGCAGTCGGAACAGGAGACAGCGGCTTCTCAGGAAGATTCGTCTAAACCGCAAGAAGAAGATTTCCAGTGGGATGATGCAGCTGATCATATTTATCATTCTGATCCAAAGGTCGTCACGCCTTATCAAAAGAAAAAAGGCTCCTTTGATCAGAAGTTTGGTAAAAACCGCGGCCCCTTCAAGAGAGTGATGACAACGATTGTGTTTGCGGTGGTGCTTGGGACAGGCCTTGGGGTGTTTGCGCTTAGTTTAAGTCAAGATGGTACACCAAGTCCATCAGGTGGAGATATCAGTGTCTCAGCATCTGGATCTGGAAATCAATCATCGATGAAAGCCGGCGGGGATGCGCCGAAAGGAGATACTACGGATGAATCAAAAGAGAACAACGATGAAAAAAGTGCCTCTGGCAGTTTGTCAACCTTTGTTGTACAGGCTGGGAAATTTTCCTCTGAAAAAGGAGCAGATGACTTAGTTGGAAACTTAAAAGATGCAGGATATGCGGGGAAAAAGGTCTCAATGGATGATGGATATTATGTCATTGCTGGGCTTGCGACAGAGCAGGGAATGACAAGCGCTGTAGGGAAGAAGCTGATCGATCAGCACTTTGAGGCGTGGGGAGGAAAGGAACTCTCATTTCAAGTACCGGATGAGCTGACTAGTTTAATAGAAAAGGCATCTGTATTATCCTCTAAAGTGATTGCCGGCGATGAAGTGGATCAAAAGGAAGTCACGCAGCTGATTTCTGAGCTTGAAAGTGCCAAAACAGCGGACGCATCGGCTAAAAGCAGTTTGCTAAAAGCTGTGCAGCTATTAAATGACCCAACTGCTGAAAACGGCTGGAAATCTCAGCAGGCACTGCTTGATCAATTAAATACGTAAAATCATTTTTTTAGAAACGAAACTAGTCAAAAAATGACTAGTTTTTTTCTTTTACATCCAACATAATGATGAAGGTACATAAAAAATGAATTTTCGTAGATTGTCGGTAAGATGTACATTTGCTAGGATGAATGGGTATCTTACTTCTTAGGCTAAACCCTGAAAGGATGAACAAACATGAACCAATTGATTCTCGCATCTCAATCACCTAGAAGAAAAGAATTGCTTGATCTAGCAGGGTTTTCTTATGATATTCAAGCAAGTCATTTAAAAGAAGAAATAAATCGAAACCTTTCTCCTGCTGAGAACGTCCAATGGTTGGCAGAACAAAAAGCAAATGATATTCAAAGATTAAATCCTAAAGCTGTGATCATTGGTGCAGATACAATTGTTGCAATTGACGGCAAATGTCTTGGGAAACCAAAAGATAAGAAAGAAGCGGCTTTCATGCTTCAATTATTATCAGGAAAGACACATCAAGTCTTGACGGGTGTCACGGTTCAGTCAGAGAATAGAAAAGAAACATTTTATGAACAGACAGAAGTGACATTTTGGACGCTGACTCAAAATGAAATAGATCGCTATATCAATACGGGCGAGCCCCTTGATAAAGCGGGAAGTTATGGCATTCAAGGGAAAGGCGCACTGTTTGTTCAAAAAATAGATGGTGATTATTTTTCCGTTGTTGGTCTACCTATTGCGAAAACAGTCAGAGTGCTTGAAACCTTTGGAATCACCCCTTTTTGAAGACAGGAAGGAATTCTAAAAGGAGTGGTCATCCTGAACGATTTCCCTATGCTGCTAAAGCATTTCCCTCATGATGAAAAACCGAGAGAACGATTTATCAAATACGGGCCCAGCAGTTTGTCAAATCATGAACTTGTTGCGATCCTTCTAAGAACAGGCACAAAAAAAGAATCAGTTCTCCAAATTTCCGCAAGACTTCTGCAAACATTTGGCGGTCTTCGCTCTGTAAAAGAAGCCTCAATTGAAGAAATGTCGAAGATCCGAGGAGTTGGAAAGGCGAAGGCGATTTCTCTTTTAGCTGCTTTAGAACTCGGCACTAGATTACACCATCAAACGACGGATAACCGCTATGTGATCCGCACACCAGAAGACGGAGCGAACTTTGTGATGGAAGATATGAGATTTTTGACACAGGAAAATTTCGTTTGTCTTTATCTCAATACCAAAAATCAAGTTCTTCATAAACATACCGTGTTTATTGGAAGCCTGAATTCATCGATCGTTCACCCGCGTGAAATTTTCAAAGAGGCCTTTAAACGTTCGGCGGCTTCATTTATATGTGTGCACAACCATCCATCTGGAGATCCGACGCCCAGCAGGGAAGATATTGAAGTTACACAGCGACTTTTTGAATGTGGAAAGCTGATTGGAATACAGCTGCTTGATCATCTTGTCATAGGTGATCAAAAATTTGTGAGTTTGAAGGAAAAAGGGTATTTGTAACACTTTTTTTTTCAATGTTTTACGATATAATAGAGTTTATGAGTTTTTCCCTAAAGGGAATTTTGGTTTAAGAAAGGAAGATACATACATATGTTTGGAATTGGTACAAAAGACCTTGGAATAGATCTTGGAACAGCGAATACGCTTGTTTTTATTAAAGGAAAAGGCATTGTTGTAAGAGAACCTTCGGTCGTAGCTTTGGAAACTGATACGAAGTCTATAGTGGCGGTCGGAAATGACGCTAGAAACATGATTGGCCGTACACCTGGTAATGTTGTGGCACTACGCCCGATGAAAGACGGAGTCATTGCAGATTACGAGACGACAGCAACAATGATGAAATATTACATTAATCAAGCATTAAAAGGCAAAGGGCTTTTTGCTCGTAAACCTTACGTGATGGTATGTGTACCATCTGGTATTACAGCTGTAGAAGAGCGTGCAGTCATTGATGCGACAAGACAAGCTGGTGCACGTGACGCATACCCGATTGAAGAGCCATTTGCTGCGGCGATCGGTGCTAACCTGCCTGTATGGGAGCCAACAGGAAGTATGGTTGTAGACATTGGCGGCGGTACAACAGAGGTAGCTATTATTTCTCTTGGCGGCATTGTGACCTCACAGTCGATCCGCGTGGCAGGAGATGAAATGGATGATGCGATCAGCAGCTACATCCGTAAAACGTATAACCTGATGATCGGTGATCGTACGTCAGAAGCCATTAAAATGGAAATCGGTTCTGCACAGCCTGATGTACATGATGAGATGGATATTCGCGGCCGTGACCTTTTAACAGGTCTGCCAAAAACGATCTCTATTACGGCAGATGAGATTGCAAAAGCGCTTCGCGATACGGTGGAAACAATTGTCGATGCGGTGAAAATGACACTTGAAAAAACCCCGCCTGAGCTGGCAGCAGATATTATGGACCGCGGAATCGTTTTAACAGGCGGCGGTGCATTGCTGCGTAATCTTGACAAAGTCATTAGTGATGAAACGAAGATGCCAGTCATTATTGCTGAAGACCCGCTTGACTGTGTGGCAATCGGTACAGGAAAAGCACTAGAGCACATTCATTTGTTCAAAGGAAAATCTAAAGATAATCGATAATCGGGCGTAAATAAAGAGGTGTAAGACATGCCGCAGTTTTTTATGAATAAAAGATTAATGTTGCTCCTTGTCTGTGTCATCGTACTGGTGGCCATGATTGGTTTTTCAGTGAAAAGCGGCAGAGGTGCTTCATGGCCGGAAAAATTAGTGGGGGATACGACAGGCTTTTTTCAAGGTGTCTTTCATAAACCATCACAATTTATTGCCGGTATTTATGGGAACGTACAAGATTTAAAGAACACATATGATGAAAACGAGCGTCTTCGAAAAAAACTTGATGGACAAACTCAATATGAGGCGAAACTTCAAGAGCTAGAAGATGAGAACAAAAAGCTTCGCAAGCAGCTCGGATATGTGAACTCTATTCGTGATTATACGCCAATTCTATCAACGGTTATCGCGAGAAACCCGTCCCTTTGGGATAGCTTTGTGATGATTGATAAAGGGAAAAAACAAGGCGTTGACAAAGATATGGCGGTCACAAATGAGAGTGGTGCGTTAATTGGGAAAATTGAAAGTGATAAGCTCAACAATTTTACTTCAACTGTAAGGTTGCTAAGCTCTACGGACCAAAATAATAGAATTTCAACGAAAATTTTTGCGAAAAAGGGCAAAGAAGAACTCAACGGAATTATTAACGGTTATGACAGTAAGAAAAAAATGCTGACAATGAATATTCTGAAATCTGATGCAGATGGAGATGTCAAAAAAGGAGATCTTGTTGAAACATCTGGAGCAGGGGGCGTATTCCCGCAAGGCTTGACGATTGGTAAGGTGAGTGAAATCGAACCAGATCATTACGGCCTGACAAAAATTATTTATGTAGAACCAGCGGCCGAACTCAACAATTTAGACCGCGTGATTGTGGTGAATCGCAGCTCAAGTACGGCAGATGCATCTGAATTGACGAAGGAGGAAGGCTCGTGAGACGTGTCCTTCTTGCTTTCGTCATGTTGTTTATCTTCGTATTTGACAGTATTTTTGTCGATCTAGTGAAGCTCCCATTTGTTTCAGACAATCAAATTTTAGCTCCTCATTTCATCTTACTCGCACTGGTATTTATGACTGCTTTTGTGAATCAAAAATATGGTGTGATTTTCGGTTTTATCTTTGGACTTTTATATGATATTTCGTATACAGGCATACTTGGTGTTCATATGTTTGGCTTTGGAGCGCTCTGCTATTTGCTAGCGAAAGCCTTTAAAGTTCTGCAAACGAATATGCTAGTGGTCGTCTTTCTGTCGATTATTGCTGTTTCCGTGATGGAGTTTTATGTATACGGCGTTCAAGCGACAATTCAATCAGGGATTATGCCGTTTAATACGTATGTCATCGAACGCTTTATTCCAACGATTCTTTTAAATACTGCTGCGTCTCTCATACTTGTTGTGCCGCTTAGGCTCTTTTTCATCAATATGAAACAAGGACTGATCGACGAATAAAAGCAGGAGTTTGTCCAATTACGGCGAAATGAGTATGTTGTTGAGGTGAGCATCTTGAAAACTCAAAAACAGCAATATGTGACGATAAAAGGTACAAAAAACGGATTAACATTACAGTTAAATGATGACTGTTCGTTTGATGACCTTCTTTCTGGCTTGCGAGAGGTTCTTTTACTTGAGCAATACACAGATGGTAGAGAAGGGCATAAGGTTAATGTGCATATTAAGCTTGGTTTTCGGTATTTAACAGAGGATCAGGAAATGCGTTTGACTGAAGCGGTCTCTGAAAATGAACATCTCGTCATTCACTCCATTGAAAGTGACGTCATGTCAACTGAAGAGGCGAGACGATTAAAAGCAGAGGCCGAAATTACCTCTGTAGCCAAAATTGTGCGCTCTGGACAGGTGCTGTATGTCGAAGGAGATCTCTTATTAATAGGAGATGTCAATCCTGGCGGAACGATTCGTGCAGGGGGAAATATTTTTGTGCTCGGCGCTTTAAAAGGCGTGGCACATGCTGGATGTAATGGGAATAAACAAGCTGTCATTGCGGCATCTCGTATGATTCCAACACAGCTTCGCATCGCACAAGTGTTTAACCGTGCACCAGATCAAAAAGAAGATGGAAACGAAATGGAATGTGCTTATTTAGATATAGATGGCAACATGATCATTGAACGCCTGCAGCAATTGGCTCATATAAGACCTAATCTGACAAGGCTTGAGGGAGGAATGTGAAATTGGGCGAGGCTATTGTGATTACCTCAGGAAAAGGCGGCGTTGGCAAAACAACAACATCTGCAAACTTAGGCACAGCACTAGCAATTCAAGGGAAAAAAGTGTGTCTAGTGGATACCGATATTGGCCTTCGGAATCTAGATGTCGTGATGGGGCTTGAGAACCGCATTATTTATGATCTAGTCGATGTAGTAGAAGGAAGATGTAAAATTCACCAAGCGCTTGTAAAAGATAAGCGTTTCGAGGATCTTTTGTATCTTTTACCCGCTGCTCAAACAAGCGATAAAACGGCTGTAGAGCCGGAGCAGATCAAAGAATTAATTCAATCATTGAAACAAGACTTTGATTATGTCGTCATTGATTGCCCTGCTGGAATTGAGCAAGGCTTTAAAAATGCTGTATCAGGTGCAGATAAGGCAATTGTCGTGACGACGCCTGAGATCTCAGCTGTGAGAGATGCTGACCGTATCATCGGCTTGTTAGAACAAGAAGATATCGAACCACCTCGTTTGATTGTCAACCGTATTCGTACACACATGGCGAAAAGTGGCGATTCAATGGATGTGGATGAAGTTGTACATCACTTATCGATTGATCTTCTTGGCATTGTCGCAGATGATGATGACGTGATTAAGGCTTCAAACAATGGTGAACCGATTGTCATGGATGCTAAAAACAAAGTATCGATTGCGTATCGTAATATCGCCCGCCGTGTACTAGGCGAATCTGTTCCGCTTCAATCATTTGAAGATGAAAACAAAGGAATGTTTGCGAAGCTGAAAGCATTTTTTGGTGTAAGAGCATAAGCATTCAAGTAAGATGAGACCGATTCGATGAGAATCGGTCTTTTTGTTGCATATCAGATGAGGTCGTCACATAAAATGTACAAACTGTTTGTATGTAAAGGGTGATCTCATGAAAAGAGTGGACGAGTACCGAAAGAAAATCGCGCAGCGCCGCAAAACGAAGCAGCCAGCTGCTCCATCTAAGAAGACGACTTTCAAGAAAAAAGAAGATATCCCTCCATGGGTCATGCTGACAGAGGAAGAAAAGCATTCAGGGTCGTCTTCCTTTGAGTCGTCGTCTCATCAGCCGAAGAAATATCGGCATCCGTTATTTAACCCCAATACCTTTGTGCTGAAATGTTTATTATCTGCGTCCCTTGTGTTGATTGCAGCCATTTCATTTAAAGGTCAGGCAGGGCCGTTTCAGCAGCTGAAGCCGATCATTACGCAGACCTTTGAGCAAGATTTTCAATTTGCTGCTGCCAATCACTGGTTTGAGAAAACAGTTGGAAACCCCCTTGCCTTTTTAACCGACAAAAAGGCAGACCAAAAAGATGTACAAGCGAACCAAGAACTGGCTGTACCTGCTTCTGGAAAAGTGCAGGAATCCTTTACGCAAAATGGAGCAGGTGTCAAAGTCGAAACATCGGCTGAAGCGATTGATAGTATGAAGGAAGGCTATGTAGTAGAAGTGAAAAAGAAAAGTGACACAGGGCTTACAGTGGTCGTGCAGCATGCGGATAACAGCTATAGCTGGTACGGTCAATTAAAGGAAGCCGATGTGGCCTTATACGATTTTGTCGATAAGGGTGAGAAAATTGGCCAGATCTCACTTGATGATCAAGGAAAGGGCACATATTACTTTGCCATTAAGCAAAATGAACAGTTTATCGATCCTATTCAGGTGATGACCTTTGAATAGATGGCTGGTCATGCTGACGAAAATTCACATTCATCCGCTGCTGTGGATTGTGATGGCGTTTGCGATTCTCTCTGGTCAAATCAAGCCGCTGCTTTGTCTGCTCATCATCGTCTTTGTCCATGAGCTTGGACATGCAGCGGCTGCTTGCTATTATCATTGGCGCATTCGGCGGATTTTTTTACTGCCATTTGGCGGAGCGGTAGAAGTAGAAGAGCATGGGAACCGTCCGCTAAAGGAAGAGTTGGCGGTCATTTTATGCGGGCCGCTCCAGCATGTACCGCTCCAGCTTATGGCATGGATTTTCATGGAAACTTCTCTTATTTCGCACGACATTTTTACGATGTTCACTTTTTATAATATGGCGATTTTTCTTGTGAATCTTTTGCCTATTTGGCCGCTTGATGGCGGGAAATTATTCTTTTTGCTCTTATCAGCATATTACCCTTTCCAACGTGCACATACCCTTGCCATAAAAGGCTCACTTGTCTTTTTCGTTCTATTGACTGCAGGGTTGCTTTTGTTTGCGCCGCTGCAATTCAACGGCTGGGTGCTGCTCACTTTTTTAGCCTATTCACTCGTAATGGAACACCGGCAGCGGCATTACGTCAGGGTCCGCTTTTTACTAGAACGCTATTACGGTAAAAAAGAGCAAAAGGTAGAAAAGCTTATTCCGCTGAGAGCGAGCGCTGAGGAAAAAGTATATGAAGTAATGGCGCGATTCCAAAGAGGCTGTAAGCATCCGATTATTATTGAAAGAGATGGCGTGAAAATGAGCCAGCTTGACGAAAATGAACTGCTCCATGCGTATTTTTCAGATCGAAGAACCAACTCCTCAATGGAAGAGCTCCTTTTGCCGTACTAGTGATGAAAATACGTTGACATTCTGCTTCTAATTTGATATATTTTTTAATGTTATGGATATGTAGCACCCGTGCTACAACCGCGCGAAGCAGGTGTAAAGAGCCTAAGGCCCCCTGTATTCGGCGAGTCTGAGTTTATTAGGAGGTGCAGAGATGTACGCAATTATCGAAACTGGTGGTAAACAAGTAAAAGTTGAAGAAGGTCAAACTGTTTATGTTGAAAAACTAGCTGCTGAAGCAGGTGAAACAGTAACTTTCGAAAACGTATTGTTTGTCGGCGGAGACACTGTCAAAGTGGGTAACCCTTCAGTTGCTGGAGCAACAGTAACGGCTAAAGTTGAAAAACAAGGTCGCGGTAAGAAAATTACTGTGTTCAAGTACAAACCGAAGAAAAACAACCACAAGAAACAAGGTCATCGTCAACCTTACACTAAAGTTGTTATCGAAAAAATCAACGCTTAAGGCGTGTGAGTGATATGATCAAAGCAACCATTACTCGGTCGGCAGCAGATGAAAGCATTACGTCTTTTCAGATGACTGGACATGCCGAGTTTGCTGAAAAAGGTCAGGATCTCGTTTGTGCAGGTGTATCTGCTGTTGTTTTCGGCTCAGTCAATTCAATTATTGCACTGACAGGAATGGATCCACTGCTCGATATTGGTGAAGAAGGCGGCTATTTCTCTTTTGAATTGCCAGCTGATACAGATCCAGTATCCTTTGAAAAAGCCCAGCTGCTTTTAGAAGGCATGGTCGTTTCCTTAGAGACAATCGAACGAGATTATCACGATTATGTGAGAATATCTACAAAAAAATAGGAGGTGAACTTCATGCTTAGATTAGATCTTCAATTTTTCGCATCTAAAAAAGGGGTAGGTTCTACAAAGAACGGACGTGACTCTGAGTCTAAACGTTTAGGCGCTAAACGTGCTGATGGTCAATTCGTAACTGGTGGTTCTATCCTTTATCGTCAACGTGGAACGAAAATCTATCCAGGTGAAAACGTTGGACGCGGAGGCGACGACACTCTTTTCGCTAAAATCGACGGAACAGTTAAATTCGAACGTTTCGGTCGTGACCGTAAAAAAGTGAGCGTATATCCTGCGGCACAATAATTGCTAAAAACTCCGGTCATTGACTGGAGTTTTTTCACTTTTTACACGTAGTATCGAAGATGATAAAAGAAGATGCACTCCATAAATATCAAAGAACTTTTGCTGACTTTGCCTCATTTTCTCCTATAGATCAGAAAAAACAACCTTTCCTCACATAACTAGTGTTTTTCTATGCTGTCTTCTCTGTTATAATTCAGGGAGACATAGTGATGATAAGACTCCTAAAAGAGAGACCAAACGATTGGGAGTGCGATAATGGAAGAGATACCAAGTAAACAAAACGAAAAATTAACTCACGTTGCATTAACAAATGAATTGATCTATCTGCTCAGTCGTTCAAGACACGACTGGATGAATAAATTGCAGCTGATCAAGGGCAACTTGACATTAGAAAAATATGACCGGGTGTTTGAAATTATAGAAGAAATGGTCATTGAAGCACAGCATGAATCCAAACTCTCAAATTTAAAAATTCCCCAATTGGCCTATTACTTTCTAACATTTAATTGGGAGTCGCATTTTATCACCCTAGAATATGAAGTGCTTGGTGAAACCCGAGACTTATCAGCATATGAATCGCAGCTGCTAACGGTATCACAGGAGTTGTTTTCGATATTCGATCAATCAGTTTGCCAAAAAACTGAAAATCATTTAACGGTCACGTTCCAAACAGATCAAGAAGAGAATGATGTGGTCTTATATTTTGATTTCAAAGGAAAATTAACAAGTTTGGATGCGTTAAATGCGTTTCATGACGCAAACTATCCATGTATGAGTGTAGCTCAATTTCATGTGACAAGTCATGAGTCCATGATTGAGCTTTGTTTGAGGCAAGAACGAGATATGTGATGCAGAGAAACGGAGGAAGTTATGTTTGTAGATCAGGTTAAAGTGTATGTTAAAGGCGGTGACGGCGGAAACGGTATGGTGGCGTTCCGTCGTGAAAAATATGTGCCAAAAGGCGGACCAGCTGGCGGCGACGGCGGAAATGGTGCAGATGTTGTATTTGAAGTAGACGAAGGACTCAGAACGTTGATGGACTTTCGTTATAAGCGCCATTTTAAGGCGGATCGCGGCGAGCATGGAATGAGTAAAAACCAGCATGGCCGAAATGCGGAAGAAATGATTGTCAAAGTTCCGCCCGGTACGGTCGTGACAGATGCAGAGACGGAACAAGTACTCGCTGACTTAACAGAGCATGGACAGCGGGCAGTCATTGCAAAAGGCGGACGAGGCGGACGTGGAAATTCACGTTTCGCAACACCGGCAAACCCTGCACCGCAGCTTTCTGAAAACGGTGAGCCGGGAAAAGAACGTGACGTCATCTTAGAACTAAAAGTACTTGCAGATGTTGGACTTGTTGGTTTCCCAAGTGTCGGGAAGTCGACACTGCTTTCAATTGTCTCTTCTGCGAAACCGAAAATTGCGGATTATCATTTCACAACGCTTGTGCCGAACCTAGGAGTTGTCGAAACAGATGATAACCGAAGCTTCGTCATGGCGGATCTGCCAGGACTGATCGAAGGAGCGCACGAAGGCGTTGGCTTAGGTCATCAATTTTTACGCCACATTGAGCGGACACGGGTTATTGTCCATGTCATTGATATGTCAGCACTTGAAGGGCGTGACCCGTACGAAGATTATGTGACGATTAATGAAGAGCTTGAGCAATACAATATGAGATTGACTGAGCGTCCACAAATCATTGTAGCGAACAAAATGGACATGCCAGAAGCAGCTGACAATCTAGCGGCATTTAAAGAAAAATTAACGGATGACTATAAAGTGTTCCCAATTAGTGCGATCACAAGAGAAGGGCTTCGTGAGCTTTTATTTGAAATCGCCAATCAGCTTGAAACAACACCGGAATTCCCGCTCTATAATGAAGAGGAACTGTCTGATAACCGCGTGATGTACAGGTTTGATGAGGGAGACGCGCCATTTGAGATCACAAGAGATCCTGACGGTACGTTTGTCATAACGGGTAAAGCACTTGAGCGACTGTTTAAGATGACAGATTTCTCAAGAGACGAGTCCGTGAAACGATTCTCTAGACAACTGCGCGGAATGGGTGTCGATGATGCCTTGCGTGAGCGTGGTGCAAAAGACGGCGACATCATTCGTCTGCTTGAATTTGAATTTGAATTTATTGATTGATCAAAAGGAGGGTCCAGTCCATGGGCTCTCCCGTTTTTAAAAGGGGAGAAAACAGGTGAAAGAAGAAACGTTCTATTTAGTAAGAGAGGATGTCCTTCCAGATGCGATGCGAAAAACGCTTGAAGTCAAAAAGCTTCTCGATCGCAAAAAAGCGGATTCAGTTGCCGATGCTGTTCAACAAGCGGATTTAAGCCGCAGTGCTTTTTATAAATACAGAGATGCTGTTTTTCCATTTTATACGATGGTGAAAGAGCAGATCATCACATTGTTTTTCCACCTTGAGGATCGGTCTGGGGCTCTGTCAAGGCTGCTTCAAATTGTGGCGGACTCTGGCTGTAATGTGTTATCCATTCACCAAACGATTCCGCTGCAGGGAAGAGCGAATGTCACCCTATCCATTAGCACGGCTGGTATGGCAGATGATATCAATACAGTCATGAATCAATTAAGAAAACTTGAATTTGTCGAAAAAGTTGAAATTCTAGGTTCTGGGGCGTAAAAGGAGAGATCATAGCAGATGAAGCAATTAACTGTAGGTTATTTTGGACCAGAGGCAACATTTACTCATTTGGCCGTATGCTCTTGCTTTCCAGCAGATGCAGTGCAGCGTGCCTATGCAACGATTCCGCAATGTATGGATGCTGTGTCAAAAGGCGAAGTCGATTTGGCGGTTGTTCCACTTGAAAATGCACTCGAAGGATCTGTGAACTTAACGATTGATTATTTAATTCATGAGGAAGCGCTGTCCATTGTTGGTGAAATGACAGCACCGATTCGGCAGCATTTGCTTGTCCACCCATCAAGAGCGGAAAGCTGGGAGACATTAGATGTGATCCAATCACATCCGCACGCGATTGCCCAGTGCCATCAATTTCTGAAAAAACAGTACCCAGATATTCCGCACCGTCCGGTAGAATCAACAGGCTATGCAGCCAAATATATCAGTGAGCATCCGGATGAGGCTGCTGGGGCCATTGCCAATGAAATTGCCGCGCAAACATATGGTTTAACGATTGCAAAAAAAGACATTCATGATTATCCGCACAATCATACACGCTTTGTTATTTTACATAAAGATCCTAAGGCGTCGTTCCCAATGAATGCTGGGTTCTCATCGAAGCCAAAAACGACCATTGTCGTCAGTCTGCCAAAGGATGACCAATCAGGTGCATTGCATCGCGTGTTATCTGCTTTTTCTTGGCGGAATCTCAACTTGTCAAAAATTGAATCTCGTCCGACAAAAACGGGTCTTGGACACTATTTATTTATAATAGATATTGAAAAAGAAATGGATGATGTCCTTGTCCCTGGCGCGATTCAGGAATTAGAAGCGATTGGCTGTGAGGTCAAACTGCTCGGCAGCTACCAAACATATGAACTAACGAATGAAAAATAGTGTCCCTTGCAGGACACTTTTTTTAGTCTTTAATTAAAAAACCAGCGTCATCGAGTGCTTGAATGGCTTGGTCAAGCTGCTTTTGACTGTAAGAAGTGAGTGTATGTAAATGCACGCCGTCTGTTAGTTCTGACAAGTAGGAGGCGCCCGTGTTAGAAATGTGATGGACGAAATCAGCTACTTGCTTGCGAGTGCTGACGCGAATAGAGGCCGTTAGTTCACCGTAAACGGGGTGCTCTATGATCACATCTTTCACCGTCACACCAAAGTCTACAATCAAGGTTAGTTCCTCTTCTGTACGAACAGGATTATGCTTGCAGGCGATGATTTGTTCAATTTCTCTTTCTGGCGCATGCTGCGGTGCCATATATACATAGCCTTGACTTGTAGCAATAATGGGTTCGTTTTTTGCTTTCAATAGTGACATATCTTGTACAATGACTTGTCGAGAGACAGCCGCCTTTTTAGCCAAAAAGCTTCCGGTGAGCGGTGAATCTGTTTCTTTCAGCCACTCTAAAATGGCGTTTCTTCTCTCTTCGCCAATGAGTTTCCTCTCTTGCTCCACGTCTTATGCTCCTTTCTTCTCCTTTTGCAATTGTTCAAATGTATGCAAAAGCTGATCGATGTCCTCTTTTGATGACTTCGATCCAAATGATACTCGAATGAATTGAAGAGCATCACGATCTGATACGTGCAATGCCTTCACAGCCGGGGAAGGATGGTGATAACCAGAAGCACATGCGCTTCCAGTCGATATACAAACCCCATGCCGGTTACATGCTAACATTACATATTGTCCTTCAAACCCTTCAAAAAAACAACCAATAATATGAGGCAGCATGCGGCGATTGCCATTGTTTTGAAGTGTACGAACAGGAAGCTGTCTCATTTTCAGCTGCTGAAGAAAATAATCACGAAGCTGCTCATTCTGTCGTTGCTGCTCATCCAGCTTAAGCATCAATTGTTCACTCGCAGCAGCAAAAGCACCGATGCATGGAACGTTCACTGTTCCAAGGCGGAAGCCACCTTCCTGAACTGCACCTGAATATAAAGGCTTCCAAGGAACATGAGCGCTCATATAGACAGCACCAGCTCCTTTAGGTGCATACACTTTATGGCTAGAGATGGACACGGCATCAACCCCAAGCTCCTTGATGGACACACGAATCTTTCCGAATGTTTGCACGGCATCTGTATGAAAAAGAATGTGCCTTTCTTTTAAAAGGGGTGCTAATTCAGCGAGCGGCTGGATAATCCCTGTTTCTGAATTAGCATGCTGAATAGATACTAGTCCTGTTTCAGGCAATAATGCTTCTTTGAGAATGTCCTGAGTGATGATCCCATCTTGATTCGGTTCAATGATTGTGACCTTCACGCCAAGACGCTCTAAGCTACTAACCGCGTGATGAACAGAAGGGTGCTCTACAGAAGTTGTGATGACATGCTGCCTGTGTGCTGGCAGACCATTTGCGATCGATTGAATCGCCAGAAGATTGGATTCTGTTCCGCCGCTTGTAAAGTAGATGCCGTCTGGTTCGCCCTCAAGAATGGCAGCGAATGATTGTCTGCTGTAAGTCAGTATGTCATTTGCTCTTCCACCTGCATCATGAAGACTGCTTGCATTCCCGTAGCAATCTTGACTTAGCTGCTGAAAAACATGCAGTGCTTCCTCTGAAACAGGTGTAGAAGCTGCGTAATCTAAATAAACCAATCCATCCATCTCCTATGAGAAAATTTTTTCTTGTATTTATTGTAGTGTTGTGTAATGATATGTGTCAAGACAGGTGTAAATGACAGGAGGGGCGAAGGTGTCATCAATCAAAAAAGTCATTGTGGTGGGATCAGGCATTGCAGCGCTTTCCTTTGCAAAAACCATTTCAGAAAGCTGCCAAGTTATCATGATGACAAAAAAACAATTTTCCTCTAGTAATTCCATGCTTGCACAAGGAGGAATCGCTGCTGCCTTTTCAGCACAGGATTCAGTTCATCAGCATGTACAAGACACATTAGCTGCCGGCTGTGATCACAATGATGAGAGGGCGGTACAAGAGATCGTAAGTCTTGGAAAGCAATTGGTAGAGCAGCTCGTAGAAGAAGGCTGTCCATTTGATCAAACGGAGACGGGCGAGCCGCAATTAGGTAAAGAGGGGGCACATACGACTCATCGCATTTTGCATGCAGGAGGAGACCAAACAGGCAAAACACTCGTGCAGTATTTAAAAAGTCAGCTTGGCTCACATATTCATTTATACGAATATCACCATGTCATTGATCTATTGGTCCATGAAGGAACCTGCATGGGTGTGGTGTGGAAAGACGAGAAAGGACACGTCCATACCATGACCGCAGATGCAGTTGTTTTATCCACGGGCGGCTGCGGCTCCCTATATGAAACAAACACAAATGACCCTTCTGTAACAGGAGACGGACTGATGATGGCCTATCGAGCCGGGGCACAATTAGCAGATCTTGAATTTGTTCAATTCCACCCCACCCTCTTGACGATCGCTGGAAAAGCAGTCGGTCTCGTTTCAGAGGCAGTCCGGGGAGAGGGAGCCTATTTAGAAGATGAAACAGGCAGGAGGATGATGAAAGGCATTCACCCACAAGCTGATTTAGCGCCTAGAGATGTGGTCGCTAGAGCTATTTTTCATGAGCAGCAATTAGGTCATGATCTGTATCTCAATATCAGCGAAATTCCACATTTCTCAGTTCGTTTTCCAGCCATTGCTGAAATGTGTGAACGGGCAGGTATCGATTTGGCAAGCGGCAGGCTCCCAGTTTCCCCTGGTATGCATTTTTTAATGGGCGGAATCTGCGTGAATGAATATGGAGAAACCACTGTTCCATCTCTTTTTGCTATCGGAGAAGCGGCCTGTACAGGATTACACGGAGCGAACCGATTAGCGAGTAATTCTCTATTGGAAGGTCTCGTTTTAGGAAACAAAGCGGCACGGAGAATTGAACAGGTACCTAAACAGAAAAAAACAGTCCCATCTTTTTCTATTCAAGAAGTATGGTCCGTCCCAGCGATTTCAGAGGATCAGTTGAGACAATGGATGATGACATATGCCGCAATTGTAAGAGACGAAAAAGGGCTAAAGACCTTGCTTCAAGTATTACAGCAAGTCCCTTATCAGCAAACGAATGTGAAAAATATCACAAGTGAACAGATCGAATTAAGCAATCAATGGGCATTAGCGATTTGCCTTGTGAAGTCTGCATTACTTCGTACAGAAAGCAGAGGCGGCCATTTTCGAATGGATTATCCAAATCGGAATGATGCTTTGTGGCGGGGCATGCAGATTGTCCATGAAAAAGGCCACATTCATATGATGAAAAATGAAAGGATCGGTGCCAAATGGAACGTTTACAGTTAAAACAAATGATGACTCATTTTTTCACAGAAGATATTGGCTTTGGAGATGTATCAGCTGATGCCATTTTTGGAGAAAAGAAAGGAACAGCATACATCATCGCAAAACAATCGGGTGTATTGGCAGGTTCTCAAGTCATTGACATAGGGTACCGCCTGCTGAATGAACAGATTCAAGCTGAGTTGTTTTTTGAGGAAGGTGATTGGATTCATTCAGGCGCTGTGCTGGCGAAAATAAAGGGGCCGGTCAGCGACTTATTAAAAGGAGAAAGGGTCATTTTGAATGTCTTGCAGCGCATGACAGGTATCGCCACATTAACACATGAAGCGGTGCAGCGATTAGCGGATCCGTCGATTACGATTTGTGATACGAGAAAAACGACTCCCGGCTTGCGTATGTTAGAGAAATATGCTGTGAAGACAGGGGGCGGAAAGAATCATCGCTTCGGCTTATCAGATGGGGTGATGATTAAAGATAATCATATTGCCGCATGCGGCTCTATTCGTGAAGCTGTAGAGAAAGCAAGAGCATATGCGGGTCATATGGTGAAAATTGAAGTAGAAATTGAATCAGAAACGCAGCTAAAGGAAGCCATTGATGCAAAAGCCGATGTCATCATGTTTGACAACTGCTCTCCGGACGAGGTAAAACGTTTTAAACAAATGACACCGGAGACAATTCTGACTGAGGCTTCAGGAGGCATCACGCTTGAGACATTGCCAAGTTACAGAGGGACAGGTGTCGACCTTATTTCACTTGGTTTTCTGACACATTCTGTTCCAGCATTTGATTTTAGTATGAATATGGAATTCAGTCATAAAGGGGGAACAACTCATGTCACTGCTTGATGTACTTGCGAAACAACATGCAGCCATGATGCCAGAAGAATATAAACACCGATCTGTTGAAGAGATGAAGCAGCGTGTGTTAGACATTAAACGATCCTTTGGATCAAAACTCTTTATACCAGGGCATCATTATCAAAAGGATGAAGTCATCCAATTCGCAGATGCAACAGGAGATTCATTGCAGCTCGCACAAATAGCCGCGGACAACAAGGAAGCGGAGTACATTGTTTTCTGCGGTGTTCACTTCATGGCTGAAACGGCAGACATGCTGTCAAACAAGAATCAAAAGGTCCTATTGCCAGATATGAGAGCAGGCTGTTCAATGGCAGATATGGCGAACATGAAACAAACGGATAGAGCATGGGAGCAGCTCACTGATCTGTTTGGGGAGACAATTCTTCCACTTACGTATGTCAACTCAACAGCTGATATTAAAGCATTTGTCGGAAAGCATGGCGGGGCCACTGTGACATCATCAAACGCTAAAAAAGTGCTGGAGTGGGCGCTCACACAAAATGAGCGCATTCTGTTTCTCCCTGATCAGCATTTAGGGCGTAATACGGCATTCGATTTAGGCATTTCACTAGAAGAAATGGCTGTCTGGGATCAAATAGAAGAAAAGCTCATCACCGATCAGCCGCTTTCCCGCATCAAGATGATTTTATGGAAAGGCCATTGCTCTGTCCATGAGAAATTTACGGTGCGGAATATTGAAGAAACGAGAAAAAGAGACCGTGACATTCAAATCCTTGTCCATCCAGAATGCACGCATGAAGTCGTCAGGGCTTCTGATCTTGCCGGTTCAACGAAATTTATTATTGATACGATTAAGGAAGCGCCAGCAGGAAGCAAGTGGGCGATTGGAACAGAGATGAATTTAGTCAAGCGGATAATAGATCAGCATCCAGATAAACAAATTGAATCCCTCAATCCGGATATGTGTCCATGTTTGACCATGAATCGGATCGATCTTCCTCATTTGTTATGGTCACTAGAAAGCATTGAGAAAGGTGATCCGGTCGGTTTGATTCAGGTCAATGAAGACATTACCAAAGAGGCTTTACTTGCACTGAATAAAATGCTCGCCATTAAATAATAAATCAGCCCCTCCTATCAGAAAACAAGTTTTTATCATATCGGCTTGTAAATAGGCATAAATTTATGGTGAAACATATTGTACTTCTGACATAACCGTTACGTTCACGTTTTGCATAGGAGGGGAAAACGTTGAAAATTCATATTGTGCAAAAAGGAGACTCCCTTTGGAAAATTTCAAAGAAATACGGAGTCGACTTTCAAGAATTGAAAAAACTAAATTCACAACTCAGTAACCCAGATTTGATCATGCCGGGTATGAAGATCAAGATTCCATCTAGTGGTGTTCCTGTAAAAACAGATCATCACAAAGCAAAAGAAATGCCAAAGCCGAAAGAACATCCGTATGTGAAAGAAAAGCCAAAAGATGTCGTGCAAGTGCAAGATACGAAGCCGAAAGAAAAGCCAAATGAACCGGTACCTTATGTACCGCCAGTGCCAAAGATCGAGCATCCAGTTTTTCCACAAGTCGATGTGAACTATTATCAGACCAATCTCTACCAGCCATTCACGCCTCCTCCCAAAAAAGAACATCATGAGAAAAAAGATTACGTTCATGAAAAGAAAGATCATGTTCATGACAAAAAGGATCACAAAGATCATGTTCATCATGAAAATAAGGACTATAAAGATAACAAAGAACATTTTTATGATGAAAATAAGGACCATAAAGATAATAAGGAACATTTTCTTCATGAAAATAAGGACTATAAAGATAACAAAGAACATTTTTATGATGAAAATAAGGACCATAAAGATAATAAGGAACATTTTCTTCATGAAAATAAGGACCATAAAAATAACAAGGACCATTTTTATGATGAAAATAAAGGCCATCTAAAAGATGAAGTGGCAAAGGGGTATGATCCGTTTATTCATATTCCGCATCAAAAGGAGGAGGGAAAAGATATGGAGCAAAGCAATTACCCAAACCTTCCTAATTTCCCGCAAATGCCGAATGTTGGAGGCGCAGCGGTAGGAGGAATGGCTGAGAATAAAGAGCATCATCACCATCACCAGCATCATGACTCATATGATCCTTATTATGGTTTTGGTCATGGACATTACATGCCGGCAATGTATCCATACCCGCAACAAATGGTGCCAGCATCGCCAATTTTACCAGGTTCAGGTCTTTGTTATCCTGTCCAGCCATATTATCACCATCACATGATGCCATATCCATACCCAGCTCAGCCGTATTATCCTGCGTATCAAGCGCCAGCTTATTACGGGGAACATTATGAACATCATGCACATCATGCAAACGATGGGCATCACTGGCACCACCATATGCACCCAAATGACAATGCGAACGTGAATCAAGGCTTTTATCCAAACGTTTCAAATGAAGCTTATGGCAAGGAAGACTGCGGATGTGATGATGGCATGAAGCAGCATCAGCCGTGGCCAGGACATTATCCGAATCCTGTTCCTTATGGCCAAATGGGGGGGTATCCAGCTCAGCCTTATATGCAGCCATATCCAGGTCAATCTGTTTTTGCAAGGCCAGAAGAAGACGAAGAAGAGTAATGACAGAAGGAACGATCTCAATCGTTCCTTTCAGCGTGTAGACAAACCCTCGCATTCGGTGTCAGGTCTGCGCTCCGGTGCTCACGAATGTCAAATTCGCTCCGCTCCGGTACTCGTCCTTCCTAGACTGCAAAGGTTTTCAAGTCACGCTGAAAAAGAGACAAAGGGCTAAAATAAAGATCATTTTAACAATCTGGAAGGAACGATCTCAATCGTTCCTTTTTTTGTTTATAACTGACAGCTTGATTTTTTCCCAAACTGTACATGCTAAAACAGAGCCTGTTTCGCGCTCATGAGATTGAATTTGTACAGGGGGTTTTTCGTTTGAGACAAAAATGGCAAAAAACGATCGCATTAGTGCTTCTTCCTATTGGGTTAACGGCATGTGGTACAAATGATAATGCAGGTGTAGATACACGTCATAATCAATCAGGTCAGCCAGTCGGATATCATTCGAATAACCGTGCGGCTGACAATAATCAAGATCATCAAGGGCCAGTTTCTGAACTCATGGAGGGGATGAACGGTGGGAACACAACGAATGTTGATTATCGCACCCGTCCTCAAGCCGATGATCGAATGCCTCTCGCAGGTGGAGATGGACGCTACAGTCATGGAGATATGAACTATCATAACCAAATGTCGTTCTCTGGCTACGATAAACAAGAGAACGTCCAGCGTTCAAGAAAAATTGCCAACCGTGTCAATAAAATGAACCACGTTGCAGACTCACAGGTGATGGTGACAGATGAAAATGTGTATATTGCCATTAAATCAGATGGACGTCTGACGTCAGAGGGCGTATCACAAGTTGAAGAAGCAGCGACTCGTTATGCGGATGGAAGAGCTGTCCAAGTCATTAAAGACGAGGGTGCTTTCACACGCTTTAGAGATATGAGAAGAACACAATTTGAAACAGGCCAAACAGGCATGACTCGATAGGTTGGAGAATAAGAAAGGCTAAAGTTCCTCAAGAACTTTAGCCTTTTCTTAAAAATAACCCTTGATGCCTGTATAAAATTCGTTAAAGAAATACCAGCCAAATCCAAGTAATAAAATACCTTTCTTGTTAAGGATACAAGGGGGAGAAGACAGATGTCATGAAGGAGAATCCCTGCCAAAATACCGCCTGAAGCCAGCATAAATTCAGATGAATCTGTTTTTGGATATGCATCTGCCAGTACAGGGGATACCGCGACAAGCAAGCCGTTTCTGTACGTTTTTGCGAATGATTTATTGACTTTTTCGCCAGCTAAATGGATGTCTTGATCCGAATTATTAAGAATACTGCTCCGATCAGCCAGAGCGGGATTTGGACAAATGGCAGTGATAAAAACTGAGCAAATTCAGCATCCATCAAAGAATCCGTTTTTTAATCCCTGTTTTGTCATTTCAACCGTGATCGCTCCAACTGGCAGAGCAATTGACAATCCTACGACGATAAATGCGAGAAATATTTGCAATCGACTAGAACTTCCTTTGGAAAAGTTTGTATAAAAATTCTCAGTTTAGATTAACTATACATATTAGGAGAAAAGGATCAATGATTATTTCATATTTTATCGAAATGATTGGGAGAGATGATGTATATAAAGGTGCATATCAAGCTTGCTGTATCTCTTTTGTAGTGGAAAGGAACTATTTTCCTAAAACTTCTTTTTTTCATGGCATCTCTATGCTACACTGTTGTGGAAATCAATAAATAATGTGACTAGGGGTGCCCGCAGTTGGGCTGAGAGAGAAGTGTATGCTTCTTAACCCTTTGGACCTGATCTGGCTCGTACCAGCGTGGGGAAGTTGAAGATGATACATGGGTCATATGGATGACATTCATGTTTATTTCTGTCGACGAAACCAGGTTCTGTTCATAGAGCCTGGTTTTTTGCTGGTGCTGATTCCATCCTGTCCGGTGACAAGAAGAGAAGGAGAGAACAGCAAATGAAAGAAAAGAAAAATACCCCAACAACTCAATCCTTATTATCAAGCTTTGACGGCAGCCGAAAGGTGTATGAGAAAGGATCAAGACCTGACATTTTAGTGCCAAAAAGGGAGATTGCTCTCTCAAAAACTGTGACACAGGCGGGGAACATTCAAAATGAACCGATTCGTGTGTACGATACGAGTGGACCGTACACTGATGAGAGAGCCCATATTGATGTCACTAAGGGATTAAAACGCCTTAGGGCAGCATGGATCGAAGAAAGAGGGGATACAGAAAGCTATGAAGGGCGCCATGTGAAACCAGAAGATAACGGATATCGTTCTAAGGAAAAAGAGTCCTTTCATCATGTTCATACTGATTTTCATCATGAGCCGCTCCGCGCAAAACAAGGTGCCTGTGTGACGCAAATGCATTATGCAAAAAAAGGTATTGTTACGCCTGAAATGGAGTTTATCGCGTTAAGAGAAGAGCTAAGCCCTGAGTTTGTGAGAGAGGAAGTAGCCAGCGGAAGAGCAGTCATTCCAGCGAATATTAACCATCCTGAAAGTGAACCGATGATTATTGGAAGGCATTTTCACGTCAAAATCAATGCGAATATTGGCAATTCAGCTGTGACATCATCCATTGATGAAGAGGTAGAAAAGATGACATGGGCGATCAGATGGGGTGCAGACACCATGATGGACCTGTCTACAGGAAAGGACATTCATACAACGAGAGAATGGATCATACGGAATTGCCCAGTCCCAGTAGGAACCGTTCCCATTTATCAGGCGCTTGAAAAAGTAAATGGAGTGGCAGAAGATTTGACGTGGGACGTGTACAGAGACACATTAATTGAACAAGCAGAGCAAGGAGTAGACTACTTCACGATTCATGCGGGCGTGAGGTTAAGGTATATTCCGCTGACAGTCGATCGGGTGACCGGAATTGTTTCAAGAGGCGGTGCCATTATGGCAAGGTGGTGTCTTGCCCATCATCAAGAGAATTTCCTCTATACCCACTTCGAAGACATTTGTGAGATTATGAAAACGTATGATATTGCTTTTTCACTTGGAGACGGTCTGAGACCAGGCTCGATTGCTGATGCCAATGATGAGGCGCAGTTTGCAGAGCTTGAAACGTTAGGTGAATTGACAGAGATCGCTTGGAAACATGATGTACAGGTGATGATTGAAGGGCCTGGACATGTTCCGATGGATAAAATCAAAGAGAATGTGGACAAGCAAATGGAGATTTGCAAAGAGGCACCATTTTATACGTTAGGGCCTCTTACAACAGATATTGCCCCGGGATATGATCACATTACATCCGCCATCGGTGCGGCCATGATCGGCTGGTATGGAACAGCGATGCTATGTTATGTGACGCCAAAAGAGCATTTAGGTCTGCCGAACAAAGAAGATGCAAGAGAAGGTGTGATTGCCTATAAAATTGCCGCACATGCCGCTGATCTAGCAAAAGGACATCCTGCTGCTCAAAAGCGCGATGATGCTTTATCGAAAGCGAGGTTTGAATTTAGGTGGCGTGACCAATTCCACCTGTCACTTGATCCAGAAAGAGCGATGGCGTTCCATGATGAAACATTGCCTGCGGAAGGCGCTAAGACTGCCCATTTTTGCTCGATGTGCGGACCGAAGTTTTGCAGTATGAAAATTTCCCATGATATTCGCAATCAATCAGAAGAAGTGAAAAGAGAGATGGAGAAGAAGGCGAAGGAGTTTATCAGCCAAGGAAGTCAAATTTATTCATCCTAAAAAAAGAACCTCGCACATATGTTGTGCGGGGTTCTATCAGATCGCGGAAAAGGCTTTTCTTAAGATGTGGAAAAATGTCTTTAATGCAATCCCTATCATGTCCAGACTCGGAATGAGGGCATCTGTTAAATGAAAAAAGACGGTTTGTCTTTCGGGAGAAGTTCGTTTCTTTTTCCGTTTCATGAAGACAGCCTCCTTTTTAAATAATATACTTCTTTGCAAAGCAGAGGGATAGAGATGTTGTTTGAATTTAAACAAAATTTAAACTTCTTGTGTTTGAAAGGAAAGAAGGAGGGGAAACGAGTTGAATAGAGAATGAATGAAAAGAGCCGATCTATTTGGCCAGCTAACAAGAAAGAGTGGAAGGTGATCTTATGATGAAAGTATTTAAGGTAACATTTCATATGAACAATGGGGAAGTGCTTGATTTCGAGCTAAAACGCCCAGCTACCTATGATGTGTATAAGAAAATTGAAGAAGCCAATCATTGGTTTAAGCTGAATAATGAAATCATTAATTTATTAAATGTGAATAGCATCCACGTAGAAACAGATTAAAACAGAAAGCCGCTCTCTCTGAGCGGCTTTCATTATGCAGAAAAATCATTTCGATTATTAAGCTGACCGCGGGACAGCCAGTTCTTTTTATACAAATAAGCAATCACTTCAAGCCATAGACGCGGTGCTTTTTTAGGGAAAAAAGGTTTTTGATAATAAGCGTAAGCGGCTTTTAAATCATTCCATTGGTGGCATGCTTTTGTTTGTGTGAAACGGGCTACGTCGATGACCCTGACCTGGCCTTCCTTTGTTAAGATCAGATTCCGCAGATGGATATCAGAAGGATTCAATCCTTTCTCACGTGCTTCTTCTAGCGCATCATCGACTTGTTCAATCATTTGTTTTTTAATAGGAATCCCCTTTGTGAGGCATTCATAGAATGTGTAGCCTTTAATATATTCCATTAAAATATACTGATCCCCAGATTCATAAATCTCAGGGTAGTAAGACGAACCAGAAAGTTTTTCATAAATGGCGGCTTCTTTGCGGGCAATATGTTGATAAGAAGGGAAAAAGACTTTTAGTGCCATTTTCTTGCCGTCTTTTTTGTATGAAAAGACATAGGCACTTCTTCCTTTGCCGCACAGTTCAAGCTCTGCCGGTTTAAAGGCAAGCTTATGAAGACGTTTATCTTCATGATACTGAATCGATTCGGCTAATCTTTTAACATCTGACATTGACTTCACCTTCTTTGGTTTCAGTTTATGCGGCTGAAAAACGAATGATGAAAAAAACGAGTCATTCGATAAAGCAATGGATTGTATAAAACATACCATTTACGAATGAAGGATACAACGAAAGACTCTTCCCATATATTCATTCATCGATTTGGTTAATGTTTAGAAAAATGGGTCAAACTACATATGTCATGCATCGATCTCATGTTCTAAAGAGGTGTAAATAGTGAAAGTGAAGATGAAATGTTTCGTTACAGGACTTATCATGACAAGTGTGCTTTTTTTCGCTGCGGATATGGAAGGAAAAGAACACTTGCAAAAGCAGTCAAACTCTATCACCGTGCAGCTTGAAAAAGTCTATCTAGACGGAGATGTGAGTATTGAAAGACACCGGGCATCATTAGAAGACAAAGACACATTCTGGGCACAGTATAAAGGCTGGACGCTAGTAGAACAGAGAGAGGATTTTGCGCTTTTTAGAAAGCAAATTGATGATATCTCTCCATTAAGTAAAGCAAATGGATATATCGGGTTATCAGAGGACGGTGTGATTTCTACGTTTCATGGAAGGCCTGACGGCTGGGCGGAGCCTATTCATCTCTTTTTTCAAATTGATACGTCCCGTTTAGAAAGTCATGTGGAGGAGCAGCTTGAGCAAGGCATTCCTTTTCGAACAAAGGATGAATTTGAGCATGTGCTTGAAGTCATGAAGCCTTACCGAAATGAAATATCGTTTTAAAGCGTGTAACAGCTTGCTGGTGTGAAGGCCGCAAGCTGTTTTTCGTGGTTTCATCGTAAAAATGCATTGAGCGAACGTATGTTAACTTTTATTGCGGTTTTCTTCTCGATTTATGTTACAATGAAGAACAGTCAAAGAGGTGAAAACGGTGATAGAGTTTGTAAAAGGGACCATTGATTATGTGTGCCCGCAATATGTTGTCATTGAAAACGGCGGAGTGGGATATCAAGTCTATACCCCAAACCCGTTTATCTATCAAGTAAACAAACAAGAAACGATTTATACGTATCATTACATAAAGGAAGACGCTTTTTCGTTATATGGATTTCAAACGCGAGAAGAAAAAGCGCTGTTCACAAAACTGTTAAATGTCACGGGGATTGGGCCGAAGGGGGCTCTAGCGATTCTTGCTTCCGGTGATCCTGGCGCTGTCATTTCAGCGATAGAACGTGAAGATGAAGCGTTCCTGATTAAGTTCCCTGGTGTTGGCAAAAAGACAGCTCGCCAAATCATTCTCGATCTAAAAGGAAAGCTAGCCGATGTCGTACCGGAAATGATTGGCAACCTATTTAATCACGAGGACCATATTCAGGTCGAAACGCAGCAAACGGCATTAGACGAAGCGCTTGAAGCCTTACATGTTCTTGGATACGGTGATCGTGAAATTAAAAAGGTTCTTCCATTATTAAAAGAAGAAAAGAATCTCACAACCGATCAATATGTGAAAAAAGCTTTACAAAAAATGTTGAAATAGGGTGATGTCTCATGGATGAACGGCTCGTCTCAACTGAAGCAGACAACCATGAATCAGCCATTGAGCAAAGTCTGCGGCCACAGACACTTAGCCAATATATCGGTCAGCAAAAAGTAAAAGATAACCTCAGTGTGTTTATTGAAGCTGCCCGCATGAGGCAGGAAACACTCGATCACGTCCTTTTATATGGACCGCCTGGACTCGGGAAAACAACGCTTGCGTCGATTATCGCCAATGAAATGAATGTTCAGCTGCGTACAACATCTGGACCAGCGATTGAACGTCCTGGCGATTTGGCGGCAATCTTAACTTCTCTTGAGCCAGGTGATGTGTTGTTTATAGATGAAATTCATCGCTTGCAGCGCTCAATTGAGGAAGTGCTTTATCCGGCAATGGAGGATTTTTGTTTAGATATCGTCATTGGCAAAGGAGATACAGCGCGCTCTGTACGGCTTGATTTACCGCCATTTACACTTGTAGGTGCCACGACCCGTGTAGGGCTTTTAACAGCACCGCTTCGTGACAGGTTTGGGGTACATGCAAGATTGGAATACTATGAGCAAAGAGATTTGGCTCACATTGTGGCAAGAACAGCCGAGCTGTTTGAGATTGGGATCGATCTTCGCTCAGCCGAAGAGATCGCAAGACGTTCCCGGGGCACGCCAAGGGTTGCCAATCGTCTGCTCAGAAGAGTAAGAGATTTTGCGCAGGTGCTTGGGAATCATGCGATTACCAAGGACATTGCGGAAGATGCCCTTGAGCGCCTTCAAGTCGACAGGCTTGGCCTGGATCATATAGACCATAAGCTGCTTTTAAGTATGATCGAAAAATTTAGAGGCGGTCCTGTTGGGCTTGATACAATCTCAGCGACAATTGGAGAAGAATCACATACGATTGAAGATGTGTACGAACCGTATTTACTGCAAATTGGTTTCCTGCAAAGAACACCAAGAGGACGGGTCGTCACAAGAGAAGCGTATGAACATTTTCAAATGGAGGTTCCGATTCGTGACTGAATTCCCTAAAATATTGATGATTTTAGGCGGTGTCCTTTTTGCCGCAGGATTAGTATTTCAATTGGTTGGTAAGCTTCCAGGTGATATTTTTGTGAAAAAAGGAAATGTGACGTTCTTTTTTCCTGTGATAACATGCATTGCCATTAGCATTGTGCTAACCATATTACTTAATATCTTTGGACGGATGAAATAACGTTAACTAGTTAACTACAGAATAGGTGAAGGAAATGAAGCTAGAACTATTTGATTTTGATTTACCAGAAAGATTGATTGCACAAGTGCCGCTTGAAAAACGAGATGCATCAAGACTGATGGTCTTAAACAAACAAACGGGTGCGATGACACATGATACATTCTCACAAATCACCGATTATTTTCAAACGGGTGATTGTCTCGTTTTAAACAATACACGCGTTCTGCCTGCACGTTTGTTTGGAATGAAAGAGGATACAGGTGCAAAAGTTGAACTTCTTCTATTAAAACAAGAGGAGGGAGACAACTGGGAAACACTTGTAAAACCAGCCAAACGGGTGAAAAAAGGAACGGTTATCACATTTGGTGATGGACGGCTTCAAGCGGTATGTACAGAAGAGATGGAACATGGCGGAAGAAAAGTTAAGTTTCAGTATACAGGCATTTTTTATGAAGTACTTGAATCCCTCGGTGAGATGCCGCTGCCTCCTTATATTAAAGAGCAGCTTGACGATCGTGAACGCTATCAAACGGTGTATTCAAAAGAGGTTGGCTCCGCTGCTGCTCCAACTGCTGGTCTTCACTTTACAAACGAGCTGCTGGATGCGCTGAAAGCAAAAGGTGTGCATATAGCTTTCATTACACTGCACGTGGGGCTTGGTACTTTTCGTCCGGTCAGTGCAGAACGTATTGAAGAACACGAAATGCACGCAGAGTTTTACGAAATGAATGAAGAAACAGCTGAAGAGCTCAATCGCGTTCGCAAGGAAGGCGGACGGATTATTTCAGTTGGGACAACGTCAACGAGAACGCTCGAAACCATTGCAAGTGCGCATGACGGCGAATTCAAAGCGTCAAGCGGCTGGACGTCAATCTTTATTTACCCAGGCTATACATTCAAGGCCATTGATGGCATGATCACGAATTTCCATCTGCCAAAATCCTCGTTAATCATGCTTGTCAGCGCATTAGCTGGACGAGAGCATGTACTAAAAGCGTACAATGAGGCTGTAAAAGAGGAATACCGATTCTTCAGCTTTGGCGATGCCATGCTGATTCAATAACATCATACAACAAAGACAGGAGGGCTCATTTTTGTCGCAATTACCGATACGTTATGAGTTCATTAAAACATGCAAACAAACAGGTGCACGACTAGGACGCGTTCATACACCGCACGGCTCCTTTGAAACACCTGTATTTATGCCGGTAGGTACACTGGCTACAGTCAAAACGATGGCACCTGAAGAACTAAAGGCAATGGATGCAGGCATCATCTTAAGCAATACGTACCACCTATGGCTCCGTCCGGGTCATGACATTGTGAAAGAAGCAGGCGGGCTGCACAAATTTATGAACTGGGATCGAGCGATTCTGACCGATTCAGGCGGATTCCAAGTATTCTCTTTGAGTGAATTTAGAAAAATTGAAGAAGAAGGCGTCCACTTCCGTAATCACTTAAACGGAGACAAGCTGTTCCTTTCTCCTGAAAAGGCCATGGACATCCAAAATGCGCTTGGCTCTGATATTATGATGGCATTTGATGAATGTCCGCCATATCCAGCAGAGTACGACTACATGAAACGTTCTGTGGAGCGGACAAGCAGATGGGCAGAGCGCTGTCTAGAAGCGCACCAGCGTCCAGAGGACCAAGGGCTGTTTGGAATTGTCCAAGGCGGAGAATACGAAGAGCTTCGGAAACAAAGTGCAAAAGATCTGGTTTCACTTGATTTCCCAGGCTACGCCATCGGAGGCTTATCTGTTGGTGAACCAAAAGATGTGATGAACCGTGTACTGGAGTTCACAACGCCATTGTTACCGGCAGACAAGCCAAGGTACTTAATGGGTGTCGGCTCACCAGATTCCTTAATTGACGGTGCCATTCGCGGTGTAGATATGTTTGACTGCGTATTGCCGACGCGAATTGCAAGAAACGGCACCTTGATGACAAGCGAAGGACGTCTTGTTGTGAAAAATGCAAAATATGAGCGTGATTTCAGACCAATCGATGAAAATTGTGACTGCTACACATGTAAAAACTACACACGCGCCTATATTAGACATTTAATCCGAACAAATGAAACGTTCGGAATTCGATTAACAACTTATCATAATCTTCATTTTCTGTTAAAATTAATGGAGCAAGTGAGAGAAGCTATCCGTGAGGATCGTTTAGGTGATTTTAAAGAAGAGTTTTTTGAGCGTTATGGCTTTAACAAACCGAATGCGAAAAACTTTTAACGCATAAACGAAAGGCTTTATAATGCTTTAGAAAGGGGTGAAATAGAATGGATGGTGGTATGGGTTCAATCATTATGATTGTTGTCATGTTTGCTGTGCTTTACTTCTTGTTAATCCGTCCACAGCAAAAGCAACAAAAAGCTGTGCGTCAGATGCAGCAATCTTTATCAAAAGGCGATAAAATCGTCACAATCGGTGGTTTACACGGTGAAATCGACTACATTGATGAATCAAAAGTGGTCATCAAAACTAGCGAGAACAACCGTTTAACTTTCGATCGACGTGCTATTAGAGAATTAGCTGACAAAGGTTAATCCTCCAATACATAGCCATAAAAAAAGAGCGATATGATCCGCTCTTTTTTTATTTGCCTCGAAGATTGACGCCAATCATTCCGCCCAGCATACAAATCCCTAGAAATGCCCCATGATAGATAAACTGCTCTGGTGAAAAGGTTTCTCCAAACCCTAAATATTGAAATAAGAATACAGTGAGAGAAAAGATCATAGAAGTGATCGCGCCAATGAGCCAGCCGCGCTCCTTTGCTTTTCCTCCAGAAATGATCCCTCCTAATAAAAGTGCCACAAAGGACAAAATCATAATCATCCATTTAAACGATGATTCCTGCATACTTGTGAAGGTAAGCATGAGCGATACAAGTAAGCTTGTGACAATCATCACGATAAAAATGGCCATTAAGCCGGATAAAATCCCTTTTCCGATTTGTTTCGTTTCCTGCATGTGATTCGTCTCCTCTCCAATTGACCGAAGCTTGTCTTTTACTAAAATGTATTCACCGTGAAGAAAAAATAGACATGTTTCTCACGATAAAAACAGAGGCTTTCTTTTCTACATAAATAAAGTGTTTTGACACAAGCTATGGTGGAGAAGGAGGGTTTACATCACATGCAGGACATCTTGATTATCTCCATGAGAACAATCATTTTATATTTTCTTGTTTGGTTTATTTTTCGGTTAATGGGCAAGAGAGAAATTGGCGAATTGAGTATTTTAGATCTTGTCATTTTTATGATGATCGCAGAAATTGCAGTTCTCGCCATAGAAGAAGTCGAAGATCACATGTTACATACGGTATGGCCGATCCTGCTGTTAACCTTCATTCAAATCACACTCGCCTACCTTTCATTGAAATTCCAAGGTGTCCGGCGCTTTCTAGACGGCAAACCGACCCTGCTCATCATCAATGGGAAAATCGACGAGGGTGCGATGAGAAAACAGCGATACAATTTTGATGACCTGCTTATTCAATTAAGAGAAAACAACATCGATAGCATTCAGGACGTCTCTTACGCCATTTTAGAGCCATCCGGAAAGCTTGCGGTCGTTGAAAAAGAAAACAAGCACACACACGGAGCGCTTGAGCTGCCACTTATTGCAGATGGTGTTGTACAGCACGATCATCTGAAGCAAATTAATCAAAATGAACAGTGGCTGAAAGATGAGCTTGCCAAAAGGGGCTATCATGAAATTGATCAGATTTCCTACTGCAGCTTTAATCAAAAGACATTTTATATTGATTTGAAAGATGAAGTGATCAAGAAGAGATGAGCTAAAGCAGTTTCCCAATGAATGGGATGCGGCGAAGCTCTTCACGCTTCACTAGCCCTAGACAGATTAATAGAATGACATATAGCATACACGTAACAAAGATCAGCATCACAAGCTCAATAGGGGCAGAAAAGAGCCCGTTTACTTGAGACTTCAGCCAAAGGCTGACAGCCCCGGTGCCGATGATCACAAGAACGCATATCCCATATTCCTTCATTGGTAAATGGATAGGCAGTACTTTACCGACAGTTGCCGCATGAAGCAGCGTGACGAGGACGATGCCGATTAATATCGCGAGTGCTGCCCCCATAATGCCAAAGCCCGGCTGTGAAGCAAGGACAAAAATCATCCCTGTTTTCACAACAGCACCTATCAGACTATTCGTCATCGCCGCACCAGCTAAATTGAGTGCTTGCAGGACAGCTTGAAGCGGCCCTTGAAAATAATATAATAGAAAAAATGGGGCCATGAATTTCACATAGATAGCCGCATGCGATGAACCATACATAAAGAGCGTTAAATCTTCTGCATAAACGAAAAGAATAATACAGGAAATGCCTCCGCTGAGTAGACAAAGACGCATCGCCTGCTTCAGGCGGTATTCGACCGTTTTGCGTTTGTTCTGCTCCATTCCTTCACTGATCGCCGGGACCAATGCAGTGGATAGAGAGTACGTAATAAAGCTAGGCAGTGTCAAAAGGGTCAGCGCAAGACCAGTCAACTCCCCATACTGCCTTGTCGCTTCTACAGCCGCATATCCAGCAATAGCAAGACTTTGCGCGACAACTATCGGCTCTAAAAACCACGAAATATTCCCGATGAAACGGCTGCCTGTTGTTGGCAGGGCAATACTCATCAGCTGCTTAAACGTGTCCTTACCGTCATGAATCGCCTTAAAAAATCGTTTTCGAATACGAATGGTCTTTTTATAACGAAAGGCAATCAGTAAATATGCAAGTGAAATCATCTCTCCAATGACAGATGAAATCATCGCACCAGCTGCCGCGTATTCAATCCCATAAGGAAGGAAAGCTGTTGTACATACTGCCACTAGAGAAATTCTTGCGACCTGTTCCAGTACTTGAGATATGGCAAGCGGGCTCATTTGCTGTCTGCCTTGAAAATATCCTCTCAGCACACTGGAAATGGCGATGACTGGGACAACGGGAGTAATGGCAAGCAGTGGATAGACCGTTCTAGGATCTGTCAGCATATTTTCTGCCATGATGGGTGCAAACCATAAAAAGAGCGGCGTGAATATCAGGCTGAGTGTCCCTGTTATCGCAAGGGACATGACTAGAATACGTTTAGTTTTCTGTTTGTCACCCCGGGCTTCTGCTTCTGCGACAAGCTTGCTAATAGCGACAGGCAGTCCAAATTGTGTCAGCGTCACAGCGAGAAAAAAGGTAGGGGCAGCCATCATATAAAGCCCGACTCCTTCTTCGCCAATGAACCTTGCAATCACAATCCGATTGACAAAACCCAATATTCTCGTGATAAAACCTGCTAAAATTAAAATAATCGTGCCCTTTAAAAACGTTTGCTTCGTCAAATCAAAGATCACCTGCCTTCTCAAACGACATAGAATCATATACAATAAGATATGCGTGTATATCGTCCAAGCATGACAAGTCTCTCGATAAAAACTGAAAAGGGGGAGCATCCCATTGACACAACATCCGGCTGCAATTTACAAAGACCATTTAAAGCCTTTTCTGTTCAGTAAGCTTGAAGAATTCATCGTTTTGGGCTATAAAGATGTAGATTTAGAGGAATTATGGTCATACTTAGAGAATAAGAAGTGGAAGAAAAAACAAGAGTATCCGATTCATGAAATGGTTGCAGATATTTTATCTGTGAAAATTGGCGAATTTATGAACTATGCAACCGTTCAGTCGTTTAAAACGTCTGCTTTTTTGGACAGTGAAGATGGCAAGAATATGCTAGATGAACTGTTGAAATAAGCCATCTTAATGGATTCAGGTGTTTAAGGAGGAAATACATAATGAAAAAAGGGCGCATTCTTGCGTTTTTCTTAGTGGTTCTGTTAATCGGAACTGGCGTAGGCTTACTAACAAAGCCTGTTGCGAAAGATATGACGCTAGGGCTGGATTTGCAGGGTGGATTTGAAGTCCTGTATGATGTACATCCAGTGAAAAAAGAGGACAAGATTACAAATAGTGTCCTCGTCAGTACAGTGGAGGCTTTAAACCGAAGAGCCAATGTGCTAGGTGTAAGTGAACCGAACATCTCGATTGAAGGCAACAATCGTATCCGCGTGCAACTTGCGGGAGTAAAAGATCAAAACAGAGCTAGGGAGATTCTTTCGACTGAAGCACAGCTATCCTTCAGAGATACGAATGATAAAGAACTCCTAAACGGGGCTGACTTGGTCGAAAACAGTGCAAAACAAACATTCAGTCAAACGAATGAGCCAATTGTGACGGTTAAACTAAAGGATGCGAAAAAATTTGGTGACGTCACAAGAAAAGTAGCGGCGATGGCGCCGAATAACCAGCTTGTCATTTGGCTTGATTACCACAAAGGAGATTCCTTCAAAAAAGAAGTCTCAAAATCAAACCACAAGTATGTCTCTGCGCCGAATGTGAACCAAGAAATTAATAGCAGTGACGTGCAAATTGAAGGGAAATTTACTGTCCAAGAGGCAAAGGACCTTGCAAGTATTTTAAATGCTGGGGCATTGCCAGTGAAATTAACAGAAAAATATTCAACATCTGTGAGTGCACAGTTTGGTGAACAAGCACTGAACGAAACGGTGTTCGCAGGAATTGTAGGAATCGCATTTATCTTCTTATTCATGCTGCTTTATTACCGATTACCTGGTCTTATTGCTGTCATCACACTTTCAGCTTATATTTACATTACGCTTCAAGTGTTTGACTGGATGGGTGCAGTCATGACTCTGCCTGGAATTGCGGCACTGATTCTAGGGGTAGGGATGGCTGTTGATGCCAACATTATTACTTATGAGCGGATCAAAGAAGAACTCAAGCTCGGCAAATCTGTCCGTTCTGCTTTTAGATCAGGGAACCGCCGATCATTTGCGACCATCTTTGATGCAAACTTAACAAGTATCATTGCCGGCGGCGTGCTGTTCTTCTTCGGGACAAGCTCTGTAAAAGGATTTGCAACGATGCTCATCCTCTCGATTTTAACAAGCTTTATCACAGCTGTCTTCCTATCAAGATTCCTTCTTGGTCTTCTTGTTGAAAGCCGCTATCTTGACCGGAGAAAAAGCTGGTTTGGTGTTCGTCAAAAAGACATTATGAACATTCACGAAACAACAGAAAATACCGAGCCGAAAACGCCATTTGATAAGTGGGATTTCGTCAGCAAACGTAAAGGATTTATGATTTTCTCAGCTACTATCACCATTGCGGGAATCATCGTTCTTTCCATCTTCAAGCTGAATGCCGGAATTGACTTTACAAGTGGAACTAGAATTGATATCCAAAGTGATCACAAGCTGTCAACTGAACAAATCGAGCAAGACTTTAAAAAACTGGACCTTGAGACAGACAGTGTCGTGTTATCGGGTCAAAAAGAAAATCAGGCAGCAGCGAGATTTGTCGGTGTGCCGAACAAAGAAAAGATTGCTGAAGTGAAAGATTACTTCAAAGATAAATACGGAACGGAGCCGAACGTAAGTACAGTGTCTCCGACTGTTGGAAAAGAACTTGCCCGAAATGCATTATATGCTGTCATCATTGCTTCAATCGGGATCATTTTATATGTATCCATTCGTTTTGAATATAAAATGGCAATTGCAGCGATTATCTCACTACTATATGATGCGTTCTTTATCGTGGCCTTCTTTAGTATTACGCGTTTAGAGGTGGACGTCACCTTCATTGCGGCGATTCTCACAGTCATCGGATATTCGATCAACGACACGATCGTCACCTTTGACAGGGTTCGTGAACAAATGAAGAAACGCAAACCAAAAACCATTGAAGATCTTTCGTACATTGTGAACTTGAGTTTACAGCAAACCTTTACGCGATCTGTCAACACGGTATTAACCGTACTTGTCGTTGTGATCGCACTGCTTATCTTTGGATCAGCATCTATTACAAACTTCTCCATCGCCTTACTTGTCGGTCTGTTAACAGGGGTGTACTCATCTCTATATATCGCAGCGCAAATTTGGCTCATGTGGAAAGGCCGTGAGATGAAAAAACCGGCGAAGATTGATACTGAGCAAGATATTTAATGTAGCGAGACTGCCTAATTGGCAGTCTTTTTCTGTAGTTTCTCCGGATCAGCAGTCGATTCGAAAAAACATTTCGGGTTTCATTGATCTTGAAATGGTCTTTTGCTATAATGACATACGTTTAGATCAGTATAGAAAGCAAGTGTCCGTTTGAGGCATTTGGCTTTATTCATTGGAGGGGCTGTTATGAAGGTTCGGGAAACTGAACTGCCAGGTATCGGTCACAAAGCCGAAATGATCACAAGAAATAATGAGAAGCTTGCCATCATTACACACGATGACGGCAGAAGAGAAATGTATCATTTTCAAGAGGACGACCATGAAGAATCTATTTCTGGTATTTTGCTAAACGATGAAGAAGCAAGACAAATTGCAGCTATTTTAGGCGGCATGGTATATAAGCCGAAAGCGCTTGAAACTGTAGAGGTAGCCATTGATGAACTGATGATTGAATGGTTTAAGATTGAAAAGAATGCACCAGCTGTTCAGCAGACAATCGGAGACCTCAATGTCCGCCAAAATGATCAAGTAACAGTCATCGCTATCGTGAGAAAATCACATGAGAAGATTTTAAATCCAGGACCTGATACGGTCATTGAAGAAGGGGATACCCTTGTTATTTCTGGAGAAAGACAAGAAATAAAGAACCTCATTAAAGAAAAACTCAGCAGCTAATCATGCCCATGCTGATAGATTTTCTTCCGCTCTTTTCTTTCTGTGTTTAAAAAGGACAAGGAAAAGGGAAGAATAAAAGAAAAAGCTTGGGGGATATGTAGATGAACAAACAACAATGGACCATCATATTCGCATTTATTTTCGTATTAATTGTCTCAGTATTTGCCGTGATCAATGTGCGGCCAGTGCAAGTTGACTACTTATTTGGAACGGCTGAATGGCCGCTGATTCTTGTCATTATTGGTTCTGTGCTCATGGGCGGACTCATTGTGGCTTTCGCAGGGATTTTCCAAATTGTGAAACTAAAACGTGAACTAAAGGCTTTAAAAGCTGAGCGTGCAGCCGCACCTGCATCTGCTGTTTCGAATAAAAAGATCGACAAAGACGTTCAAAAGAAACCGAATGTGACGCCTTTAAAAGAACAGCCAGCATCATTTGACCGGAAGGAAAAATAATCTTCCAGCACAATTTCATAAAATAAAAATTGAAACCCCTCAGGCCACTCTAGTATAATAGTGTGGTTGAGGGGTGAATTTATGTTATTATCCAAAATGCGCTGGGAATATGAACATCCAAGCGAAGAAAAAGTGAAATCACTCTCTGAAAATCTGAATATTTCAGCGCTGACTGCATCGCTTCTTGTAAAAAGAGGACTCGAAGAAGTAGAAGAAGCGAGGTCTTTTTTATTTGATCAAAAAGCCGAATTTCATGATCCATTTCTATTAAAAGGAATGAAAGAAGCAGTAGAGCGCATCAATAAAGCGATCGAAGAGCAGGAATCGATTGTGATCTTCGGAGACTATGATGCGGATGGTGTGACAAGTACGTCTGTGCTTTTACATACATTAAAAGAGCGGTCTGCGAAAGTAGACTTTTATATTCCAGATCGATTTAAAGAAGGCTACGGGCCTAATGAACAGGCTTTCCGATATATCAAAGAGCAAGGCGCATCGCTTGTCATCACGGTCGATACAGGCATTGCAGCTGTAAATGAAGCACGTATTGCAAAAGAAATAGGGTTAGACCTGATCATTACAGATCACCATGAACCAAGTGAGGAGCTGCCTGAGGCACTTGCGATTGTCCATCCTAAGCAGCCGGGCTGTGAGTATCCCTTTAAAGAACTTGCCGGTGTAGGCGTAGCGTTTAAAGTGGCGCATGCACTCCTTGGAAAGCTGCCAGCTCAGCTGTTAGATCTTGCGGCAATTGGGACAATAGCGGATCTTGTGCCGCTTCATGATGAGAATAGATGGCTCACCAAAAAAGGGCTTGTGCAGCTTAGGCAGTCGAATAGACCGGGGCTGAAAGCGTTATTGAAAGAAGCGGGAGCTACTCTTGAAGAAGCAAATGAAGAAACGGTCGGCTTTCAAATTGCGCCAAGGCTGAATGCTGTAGGGCGAATTGAGCAGGCAGATCCAGCTGTTCATCTTCTCATGACAGAGGATAAGGATGAAGCAGAAGAGCTCGCTCGTTTTGTACAAGAACTCAATAAAGAACGTCAAAAAATTGTGAGTACGATCACAGAAGAAGCCATTCAAATGGTGGAAGAGACAGGTGATGACCAGTCTGCGATCGTTGTAGCGAAAGCTGGCTGGAATCCGGGTGTTGTCGGAATTGTTGCCTCTAAATTGACGGATAGATTTTCACGTCCGGCGATTGTGCTTGGAATAGATGAAGAGACGCAAATGGCAAAAGGATCAGCGCGGAGTATTCCTGGCTTCGATCTATTTTTCCATTTAAGCAAATGCCGCGACATTCTGCCGCATTTCGGCGGGCACCCGATGGCTGCGGGTATGACACTTCGAGCGGATGATGTTCCTTTACTAAGAGAAAGATTAAATCAATATGCGAATGAAACGTTGACAGAAGAAGATTTTATTCCGATTCAGCGGGTCGATGCCGTATGCAAGGTAGACGAATTGACGGTTGAAGCGATTGAAGAAGTGGGGATGCTGTCACCATTTGGCATGCAGAATCCAAAGCCGTTCATCATGATTGAAGATGCGAGGCTTGAAGAGATCCGAACGATTGGGGCAAATCAGAATCATATTAAAATGTCTCTGAAAGACGAAGACAAGCTGCTTGACTGTGTCGGTTTTCATCAAGGTCAATTAAAAGAAGAAATTGTCACAGGTAGCCGCATTTCCGTAATTGGTGAAATGTCCATCAATGAATGGAATAACCGGAAGAAACCTCAGCTTATGCTAAAAGATGCCCGAGTAGATGAATGGCAGCTGTTTGATTTGCGCGGCAAAAAGGATTGGGAAAAGACAATCTCCACGCTTGATCCAGAAAAATATGTGGTGGTCTGTTTTGACGAAGAAACAAAACAGGAAGTCAATATCCCAATTTATCATGTCCATGCAGAAAATGTTTCAACGTTCGATGTAGAGGGCAAGTATATCGTCTTTGCGGATGTTCCTGCAGATGAGCATTTGCTAAGGCAGCTTTTAGAAAACCAAAAGCCAGCTAGAGTTTATACGGTTTTTCAAAGAAAAGAAGATCATTTTATGTCTTCTTTCCCTAGCCGTGATCAATTCAAATGGTTTTATGGATTCTTGTTAAAACGAGGAAGTTTCCCCCTCAAAGAACAAGGAATGGAGCTTGCCAAACATAGAGGCTGGACAAAAGATACAATCATTTTTATGACAAAGGTGTTTTTTGAACTCGGTTTTGTTAAAATAGAGAATGGTGTGCTGTCAATAGTACGTGATGCCCCTAAAAAAGATTTAACGGCATCAGCATCCTATACAGCAAAACAACGATTGATGGAACTCGATCAAACACTAACATATTCCTCAGCCAAAGAGCTGAAGGAATGGCTGAATAGCATGATGAGCGAAGTCTCACCTGTGCTTTGACGTACGAGGAGGAAAAGGAAAAGATGGATTTAAAACAATATGTGACAGTTGTACCTGACTACCCAAAGGAAGGTGTACAATTTAAAGATATTACAACGTTAATGGATAAAGGCGAAGTGTACCGTTATGCAACGGATCAAATCGTTGAATACGCGAAGGAAAGAGACATTGATCTCATTGTTGGACCTGAAGCGCGTGGATTCATTATTGGCTGCCCTGTAGCATACGCACTAGGTGTAGGTTTTGCACCAGTTCGTAAAGAAGGAAAGCTTCCTCGTGAAGTCGTTAAAGTCGATTACGGCTTAGAATATGGTAAAGATGTATTAACGATTCATAAAGATGCGATTCGTCCTGGTCAGCGTGTCCTGATTACAGATGACTTACTTGCGACTGGTGGAACAATTGAAGCATCCATCAAGCTTGTAGAGGAATTAGGCGGCGTTGTGGCAGGAATTGCATTCTTGATTGAGTTGACGTATCTGGACGGCAGAAAGAAGCTTGACGGTTACGACATCTTGACGTTAATGCAATACTAATGGAGTTTTACGCAAAAAGCACTCGGTAAGAAGGGTGCTTTTTTCCTATCAAAAATCTTTTAGCGGACTTCTTCTCTTTACATCTATCGAATTTTTCTTGATAATAAACTACAATACAGTTTTCATTTAAAAAGGTGATTCCATGGCGAACGAACAAGTTTTAACGGCGCAGCAGGTCATTGACAAGGCAAGAGAATACCTGCCCGCTGAACATATTCAATTTATAGAGCAAGCATATGAATATGCTGAAAATGCACACAAGGAGCAATACCGGAAATCTGGTGAGCCTTATATTATCCATCCAATTCAAGTGGCGGGGATTCTTGTTGACCTTGAAATGGACCCATCGACCATTGCAGGCGGTTTCCTGCACGATGTTGTCGAGGATACGGATGTGACATTACAGGATTTAAAAGAGCATTTTAACGAAGAAGTTGCGATGCTTGTTGATGGTGTGACAAAGCTCGGGAAGATTAAATATAAATCACAAGAAGAACAGCAGGCCGAAAACCATCGAAAAATGTTTGTGGCAATGGCGCAGGATATACGCGTCATCTTAATTAAACTGGCAGACCGTCTGCACAATATGAGAACGCTCAAACACCTTCCTCAGGAGAAGCAGCGAAGAATTTCAAATGAAACACTTGAAATCTTTGCACCGCTTGCGCACAGATTAGGGATTTCAAAGATTAAGTGGGAGCTTGAAGATACAGCGCTCCGTTACTTAAATCCGCAACAATATTACCGGATCGTGAATCTCATGAAGCGCAAACGAGCGGAACGTGAGGAATACTTGGACGAGGTTGTTAATGAAGTGAAAGACCGTGTGTCAGAGGTGAACATCAAGGCTGAATTTTCCGGCAGACCAAAGCATATTTATAGTATTTATCGCAAAATGGTCCTGCAAAATAAGCAGTTTAATGAAATTTATGATCTGCTGGCCGTTCGTATTTTGGTTGACAGCATTAAAGACTGCTATGCCGTGCTCGGGATTATCCATACATGCTGGAAGCCGATGCCAGGCAGGTTTAAGGATTATATTGCGATGCCAAAGCCGAACATGTACCAATCCCTTCATACAACAGTGATTGGGCCAAAAGGTGACCCGCTTGAAGTTCAGATCCGTACAGTGGAAATGCACGAAATTGCAGAGTACGGAATTGCAGCGCACTGGGCATACAAAGAAGGAAAAGAGTCAGCAGAATCAACGGAGGAAGCTGTCTTCCAGAAGAAGCTCTCTTGGTTTAGAGAAATCCTTGAATTCCAAAATGAATCGACAGATGCAGAAGAATTTATGGAATCATTAAAGATCGATCTCTTCTCTGATATGGTGTTTGTGTTTACTCCAAAAGGAGATGTCATTGAACTGCCGTCGGGTTCCGTTCCGATTGACTTCTCTTACCGGATTCACTCGGAAATTGGGAATAAAACGATTGGTGCTAAAGTCAACGGAAAGATGGTCACGCTCGATCATAAATTGAAAACAGGTGACATTATTGAAATTCTGACATCTAAGCACAGCTATGGACCAAGTCAGGATTGGGTCAAACTTGCCCAAACCTCCCAAGCGAAGCACAAGATCAGACAGTTTTTCAAAAAACAGCGCCGTGAAGAAAATGTCGAAAAAGGCCGAGAACTCGTGGAGAAAGAAATCAAAAACCTTGAGTTTGATGTCAAAGACATTCTGACAGCTGAAAACCTGCAAAAAGTGGCTGACAAATTTAATTTTTCAAACGAAGAGGACATGTATGCAGCGGTTGGTTATAACGGAATTACTGCACTCCAAGTCGCCAATCGTTTAACAGAAAAAGAAAGAAAACAAAGAGATCAAGAAGAACAAGAGAAAACTGTTCAAGAAGTGACAGTAGAGTCAAAGACGTATCATGGGAAAAAACGAGAAGCAGGCGTAAGAGTCAAAGGGATAGATAACCTGCTTGTCCGCTTATCTAAGTGCTGTAATCCTGTTCCAGGTGATAGCATTGTTGGTTTTATTACGAAAGGCAGGGGCGTATCTGTTCACCGTGATGACTGTCCGAACGTGAAGACAGGAGAAGCGCAGGAACGGTTAATCCCGGTAGAGTGGGAGCATGAACAGCCTGCTCGAAACCGTAAAGAATACAATGTGGAAATTGAAATATTAGGATATGATAGACGCGGCTTACTCAATGAGGTGCTTCAAGCAGTCAATGAAACCAAAACGAACATCTCTTCAGTTTCTGGGAAGTCTGACCGTAACAAAGTGGCGACGATCCATATGGCGATCTTTATCCAAAACATTAACCATTTGCACAAAGTAGTAGAGCGCATTAAACAAATCAAAGACATTTACTCTGTTCGCCGATTCATGAATTAGAAAGGAAGTATATCGTCTATGAGGCTTGTAGTGCAGCGTGTGACAAGTGCATCTGTGAAGGTAGAAGAAGAGATCACAGGTGCCATCAATGAAGGGTATATGGTGCTCGTTGGTGTCACACATGAAGATACAGAAGAAGATGTGCTTTATTTAGCAGAAAAGCTTGCACATTTACGTATTTTTGAAGATGAAAACGGGAAAATGAATCATTCGTTATTGGATGTAAAAGGAAGCGTCCTGTCTGTGTCTCAATTTACCCTTTATGGTGATACGAGAAAGGGCAGACGACCGAATTTTATGAAAGCAGCCAAGCCAGATGCCGCGAACTCCCTTTACGAATGTTTCAATAAAGCTCTTAGAGAAAAAGGCATTCATGTAGAAACTGGCCGCTTTGGCGCGATGATGGATGTGTCATTGACCAATTCAGGGCCCGTCACCATCTGGATGGATAGCAAAGAATAGATTCGCTTTAGACTGTAGATAAACTCATGCAGGAGTTTGTTTAGAGTCTTTTTCTTTTGCGATCAAACAAAAAAGAGGCGCAGAGGCCTCTTTCTTTTTAACGGAAATATTGTTTTAATCCTTCCGTCATTCCTTCTGTGACTCGTTCTTGGTAAGAAGCGCTATAAATGATCGCTTCCTCCTGAGGATTGCTTAAATAGCCGAGTTCATATAAAAGAGAAGGGCGTTTGTTCTCTCTTAAAACAAAATAATCTCCGAATTTGACACCCTTATCAGGGATTTGAGAGCGTTTAGCGACTTCTGTATGGACGTTTGTCGCTAATTGCTGGTCTTTTGCTGCTTGATAATAATACGCTGTACTTCCTCTGATACTTGGGTCCATAAAACTATCATAATGAAGACTAATAAATGCATCTGCATTTCTGTAATGAGATGTCGCGACCCTCGATTGAAGGCTGATAAAAGTATCATCACTTCTTGTTAAATAGACACTTGCACCAGAAGCCCTTAATTTGCCTGCAAGTAAATTGGCGGTTTTGATGGTAATGTTCTTTTCAAATGCACCATCTGCGCCAATCGTGCCGCTGTCTTTTCCGCCATGACCAGGATCAAGAACAATCGTTTTTCCTTTTAAAGACCCAGTTCCAGACGATGAATCCTGCTGTGGTCTTGGTGCTTCGCTGCTATTTTTATTCGTTTGAACGACCCAGCTTGCCACATAACCAGTTCCGCCGTTTGATAGTGTCACCTCGTACCAGTCACCTTGCGTGCGAACAATTTGATAGGCAGCGCCTTTTGTGGCTCTTTCTGCAATCCCAGCAGAGGTAGAAGCGCTTTTTCGGATGTTGGTGCCATCGTAGACAATGTACGCTTTCTTTTGGGAAGACGAAGAAGATGAATTCTGTTCACCCGCCGAACTCGCTCCATTGCTTGTGACGATGTAATAGCTTGCAGCCCATCCTTTTACGCCTTTTGCCTCAATTTCATACCAGCCGTTCTGCTCGCGCAAAATGGTGATCTGTGTGTTGCGGGCAAGTGAAGCGACGACTTGTGCATTCGGTGCCGCCGATTGCCTTACATTCAAGCTCGATACGCCAACTGTGCCTGTCTGTTTAGAGCGAGAGGACTCGCCAGAGCTTGATTGAGAAGCTTTTTTGCCGCCTGAAACATAATCAGAGTGAACCCAGCCTACTGCTTGTTTATACGAAATTTTTGTCCATTCGCCGCTTGTTTTCAGCTTTTTAGCGGAAGCGCCTTGCGGGAAAGTTCCGATGACTTGATAGGAAGTTCCAGGGCCTGTCCGTATGCGAAGATCCGAGGCTGTCGATGTAATGGAACTGCTGCCTGATGCGCTCTGATTTTGCGCGTTTGGCTTAGCAGACTTTTGGCTGCCAGATGATGTGGTAATCAGCCATGAGACGACCCAGCCTTTTTGACCGTTCGACAATTGGATCTGCACCCATTCTCCTTGTTTAGTGAGAATGGGATAGCTTTCTCCGCGCTTCACACTAGCTGCGATTCCATAGCTTAAACCAGGGCCCGTTCTCACATTGATTTCATCTGTTGCGACCACAGCTTGATCTGTTTGTGCTGTAGCATGTGTCATAGGCAAAGTACTTGCGATGAGAACAAAACAGGTAAGAAGCATCATCATTTGATTGTGTTTTTTTAGATTCAAAACGGTGTTTTCCCCTCCCTTGTAAAACCGATGAATGTAAATTCGTTATGTAATGGACTAATTCCTTGCAGTTTCCCTAATAAAAATGAATCAATCTGTTTATACTAAATAAAAACGTGATAAAAGGATGTACAAACATGAGATTAAGCAGAAAATTAGGACGAGTGCAATATAATGGACACCGTGATATCGATCGCTGGCAGCACGACGAAATGGATCAACCAGGCTTCCTTGAAGAAACCGCATCTGAATACGGATGTACGTCAAAAGAAGAGCTGGAAAAGAAAAAGAGACACGGCAAGGGTTGACAGAGTGGCAGCACCGACCTTATTATAATATAAATCAACACACTTGAAAATTTAAAATGTGGAACTGATGATAGAGAATAGTAGGGTAAATTGCGTGAGCAGAGAGGAATCGCCTTAGGCTGAAAGCGAATCCGCATGGCATTTATCACGAAAGAACACTCTGTAGGTTTCCTGCTGAACGCTCTAAAAATGAGTCAATAGGCGGAGAACGTGAATCTGCGTTAAGGATTTGAGCGGGAACATGGCTGGATCATGTTCCAACTAGGGTGGCACCACGGGTATAACTCTCGTCCCTACTATACACATAGTAGAGGCGGGGGTTTTTTATATGTCCACATAAAAAATGAATGATGGTCGTAGGAGGACGAAAAATGAGTTTTAATATTCCAAGAGGTACACAGGATATTTTACCTGGAGAGTCAGAACGCTGGCAGTATGTTGAACAAATTGCAAGAGATACATGTGCAGCCTTTCAATACAAAGAAATCCGTACACCGATTTTTGAGCATACAGAGCTGTTTGCACGGGGAGTAGGCGAATCAACCGATATCGTTCAAAAAGAGATGTATACATTTGAAGATAAAAAGGGACGCAGCATCACCCTTCGTCCAGAGGGAACGGCTTCAACTGTACGTTCTTATGTTGAAAATAAATTATTTGCACAGCCCGCGCAGCCAACAAAGCTGTATTACATTGGACCGATGTTCCGTTATGAACGTCCGCAAACAGGGAGATATCGTCAATTTTATCAATTTGGGATTGAAGCGATCGGTTCAAAGGATCCTGCCATTGATGCAGAAGTCATTTCACTTGCGATGAGTGTTTATGAGAAAGCAGGCCTTTCTAACTTAAAGCTCGTCATTAACAGCCTTGGTGACAAAGAGAGCCGTGCAGACTACCGCAAAGCACTTGTCGAGCACTTTGAACCAAGAATTGATGAATTCTGTCATGACTGTCAAACCCGTTTACATCAAAATCCGCTGCGAATTCTTGATTGTAAAAAGGATCGTGACCACGAATTGATGGCAACGGCTCCATCCATTCAAGATTACTTAAATGAAGAATCACGGACTTATTTTGAAAAGGTCAAACAATACTTAACAGATATAGGCATTGAATATGTCGTCGATCCGAACTTAGTGCGCGGTCTTGATTACTACAATCACACGGCATTTGAGATCATGAGTAATGCTGAAGGCTTTGGCGCGATTACCACATTAGCCGGCGGAGGCCGTTATGATGGACTTGTTGAAGGAATTGGCGGTCCTGAATCACCAGGAATCGGTTTTGCTATGAGTATTGAGCGTTTCCTAGCAGCAATCGATGCTGAAGGGATTGATCTTCCACTGCAAGATGGCATTGATCTATACATTGCTGCACTCGGTGATGAAGCGAAGGATTACTCTGTTTCATTATTAAACCGTCTGAGAAAAGAAGGCATTTCAAGTGAAATGGACTATACAGGGAAGAAATTAAAAGGGCAATTTAAAGCGGCTGATCGATTAAAAGCCAAGTTTATTGCAGTCCTTGGTGAAGATGAGCTGGCGCAGCGCATTGTGAATGTAAAAGATACGACAACGGGTGAACAAATTGAAGTGAAGCTTGATGAGCTGATTCAAATGATGAAGGCCCACAAGAAGGCGTAAAGAAGGAGTGGAATGTTTGTGTTTGGTAGAACTTTTTATTGTGGAGAAGTAACAGAAGACCAAATCGGTCAAACCGTTGTATTAAAAGGATGGGTTCAAAAAAGACGTGACCTTGGCGGATTAATCTTTATTGATCTGCGCGACCGTACAGGGATTGTACAAGCTGTCTTCAATCCAGACCTATCAAAAGAGGCACTTGAGACAGCAGAATCGATTCGTAATGAATATGTCCTTGATATTAAAGGAACGGTTGTCGCAAGAGAAGACGCAACGATCAACCCAAATTTAAAAACAGGGAAAATTGAAATTCAAGTCGAAACGGTCAGCGTGTTAAATGAAGCGAAGACCCCTCCTTTTGTGATTTCAGATCAAGCAGACGAGGTATCAGAAGATGTGCGCTTAAAATACCGTTACTTAGACCTTCGCCGTCCTGCTATGTTTGAAACGATGAAAATGCGACATGAAGTCACAAAAGCATTCCGCCATTTCTTAGATGACAACGGCTTTCTAGATATTGAAACACCGATTTTAACAAAAAGTACGCCAGAGGGAGCACGTGACTATCTTGTTCCAAGCCGTGTACATGAGGGAGAATTCTATGCCTTGCCTCAGTCTCCGCAATTATTTAAACAATTGCTGATGGTCTCAGGGATGGATCGTTACTATCAAATTGCCCGCTGCTTTAGAGATGAAGACTTGCGTGCTGACCGTCAGCCGGAATTCACACAAGTCGATATTGAAATGTCCTTTATGAGTCAAGAGGACATTATGACGCTTGCCGAAGAGATGATGGCAAAGGTGATGAAAGATGTCAAAGGCGTAGACCTGACATTGCCATTACCCCGTATGACATATGATGAAGCGATGAATTCTTATGGATCTGATAAGCCAGATACACGTTTTGAGATGAAGCTTGTCAACATTTCAGATACGGTAAAAGATTCCGATTTCAAAGTCTTTAGCGGAGCTGTGAAAAATGGTGGAGCTGTGAAAGCCATCAATGTCAAAGGTGCTGCAGCCAACTACTCAAGAAAAGACATTGATGCCCTTGGTGCATTTGCAGCGAACTACGGTGCAAAAGGTCTAGCTTGGCTAAAAGCAGAAGGGGCAGAATTAAAAGGACCGATTGCTAAATTCTTTGATGAAGCAAAGCAGGCAGAATTAAAGGAGCAGCTGCAAGTCGAAGAAGGTGACCTGTTACTTTTTGTTGCAGATAAGACGTCTGTTGTCCATGATGCACTTGGTGCCCTTCGCCTAAAACTCGGCAAAGAGCTTGAACTCATTGATGAGTCTCTATTCAACTTCTTATGGGTTGTTGATTGGCCGCTGCTTGAAAAAGATGAAGAAGAAGGCCGCTTCTATGCTGCCCATCATCCTTTCACAATGCCAGTACGCGACGATCTTGAATTAATTGAGACAATCCCAGAAGACATGAAGGCACAGGCTTACGATCTTGTACTGAATGGCTATGAGCTTGGCGGAGGTTCGATTCGTATTTTCGAAAAGGATATTCAAGAAAAAATGTTTAGCTTACTTGGGTTTTCAAAAGAAGAGGCATATGAACAATTCGGCTTCCTTCTAGATGCTTTTGAGCATGGAGTTCCTCCGCATGGCGGAATCGCGCTTGGTCTTGACCGCTTAGTGATGCTGCTTGCCGGCCGCTCTAACTTAAGAGATACCATTGCGTTCCCGAAAACGGCAAGTGCGAGCTGTGTGCTTACAGATGCTCCTGGCACTGTAAGCGAAGCGCAGCTTGATGAGCTAAGTTTAGCCATTAAAACAAAAGTAAAACAGTAAAATAGACGCATGGATATGGGCATGTAAACGCTTGAAAAAGCGGCATGCCTATGATATGCTTTCTTCAATCAATAAATAAAGTCCTGATACGTACGGTGGTTACCTAGTTTTGACCGAACATTTTTTTATACGGGAGCTTGCCTTTCCTTTCTGCATAAATGCCTCTTTAGAGGACTTATAAAGTCAGGAAGAAAGCACCCACCTGCATGGTGCGGGGTTCAAAACGAAGGAAAAGCTGGCGGCGTTGTCGGGACTTTTTTGTGTTTTTTTCTTTTTCAGAAGGATGACGAAGAAGTTTGAATATGATATGATTCTTTCGATTCATTTTAAATAAAGGTGGAGTGAGGCACTTGTTACATCAGTTTTCAAGAAACGAGCTTGCTATAGGCAAGGAAGGCTTAGATATATTAAAAAACAGTACAGTTGCAGTGCTTGGTGTGGGCGGCGTTGGCTCATTTGCAGTTGAGGCACTCGCTCGTTCAGGCGTTGGCCGTATTGTTCTTGTTGATAAAGATGATATTGATATTACAAATGTGAACCGTCAGCTGCCAGCATTGCTTTCAACAGTTGGTCAGCCAAAGGTTGACTTAATGCAGGCGAGAATCGCTGATATTAATCCAGAATGTGAAGTTGTTGCGCTTAAGATGTTTTATACAGAGGAAACATATGAGCAATTTTTTGAGTATCCGCTTGATTATGTCATCGATGCGTCAGATACGATTCACTATAAAATTCATTTAATGAAAGAGTGCCTGAAACGCAATGTGAACATTATTTCGAGTATGGGTGCTGCAAACAAAACAGATCCGACCCGCTTCAAAATTGATGACATTTCAAAAACACATACCGATCCAATTGCAAAAGTCGTGAGAACGCGTCTGCGCAAAGAAGGGATTCGTAAAGGAATTGAAGTCATTTTCTCTGATGAAAGTCCGATTGTGATTCGCGAAGATGTCAGAAAAGAAGTTGGAAATGATGAAGCGAAGATTCGCAAGGCACAAATGCCGCCATCATCCAATGCGTTCGTCCCGTCTGTTGCAGGGCTGATCATGGGTGGTCATGTCATTATGAAGCTTTTAAAAGATATTCCAATTACACGTGTGAAGGATAAATAAACAGCCCGCCTGCTAACATGCAGGGGGCTTTTTTTATTTTTGGCGTTTTAAATTCTCATATACCTGTTTCAGTGCGCCTTCAAATTTGCCTGTTTGCTTCGGTTCATAGTATTGCTTGTTTTTCAGCGGATCAGGTAAGTATTGCTGCTTCACCCAGCCGTTTTCATAATCGTGTGGGTATAAGTAATCGACACCTCTGCCGAGTGCTGTAGCTCCTTTGTAGTGAGCATCCTTTAAATGAACAGGGATTTCACCAATTTTCCCTGAGCGAATGTCACCCAGCGCCGCATCAACCGCCTTATATGCCGAGTTGGATTTAGGAGAAAGACACAGTTCAATGACTGCGTTAGCCAGCGGAATTCGTGCTTCCGGGAAGCCGACTCTTTCTGCTGTTTGAACAGCGCTTAACACACGAGGACCTGCCTGCGGACTAGCTAAACCAATATCTTCGTAAGCCATCACGAGTAATCTCCTTGAAATGCTTTCAAGGTCTCCTGCTTCAATCAGTCTGGCAAGGTAATGCAGCGCCGCATCTGCGTCAGATCCTCTAATGGATTTTTGAAAAGCCGAGAGGACATCATAATGAGCATCACCATTCTTATCATGTGAGAAGCTCTTTTTTTGTAAACATTCTTCTGCTGCGGCAAGAGTGATCATAATATGCCCAGCCTCATCTGCTTTTGTCGATAAGACAGCTAATTCTAACGCATTTAAAGCAGAGCGTACGTCTCCACCGCATCCATTGGCAAAATGATTCATCGCTTCATCGTTCACTGTCACCTCATAACCGCCAAGCCCGCGATGTTCATCCTGTAACGCTCTTGTTAACGCAGCTTTGATTTGCTCTGTTTCAAGCGGTTTTAGCTCAAATATTTGTGTCCGGCTTCGGATGGCAGGGTTGATCGCATGATAGGGGTTAGCGGTCGTTGCGCCAATTAAAATGATCATGCCATTTTCTAAATAAGGAAGAAGGAAATCCTGCTTTCCTTTATCAAGCCTGTGAACCTCGTCTAAAATAAGGATGACCTGGCCGCTCATTTTCGCTTCAGCGGCGACAGCTTCCATATCCTTTTTGTTATGAATGACTGCATTCAACGTCCGAAACGCAATGCTTGTACTGCCAGCGATCGCGGTCGCAATCGATGTTTTGCCGATGCCCGGCGGTCCGTATAAAATCATCGAGGATAAATGTTTTGCCTCGACCATTCGTCTAATAATTTGACCTTCTCCAACGAGATGCTCCTGCCCAATGATGTCTTCAATATGACTTGGGCGCATCCGGTACGCTAAAGGTTTCATGATTATCTCTCCTAAAGCAATGTCTTGTTTGTATAGAGTACCGAAATTTCTTCAAATAGAAAAGGGATGCGTCCTCCTAAAGCGCTCAGAACCGGCAAATGAAAGTTGGCTGAAAGTATGATATAATTGCTTTTGGTCTATATATCAGCGTATATGAAATCAGAAAAATAATTGATGACATAGAATAGAAAACGCAGAGGTGTTTAACTTGAAAATTTCAACTAAAGGCAGATATGGTCTGACGATCATGATCGAATTAGCCAAAAAACATGGCGAAGGCCCCACATCATTAAAATCAATCGCTCAAAACAATAATTTGTCTGAGCATTATTTAGAGCAGCTTGTCTCACCACTTCGGAATGCCCGTCTTGTGAAAAGTATTCGCGGTGCATATGGCGGCTATGTTCTTGCACATGAACCAAACGAGATCACAGCCGGTGATATTATTCGTGTTTTAGAAGGACCGATTAGTCCTGTCGAAGTCATCGAAAACGAAGAACCAGCAAAGCGTGAACTTTGGATTCGGATTCGTGATGCAGTAAAAGACGTACTAGACAATACAACTCTTGAAGACTTGGCAAGCTACACAGATGACGGAAATCAAGACGCGTATATGTTCTATATTTAGATCAGAGGTGTACCGGAAATGGAACGAATCTATTTAGATCATGCGGCCACAACGCCAATGGATCAGCGTATTGTGGACAAGATGATGCCTTACTTTACAGAGATATTTGGCAATCCCTCTAGTATTCATTCATATGGGCGCGAGGCAAGAAAGTGGCTCGATGAAGCAAGAGAAGTGATTGCAGGAGAATTACACTGTAAACCACAGGAGATCATCCTCACAAGCGGAGGAACAGAGGCGGACAACCTGGCGATTACAGGTGTGGCCATGGCAAGACAGCATAAAGGAAAACATATCATCACAGCAAAAACAGAGCATCATGCGGTGCTGCACACATGTGAACGCCTAGAGAAGCTAGGATTTGACGTGACATATTTAGATGTGGATGAAACTGGATTGATTCATCTTGAACAACTAAAACAAGCACTGAGAGATGATACGATTCTTGTGACCATCATGTACGGCAATAATGAAACAGGTGTGATTCAGCCAATCAAAGACATTGGCGAGCTTTTACACAATCACACTGCTCATTTTCATACAGACGCCGTGCAGGCGTTTGGAACAATGCCTATTGATGTAGCAGACCTTCATATTGATCTCTTATCTGCTTCTGGCCATAAGCTAAATGGTCCAATGGGAACAGGCTTTTTATATGTAAACGAAGGCGTGAAACTTTCTCCGCAAATATTCGGAGGAGAACAAGAAAGAAAACGCCGTGCTGGCACTGAAAATGTGGCAGGGATCGTTGGACTTGCAGAAGCAGTTCAATTAACGAAGCAAAATAGAAGAGAAAAAGCCATGCATTATGGTAAGCTCAAAGAAATCATGCTGCAAGTATTCGAAGAGGAATCACTCAATTTCTCTGTCAATGGGCACCCGAAAGAGACATTGCCTCACATTTTAAATGTTCATTTCCCGGGCGTTTCCATCGAATCGTTACTTGTGAATTTAGATATGGAAGGAATTGCTGTTTCAAGTGGATCTGCATGTACGGCTGGATCCGTCCTTCCTTCGCACGTGTTAAGCGCCATGTATGGCGAAGAAGCAGACAAGCTGACGTCCTCAGTCAGAATAAGCTTCGGTCTTGGGAATGAAGAGGATCATGTGAAGCAGGCGGCGCGCAAGATAGCAGCTGTTGTCAAACGCTTAGCCAAATAAATGCTCCTCTTTTGTTCGTGTGTGAAAAATGAAACAGCCAAGCACCTGAAGAACGAAACGCACATGCTGTTTCATTGAAAATGGAGTTGATGAAGATGACAAAAAGACCAGAAGACACAAGAGTTGTGGTCGGTATGTCCGGAGGAGTCGATTCATCAGTTGCGGCTCTTATGCTAAAGGAGCAAGGCTATGATGTAATCGGCATATTTATGAAAAACTGGGATGACACAGATGAAAATGGTGTATGTACAGCAACGGAGGACTATGAGGATGTCATCCGCGTGTGTAACCAAATTGGAATCCCTTATTATGCGGTGAATTTCGAGAAGCAATATTGGGACAAAGTGTTTCAATATTTCCTTGATGAATATAAAGCGGGCAGAACGCCAAATCCAGATGTCATGTGTAACAAAGAAATTAAGTTCAAAGCGTTCCTCGAGCATGCATTGTCACTCGGTGCGGATTATTTAGCAACAGGCCACTATGCGCGCGTCGACAGAACTGGCGATGAAGTCAAAATGCTAAGAGGTCTTGATGCCAACAAAGACCAAACGTATTTCTTAAATCAGCTGACTCAGGAACAGCTTGATAAAGTCATGTTCCCAATCGGTGATCTAGAGAAGAAAAAGGTTCGTGAATTGGCAAAAGAAGCAGAGCTCGCAACAGCAACGAAAAAAGATTCAACCGGTATTTGCTTTATTGGGGAAAGAAACTTTAAAACGTTCCTCAGTCAATATTTGCCTGCGCAGCCTGGCGTGATGCAGACAATGGACGGAGAAGTCAAAGGTGAACATGATGGACTGATGTATTACACGATCGGTCAACGCCAAGGTCTTGGCATTGGCGGCAGCGGTGATCCTTGGTTTGTCGTTGGAAAAGACTTGAAACAAAATATCTTGTTTGTTGAACAAGGTTTCCACAATCCACTTTTATATTCTGAAAGCATTTCAGCCGTCAATATCAGCTGGACTCGTCCTCATATTGTCGGCGAAAATGGTGAATTAACATGCACAGCCAAATTCAGATACCGTCAAGAAGATCACCATGTGAAGGTCAAAATGACAGGTGAGCAAGAAGCGATGGTCATCTTTGATGAACCCGTTCGTGCTGTCACACCAGGACAAGCGGTTGTCTTTTATGATGGCGACGAATGTCTTGGCGGCGGAACAATTGACGATGTCTTTAAGGACGGCCAAAAGCTGTCGTATGTGTAACATGTTTTCAAAACCTCAACGTCGCTGTTGAGGTTTTTTAATGAAAGGATGAGAGAGCGAATGAATCATAACGAAATTGGCATAGAAGCCTTAAATCAAGGCAACATCGAAAAAGCAGCTGAAGCTTTTACGAAAGCCATTGAAGAAAGCCCAAAAGACCCGGTTCCATATATTAACTTTGCGAACTTGCTTTCAAGCATCAATGAATTTGAACGTGCGTTAAACTTCTTTCAAAAAGCCATTGAACTTGATCACGCCGCAGCTGCAGCCTATTACGGGGCAGGAAATGTATACACATTAAAAGAAGACTTTATGAAAGCAAAAGACTATTTTGAACAAGCACTACAAGCTGGCATGGAAAATAGTGATTTATTTTATATGCTGGGGCAGACGCTCATCAAATTAGAGCAGCCGAAGCTTGCGATGCCCTATCTTCAGCGTGCCATCGAACTGAATGAAGAAGATAATGAAGCAAGATTCCAATTTGGCATGTGCTTAGCAAATGAACAATTGCTGGAAGAAGCGGTGACAACCTTTACCGAGGTGGTCGCGCGTGATCCGCAGCATGCAGATGCCTTTTATAATTTAGGGGTTGCGTATGCATACTTAGAGAAAAAAGACGAAGCACTTGAGATGCTAGGAAAAGCCATTGACGTGCAGCCTGACCATATGCTGGCACTACATGCGCAAAAGCTGATTCAAGAGGCAGAATAGACGGAAGGAGGGAAGACCTGTGCAGGAACATCCAGATCAAATGAAGCTTGAGGACGAACCGTTTTTAAAGGGGACAGTTCAAGCCGTTATTTTCCATAATGAAAGTAATTTATACTCGGTGTTAAAGGTGAAAGTCATTGAAACATCGGAAAACTTAGAGGAAAAAACAGCATCTGTCACAGGCTACTTCCCAGCACTTCATGAGGAAGAAACTTACACCTTCTATGGCAAAGTCACAAGCCATCCGAAATTTGGTGAACAGTTTCAGGCCACTCATTTTCAAAAGGAAGTACCGACAACGAAGCAAGGAATCATTCATTATCTCTCAAGTGATTTATTTGAGGGAATAGGGAAAAAGACGGCGGAAGAAATTGTGGGGCAGCTTGGCAATCAGACGCTTCATAAAATTATGCGTGACCCAGCTGTTTTGTATGATGTTCCGCGCTTATCAAAAAAGAAGGCAGATAAGCTGGCCGCAGCGCTCCAGGAACATCAAGGATTGGAACAAATCATGATCAGCCTGAATCAATATGGCTTTGGTCCTCAGCTCAGCATGAAGATATACCAAGTGTACGAGAGTGAAACGCTGCAAAAGATTGAGGAAAACCCGTATCAGCTCGTCAAGGATGTCGAAGGGATCGGATTTATTAAGGCGGATGAGCTTGGCGCTAGAACCGGCATCTCAGGAAATGACCCAGAGCGAATCCGTGCAGCCCTGCTTTATACAGTCGAAACAGCAAGTCTTCAGGACGGTCATACGTACATACAAACGAAAGATTTGATCGTTGAAACCCGCAAGCTGCTCAATCAGACAGGCAATGAGTACAAAGTGACGGAAATGGATGTCGCCAATCAGATCATTGCACTTGGCGAAGGGAAAGAGATGATCATTGAAGATGAGCGCTGCTATCACCCGTCCTTATTTTATGCGGAGCAAAGTGTCGCCAAACGGATACAAAAAATCGTCTCCCAAACGGAATATGCAGATCAATTCCCTGAATCGGAATTCCTGCTCGCACTTGGCGAGCTCGAGGAACGGCTGGGCGTCCAGTATGCGCCGACACAAAAGGAAGCGATTCAAAAGGCACTCATGTCCCCAATGCTGCTTTTAACAGGCGGACCTGGGACTGGGAAGACAACGGTCATTAAAGGGATTGTTGAGCTTTACAGCGATCTTCACGGTGTATCTCTTGATCCGAGTGATTACAAAAAAGATGAATCCTTTCCATTTGTGCTTGCGGCGCCAACTGGACGAGCAGCTAAACGGATGACAGAATCAACAGGGCTTCCAGCTGTAACCATTCACCGTTTGCTCGGCTGGAACGGATCAGAGGGCTTTTCGCATGATGAGGAACAGCCGATTGAAGGAAAGCTTGTCATCATTGATGAATCAAGTATGCTGGATATTTGGCTTGCGAATCACTTGTTTAAAGCGATTCCTGATCATATCCAAGTGATCATGGTAGGAGATGAACATCAGCTTCCATCTGTCGGACCAGGCCAAGTGTTAAGGGATTTACTTGCCTCACAAGCCGTACCAGCTGTTACACTGACAGATATTTACCGGCAGGCAGACGGCTCCAGCATTGTTGAACTTGCACATGATATGAAAAATGGCGTACTGCCAAAAGATATTACCGCACGTTCAAAGGACCGATCCTTCATAAAATGCTCAGCTGATCAAATGAAAGAAGTGATTGAGAAAGTCGTCAGCAATGCTGCTCAAAAAGGCTATTCAGCAAAAGACATTCAAGTGCTTGCGCCAATGTATAAAGGGAAAGCAGGCATTAATGAGCTCAATAAAATGCTGCAGCACATTTTGAATCCTAAAAAACCAAAGGGCAGAGAAATCCCGTTTGGTGATGTGGTGTACCGGACCGGTGATAAAGTGCTTCAGCTTGTGAATCAGCCGGAAAATAATATTTTTAACGGTGATATCGGCGAAATTGTCTCGATTTTTTATGCGAAAGAAAACACGGAAAAAGAAGACATGGCTGTGATCTCCTTTGATGGGAATGAAATCACCTTTACAAAAAAGGATTTTCATCAATTTACACATGCCTATTGCTGCTCCATCCACAAATCACAAGGCAGTGAATTCCCAATCGTTGTGCTGCCAGTCGTGAGAAGCTACTACAGAATGCTAAGGCGAAATCTGCTGTACACAGCCATTACACGAAGTAAAAAGTTTTTAATCCTGTGCGGCGAGGAATCAGCGCTGGAGTGGGGCGTGAAAAACAATGAGGATTCGCTCAGACAAACGTCCTTAACGATGCGGCTGATGCAAACTGATGAAGTTATGGATGCGGAGCTTGCAGCGCTCCAAAAAGAGCTTCCGTTTAGCGTACATGACGCAAATATTGGCATGGAGGGAATCACTCCATTTGATTTTATGCATGAATAAAAGGCTTCCAGATGGGAGCCTTTTTAGCGTGAAAAGAAATCCTCATATTCCGTTCATGGAAGCCATTTCTTCGTATGAGTATCGAAGCAAACGCACACGATAAGACTGTTCCGCAAAAGGTGGTTGAGCACATTTTGAGAACATGTCGAGAGCTTGAAGGAATGTCAATCTATACAGGTGAGCTGTCTCATTCACTTGGTTCCATTAAAGATATTTGCTTATTAGCCGGAGGCAGCTGCGGAGGATATGTGTTAGATGGGAAAAAGAAAGACTGTGCACTCATTCCATTCTCTGCTGGTGATCAGCTGACAGACAAAGGCTTATATGTGAGCTGCCAGGAGGGAGTAGGCATGGATTCCTCTGCCCCATCCTTCTTATTTTCGAAATTGAAAAAGAAAATGATGCAGTCACCTGAGGGTGAAAATTTAGGCATTTTGGAAGATGTATACTTTTGCACAAATTCGGGCACAATCGTAGCATATGAACTCTCGGACGGCTTCTTTACAGAGCTATCAGGGATTCGAAAACAGCTGCAGGCTGCCGGAACCTTGATCAACGTTCAAAAGGAAGCACTTGTTCTAAACCGAACGTAAAGAGGTGCTGATTATGCTCATTTGCCCAAATTGCAAATGTAAAGACATCGGAAAAATTGGGGTCAATCAATATTATTGCTGGGGCTGTTTTATTGAATTGACGCTGTCAAAAGGCAAAATATCTACACACCAAGTGGAAGAAGACGGGACACTAAGCAGCTTAGATGATCTGTTTAGTGATGATGAACGTTCAATTCAACTATAAGTGTTAAGGGGGAATTTCGAATGGGCAAAATGACTTCTTCACTATTAACGCTTGGTGCAGGTGCACTCGCATATCACTTTGCAAGTCGATATGATATGCCATCAAAGCGGGATATGAAAAAGCTAAGAAAACGTGTTATGAGAATGATGTAAACAAAAAGGCATCCGCCAAGAGCGGATGTCCTTTTTTATGCCTGCCTGTATTCTAATCGGCGTGCAAGTAGTGATAAGCTGAAATTGACGACAAAATACATCATCGCCGCTAATAGGAAGATGGGCAGTAAGTAAGATTGGCTCTGACCGTTTAATATTTGAGCGTGATGCAATAGTTCTGGAAGTGCAATGACAACAGCAAGCGACGTATCTTTTAAAAGAGAGATGAATTGACTGACAATTGGCGGCACCATTCGGCGTAAAGCCTGCGGCATAATAATCATTTTTAACGTTTGAATATAGGTTAAACCAGAAGACCTGGCTGCTTCGATCTGCCCCTTATCAATTGATTTTAAACCGCTTCGAATAATTTCTGACAGCATCGCTGATTCAAATACGGTTAAAGCTGCAATAGCCGAGGCTGTAATGCTCAGCTTAATGCCGATTTCTGGCAGTGCAAAATACGTAAAAAAGATGATCAATAAGAGCGGCAGGTTTCGAATGGTTTCTACGACGACTGCAAGTATCTTTGATAAAACCGGAATTTGAGCGAACCGCAATGTGCCAATGAGTAATCCAATGAGAAAGCTCAAAATGATGGAGATAAAAGCCACTTTTAAGGTGACAGCAAATCCTTCAAGTAAAAAGGCGAGATGATCAGGCTGGTAGGCACCTATAAAATCCATGGTGTTTCCTCCTTTCTAGTGGCTTCTTGCTAATCTTTTTTCTAAATAACCAACGCCTATACTGAGCGGAATCGTTAATAGCAGATAGAACATGGCAACAAAGATGTAGACATCAAATGTCACAAATGTTCTAGAAGCGATGAGGTCTCCTTGATACATGAGATCAAACCCTGCAATGACACCTAAAATAGAGGAGTTTTTGACAAGGTTAATAAATTGATTCCCAAGAGGGGGAATGACAATTTTAATCGCCTGCGGCAGAATGATATACCGCATCGTCCCGCCATAGGACAGACCTGAAGCGCGGGCGGCTTCCATTTGTCCAAGCGGTACAGCTTGTATCCCTGCGCGAATGGCTTCAGCAATAAAGGCAGAGGTATAAATGGCAAGGGCAATTGTGCCAGCGGTGAAGCCATCTGCTACAATACCTAGCACGGGTAAACCAAAGAAGAAAACGAATGTAATCAATAATAACGGAATATTCCGAATAAATTCCACATAAGCCGTTCCTATCCAGTTGAGCGGCCTGAGTGGCGCAATTCTCATAATGGCAATGAGTGTACCGATCAAAAAGCTTCCAATCAAAGCAATGACACTTGCACCAATGGTATATTTAAAGCCTTCTACATAAAGATTGAAGTTTTCAGTGAGAATGGAAAACCGCAGCAATCAGTTCACTTCCTTCCTGATCAACAGGGGAGCCAATGAGCGGCTCACCCTAAGATAATAGGTCTTAACAAGTCAAACGGTTATTCTTTGATCCATTTTTGATGAATCTTGTCATACTCTCCATTGTCTTTTAAGGTTTTTAGGGCTTTATTGATCGCAGTTGTTAATTCCTGATCCCCTTTCTTTACAGCAATGCCATAAGGCTCATCTGTAAAGGTGCCGCCGACGACTTCGTAATTTGAATCCTCATCTGCCATACCAAATAAGATCGCATTATCAGTTGTCAGCACTTGCCCTTGGTTTGATTTTAAAGCTGTAAAAGCTTCCTGATAGTTCTCAAATTCTAATACAGACGCTTCAGGTGCTTTTTCGCGGATATTTTGAGAAGAAGTAGATCCTTTCACTGCAAGCACTTTCGTCCCTTTTTTAAGATCATCAATCGATTGAATGTCGCTTCCTTTTTTCACAAGCAGTGATTGTCCTGCTTCAAAGTAAACATCTGAGAAATTGACTTCTTTTTTACGCTCTTCGGTAATCGTCATGGTTGCGACGATCGCATGAATATCTCCTTTTTGCAGTAAAGGAATTCTCGTTTTCGATGTCACTTCTTTGAATTCTGCTTTTCCTTCATCACCGAGCATTTCCTTTGCGATGGCTTTTGCTATATCGATATCAAATCCTTCGATATCTCCGCTGCTAGGATTTTTTAGACCGAAGAGACGTGTATCATTCTTGACCCCGAATATGATTTTTTTGTCTTTCTGAATGGCTTCTAAAGAGCTTTCTTGCTTTGCATTCGTCGAGCCTTTTTCAGCAGAGCCGCAAGCAGCTAAAGCGGCAATACAGCAAGTCATAAAGAGTAGTAGGCCAAAGCGTTTCATTTTTTTCATCAAATCTTTCCCCCTAGTGATTTAAAATTCGGCTTAAAAAGAGCTGAGCGCGTTTCTCACGCGGTTTCTCATAAAATGCAGCCGGTGTTGACTCTTCAAGAACTCTGCCTTCATCAATAAAGACAATGCGGTCGGCCACTTCCCTGGCAAAGCCCATCTCATGTGTGACGACAACCATGGTCATTCCTTCTCGGGCGAGCTGCTTCATCACATCTAGTACCTCTCCAATCATCTCTGGGTCGAGTGCCGATGTCGGTTCGTCGAACAGCATGACCTCTGGCTTCATCGCAAGCCCTCTTGCAATGGCAACACGCTGCTGCTGTCCGCCTGAGAGTCTTGAAGGGTAGGCGTCAGCCTTATCAGGAATGCCGACTTTATTTAAATAAAATTCGGCTGTTTCCCTCGCTTCTTCCTTGCTCACCTTTTTCACCTTCATTGGCGCAAGCATAATGTTTTCAAGCACCGTTTTATGAGGATAGAGATGAAAATGCTGAAACACCATCCCGATATTTTGCCTGACAAGATTAATGTTGGTCTTCGGATGCTGAACAGGCACTTGGTTGACGAGTACCTTTCCCTCATCAATGCTTTCAAGACGATTGATGCATCTGAGCATCGTGCTTTTACCTGATCCTGAAGGACCGATGATCACGACCACCTCACCTTTTTGAATATGTAGGTTAATGTCCTTAAGTACATGGAACTGGCCATAATGCTTGTTGACTTCTTCGAATGTGATCATAAAAAACCTCCTCTTGTACATGATGGAATATTCAGTGGAGATATTTTAGTGACTTTTGATGGAGCTGTATGTTTCATGTGTATTCATTTTTAACAAAGTTAGGACAAATTTTATTTACATGGATAATTGCAGAAGAAGGTTAAACAATAAGAAAAGAGGTGAAAAAGGTGAAGAAACGTCCGATCCAATTTCTGATATATGCTGCAGGGGTCCTGCTTGTCCTTGCATCCTTGCTCATTTTACTGCAGCTCGACGAGTTATGGATGCCTATTTTTTTGTTGTTAAAGGCGGTTCTGATTCCGCTTCTCATTGCTATTTTTATTTCTTATCTGCTTTATCCGATAGTGGAAAGATTGCACGCGGGGGGCTTACCAAGGACTGTTAGTCTCTTATTGATTTATGTACTGTTTTTTGGCGGGATTGGGCTTGCGGTTTATAAAGGGGCACCTGTCATGATTAAGCAGTTAAATGAGCTGTCAGAACAAATTCCTGTGCTTGCTGAAACGTATAATGGCGCCTTATCTCATATTCATCGTCATACTAGCCATTGGCCCGACGGACTTCACGACAGGCTGGACCGTTTGATTGTCCAATCGGAGACATATGCAGCTAACGGAGCTGAGCGGATGATTCTTAGCTGTAAAGTATTACTTGATTACGCATTAGTTGCAGCGCTCATTCCTTTTCTTGTTTTTTATATGGTGAAGGACATGAATACGATGAAGCGGGCTGCATGGTATTTAACGCCGCCCTCATTTCGGAAGAGGGGACATGCGTTTGTGAAAGCAGTTGATGAATCGCTTGGTAATTATATTAGAGGGCAGCTGCTTGTCTGTTCCTTAATCGGCGGTGCAGCAGCCATTGTGCTCTGGCTGTTTCATATCCCGTATCCGCTTGTCCTTGGTATGCTGATTGGCGCAACGAATGTCATTCCGTATTTTGGACCGATTATTGGCGCGATTCCCGCTGTCTTTATCGCGTTTACCATCTCGATCAAATCGGTTATTATTGTGCTGATTACAGTAGCAGTGCTGCAATTTTTAGAAAGCAACGTCCTCAGCCCGATCATCGTAGGGAGAAGCCTTCATATGCATCCGGTCGTCATTATGCTTGTCTTGCTAGCAGGAGGAGAGTTATTTGGCTTAATTGGGATGATTTTAGCGGTACCTACAGCTGCTATAATTAGGGTGATCATTGTGCAATATATCCTCATGAGACGAAGCGTTCATTGACAAGAGGAGCCGAGTTGTCTATAATAATTTCGATTCATACATACTGAATTCAATGACGGACCCGAGTACGTTAAAAAGCTGTTGCAGAGAGAGGCTTTATTTTGCTGAGAAAAGCCTTATCAGACCTTTAACGGAAGCTAGTCCCGAGTGCAGATAAACACTGCCGCTCTCTTCCGGCGTTATCGGATGTGAAGGTGATAGACGAATAGGTCTATAATCAGGGTGGTACCGCGAGAGCATCTCGTCCCTGTGTAAGTCGTTTTGTGCTTGCATAGGGCGGGATGTTTTTTCGTTTGTGTGGAGATTGATGAATGATAAGGGAGGATTTTTGAATGAAAACTTTAACTTCAGCTCAAGTACGCCAAATGTTTTTAGACTTTTTTAAAGAAAAAGGACATGCTGTAGAACCGAGTGCGTCACTCGTACCGCATGATGATCCGACACTTTTGTGGATCAACAGCGGCGTGGCAACATTAAAGAAATACTTTGATGGCCGCGTCGTACCTGACAATCCGCGTATTTGCAACGCGCAAAAATCAATTCGTACAAATGATATTGAAAATGTAGGAAAGACAGCACGCCATCATACGTTCTTTGAAATGCTCGGCAACTTCTCTATTGGTGATTATTTTAAAGAAGAAGCGATTGAATGGGCGTGGGAATTCCTCACAAGTGACGAGTGGATTGGCTTTGATCCGAATTTGTTATCTGTAACTGTCCATCCAGAGGACGATGAGGCGTATGTTCTATGGAGAGATAAAATCGGTGTTCCTGAAGAACGTATTATTCGTCTTGAAGGAAACTTCTGGGATATTGGCGAGGGCCCAAGTGGACCGAATACGGAAATTTTCTATGACCGCGGCGAATCATACGGTGACGACATGAACGATCCAGAATTATATCCTGGCGGAGAAAATGAGCGTTATCTAGAAGTGTGGAACCTAGTGTTCTCTGAATTTAACCATAATCCAGATGGTTCATACACGCCGCTGCCGAAGAAAAACATTGATACAGGGATGGGTCTTGAACGAATGGTATCTGTCATTCAAAACGTGCCAACGAACTTTGATACAGATCTATTCATGCCAATTATTCGTGCAGTTGAAACCATCTCTGGAGAAAGCTATGGCGAGACAAAGGAAAAGGATACAGCATTTAAAGTAATTGCTGACCATATCCGGACGGTTGCCTTTGCTGTAAGTGATGGAGCGCTTCCTTCCAATGAAGGCCGCGGGTATGTGTTAAGACGTTTACTTCGCCGTGCAGTGCGTTATGCAAAAACCATTCACATTCACCGCCCGTTTATGTATGACCTAGTCCCAGTGGTTGCGGAAATCATGAAGGATTTCTACCCAGATGTACAAGCAAAAGAAGAATTTATTGCGAAAGTCATCAAAAATGAAGAAGAACGTTTCCATGAAACACTGAACGAAGGGTTAGCCATCTTGTCAGAAGTCATCAAAAAAGAAAGAGACAAAGGCAACACGCAGATTTCAGGTGAAGATGTCTTTAAACTGTATGACACGTATGGATTCCCTGTCGAGCTGACAGAAGAATACGCAGAAGATGAGAACATGACAGTGGATCGAGAAGGCTTCCAGGCTGAGATGGAGAAGCAGCGTGAACGTGCAAGAAATGCGAGACAAGATGTCGGCAGTATGCAGGTTCAAGGCGGCGCTCTAGGAGATATTAAAGTAGAAAGCACATTCGTTGGCTACGAATATCTAACGGCAGATGCCCATATTGTCGAATTGCTTCAAAATGGTGAAATTGTCACAGAAGCACATGAAGGCGACACGGTACAAATCTTGTTAGATGAAACACCTTTCTATGCGGAAAGCGGCGGACAAGTGGCTGATAAAGGGACATTAAAAAGCGCTGAAGTCATCATCGACATTAAAGATGTGAAAAAGGCGCCAAACGGTCAGCATGTCCATGAGGGAGTGGTTGTAAGCGGTACAGCCAAAAAAGGACTTGAAGTCACTGCAGAAGTGGAATCAGCTCTTCGAAAAGGCATTGTGAAAAACCATACAGCGACACATCTTTTGCATCAGGCGCTAAAAGATGTATTGGGCAGCCACGTGAACCAAGCGGGATCATTGGTGAATGAAAACAGACTTCGCTTTGACTTCTCTCACTTTGGACAAGTGACAAAAGAAGAATTGTCTCAGATTGAAAAAATCGTGAACGAAAAAATCTGGGAAGGCATCTCTGTTGCGATTGACCTGAAGCCGATTGCTGAAGCAAAAGAAATGGGTGCAATGGCGCTCTTTGGCGAGAAGTATGGCGATATTGTCCGCGTGGTCCAGGTAGGCGATTACAGCATCGAGCTATGCGGCGGCTGTCACGTGCAAAACACGGCGGAAATCGGGTTGTTTAAAATTGCGTCTGAATCGGGTATTGGTGCTGGAACACGCCGGATTGAGGCTGTGACTGGTAAAGGTGCATACGAAGAATTAAATGACCAGCTGGCCATTTTAGAACAGGCAGCGAGTGACCTGAAGTCAAATACGAAAGACGTACCAAAACGTATCGCCGCATTGCAGGCAGATTTAAAAGAGGCTCAAAGAGAAAACGAATCTCTTCTTGCAAAATTAAGCCAGGCTGAAGCAGGCTCTATTTTAGAGAAAGTGACAGAAATCGGCGGAGTGAAAGTGTTAACTGAAAAAGTAAACGCGAAAGACATGAACCATTTAAGAACAATGGTTGATGACTTAAAAGCCAAATTAGGATCAGCTGTCATTGTGCTCGGAGCCGTTCAAAACGGAAAAGTAAACATTTCAGCAGGAGTAACAAAAGACGTCATCGAAAAAGGTCTGCATGCAGGGAAACTTGTGAAGCAGGCAGCTGAAATCTGCGGCGGAGGCGGAGGCGGACGTCCAGACATGGCACAAGCAGGCGGTAAACAACCGGAAAAGCTAGAAGAAGCACTGGCAACTGTCGAAGAATCTGTCAAATCCGTTTTATAATCAGGCGATGTAGTGTAGAATAATGGTATTAGATGAGCGGTTAGAAAAAAGCTTGCTAGTAGAATGTTGGAAGAGAGGTGCAAGAAGCAGTGAGTTCATTTGATAAGACAATGAAGTTTAACTTCTCTGATGATTCAGCTGAAACCAATGTGAATGAAGTGCTCATTACAGTATATGACGCACTCCAAGAAAAAGGATACAACCCGATCAATCAAATTGTCGGATACTTGCTGTCAGGCGACCCTGCTTATATTCCAAGACATCAGGATGCACGCAACCTAATTCGTAAACTAGAACGAGACGAATTAATTGAGGAATTGGTTAAATCGTACTTAGAGACACATAAAGAGGCGTAAAACATGAGAATTTTAGGCTTGGATTTAGGCACGAAAACCCTTGGTGTTGCGATCAGTGATGAAATGGGATGGACAGCGCAAGGGATAGAAACAATTAAAATTGATGAAGCAGGCGGAGACTTCGGTCTCAGCCGCCTGTCTGAGATCGTCGCGCAATACGGAACGGATAAAATCGTACTTGGCTTTCCAAAAAATATGAACGGTACGGTCGGTCCTAGAGGCGAAGCCAGCCAATTATTTGCGAAAGTGTTAGAAAACACGTACAATGTTCCTGTTGTGCTTTGGGACGAGCGTCTGTCGACAATGGCAGCGGAAAAAATGCTCATCTCTGCAGATGTGAGCAGACAAAAGCGTAAAAAAGTCATTGATAAAATGGCGGCTGTTATGATCCTGCAAGGGTATTTAGACAGCTTAAATTAAAATGAGGTGAATCAAATGGAACACGGAGAAAAGCAAATTACAATCGTTGATGATAATGGAAATGAACAGCTTTGCGAAGTACTATTTACTTTTGAAAGCGACCATTTTAACAAATCATATGTTCTTTACTACCCAATTTCTGAGCAAGACAATGAAGAAATTGAAATTCATGCATCAAGCTTCACGCCGAACGAAAACGGTGAAGATGGCGAGCTAGAGCCTATTGAAACGGATGAAGAGTGGGACATGATTGAAGAAACGTTAAATACGTTCTTAGATCAAGAAGAAGACGAAGAATAGAACGAATAAAAGGCCTGTGAACGGATCTTGGTGATCTTTCTTCACAGGTCTTTTTTTACGATCAATATGTTAACTTTATTTTATTTTATGTTGACATAATAAACTGTACCTTTTACTCTATTTTTAACAATGAATTGAGTGAGGGGTATGAATATTGAAAATTCAAGACATGATGCAAATGGCGTTAATGACAGCGGTTATCGGAATGTTAGGGTTGATCCCGCCGATTTTACTTACGTTTACACCTGTACCAATCACATTGCAAACGGCAGGTCTTTTGCTTGCTGGGGGGCTGTTAAAGCCAAAACAGGCACTGATCAGTTTACTTCTGTTCCTCTTGGTTGTGGCAGCAGGCGCACCTCTTTTGTCTGGTGGGAGAGGCGGAATAGGGGTCTTTTTTGGACCAAGCGGTGGTTTTTTACTAGCTTATCCAGTGGCTGCCCTTATGATCAGTTTGTGGCTGAACCGTCTGAAAAAAGTAACCGCTCTGCGTCTTTTTATGATCTATGCGGTATGCAGTATCGGGATTTTATATCTATGCGGTATTCCTTTTCAAGCCATGATGATGGATATAAAGGTCACTCAGGCAGCTCTTCTTAGTCTGATTTATATTCCAGGTGATCTCATCAAAGCGGGCATGTGTGCCGTTCTCACGGTGAAAATCATTGAGGCCATGTCATATCGAAAAAGGGATGTGCATAAAGGGAGCGTGCGGTTTGAACAGAATAACGGATAGCTATGCATTACTTGCAGAAATGAACCCAGATCATATCGCTATCATTGATGGAAAAGAAAGGATCACTTATCAAGATTGGTATGATCGTGTCCAGATATCGGCACAATGGCTGCAACGAACGGCTCATGAGCAAAAAAGAGTCGCTTTTTTATTATCAAATGGTGCTTCTTTCTTGCAAATATTTGCTGGCGCTGCTTGTGCAGGGTGGACAGCTATCCCGCTTGATCCGAGATGGGGCCATGAGGAATGTGTAGAAAAGCTCTTGTTAAGTGAGGCAGCTCTCGTCATTATAGAGGATCGATATATGAAAAGATTTGAAAAACACAGCGTAGACATGCCGGTTTTTTCTTTATCTGAATGGAAGGAAAGAATGAGCCTGATCACACAAGGTCCATATAACAAAAGCGACAGCGAGAACGCCCCTGTCTTTTATATGGGATTTACGTCAGGATCAACGGGTTCACCTAAAGCCTTTATCAGGCGTCAGCAGTCATGGATCGAAAGCTTTCGAACGACAGCGGATACATTTGGAATCACTCATCAAGATCATGTTCTTATAGCAGGCACACTCTTATCCTCTCACTTTTTATATGGTGCCATTAGTACCCTATACTTTGGCGGCACAGTGACGCTTTTAGAAAAATTCACGCCAGTGAAAGCAAAGAAAGCTTTAGAGACAGGAGACATCACTGTTATGTATACTGTCCCGACAATGACAGAATCGTTACTGCAAATTAATGCTTTTGAGGGAGACAATCCGTTTCTTGTCATATCATCCGGAGCAGATTGGGGCATCTCTTCAAAAAAACAACTCGTCACCAACTATCCGCATGTCACTTTTTTTGATTTTTACGGCACATCAGAGTTAAGCTTTGTTTCCTACTTATCTTCAAATGACTTTCTGCAAAAACCTTCTTCTGTCGGACGACCCTTTTCTTCCATTCAAGTCGAAGTGAGGCGGGCCGATCAATCTGTCTGCCAGCCAAATGAGACAGGAAGAATTTATGTGAAGAGCCCAATGTCTTTTTCAGGCTACTTACATGAGGTAAAACCGCCGGAGGAGTGGCTGACAGTTTATGATATGGGCTGGATGGATGAAGACGGCTATTTGTATATGAGCGGCCGTGAGAATGGCATGATCGTCTATGGGGGGCTGAATATTTTTCCGGAGGAAATTGAACGCGTGCTAAATGAACAGCCCGAGGTGAAGCGGTCGATTGTGGTTGGCATTCCTGACCCATATTGGGGTGAAATTCCTGTTGCCATTATTGAAGAAGGACAGCAGACAAAGACGGTTCGGCAAGCTGTCAAAGAAAAATTGGCTGCCTACAAGATGCCTAAAAAATGGCTTGTCATTGATCAAATGATTGAAACATCTGGGGGAAAAATAGCACGTGCCAGCATGAAAAAGTGGGCGGAGGAGCAGTTGTCATGCAAGCAGTAATCGTACAAGCAAAACGGACACCCTTCGGTGATAAAAACGGGATGCTGAAGGATTATCGTCCAGAGCAATTAGCCGCGCCCCTTATTCAGCATTTGTCTCAAGGGATGACGCCTGACGACGTCATATTAGGCAATGTTGTAGGAGGCGGCGGAAATATGGCCCGTCTGTCCTCATTAGAAGCAGGGCTTTCTTTGCACGTTCCTGGTATGACGATTGATAGGCAGTGTGCCTCTGGTCTTGAAGCAATCCGAACAGCTTGCGTCATGGTTCAATCAGGGGAAGGCTCAATGTATATCGCTGGCGGGACTGAGAGCATTTCCAGATCACCAATGAAAGAAAGAGCCCGCTTTTCACCTGAATGGATAGGAGATCCGGCTATGGGCGAAGCAGCAGAGCTGACCGCCTCGAGATTTTCTGTTACAAGAAAAGAACAAGATGATTATGCGCAATTAAGCTGGGAAAGAAGTATAGACGCAATCAAACGTGGTACATATTCAGAGGAAATTGTTTCGATTAGCGGACTGAGCATTGATGAAGCGGCCGCTAAAATAAGACCGATGAAGAAGCTGATCCAGCGGGCAAAGCCTGTATTTTCACCGGGAAAAGGATCTGTGACTGCCGCCAATAGCTGCAAAGAAGCAGACGGGGCAGCAGCGGTCGTTGTGATGGAAAGAGCGCTAGCGGAGGCAAATGGGTTTCAGCCAATGCTGCGATATGCCGGAAGTGCTGTTGCGGCAATGCATCCCAATTTTCCAGCTGCTGCGCCGATTGATGCGATGAAGAAACTTCTAGATCAAGAGAAAATCAAGGCAGAGGATGTTGCACTGTTTGAAATCAATGAAGCTTTTGCTCTGAAAATAGCGCTGATTGCTCGTACGCTGGATATTCCTTATGACCGAATCAATAAAAGAGGCGGTGCACTTTGTCTTGGGCATCCATATAGCGCATCGGGCGCTGCGATGATGGTGAGACTATTTTATGAAGCGCGCACCTTACCGAATGGAAGCTATGTCATGGCTGCTATTGGGAGCGGTGGCGGCATTGGTTTAGCCGTATTATGTCAAGTTCTGTCATGACATGCATGTGCAAGTAATTGCCGAACTCCGTCGAATCATGTACTATAAAAGCTAGATGTGAGGAGGGCCATGCATGTTTTCAGAACAAAAGAAACGACCATTTTTTAAAAGAAAAATGGGGATCGTCCTGTTATCTGTTCTTGCTGTCATCATCATTGCAGCATTATCAGGCTTTTTATATGTTAAATCAGCACTTGGACCGGTCGATCAAAAAAGCAAACAAACGATTAATATTCATATTCCTAATGGGACATCTGTCCGTGAGATTGCGGGCATTTTAAAAGAAAATGGGCTCATTTCGAATGACACGATTTTCACTTATTATGCAAAATACAAAAATGCGTCCGGCTTTAAAGCAGGATACTTTCATTTGAAACAAACGATGGACGCAGACACGCTGATTCAAAAGCTGACATCTGGAGGGACAGACTACGCCTTTCAGCTTGTGATTCCAGAAGGAAAACAGCTGTCTGATATTGCGGCGGTTATTGCAAACCAGACGCATTTTTCAGCCAAGGAAGTGGAAGCAAAGCTGGATGATCCTGCGTTTATTCAAACGTTAATGAAAAAATATCCGAAAACGGTGACATCACAGGTAAATGGAAAACAGGTGAAACATCCGTTAGAAGGTTATTTATTCCCTGCGACGTATCCATTTTATCGTGAGGATGAATCACTCGAAACGATCATTGAAACAATGATTAAACAAACAGATCAATACGTGAAAACGTATGAAAAAGACATGAAAAAGACAAACATGTCCATACATGATGTGTTAACGATGGCATCACTGATTGAAATGGAAGCGACGGAAAAGACGGATCGAGCAAAAATCTCTAGTGTATTTTATAACCGGTTGAAAAAGGACATGCCGCTTCAAACCGACCCAACCGTTCTTTATGCACTGGGAGAGCATAAATCCCGCGTTTATTACAAAGACCTTAAGGTGAAATCTCCTTATAATACGTATAATAACAAGGGGCTGCCGCCTGGACCTATTGCAAATGCTGGTGAATCTTCCTGGAAAGCCGCACTGCATCCAGAGAAAACGGATTATGTGTACTTCCTTGCGAAGAAAAATGGAGAAGTCGTCTTTACGAAAACGTTAAATGAGCACAACAAAGCGAAAGCAAAATACATCACAGGCAGCAATTAATGTACATGTGAATCGAAAAAGACTGTAGACAATACAAGATTGCCTGCAGTTTTTTTCGTTGGAATATCCATTTTATAGGTTCGCAATTACCACTTCTTTGTGGTAAAATATATCGGGTTGTTTTTACTTAGATGAACGAAAGATTGACGAGAAAGAGAGCTGCAATAGGCAGGACTCTTCTTTTTCAGGTCATGAAGGAGCTAGACAAATAATGACTATCGAAGATGATCAAATCAATGATTATATTGAACATTTAATTCACCCAAGTCCTGATGCAATCGCTCAATTAGAGGTATACGCAAAAGAGCACCATGTGCCAATTATGGAAAAGGTGAGCATCGAACTTTTACTGCAGTTGCTGTCGATGAAAAAGCCGAAGAAAATTCTTGAGGTTGGGACAGCGATTGGCTACTCCGCCATTCGAATGGCGACAGCTCTGCCAGATGCTGAGATTTATACGATTGAGCGAAATGCAAAACGCTATGAAGAGGCGACACGGAACATTGAGGAATTAAAGTTAAAAGAAAGAATACACGTGTTCTTTGGTGATGCCATGGAATCGGCTAAAACAGTCCAAACGATGGCGCCCTATGATGTGATCTTTATTGATGCCGCAAAAGGGCAGTACAAACGTTTTTTTGAGCTGTTTGAACCGATGCTTGCTCATGACGGAATGATTATTACAGACAACGTATTATTCAAAGGCTTAGTGGCAACGAACTATGAAGAAGAAATAGAAGATAAAAGAAAAAAACAATTAATTGGAAAAATTGATCGATACAATCAATGGCTTATGTCAAACCCCGATTTCCAAACGTGTATTATTCCAGTTGGAGACGGGATCGCCATTAGTACTAAAAGAGGTGACCAATCATGAAAAAACCAGAATTGCTTGTGACGCCAAGCAAGGTGTCAGATGTACTGCCATTAATTGAGGCGGGAGCTGATGCATTCTTAATAGGCGAACAAACATACGGTATTCGTCTTGCAGGCGAGTTTTCAAGAGAAGATGTGAAACAGACGGTTGAGCTGGCACATGCGCATCACAAAAAAGTGTATGTGGCGATGAACGCGATTTTTCATAATGACCGTGTGCAGCTGCTTGGAGATTATTTAACCTTTCTCGATGCATTAAACGTAGATGGCGTCGTCTTTGGAGACCCAGCAGTGATCATGGCCGCAAAGGAAACTGGGGTGAGCCTGAATCTCCACTGGAGTACAGAAACGACTGGGACAAACTATTACACTTGTAACTACTGGGGCAGAAAAGGCGCAACGCGTGCTGTTCTTGCCAAAGAGCTGAACATGGACAGTGTAATCGACATTAAAGAAAATGCTGAGATAGAAATCGAAATTCAAGTTCATGGCATGACATGTATGTTTCAATCGAAACGTACGCTCATTGGCAACTACTTTGAATACCAAGGCAAACAAATGGACGTTGAAGGCAGAAATATGGAGGAAGGACTATTCCTTCATGACCAGGAACGTCAAAACAAATATCCTATTTTCGAGGATGCAAACGGCACACATATTATGAGTCCTAATGATGTGTGTATGATTGACGAATTAGAAGAATTTGTTGACGCAGGCATTGACTCTTTTAAAATTGACGGAATTTTAAAGTCACTTTCTTATATGACAGAGGTGACGTCACTATATAGAAAAGCAATTGATTTATTAGTGGCTGACAAAGACGCCTATGAAGATCAGAAAGAGGACTGGGTGAAGCGGATTGAAGAGATTCAGCCAGTGAATCGTTCAATTGATACAGGGTTCTTCTTTAAAGAAACGGTTTATTAATATAAGAGGAGGCAGAGGAAATGGCACTATTGAAAGATGGTATTTCTGAAATGATTGACGGGAAACGTGTCATTACAAAAAAACCAGAACTGCTTGCACCAGCAGGAAACTTGGAAAAGCTGAAAATTGCTGTACATTACGGAGCAGACGCTGTCTTTATTGGCGGGAAAGAATTTGGACTTCGCTCAAATGCCGATAACTTTTCAATTGAAGAAATGGCTGAAGGCGTCGCATTTGCAAACAAATACGGTGCACGAATTTATGTGACAACGAATATCTTTGCCCACAACGAAAACATGGACGGACTTGAGGAATACCTTCAAGGGATTGAAGGCGCTGGAGTAGCGGGCATTATTGTGGCTGACCCGCTGATCATTGAAACGTGTAAACGTGTCGCACCGAAGCTTGAAGTCCATTTAAGCACACAGCAATCTCTTTCGAATTGGAAAGCTGTTCAGTTTTGGAAGGAAGAAGGTCTTGAGCGTGTGGTGCTTGCTCGCGAGACAAGTGCGCTGGAAATTAGAGAAATGAAAGAAAAGGTCGATATTGAAATTGAAACGTTCATTCACGGTGCAATGTGTATTGCTTACTCTGGCCGCTGCGTGCTCAGTAACCACATGACGGCAAGAGATTCTAACCGCGGAGGCTGCTGCCAGTCCTGCCGCTGGGATTATGATCTTTATAAACTAGAAGGTTCTGAGGAAGCGCCATTGTTTGGAGAGGAAGACGCACCATTTGCGATGAGTCCAAAAGACTTAAAGCTTGTCGAATCCATTCCTCAAATGATCGAAATGGGAATTGACAGCTTGAAAATCGAAGGGCGAATGAAATCAATTCATTATGTGGCAACTGTCGTGAGTGTATATCGCAAAGTCATTGACGCCTATTGTGCTGACCCGGACAATTTTGTCATTCAGCAGGAATGGTTAGATGAACTAGATAAATGCGCAAACCGTGACACAGCGCCAGCCTTTTTCGAAGGTGTACCAGGAACGGATGAACAAATGTTTGGCATTCATGGAAAGAAAACGACATTTGATTTCGCAGGTCTCGTTCTTCATTATGATGAAAAAGAACAAATCGTCACATTGCAGCAGCGCAACTTCTTTAAAGCTGGCGATGAAGTCGAATTTTTCGGACCAGAAATTGAGAATTTCACATGCAAAATTGAGACGATTTGGGATGAAAAAGGAAATGAACTAGATGCCGCTCGTCATCCGCTGCAAATCGTAAAATTCAAGCTCGATCAAAAAGTATACCCTAGCAACATGATGAGAAAGGGGAAATAACAGGCACATGAGGAGTAAACCAGTTGTCATTGGAATTGCTGGCGGCTCGGGTTCAGGTAAAACGAGCGTCACCAATTCGATCTATGAAAAATTTAAAGGACATTCCATCCTCATGCTTCAGCAAGATTTATATTACAAAAATCAAAGTCATATGCCATTTGAAGAGCGCTTGCTTACGAATTATGATCATCCGCTTGCATTCGACAATGACCTGATGTTTGAGCATTTGGAACAGCTCCTAAGGTACGAATCCATTGAAAAACCAATATATGATTTCAAGCTAAACACACGTTCAGAAGAGACTGTCCATGTTGAACCAAAGGATGTCATCATCGTTGAAGGCATCTTTGCACTAGAAGATGAACGTCTAAGAGACTTAATAGATATTAAACTGTATGTCGATACAGATGCAGACCTTCGCATCATTCGCCGCATTTTACGCGATACAAAAGAAAGAGGCCGTTCAATCGATTCTGTGATTGAACAGTATGTATCTGTTGTCAGACCAATGCATAATCAATTCATTGAACCGACAAAGCGATACGCCGATATCATCATCCCAGAAGGCGGCCAAAACCATGTCGCGATTGACTTAATGGTGACAAAAATTCAAACGATTCTTCAAAACCGAGCAGAGTAAATGGTGGAGAAGAAAAAGACCTTTACATTGTAAAGGTCTTTTCAACATCATGATAAAGAGAATAAATACCAATATTTCACTTGTTTCTATAAGTAGAAGCTGCTTAAATATTTTTAGAAGGAACACCTTGAATGAAAGATTTGGTATGATAGGAAAACAATGATGTGAAATAGATGTAGAAAAATGCCGTTTTCAAGCTGATATTGAAGTTGTTTCGATTTTGTAATAGTATATTAAAAAAACGACAAACAAATCATCACAAATTTTCAAACAATTCTTGATCAAAAAGCAATTTTGTAATAATATAGCATAGACATATCGTACACTGACCATATTATGTATTGGAAGATGGAGAATGGATAAGCTATTCTTCTACATATGATCGAAATGGCGAACGAGGTACAGGAGCTTCCTGTGCCTTTCCACAGTTTGTGCGATGAAGATAGATCATCTTTAGACCACTGAGAGTGGTTCTGTCTGAAAAAAGGCATAATAGTTGCATCTAAAAGGGACGCCATGTAAGATGGACTTTTACAAATATGGGACAGAAGGAATGAGGGCCTGAAGAAGTCCTCATTCTTGTATATTTCAGTCGTCACTCACGTGCAGAAAGTTTGTATGATGAGGATTAATAGAAGGAGTGAATGATTCATGGCACAAGAGAAAGTATTTCCAATGACAGAAGAAGGAAAACGTAAATTAGAAGAAGAGCTTGAATATTTGAAAACGGTTAAACGTAAAGAGGTTGTAGAGCGTATTAAAATTGCTAGAAGCTTTGGAGACCTCTCTGAGAACTCGGAATATGATTCTGCTAAAGAAGAGCAAGCGTTTGTAGAAGGCCGTATCACAACGCTTGATAATATGATTCGCAATGCCAAAATTATCGAAGATGAAGGAAACTCAAATATTGTCTCACTTGGTAAAACAGTCACATTCGTTGAATTACCAGACGGAGAAGAAGAGTCTTACACAATCGTTGGAAGTGCAGAAGCTGATCCGTTCGAAGGAAAAATTTCAAACGATTCACCAATCGCAAAAAGTCTGTTAGGCAAACAAGTAGACGACAAAGTAACCGTTCAAACACCTGGCGGAGAAATGTTCGTCCAAATTGTAAAAATTTCATAATCACGTTTATACGATAAACACCTCGTCCACAATAGGGACGAGGTGTTTTTATGCGCAAAAAACGTAGAATTCAATGGACAGGTGCTATTATTTTTATGCTGCTGCTCGGTCTTCTCATGAGACTGGCAGAAATTCAACTGTTTTTCACAGAATCTTTTTCAAAGCTTGATATCAATTTAATACAAGAAAGTGTCAAACAGCGTACAGAAGAAGTGGTCATTTCAGATGGCCGCGGTGAATTTTTAGATCGAAACGGCGAAGCGCTTCTCACAAAAGAACAGCCCGCGGTTATCTTATTTCCTTTTCTGCAATATGATCTTCCTCATTTAAAACAAACCGCCTCTATTCTCGAGATGGAAGAAGATGAACTCAAAAAACAGCTGACAGAAACCAAAAAACCTCTGATTCTCAAAGATGACATCACGAAAAAAAAGCTGAAAGACATCAATGATATGAAATATTCAGGTGTTTACGGCGTATATATGAAAGAGAAGGACAAAAAAAGACTTGCCCTTCACACATTAGGCTTCACGAGTGAAAATCCAGAATTGCTCAGAAAGCGTTATCCTGACAAAAAAGAGCTTTCCATCCGTACAGAAATCGGTACTTTTGGGCTGGAAAGTACCTTTGACGAATTTCTATTACCCGAGCAAGACACAAAATTGTTATATCATGTGGACGGAAGGGGAAACCCTTTGTTTGGAATGGACGTCAAATATACAGCAGAGGCTCATTCATTTTATCCTCTTCAGGTTCAAACAACAATTGATGAAAACATGCAAGCTGAAATGGAGAAAGTTCTGAAAGAACAAGGCGTCGAAAAAGGCGGGGCCGTTCTGCTCGACATTGAAAGCAGCAGCGTGCTGGCGATGGCGAGTACGCCAAATGTCACAAGCAAAAACCGGCATGAGGCAAGAAATTATATGCTGACTGCCATGGCACCAGGCTCTGTCTTTAAAACCGCTGTACTTGCCGCAGCAATCGAAAAAAACCTCGACCAGCCACAAACGATGTATGACTGTCGAAAGAATTTATATGGAGAGCCAGAAGGAACGCAGGAAGTGCTGAATCTGTCTGAGAGCTTTTCGCAGAGCTGTAATTATACCTTTGCGACACTTGCTGGCAAGCTTATCCAAACAGATGATCAAATCATCGAAAAGACGGCTGCAAAGCTTGGACTCATTGATCGAGCTGGCTGGGAAGGGGATGTCTATCATAAGCAGCATTTCAAACAGTTTGATCGTGAAGAAACCGGCAGTGTGTGGGGAGATAAAAGAGACAAGCATGTCAAAAAAGCCATTGCCCAAACCGCAATAGGACAAAAAAATGTCAAAACGACTCCTTTGCAAATCGCCAATATGATGGCATCGATTGCGAGAGGCGGAGAACGAAAAGAAGTGAAAATCGCTGAAAAAGTGCTGTATCAAAACGGAACAACGATGCTAACCTTTCAAAACAAACGACCGGAAGGAGACAGTATTGACCGCTATACAGCTCAAAAGCTGCAAAAGTACTTAAGGCAGGTGGTGACGTCTGACAAAGGAACAGGAAGAAGGTTTCAAGATCTTCCATTTGATGTAGCGGGGAAATCAGGCACTGCCCAAACCGGCAGTAAAGATAAAAAGGGGAATCCGCTTTATCATAAGTGGTTTGCTGGGTACTTTCCGGTGGAAAAACCAAAATATGCTCTTGTCGTTGTTCACCTTGATGAGGCAAGTGGCCGGGCTAAGACAAATGATGCGTTTTATGATATTGTAAAAAAGGTCAATGAAATTGAAAAGAAACAGACATAGAACATCCCTTCATGTCATGTTAGAATAGTAACGACTTAGGGAACGAGGCAAAGGAGTGCAGAGATTTTGAGTAGAAATTCTCGATTTGAACATCGTGATAAGCGCAGAAAGGCGAATATGGTGCTTAACATATTAATTGGTATCGTTGTGGTGCTTATTTTGGTTGTCGCATCGAGTTTGTTAATTTTTAATAAACCGAAAGATACAGATGTAGCGAAAGAACCATCAAAAACGGCGCCTGCAACAAGTGAAAATAAACAAAACTCAGAAGAAGATGTGAAAGATCAAAAGAAAGACACATCCGATGATTCAGATGCAAAAAAAGAGGACTCATCTGATCAAGACGACGATACGAAGAAGACAGATGATGAAGAAGAGCCTAATAAAGATGCGTTAAAAGACGCCAAAGAAACAGACGGCGGCAAAACGAGTGACGTAGACAAAACATATGAAAGCGATGACTGGGAGCCTGTAGGAACAGAGCAATCCGGTTCACATACAGCAACCTATGATTCTAACTCAAAAGACTGGAAAGAAATGATCAAAGCCATGTCCTATGCGTCGGGGATTTCAGAAGATCAAATGACGGTTCTTTGGTTAGGAAATAACGGAGGTCCTCAAGATGCAAAGGGAACCATCCGTGACAAATCATCAGGTGAACGCTACCGCGTGGAAATCACATGGGTAGATGAAAAAGGCTGGAAACCTGTAAAGGTTGAAAAATTAAAATAAACATGAAAAAAAGATAGCAGATATGCTATCTTTTTTATTTAGATATTCGCCTTAAAATGAACAACCGCTGTATACAAAATCCGGTCATCAATCACAGTCGTTTGATGACTGACAGAATGAACAGTCAGCAAGATTGCCTGATTATGTTCAATTTGTTTTTGGATCTTTTGTTCAAGTTCTTTTAAAGACGATGCTTCAAAGAATTCAATTTTATCCTTTAGAAAATCCAACTGAAAATCCATTTGATTCACCCCTCCATACTCTCCATTCATCTTAATCTCTCTCCTCTAAAAGGGCAAATATTTTTCTACCCCTCCCAGTATTTTTTAGTAGGAAAGAAACAGAAGATGTGGTAGGATAAGAACTGTTCGACGAATTAAAGCATACTATACGCATAGGAATAAATAGATAAAGTGGAGGGAAAGAAAATGGGACGTGAGTTTCTTTCTTTATTTGATCATTGGGCTGAGTCTTATGACGACACGGTAAGTGGTCATGACGAGCAGTATGAAGAAGTGTTTCGCCGGTATCCGGCCATTTTAAAAGAGATTGTAGAACGTTCAGGTCAATATGTCCTTGAGTTTGGAAGCGGCACGGGGAATCTAACAGTGGCACTGCTTGCAGCTGATAAGAACGTGTTTGGTGTTGAACCATCAGACGCCATGAAGAAAGCGGCTCTTCAAAAGGGAGTACCCGATGTGTTTCATGATGGGGATTTTTTATCATTTCCAGCACTGCCATTTGAGCCGGATACGATTGTCAGTTCATATGCTTTCCACCATTTAACGGACGAAGAAAAAAAACAAGCCATTCACACCTATAGCAACATCCTTCACTCAGATGGTAAAATAGTCTTTGCTGATACAATGTTTCAAAATCAAGCTGCACATCAAGCGGAAATCGACAAAGCGAAAGCCGCAGGATTCGATCAGCTTGCTGAGGATTTAGAAACGGAATATTATCCATCCATTGATGTGCTAAAACAAATCTTTGAAGAAGAAGGTTTTAGCACGTCCTTTCATCAAATGAATGATTTTGTTTGGATCGTAGAAGCGAAGAAAAGGGAATGAAAGGATGTTTTTGATTTGAAAATCGCAGTCATAGGTGCAATGGAAGAAGAAGTGACAATATTAAGAGATCAACTAAAGAATGCTACACAAGAAAACATCGCTGGGTGTGAATTCACAACAGGTGTTTATGAAGATAAAGAAGTGATTTTATTAAAATCAGGGATTGGAAAAGTAAATGCAGCGGTCAGCACAACACTTCTGCTTGACCGCTTTCAGCCGGATTATGTGATCAATACAGGATCTGCTGGCGGTTTCCATCACACATTAAATGTAGGGGATATTGTCATTTCTACTGATGTTCGACATCATGATGTGGATGTGACAATCTTTGATTACGAATACGGACAAGTACCAGGGTTGCCAGCTGCTTTCGCTGCAGACGAAAAGCTTGTGAAGCTGGCAGAGGAATCGGCTTTAGAGATCGATCATATTCAAGTGGCAAAAGGAACAATTGCAACAGGAGATTCGTTTATGAATGATCCGGATCGTGTAGCGTTTGTGAGAGAGAAGTTTCCAGAACTATATGCGGTGGAAATGGAAGCCGCAGCTGTTGCACAAGTTTGCCAGCTCTTTGGAACGCCATTTGTTGTCGTTCGAGCGTTATCTGATATTGCAGGGAAAGAATCCAATGTCTCCTTTGATCAATTTCTTGAGCAAGCAGCGATTCACTCAACCGACCTTGTCTTGCGTATGATAAAGCAAACTCAATAAAAGAAGGGGTTCCCCCTTCTTTTCCATACAAAGGAAGGGAAATCATATGGCTGTCATAAAGGATATTACAGAATTAATTGGCCGCACACCGCTTTTAAAGCTGTCAGGGATTGGCATCCCAGATGGTGTAGAGGTGTATGCAAAGCTTGAAATGATGAATCCGGGTGGAAGTATTAAAGATCGTTTAGGTGATATGCTCATAAGAGAAGCATTGGCATCTGGCAAATTGCGTCCAGGCGGAACCATCATTGAAGCAACTGCTGGAAACACAGGAATTGGGCTTGCCCTCAGTGCAAGAAAGCATCAATTGCGGACCATTTTTTGCGTACCAGAACATTTTAGTCAAGAAAAACAACAGCTAATGAAGGCGCTCGGTGCAGAGATTATTCATACACCAAGAAAAGAGGGCATGAAAGGTGCGATTGATCGAGCCCTTGAACTAGAGGCAAGCCTTGACAATGCCTATTGCGTTTTACAATTTAAAAACCAAGTAAATCCATTGACTTACTATAAAACGCTTGGCCCAGAGTTATGGTCCGACCTACAAGGAAACATTGATGTATTCGTAGCAGGAGCGGGATCTGGAGGAACTTTTCAAGGGTGTGCTGCCTATTTAAAAGAGCAGCATCCGGCGTTAAAAACAATTGTTGTCGAACCTGAAGGATCGATTTTAAATGGAGGAGATCCGGGCCCGCATAGAACGGAAGGAATCGGCCTTGAATTTATCCCAGATTATATGGAATCTGCTTTATTCGATGAGATTTATACGGTCAGTGATGATGATGCTTTCCAAATGGTGAAAGAAGCTGCTGAAAAAGAAGGCGTTCTCATTGGAAGCTCTTCAGGTGCCGCATTATATGCCGCTTTAGAGGAAGCAAAGAAGGCAGCACCTGGGACAGTCATTGTCACCATTTTTCCTGACAGCAGTGAACGCTATTTAAGTAAAGGAATTTATGAGGGAGGAAAATAGAATGAAACCAAAAACAATGATGATACACAGCGGAACAACTGGTGATGAAAAAACGGGAGCTGTGTCTGTGCCTATATATCAAGTGAGCACATATAAGCAGCCGAAAGCAGGCGAACATACAGGATATGAATATTCTAGAACAGCGAATCCAACAAGAACGGCACTTGAAACCGTCATTCGTGATCTTGAAGGGGGAGCAAACGGCTACGCATTCGGTTCAGGGATGGCTGCCATTACGGCAGTCATGATGCTGTTTAACAGCGGAGATCATATTGTCCTGACAGATGACGTGTACGGCGGAACTTACCGCGTCATTACAAAGGTACTAAACCGTATTGGCATTCATGCGACCTTCGTGGACACAAGTGATCCTGAAGCGGTGAAAAAAGCAATTTTACCCGAAACAAAAGCGGTTTACATTGAATCACCAACCAATCCTTTACTGAAAATGACTGATCTCAAAGCGATCGGCCAATTGACAAAAGAAGCCAACATCTTAATGATTGTTGATAATACATTTTTTACACCTTATTTCCAAAAACCGATTGAATATGGGGCGGACATTGTCCTCCATAGTGCCACTAAATATTTAGGCGGCCACAGTGATGTCGTAGGCGGGCTTGTTGTAACAGCGACGAAAGAGCTTGGAGAAGAACTTCATTTTGTTCAAAATTCTACAGGTGGAATTCTTGGACCGCAGGATTCATGGCTTCTCATGAGAGGGATCAAAACGCTTGGACTAAGAATGGAAGCACATCAACAAAATGCGCAGAAAATCGCTGAGTTTCTAGAACAACATCCAGCGGTCACACGTGTTTATTACCCAGGTCTTGGTGCTCACCCTGGACATGAACTTGCGAAAACGCAAGCATCCGGCTTCGGCGGAATGATCTCTTTTGATATTGGAAAAGAAGAACATGTCGATGTGTTTTTAAGCCAGCTTAAGCTGTTTACAATCGCAGAAAGCCTTGGAGCGGTTGAAAGCTTAATCTCTGTTCCTGCTCGAATGACTCATGCGTCCATTCCGAAAGATCGCCGGGAGGAGCTTGGCATCACTGATGGTTTAATTCGTATATCCGTTGGGATTGAAGATGTGGATGATTTACTGAATGATATGAAGCAAGGACTAAACGCACTAGTGAATGGATAGATTTACATGCCACTACCTTTCTTTTACTATGTTAAGCTATCAATAGACATGTTAAACAGGAAGGTGATTCAAGTGAAGAAAAAGTGGAGTGGTTTAGTGACAGATTACAAGCAGTACGCTTTTATTTTGCTTGCTGTCAGCACCTTTTTATATATTGGTACGATCATACCGAACCAGCACATCGAAGCATCTCCAAAAATGCTGATGATGGGAATTGATTGTGTTTTCTTATTAGCAGCTTTTCTTTGTGTCAGACGCGCGATCTTTTTTCAAAAGAAACTGCAAGAACTAGATGAAGATTAATTCGAAAAGTCTCCTCATATACGTGAGGGGGCTTTTTTGATTGTATTGGACAAACGGACAAGAATAACTGTAGAAATTTAGTCAAAAACACAAAAATCATCTATATTACTAAAAACAGGTTTACAAAATGGTGCTTGCTGGATATACTTACAAAGTAATTAAAAACGTAAAGGAGGCTGAAGAATATGTTATTCGTATCTACTTGTGATCAATTCAACCAACAATTTCATCATGTCATCAGCCTGTGGAAGAGCTCGTGTCCTTCCTTTACCTTATACGGTGCACGCTTCAAAACTGTTTAAGTAAACGAGGATTTCACGCATCATCCATTGCGGGTTGGAAGACATTGTCTTTTGATCTGCATTTTTGTGTGCCCGCAGGTCAACTGATAAAGAAGATCTGCGGGCTATTTCGCATGCTGCGAACTGAAGGGAGGTGAGCGTATATGACAATCCATTTATTCTTTATTACATTGACGATTCAGCGTAAATACAAAGACATTGAGACCGTTCTTTATGAACAACAAGTCGAAACATTTTATGAAGAAATGAAGCAGAAACAACTAAAGTATATGAACTAAAACAGGAAAAGAAAAATTGGAAAAGGAGGAGATTGACATGTTTATGATGCTTGCAATGCTTGATTGTTATACTAGGGAGAAGGACCAGGTTTAGACACGCTCCACATTGATCACCTGCACATATGATATCCGTAAAAGGAGATTGTGAGGTGATCAATGAATGTCGATGTCACCATATATGAGGTTTCCGTCAGTGGGGCACGGGTATACGTCCATTCCGCATTCCTTAAAGCACGGATACGGCAATCCATACCGGATGCAAAGAGAGCAACAAGAAATGCTTAGACGCTATATGTACAATTACAATTATCCAACTTATTGGTATTAAAGAAAAGGAGCAGGAAACGTATTGTTTCCTGCTCCTTTTACATTAGTAAATCCAGCTTGCACCGATGATGATCAACAAAATGAACAGTACAACAAGCAATGCGAATCCGCCTGCAAAACCGCCACCGTAACCACCGCAGTCTCCAGAATAACCGCCACCAAAGCCCATAATCTAGCACCACCTTTATCTAATCAAGATACATTCATAAAATATGCAGCTCATGCAGAAAACGAAATCAATCTGAGCACAATTAATGAAAACGCCTATTCAGATCAAAATTTTTTAAAGTTCTGCGAAACATTTTCTGAAAAGGTGCCGTCTAATCAATGACAACTAATTAGGACTAGGTCTTAAACTTTGTTAGGCGAGAGCCGATATGAAAAGTAAGAAAATTCGTAAATAGTTTTATTTACTGGTGCAAAGCAGGTGTTAACATTGATTCAAAGCTGGATTGGAAAACAAATGAGGGAACCAAAAGGCTTGTTCTCAAAATGGGTTGCCCGCTATATGGAAAAAAATCATCATAATATCAATGAATGGACGATTCAACTCTTAAATATACAAGAAAACGACCGAATTTTAGAAATCGGAACTGGAAGAGGCATGACATTATCGAAGGTAGCAGAAAAACTTGATCGCGGTAAAGTATATGGAGTGGATGCCTCTCGTCATATGATCAAATATGCAAAAAGAAAACATAAGAAGCTTGTAGAACAGGATAAAGCCGTCGTGACTCTTGGTAAAGCTGAGCATTTACCTTTTGAAGACAGATCATTCAATAAATTATTTACGGTACAGACCATCTATTACTTGAAGGATATTGAACAGGTCATGAAGGAAGTGTACCGCGTCCTTCAAGTGGATGGAGAAGTATTCTTATCTTTCCAACAGCAGGAACTGATGAAGGAACAAAAACGGTCACAATCTTTTTCATCGTATAGTGAACAAGAGATCAGCCGCCTATTTTCAGCGTATCACTTTAGAGAAGTTTCGGTTTATCACTATGATACATACATCTGTATCAAAGCGTTAAAATGATGAAAATATTTCCCAGGTAATGAACAAGCATTCAAAAAGAGGCTCTTCGTCAGAGGAGCCTCTTTGCTTACAATTGTACCCGTGATTGATGGGACGCAAAGTTAAAAAAGACTCTTCATCAGAAGAGTCTTTTCAATGTTATGTAGGCGCCAGCCAGGTGTGTAAGGAATGATAGTATATATAAGGAATTTGTTTGTCGATTAAGGATACCTGTCTGGCTTATTTCTTATATCGACACCGTTCTTCAAAAGTTTAGCTTTTTTTTCAATATTTTCTTTTTTATTTGACTGGAAGATACATTTTTCTCTCCCTGATAGACATTTTTCGCTTTTTTTATCTATTGTGCCATTTGAAGCAGGGAATTGCTTCATAAATAGAGAAAATTGTAGAGACTTCATTTTTAAACAAAAAGGGAGGAATGAAAACATGTCGGGAAACAAAGGTGTCGTTTATAAAGGAGCAGGAAATGTAGCAGTTGAGGATATTGGATACCCTGATTTGATTTTAAGAGATGGCCCGGGTGTACCGAAAGCCAATGTGGGGCGCAAATGTGAGCATGGCGTCATTTTAAAAGTAGTGACGACGAATATTTGCGGAAGTGACCAGCACATGGTGAGAGGGCGTACCACTGCGCCTGCAGGACTAGTCCTTGGTCATGAAATTACAGGTGAAGTCGTTGAGGTTGGACGAGATGTGGAGTTTATTCAAAAAGGAGACTTCGTGTCCGTTCCATTTAATATTGCTTGTGGACGCTGCGTCATGTGCAAGGAACAAAAAACTCATGTGTGCTTAAATGTAAACCCGGACCGTCCAGGCTCTGCCTATGGATACGTCGATATGGGCGGATGGGTTGGCGGTCAATCCGAGTACGTCATGGTCCCATATGCAGATTTTCAGCTGCTCAAATTTCCAGACAAAGATCAAGCGATGGAGAAAATACTTGATCTGACGATGCTTTCCGATATTTTCCCGACAGGTTTTCACGGTGCTTATACGGCTGGAGTAAAGCCTGGTTCGACTGTATATATTGCTGGTGCCGGGCCAGTAGGTCTTGCCGCAGCACATTCCGCTCAGCTCCTTGGCGCCTCTGCTGTAATTGTCGGTGATTTGAATGAACAAAGGCTGGAGCAGGCCAGAAGCTTTGGCTGTGAGACGATCAATTTAAGAAAACATGATCGAATCGGTGAACAAATCACGAATATCTTAGGAGAGCCAGAAGTTGACTGTGCCGTCGATTGTGTCGGCTTTGAAGCGTCAGGTCATGGAGATCAAGGAGAAGCACCTGCAACCGTTTTAAATACAATTATGGATATTACCAAAGTTGGCGGTAAGCTCGGAATCCCAGGGCTCTACGTCACAGAAGACCCAGGTGCAGTGGATGCCGATGCAAAAGTTGGATCTCTGAAAGTGCGAATTGGACTTGGCTGGGCAAAAGCCCATACCTTTGTGACAGGTCAAACCCCTGTCATGCAATATCACCGCAGTCTAATGAAATCCATTTTAAGCGGAAGAGCACAAATCGCCAAAGCGGTGAATGCGACCGTCATTAACCTTGATCAAGCTCCTCAAGGATACAGCGACTTTGATTCGGGTGTGGCGAAGAAATTTGTCATTGACCCGCACGGAATGCTTTCTCGATAATTTTTAACATGGAAGGGGCCGCTCAATAAAATGGGACGGCTCTTTATTGTGGAAAATCACATAGAATATACAAATCCATTTCAAAGGGGAGGAATCAGATGAATTCAGATCAGGCTAAAAGAAGAGTTGTAGAACAATTTGGGAGAAATGCAGAAAAGTATGTGACGAGTCAAACTCATGCAAAGGGAGCAGACCTAGATCTAATTGTTGAATGGGCAGCTCCAGAAAAAAGCTGGATCGTACTCGATATAGCAACAGGTGGCGGGCATACCGCAAAAGCACTGGCTCCATATGTGAATCAAGTGTTTGCGACAGATTTAACGAAAGAGATGCTTTCTAATACATCACTTCATTTAAAAGCGTATCCACAAATTTTTTATGTAGTAGCGGATGCAGAAAGCCTTCCTTTTTTAGATGGAACATTTGATATGGTCACATGCCGAATTGCAGCACACCATTTCCCGCACCCTGAACAGTTCGCCAAAGAGGCGTCTCGCGTATTAAAGTCAAATGGTCTGTTTTTCTTTATTGATAATGTTTCGCCAAATGATGAAGAGCTTGCACTATTTATCAATCAGCTAGAACGATTGAGAGACCCAAGTCATGTGTCCTGTCTATCTACAGAACAATGGAGGAAATTGTTTTTAGAAGAGGGAATAAAAGAAGTAAGATCAATGGAACGAAAAAAACGTTATCCTTTTCAAGAATGGGTCAAGCGCACAACGAAAACTTTAAAGGAAGAAGAGATTGTTACAGAATACTTGTTAGATGCTAACGAGAAAATAAAGCAATATTATAGATTAAAAATGACAGAGGAAAAAATAGAATCAATAGAGGTGGATGACTGGATCGCTCTTTTCAGGAAAGGATAAAAGTATTTCATTCATACCAGTTAGAAAGGAATCAATCATATGCTGAATTTTAAAGGAAAAACCGTTATCATCACAGGCGCAGCCAATGGAATTGGTAAAGCGATCGCCTGCGGCTATGCAAAAGAAGGGGCGTGTGTGGTGCTTGCGGATATAGATGAAGAGAAGGGGAAGCGTTTGGAGGAGCAGCTGAGAAAAGAGTCCTATGAAGTTTATTTCATCAAAACAGATATGAAACAAGAGAAGAATATCCAGCGCTTAATGTCGTTTGCAGCGGAGCGCTGCAAAACGATTGATATCCTCATCAATAATGCCGGTGTCATGTGCACAGTATCGCCTTATGAATTAACGGTCGATGAGTGGGATCGTGTGTTACATACGAACCTAAGAGGGACTTTTCTATGTGCAAGAGAAGCAGCACGTTATATAAAAGAGAATCCAAAAGGCGGTTCTATTGTGAACATTTCATCCACCCGCGCGACAATGTCAGAGCCTCATACGGAAGCATATGCTGCATCAAAAGGCGGAATATCAGCACTGACTCATGCCTTGGCTGCTTCTTTTAGCCCGGATCACATCACGGTGAATAGCATTTCCCCTGGATGGATTGAAACGAAGGATGAGGAGAATCTTCGAGAGGTCGACCACAAGCAGCATCTTTCCAATCGAGTCGGGGCGCCAAAGGATATTGTGAAGGCTTGCTTTTATTTAACAGATGAAGACAATCAATTTGTGACGGGTACAGATTTAGTCGTTGATGGTGGCATGACCAGAAAGATGATCTATGCTGATTAACTTGAAAAAAACATTGACGCTTTGATCGAGGCGCAGTACAATATGTAACAATTCAGCTGAAGATCGTGATGAAATAAAGACACAGCGCAAATAGAGAAGAGTACATCATAGCTGTCCCGCACAGAGAACTCCGTTAAGCTGAGAAGGAGCTGGGAAGCATGATGGAACCAAGCCTCTTAGCTCTGCACCGGATTCCTTCGGATGGTGGTGCAGCGAAATTCTCCCGTTACAGAGATGGGTTCATGATGACCTGCTAAGGTTCATCTGGCAACAGATGAATAAACTGAGGTGGCAACGCGGAGTAAATCCCGTCCTCAAGACAGAAATGTCTTGGGGGCGGGATTTTTTTATGACAAATAGGGGGAACAGCTATGAAAAAACATTGGCGGGATATGAGTTTGCTGCTTGGAGCCATCGGAATTGCGAACATAGGAGAATGGATTTATATGATTGCTCTCCATCTGCTCATTTTTCAAGAAACGGGCTCTGTGCTGGCTGTAACAGCCGTCTATATGCTGAGACCGGCTGCAGCTTTTTTGACAAACAGCTGGTCTGGCAGTTTGGTTGACAGGCTGAATCAGCGGAATGTGATGATCAGCTTAGATATCACCCGGGCTATCCTGATCGCATGTGTACCCTTTGCGTTATTTTCAGGACATCTGCTGATCCTGTATGTGATGGTGTTTCTCATTCAAATGGCACAAGCGATGTTTCATCCAGCTTCGATGGTATATATGACAGGATTGATCCCGGCGGATAATCGAAAACGGTTTAATGCCATTCGCTCATTATTACAATCGGGTGGATTTTTACTTGGACCCGCAGCAGCAGGTCTGCTTTTTTTAATCGGTACACCTGTTTTTTCAATTTATATAAATGCGATCTGTTTGTTGATATCTGCTCTGTTAACGATGTGTTTACCGAATTTGCTAAAACAAGATGCTGGCCAAAATGGCTTTTCCCTTTCAATGTTAAAAGAGGATGCGAAGCTTGTTCTTCGGTTTAGTTTGACATCACGCCAGATTATGACGGTGTATTTATTGTTTAGTGCCGCCATCACGGTGCTTCCTACTGCCATTGACTCTCTTGAAACAGCCTTTGCAAAAGAAGTGCTGCTGCTGACTGATACAGAATATGGTCTTCTTGTCAGTATAGCTGGGGCAGGCATCATCACAGGCGCAGGTCTCAATTCGGTGATTGTGGAGAGGCTGCCTGTTTCGATCATGCTTGGGATTGGCAGTTTGTTTGTTGCATGTGGCTATCTCATTTATGCTTTTTCCAGCACATTGTTTGTAGCCGCTGTTGGTTTTTTTATACTAGCATTCTTTTTAGCATTTGCGAACACAGGTTTTATGACTTTCTATCAAACGAATATCCCGGTAGAGGTCATGGGGAGGGTAGCCAGTTTTTATGCTTTGGTTGAAGCCATTCTGACGATGATGATGACAGGGGTCTCTGGTGGACTTGCACATGTTTTATCAATCCGAACCTCCGTTGTCATCGGGTGTGTATGTATGCTTCTTGTCTGTTTATTGCTATGTTTTGTCATCTTTCGTCCATTGAATGTCAAAAAAATAGTGCATCCTACTTAGAAAATTAAAAAAATTATGTTATGATTATTTAAGTAAGTTAATCAAATTGATGAGAAAAGGAGTCTTACACATGAAAGCACTACGCTGGCACGATCAAAAGGACATTCGACTAGAGGAAATTGACGAACCAACAGTTGCTCCAGGAAAAGTGAAACTAAAAGTAAAATGGTGCGGCATTTGTGGTAGTGATTTACATGAATATTTAGGAGGACCGATTTTCATTCCAGTGAATGAACCTCATCCACTTACAAAAGAAAAAGCACCCGTTACGCTGGGACACGAGTTCTCTGGTGAGGTTGTTGAAGTAGGAGAAGGCGTGAGCAATTACAAAGTAGGCGACCGAGTGGTTGTTGAGCCTATTTTTGCGACTCACGGACACCAAGGTGCTTACAACTTAGATGAAAACATGGGCTTTTTAGGACTTGCCGGAGGCGGCGGTGGATTCTCTGAATATGTATCTGTCGATGAAGAATTACTTCATTTATTACCAGACGAAATCTCATATGAGCAAGGTGCGCTTGTAGAGCCTTCTGCAGTTGCTTTATATGCGGTTCGTTCTAGTAAAGTACAAGCTGGGGATACAGCGGCTGTGTTTGGCTGCGGACCAATTGGCTTACTTGTCATTGAAGCATTAAAAGCAGCTGGTGCTACTGATATTTACGCAGTAGAATTATCTAAAGAACGCCAAGAAAAAGCTAAAGAGCTTGGAGCGATCATTGTTGATCCTTCTCAATATGAAGATGTTGTTCAAGAAATCGCAAGCCGTACAAACGGTGGCGTCGATGTTTCTTTTGAAGTGACAGGTGTACCTGTTGTATTGAAGCAAGCCATCCAATCAACAAGAATTTCAGGTGAAACAGTCATTGTGAGCATTTGGGAAAAAGGCGCAGAAATTCTGCCAAATGACATTGTCATTAAAGAACGTACAGTCAAAGGAATTATCGGCTACAGAGACGTATTCCCATCTGTATTAAACTTAATGAGAAAAGGCTATTTCTCTGCAGATACGCTCGTCACGAAAAAAATCAAGCTGGACGATGTGATCGAGGATGGTTTCCATGCATTAATCAATGAAAAAGATCAAGTGAAAATTTTAGTTAGTGCTGAATAAGTAGGATGACAAAGGGAATGGCAGAGGCCATTCTCTTTTTTTGTGCACATATTCTGCTCATTTTCATAAAGAGGCATGCGGTTGAATAGTGATAAGTGAAAAGATGTTTTGATAAGGGAGATGACATCATGTTTTATCACATCAAAGAACTGCAATATGAAGCAAAGCCCTCAAAGCCTGATCCGCTTTACGCGAAAAAGCTGCAAGAAGTATTAGGCGGACAGTATGGAGAAATTAGTGTCATGATGCAATATTTATTTCAAGGCTTTAATTGCCGGGCAGATCAAAAATACAGAGATTTATTGTTTGACATAGGGACAGAGGAAATTGGTCATGTCGAAATGCTGGCGACGATGATCGCGCGTTTACTAGATAAAGCACCAGTTAAGGAACAAGAAGAGGCGTATCAAAGTGACCCCGCACTAGCAGCTGTTATGGGCGGAATGAATCCTCAGCATGCAATTGTTGCCGGTTTAGGAGCAATGGCAGCGGATAGTCAAGGGTATCCGTGGAATGCCAAGTATATCATTGCAAGCGGAAATTTAATGGCTGATTTTAGGGCCAACTTAAATGCAGAATCACAAGGGAGGCTTCAGGTCACAAGGCTCTACGAAATGACCGATGATCGCGGCGTGAAGGATATGCTTTCTTTTCTTATTGCCCGTGATACATATCATCAAAATATGTGGCTTGCGGCCATTAAAGAATTAGAAGAACGAGAAGGGGACGTCGTCGTACCAACCACCTTCCCGCGCTCACTAGAAAAACAGCAAGTATCCTATGATCTGTTTAACTTCTCAAGAGGAGAAGCAAGCAAGGAAGGCAGATGGGCATATGGCCGAAGCATGGATGGAAAAGGGGAATTCAGATATATTTCTGCACCAGTCGTGTTCGGTTCCGCACCAAAACTAAAACCCGCACCAAAGGAACTGTTTAACACACCGAAAAAAGGCGAATAAAAAAAGCCGGTCAGGTATTTGAGCCTGATCGGCTTTTTTAACGTCCAAGAGATCTTCCGTACACGCTGACACGTTTCTCTAACAAGGCAAAAGCGAGTTCAAAGAAAATGCTCAGCAGCCAATAGATCAAAGCAGAGACGAGGTACGTTTCTAAAAACTGATAGCCGTCATTCGCAATGATCCGGGAAATCCCCATGATTTCAAGTACTCCAATCGTAAACGAAAGAGAGGTGGCTTTTAATAGCTGAATGAGCTGATTGCCTAGATTCGGTAAGGCGACCACAAAGGCCTGCGGCAAAATAATGCGCATCATCGCCTGGCGCGTCGTCATACCCACAATTTTTGCCGCTTCAAGCTGCCCTTTGTCTACCGCAAGGAGTGCACTCCGAACCACCTCTGTTAAATGGGCGGCTGAATGGAGGCTGAAGGTAATGAGGGCAACAGCTAATGGGGAGACCATATCTGGATGAAAGGTCAGCCCGAATGTACCGCTCACTTTGGTTAGAACAAAAGGGAGTCCATAAAAGAAAGCGAACAGCTGAACAATAAGAGGCGTTCCTCTAAAAAAGGAGACATAGAGTGTCACAAGCTGCCTGAGTACAGGAATGCGAAAGAGACGAATGAAAGCAAAAACAGATCCGATCAAAAGGCTCACAGCCATGGAAACGAGTGCAATCAATAAAGTAAAAGGAACGCCTTTTAGAATATGAGGTACTTGGTCAATCGCAAATTGAATATCAATGGTTTGCATCAAATCGCCTCCTTAACGTGACAGGCTGGTGCGGCCTTTTACAAATTTCCTTTCAAGCAGCATGGTGATCAGTTCAATGCTCATGCAAATGAGCCAATACACAATCGCAATGATCGCGTACACTTCAAACATGCCGATCCCGTAGTTATTTCCTAAAATGATCTTCACCTGTCCCATGATATCAATAAGTCCGATTGTAAAGGCAATCGCTGTGTCTTTCACGAGATCAATGGTGTAATTTCCGAGGTTTGGCAGTGCAATGAGAAAGGCCTGCGGGATAATAATCCTGATCAAGGCCTGTGTATCTGTCATCCCAACAATGTAGGCGGCCTCCAGCTGGTCCTTCCCAACAGATGAATACGCACTGCGAAAGACTTCAGATAAATAAGCGCCAGTATGTAAAGAAAACGTCATCATCACAAATAACACACGATCCCAATGATTGATTTGAATCCCTGCCACAAGTAAAAGCTGAGGCAGTCCAAAATAAATCAAAAACAACTGAACAATTAAAGGCGTACTTCGTGTAAAAGATAAATAGATAACAGCCAATTGCTTCAGCACTGGGATTTGCTTGATACGAATGAAAGCAAATAGCAACCCGATGATGATAGCAAAAAACAATGACACCGTAATAATGAGAAAAGTGAGTGGCAGGCGTTCAAGCACCTGTAAAAAGATGCGCAGCCAATCTCCAGCTGTAAACGTCATGACGCTTCCTTCCTTTCTTCATTTTGATCCCCTTGCTCTGAGATGTCATCAATATTTTGAAAGAAATCAACACCAAACCACTTTTTCGCAAGCTTAGGCAGTGTTCCATCATCAATCATTTCTTGTGTGATCCGGTCCAAATCTGCTGCAAGCTGCTTCTCGCTTGGCTGTAAGACAAGATAGATAGGCTCCTTTGACACAATGCCGCCAACTTTGACCTTTAGGTTCAAATGCTTTTGAATGGTATCAAAGGTTGAAATGTTCATAAATGCTGCATCGGACCGTCCGCTTTCAACACGTTTTAAGTTGAGTTCATTTGAAGGACTTTCAATGGTCGTCAGTGGAATATCCGGATTATGCTCTTTATTATATTGATTTAATATCGAACGCAAGCCTCCGCTAGGACTGACAGGAGCCAGTTTTTTAGATGTCATATCATCAAGCGATCGAATCTCCTTGTCTGATTCATCAACAATTAAACCTGTCATCGAATAGCCATACGGGACCTTAGGGTAAAGGAACCGCTTTTCACGTTCAGGGTTACTAAAAAACCAATTAGCCGCCATTTCAAACTTCCCTGCGCCTACACCGATTAAATTGGATTCTTCCTCGCCAAAAATGTAATCAAAATGTACGTGGGGAAGCCTCTTTTCCACTTCATTTAAATAATCAATGTTATAGCCAATCGGTTCGTTTCGGTCATTTGTTGCTAAAAAGGGTGGATTGACCTCTGCACTCAGTGCGACTTTCACAATTTGTCTGCCGTCATCTGTCGTGGTTTTCACACTGCTGCAGCCAATCAGAGAAAGGAGAAACAGAAGGACACCGGACATCATGAATGCTGTCTTTTGCTTCATTTGTCTTTCTCCGATCCTTGCCACATTCCGCGATGAATCCTTGATAAAAATTGTTTCGTTCGTTCATGCTGTGGTTTCAACAGGACGTCTTCTGGTGAGCCTTTTTCAACAATTTCGCCATCTGCCATAAAGATCACCGTATCCGCCACGTCCTTTGCAAAAGAAATTTCATGTGTCACAATGACCATCGTCATTCCTTGGCTCGCAATATCTTTGATCATTTCAAGAATTTCTCCTACCATCTCTGGGTCCAGTGCCGACGTAGGTTCATCAAACAAAAGCACCGAAGGGTTCATCGCAAGAGCGCGGGCTATGCCAATTCGCTGCTGCTGACCGCCAGATAATTCACTCGGAAATGCATCTTTTTTATGAAGCAGTCCAATCCGCGTTAAAAATTGCTCTCCGACCTTTTCTGCTTCTTTCTTAGACATGTTTTGAGACACAATCAATCCTTCTGTAATATTTTCAAGTGCTCGTTTATTTTGAAACAAGTGATAATGCTGAAACACCATGGAAGATTGCTGCCTGAGTTTTAGAAGATCTTTTTTTTGATATCGTTCAAATTGAATCGTGGCTTCACCAACCGTCAGCTCTCCTTTATCTGGAATGTCGAGGCTGTTTAAACTGCGAAGAAGTGTTGTTTTTCCTGATCCGCTCGGTCCAATAATTGCGACCACTTCACCTTCCGTTACGGTGAAATCAATGCCTTTTAACACATGGGTCTGCCCATAAGATTTATGTAGATTAGTAGCTGAGATCATAAAAGCATCACGTTCCTTTGACATATGTACTTAATATTGATAAAATTTAACACATTAAATCCTATAAGTAAAGTGTGTTTTATTTATTCCGATTGGAAAAATCAGATATGATAGATTGTGAGAAACAGAGGAGTTGGATACGTTTTGTCTAAAGCATTATTTGTCGATACCGATTTTCAAAAAACATGGCTCAATCAACTAGAATCTCTTCGTGAAACGATCGAACAAACGGCAAAAGAACATGATGAAGGCGCTTATTTTCCTGAAAAAAATATTGAATCATTAGTAGAGATGGGCTATACGACGTTGTCTCTTCCTGCTGAATACGGAGGCGGAGGTCAATCTGTGAAGGATATGGTTCTGTTTCAAGAGACGCTCGGCAGCATGGACGGAGCAACTGCCTTATCAATCGGCTGGCACCAAGGGGTTGTAGGCGAAATCTACGAAAAGAAACAATGGAGTGAAAAGCAGCTGCAATTCTTTGCGGAAGAAGTGAAGAAGGGCGCCCTTGTCAACCGTGCCGTAAGCGAGGCGCAGACAGGCAGTCCAACAAGAGGTGGGAAGCCTGGAACAACAGCCACCAGATCAGATGATGAGTGGATCATCAATGGACGTAAAATTTTCACAACGATGTCACCAGCGCTTACATACTTTTTAGTCGGCGTATGGATCGAAGAAAAAGAGGCGATGGGTTTCTTCTTAATTCATCGTGAGACAGAAGGTGTTTCAATAGAAGAAACGTGGAATGTTGTGGGCATGAGAGGAACAGAAAGCCATGATTTAATCTTAGATCAGGTTAAGGTCTCAGATGACATGCTTGTTGAGGTGCAAAAAGGGCCGCGGGGTGGTACGCTAAATCCTTGGATTGCACACATTCCTTCCTGCTATTTAGGGATTGCGCAAGCGGCAAGAGACTATGCTGTTCAGTATGCCATCACCTATTCACCGAACAGTATCAGCGGAACGATTAGTGATCTGCCAAATGTCCAAACACTTATTGGTGAAATTGACTTACTATTAAAGCAAGCACGCCACGTCATCTACTCAACGACCACATTGTATGAAAAGCCGGAGAAAAGAGAGCTGTTAATCAATGAATTCGGCGCTGTGAAACATACAGTGGTCAATCACAGTCTGCAAGTTGTTGATAAAGCCATGCGTTTAGTCGGTGCAAAAAGCTTAAGCCTTGACTGTCCACTGCAGCGTTACTATCGAGATATTCGTGCCGGGCTCCATAACCCGCCAATGGACGATATGACGATTTCAAAAATCGCGAAGCAAGCTATTGAAGAGAAAAAAGAAAGCTAATATACAGCAAAAAGCCGAATGAACCGGCTTTTTTTGTTTGAAAGAAAAGAGGACAAGCGTACCTTATATCTCATCGCTCAACATGCTACAATCAATGGAATCATGGGAAAAGGAGCGATTGTTTTGAAGAAAAAGTATATAAAATGGCTGTTTACTGGCATGATGCTGATGGCACTTTGTATAAGCCAGCCTTCATCAACTGAAGGAGCATCACCAGCATGGTCAGTAGATGAATTCTTGAAAGACCGAGAAGGCACATTTGTGATTCAAGAAGTAAAAGAAAAGTCGCCCTGGGTGTATAACAAAAAAAGAGCGAAAGAGCGCTTTGCACCTCAATCGACATTTAAGGTAGCAAATGCCTTAATCGGACTCCAAACAGGCGCAGTGAGAGATGAATATGACATCAAATATTGGGACGGAGTGAAAAGAGAGATTGACCACTGGAATAGGGATCATACACTAGGATCTGGCATGAGAGATTCAGTCGTCTGGTACTATCAAGCCATGGCCCGTGACATCGGTGAAGAACGCATGAGTCAGTGGGTGAAAGCCATTCATTATGGGAACGAAGACATATCTGGCGGAATCGATCAATTTTGGTTAAGCAGTACGTTGCGTATTTCTCCAGTTGAACAAGTTCGTTTCCTCAAACAGCTATATGAAGAGACTCTCCCATTTGACCTAAACGCCATGAGAACGGTCAAACGAATGATGATTCAAGAAGAAGAGAAACACACCACCCTATACGGAAAAACAGGCTCCGGCTCAGGCATCGGCTGGTACGTAGGCTTCATCAAACATGAAAACAAAACCTACATCTTCGCCACAAATATCGAAGGCACCGGAATAGAAGCAAAAGAAATCACCTATCGCATTTTGAAAAAATATCATTTGATTGAAGCATCCGTTTAGGGTGCTTTTTTATATGAACTTATTATGGTTATCTACAAAACTAATGTTTTATTAATCAAAAAATTTGACGAGTAAGAGAATAGATAATGACCGTTGAATAAAGAGTTGTCATATAAATTAGTGAATAGACAAACATAATTGATGCCCACTTCTCGGAATGCATTCGCTTGTAACCCAAAATACTTAAGCAAATCCATATAAGGCCTAAAAAAAAGGATACAAGCACAAGCCCTATGCTTAAAGAATGGAAAAGAAAACTGCTTAAGGTAATTGCTAAGATATAAAGATTCGTTTGTAAGTATGTTCTTTTCATTCCTTTTACAACCGGTAACATGGGAATGTTTGCTGCCTTGTATTCATTTTGTTTTCTAATAGCTATCGAATAAAAATGCGGCATCTGCCAAATAATTGTAATGAAAAACAACCCCATAATAGCTGGGTGTGATATATCTGGTGAAATAGCTGCCCAACCAATGAGAGGAGGCATTGCTCCAGAAATACTACCAATTTCTGTGTTGTATACGGTTTTTCTTTTACTCCATATTGTATAAGGAAAAATATAAAAAAATAAACCAATCAATCCTATAATAGCTGCTAGATAGGTTGTAAATGCTAAAAAGCCTAGTCCTAAAACAGACATTAAAATACTAAGCCATAGAACTTTTTTAGGATTGACTTCTCCTGTTACAGTAGGTCTGTTTTTTGTTCTATTCATCACTGAATCTATGTCCCTATCATACAAATTGTTTAAAGCTCCAGCAGCACCAATTAATAAAATTGAACCTGCAAAAGCCAATAGTATCTCAATAGATTTATGAAGGATGTCAATTTGATATGTGTATAATGCCAAGGTTAAGCCAGCACACATTGGGATCAAATTTGATTTAATAATCCCTGATTTAACTGTTTGAGCGATTATTTCCATTTTCGTTTTGTGAATTTTTTTCCCCATCTGTCGCATTGTTTTTCTCCTTTTCACATTATATACTCTTTTGAATTTATATACTAATTGGTATATTAATTCTATATGGTATGATTGTCAAGAAAAGGAGGTAAAGGAATGATTAGACAAAGAAAGACGCAAAATGAAAGGAAAGAAGAAACAAGAAAATTACTCTTAAATTCTGCAGTTGAGAATTTCGCCAAGTATGGTTTTCATGGGGTCTCCATTGATAAATTGACAGAACATGCGGGATTTAGCAAAGGGGCCTTTTATGCGCATTTTCATTCAAAGGAAGAGATCTTTTTGGCACTATTGAAACAACAAATGCAATTACATGTAGAAAAAATCAATGCTTTAATAGCAGAACAACCTTCTCTTTTACACTTTTCAGAAAAAATGAATCAACAGTCTATTCAAAGTCGTGAAGAAAATCGGACGTGGAGTCTGCTAAACATGGAATTTCTTCTGTATTCAATGAGAAATGAAGAAGTAAGGTGTCAGTGGTCAAATATGATCCTACAATCGGTAAAACAAATATCGCAATCCCTTGAGAATTTGATGAAAAAAGAGAACCTTACATGTGCCCTTTCTTCTGAAGAAATGGCATGGGCAATTCTTTCACTGGAAAATGGTGTAGCAATATTCCACTATATTAGTCAAGACCATATACCAATTGATTTATTAGAAAAATCCCTAAAAAGAATAATTTCATATAAATAAAAATTATGGTCTATCAGTTGAATATGGAAGGTGTTTTAGTCAAGATATGAAAAGTAAAAAAATAGCTCAAACTCAACATGAAATACGATTTATGAATGTGGCGTGCCTTTACCCTAATGGGGAGATGGTGATTCTAGAAAGGAGGTATAAGGAGTGTACTTGAAATACATCCAATTAATGTCAGATGATGACCGTGGGAACTTAGCCAGCCAATCCCTTTGTGTGACAGAAATGTTTTTATGGGAATTAGGGAAAAGAATTCAAACGAAAGATTGTGAGGCTATTATTTTTATATGTGGCTCTTTTAAAGATTACAAATTACTGAGTACTTCTAAAAAAGAACCTGACATCTTATTTTTAAAAAATACGTACGAGCTAGAATTACCCTTTAGTTACAGTGAATTTGAAAATGCAACAAATAAGAAAAAGATCTTAGCTGATACTTTGGAAAAAGCGATGCTCTATCTGTGTGAATTAAAAAACTGGGACAGTCAGCTAGTCAAAGCGACATTTCAAAAAATGAAAGAAAAGGAATATAAAGCGGAGATGAAAGGAAAACAAACAAAATTAAGTCCCGATAAAAAAAAGAAAGCATATCCTCTGATCGAATTGGATCTAAAGCAGTTTACTCTCTATCTTGTTATAGAAGATAATAAAGGAAAGATTTTATCAAAAAAATTAATTGCTGAAACCGATACCTATTTAGAAGAGGTTTCTTATCATATGCGAGAGATTAAATGGCTAACTGATCATGAAGTAGCATTATTCAAACATACAAATAAACCTGTTTATACAAGTGTACGGTTATCGTGATAAAGCAAAATGAGAATAGCATAACACTTGTGGAAATCAAGAACGCAACTTACAAAGGAGTGTATGTTTTTAATGTGTTTTTGGGAAGAAGAACAACGCTATGTATTCAATACCATGAAGAAACAAGAAAACGAATCATTGCACTTATACAATAACCTCTTGGACAAACGATGACATGGTTTTTAGATGAAAAAATCCAGAAACAAATCCCTGATTTCGATATCAACCATCTAAAGCAAATCAATGAATTTCACTACTTTAAAGAGTATAATGAACATTACGACTTGATCAACTGTATTGTTCTGCACATCCCATATGAATCCTCGAATCTACAAGCAGACATTCATCTGAAATTCACCAATGTCTCTTCTGTTCAAATCAAAGATTTGGAGTTAACAAACGATTCCTATCTTTTTTTGGACATTCAGCTTTTGGATAGAGGCTGGGAAAATTTGAATTACTTTGTAGAAGACTATGAAGAAGATTATTTTTCATTTTATTGTCAAACAGTTCAAGTCATACAAGTCGTATCAAATGAATCGTGCTAGTCTATCTACATATGTGCTAATCATGCTTCTTCATCCCAACATAGAAAGGTGCAATGACATTGAAACGAATCACGAAATGGCTCTTATTTGCGGCTGTCATCGCGGGCTTATTGGTATGCGCATTCTTTGTGTTCCGTTTAAACCAGCCTAAGCCGACGACGAACATCCATTATGCAGACACACAAAACAAACAGCAAACACTCGATATGTATATGCCAAAGGGAAAAGATGAAGACAATAAGAAGAAGCATCCAGTCATGATCTATCTCCATGGCGGCGGCTGGACAGGCGGCGATAAGAATAGAGTCGCTTCAAAGGCTGATTATTTTACGGATCAAGGGTATGTGTTTGTTTCGATGAATTACAGGCTTCACCCTGATGCCAACTATGAGCAGATGGCAGATGATACGGCAAACGCCATTAAATGGGTCAAGGATCATGCGGATGAATATCAAATCGATTCATCAAAAATCAACATGATGGGACATTCGGCAGGCGGTCATTTAACGGCATTGGTGGCCACAGATTCAACTTATTTAAAACGTGTTGGATTGTCGCCAAAAACGATCAATTCCATCGTGATTTTAGATGGACCGTTAAACATCAATCAATTTATACAAGCCATACCATCGTACAAAAAGGTGTTTGGCAAACAGGAGAAGAACTGGACAAAGGCATCACCTGTCACTTATATGAATCAAGCGAATGTACCGCCTGTTTATTTGGTCACGGGCTGGGAAAATCCAGAGGTGTACCGATTTGCAGAAAAACTGAATCATGATAAAGGCTCGCGGTTTGTTTTTCGGGTTCATTCGCTGAGCCACAGTAACTTGAATAAATGGTTTGGATCAGACAGGGCGCCAAAAGAAGCGCAAGAAATGACAAAGGCTGTCATGTCTTTTGTGAATAAACAGAATCAATAACGAAGACCGTATGCTCGACAATCTAATTTGCCGCAGTATATGATAAAGCGTAAATGGTTTGTACCAAAGGAGTGTATGTCGTTGTCATCACGTATGGAAAATAAAGTGTTCAATTGCGAAAAAGAGCTGACGCTGAATATTATCGGCGGTAAGTGGAAAATGCTGATTTTATGGCACCTTGGCAGAGAAGGGACAAAACGATTTGGTGAGCTAAAGTCGTTAATGCCTGGGATTACGCAAAGAATGCTTGTCAATCAGCTAAGAGAATTAGAGGAAGATCACATTGTGCATCGGGAGGTTTATCCTGTCGTTCCGCCAAAAGTTGAATATTCCCTCACAGAACTAGGAGAAAGCTTAATGCCGATTTTAGAGGCGATGTATGATTGGGGAAAACAATATCTCGACAGCAATTTTTTAAAGGATGATAAATAGAAAGTGCAAAAGATACTGGTCGAAAGACAGTATCTTTTTTGTGACCATATGCGAAAAAGTATAGTATGTAAAAAAAAAGTGCGTACTTGGATTGCTGCCATCCTGTTGTTATACTCATTTCATCGTTCAAGAAGCACCATCCGCGAAGCTCTTGAAGATGAGATGAAAAAACGGGAGTGAAAGTGAATGAAATTACAATTAGCATTAGATTTAGTGAATATACCAGAAGCGATTGAGCTGATCAAAGAAGTAGAAGCATTTATTGATGTGGTTGAAATTGGGACACCTGTTGTGATCAATGAAGGCTTGCGTGCTGTAAAAGAAGTCAAACAGGCATTTCCGAATTTACGTGTACTCGCTGATCTGAAAATTATGGATGCGGCCGGTTATGAAGTGCAGCAGGCATCTGAAGCTGGAGCGGATATCGTCACCATTCTTGCAGCGGCAGAAGATATGTCCATTCAAGGAGCGGTGAAAGAAGCGAAAGCAAGAGGGAAACAAATTTTAGTTGATATGATTGGTATCAAAGATATCGCTGGCCGGGCAAAAGAGCTGGATGAGCTTGGAGTCGATTATATTTGTGTGCACACAGGCTATGACCTGCAAGCGGTTGGTCAAAACTCATTTGCTGACCTTATGACCATTAAACAAGTCGTCAAACAAGCGAAAACAGCCATTGCAGGCGGAATTAAGCTTGATACGTTACCTGAAGTCGTGAAGTTAAATCCTGATTTGATCATTGTCGGCGGCGGTATCGCAAGCCAGGACAATAAAGCAGAAGTGGCTGCACAAATGAAGCAGCTGATCGCACAATCATGAAGACCAGTGACTATGTGAAAGCCATTTTGAATGAGCTTTCTGAGCATTCCCCCGCTATTCAAGACGAACAAGCGGAGCGGCTTGTCTCAAGTATTTTAGCTGCAAGAAAGGTCTTTGTGGCAGGGGCTGGCAGATCTGGTTTGATGGGAAAATCATTTGCCATGAGACTCACACATATTGGCGTCAAGGCTTATGTAATCGGTGAGACCAATACTCCTTCCTTTACAGAAGAAGATCTCTTGATTGTTGGGAGCGGCTCTGGTCGAACAGAGACATTGCTAATCCTTGCAAAAAAGGCAAAAGCAATTGGCGGAAAAGTGGCAGCATTCACGCTTTCAGTTGACTCACCTCTAGCTGATCTATCGGATGAAGTCATTTTACTGTCAGGTGCGCCGAAGGATCAAAAGGAAGGAAGCCATCATACCATTCAGCCAATGGGCTCGCTATTTGAGCAATCGCTTCTTCTGACATACGATGCGGTCATTTTGCGTTTAATGGAAATAAAAGAGCTCGACACACATACAATGTACGGTCACCATGCAAATTTAGAATAGATATTTTCAAAGCCTTTCCTTTCTTAGAAGGAGAGGCTTTTTTTATCTAAATCAAGAGCAGAATCTTGACATCATCGATTGGATGTAACTATAATTGTTACATCGTTAAAGAAAAAGCGTAAGCTCGGAAGGAAGATGAAGATGAAAGTACAAATCTGGTCAGATATCGCCTGTCCTTTTTGTTATATAGGAAAAAAACAACTAGAAACAGCGCTTGAACAATTCCCTCAAAAGGAACAGGTAGAAATCGAGTTTAAAAGCTTTGAGCTTGATCCACATGCACCCGTTGATGTCGATTATGATGTCCATGATATGCTCGTCAAAAAATATGGGATGAGCCGCAGCCAGGCCATGGCGATGAATGAGCAGGTGAAGCAGGCCGGCAAAGAGAAGGGAATCGATTTTCAATTTGATCCACTCGTGTTGACAAACACCTTTGATGCCCATCGATTGGCGCAATATGCTGGTCAAATGGGCAAAGGCGATTTCGTCATGGGAGAGCTGTTTCAAGCATATTTTACAGATGGAAAGCATGTTGGTGATCGTCAAACCCTTTTAGATATTGCAGAAAAAGCAGGTCTTGATTTGAAGGAAGTGCAGCAAGTTCTAGGCGGCGAAGAGTTTGCAGATCATGTACGAGAGGACGAAAAAGAGGCGAGACAGCTTGGTATTTCTGCTGTTCCTTTCTTCTTATTGAATGGCAAATATTCAGTGGCAGGTGCACAGCCACCCGATACCTTCCTTCGTGCACTTGAAACGGCTTGGACAGAAGAAGCAGCTCAAGCTGAGAAAGCGGCTGCCAATTCATTTGAAGCAGCATGTGCAGACGGCGTATGCGCAGTGCCTGCCCCTAAAGAAGAGATCTAATCATATAAAAAATGAGCCTCCTCCAAAAAGGGCTCATTTTTTTCTTGCATTCATATGTTTGATCGTTTCACCTGGAACCAATTCAGGTTCGTAAAAGGTTTGATGAGGGAGATTCTTTTTTCCTTGAACTTTTTTAATCATCCAGTCTGCCGCATCCCGGCCCATTTGCTCCTGAGGGTGGGTCAATGTTGTCAGCTTCACATGGGCATTTTTCTGGGCAATATACGAATTATCCTGTCCAATAATGGAGAGATCCTCTGGAATGGACAGCCCGATGTCACTGCATACATTGGCAACTTCTAATCCAACCTCGTCGTTATAGCAAACAAGGGCAGTCAGCTCATTCTGATGCTCTAATAAGAAAGTTTTGATATCATCTCCCAAATGCTGCTTCGATTCTGTATCGAAAAAGAGGACGTGCTCAGGCAGAAAGTTAAGCTTGGCTTCACCGAGCGCTTGAATATATCCCTTCATTCGGTACTTTCCCTGTAAGTCATCTGTTTTTGAGATCAGGCCGATTTGCTGATGTCCAGAGGTGATCAGCTCTTTTGTGGCTAAATAACTGGATTTCACATCATCTAAACAGAGAAAAGGAACCTCTAACTGTTCATAATAGGCATTGATCATAATGAGCGGTACATCCTGTTCTTTAAAAGATAGGTAGTACGAGATGTTCGGATTATATAAATTGCTTTTCGTCGGCTCGACAATGAGTCCGTCCACACCAAAGGACAGCATCATTTCTAGCGCTTTTTTCTCCTGTTCCACATCATTATTCGTACTTGCCAGTAACAAAGAATAGTTCTCTTCGTTTAATCGGCTTTCAATGCCTCGAATGATGGAAGGGAAAATGTAATCGGATATGTATGTCGTCATGACGCCAATCGTTTTCATATGCGTATGTCCAGCAGGCTTTGTTTGATATTGATTGGTCACAAATGTGCCTGAACCTTTTTCACTTCGTAAAAACCCTTCGCTCGACAATTCTAAGATGGCCTTTCGAACCGTATGCCTGCTCACTTGATACATCTCCTGCAGGCTTGATTCGGTTGGAATACGTTCCCCGATCCGGTAATCCCCTGTGAGTATTTTGCTTTTTATATCATCGATAATGATCTGGTACTTCTTTTTCATCGTTTCACTTCTTTCTCAGTTGATCATCTACTCGGATTGAGAAGAAATTGTATGGACATATTTTAACATGGTTGTCGAATCAAAAACAGGCGCTTTCCCTTTCTGTCGTCTCAGCTTTAGAAAAGTGAAGGTTTTTGTCACATTGTGTATGTACAACTACATTTAATATTGACATATGTACGTACAAATATTATATTGTGAATGTGCACAGAGAATCAATGAATCTAGAAAATTAAAATTGAAACCGCTATCAATTATGGAGGTGAACGCAGAATGGATCATGAAGAGACGACCAAAGCCTTAAAAGAAGGACGGACATCTTTAGGGATTGAATTTGGTTCAACACGAATTAAAGCCATTTTAATAGATGAAGTGTTTCAGCCAATTGCTCAAGGTACATTTGAATGGGAAAGTTCTCTCCAGGAAGGAATTTGGACGTACAACTTAATTGATATCATTACAGGTCTTCAAGTGGCGTACCGGGAGATGAAAGAGCAAGTCGAGCAAAGGTATGGCGTGACCATTCAAACCATTGGCTCAATTGGAGTATCAGCCATGATGCATGGCTATGTGGCATGTGACCATACAGGAGAGGTCCTCGTTCCGTTCCGCACATGGCGGAATGCAACAACCATTGAGGCGAGTCAAAAACTGACGGATGTCTTCCAATTTCATATTCCAGAAAGATGGAGCATTGCCCATTTGTATCAAGCGATATTAGAGGAGGAAAAACATCTTTCCCGTTTAGAATATATGACCACCCTATCAGGTTACATTCACTGGCTGTTAACCGGAAAGCAGGCCATTGGCATTGGGGATGCGTCAGGCATGTTTCCAATTGATGAACAAACGAAGGACTACAATGAAGTAATGCTCCATCAATTTGAAGACTTGATCGTAGAAAAAGGCTACCCGTGGAAGCTGCGTCACCTTCTGCCGCGTGTTTATTTAGCAGGCGAGGAGGCTGGCGTGTTAACGGCAGCAGGAGCAGCCATTTTAGATCAAGGCAAACACTTGAAGCCAGGCATTCCATTTTGTCCCCCGGAAGGTGACGCCGGAACGGGAATGGTGGCAACAAACAGTGTAGAAAAACGGACAGGGAACATTTCAGTTGGGACATCTGTTTTTGCCATGATTGTGCTAGAGCAGGAGCTAAAGGGTGTGTATCCAGAAGTGGATATGGTCACAACGCCAGACGGACTGCCAGTCGCAATGGTTCATGCGAACAACTGTACAAGTGACTTAAATGCTTGGATGAATATATTCAGAGAGGCATTTGAAGCATTGGGTATGCAAGTGGCGTCAGAAAAGGTATACGAAGCCTTATTGCAGCAGGCGTTAGAAGCAGATCGAGATGGCGGCGGACTCTTAAGCTATGGCTATTATTCTGGTGAAAATATTACAAGATTGCCAGAAGGAAGGCCTCTTTTTGTCAGATCAGCTGAAAGCCGCTTTAATCTGGCTAATTTCATGCGTACCCATCTTTTTTCTGCTTTTGGTGCAATGAAAATAGGGATGGATCGTTTAAAAGAACATGAACAGGTTGTGATTGATCGGTTACTAGGGCATGGGGGGTTATTTAAAACCCCGCTCGTTGGTCAAAAAATGGTGGCCGCAGCGCTTGATACACCTGTATCAGTCGTTTCCACTGCGGGAGAAGGCGGTGCGTTTGGGATGGCTGTCCTTGCTTCCTATATGGTCCATCATCAAAAGCAAACATTGGCTGAATTTCTCACGCATCAAGTGTTTGCCCATACATCAGAAGAGCTCATAGAACCCGACCCGCTTGATGTCAAAGGCTTTGACGAATTTTTAAAGCGCTATCAAGAGGGCCTTGCGATTGAAGAAGCGGCAGTAGCACATCTGATGCCAAAGAAAGGAGTGACAACCGTATGCTAGAGCGCTTAAAAGAAGAAGTATTTGAAGCAAATTTAGATTTGCCGAAATACGGACTTGTGAAATTCACATGGGGCAATGTCAGTGCGTGTGATCGTGACAGCGGTCTATTTGTTATTAAGCCGAGCGGTATAGCGTATGACCAATTATCAGCAAAAGACATGGTTGTGGTCGACTTTGACGGTGAAGTAGTGGAAGGGGAATTCAGTCCTTCATCAGATACAGCAACACATGCTGTTCTTTACAAACACTTTGAGGAAATTGGCGGTATATCGCATAGCCATTCCATGTGGGCAACCGTTTGGGCGCAGGCAGGTCTTGATTTACAGGCAATGGGCACAACACATGCCGATACATTTTACGGCGCTGTTCCGTGTGCTCGATTTCTGACAGAAGAAGAAGTCAACCGCGGTTATGAGGTAGAAACGGGCCGGCTGATCATCGAAACGTTTGAGGAAAGAAACCTAGATGTGATGGCGGTGCCGGGTGTATTGCTTCAAGGTCACGGCCCATTCACGTGGGGAAAAGATGCAAAAAGTGCGGTCACAAACAGTGTGATTTTAGATGAAGTCGCCAAAATGAATCTGTTCGCAAAGCAATTAAACGAATACGCGGAGCCTCTCCCGCAACGAATTTTAGATAAACATTACTTAAGAAAACACGGAGAACATGCGTATTACGGACAAAAACCTTCAAGATAAAGAAAAGAGGGATTTCTATGTTAACAAGTCAACATAAAGAATGCTGGTTTATTGTTGGATCGCAGCATTTATATGGAGATGAAGCACTGCAGAAAGTAAAAGCAGATGCTCAAAAGATGACGGATGCCTTAAATGAGAGTGGTTTACTTCCTTACCCAGTGATCTTGCAGGAGCTGGCTGTCAGCGCGGATCAAATCACAAAGCTCATGAAAGAAGTCAATTATCGCGATGAGGTTGTCGGCGTGATGACGTGGATGCATACATTTTCACCGGCAAAAATGTGGATACGCGGAACCGATCTCTTGCAGAAGCCTCTTTTGCATCTTGTCACACAGTATTATGAGAAGATTCCGTGGGACACGATCAACATGGACTATATGAATCTTCATCAATCTGCACATGGAGATAGAGAATATGGCTATATCAATGCGCGCTTAAATAAACAAAATCAAATTGTCGCCGGTCATTGGTCTAAGCCGGATGTGCAGCAGCAAATCGCTGATTGGATGGACGTGGCGGCTGCTTATCATGAGAGCTTTCAGATTAAAGTAGCTAGGTTTGGTGACAACATGCGCCACGTGGCTGTAACAGAAGGCGATAAAATTGAAGCCCAGATTCAATTAGGGTGGACTGTTGATTACTTTGGAATAGGCGATCTCGTTGAATATGTCAATGCAGTAGAAGAAGCAGAGGTAGATGCATTATTTGCGGAGTATTTAACGCAATATGATGTGGATTATGGAACGTATTCAGTTGAAGAATGGGAAAAAAGTGTCAAGGTGCAAGCGCGTTATGAAATTGCCATCAAACGCTTCTTAGATGAAGGCGGCTACAATGCCTTTACGACAAACTTTGAAGATTTACATGGAATGAAACAGCTGCCAGGACTTGCGGTACAGCGGCTGATGGCAAAGGGATATGGCTTTGCTGGGGAAGGCGATTGGAAAACTGCTGCACTGGACCGATTATTAAAGGTGATGAGTCATCATCAATCCACTGGTTTTATGGAGGACTACACGTATGAAATGACCTCTGGACAGGAAGCGGTGCTGCAATCTCATATGTTAGAAGTAGATCCAGCGCTCGCCCATACGAAACCAGTGATTGTCGTATCTCCACTTGGTATCGGAAACAGGGAAGATCCAGCGCGTCTTGTGTTTGATGGAAAAGCAGGCGAAGGTGTTGTTGTTTCCATTGCTGACTTTGGAACCCATTTCAAATGGCTCATACAAGAAGTCGAAGCCTTTGAGCCGGAGGAAGCAGCACCTCATTTACCGGTTGCACGTGTGCTCTGGAAAATCAAGCCGAATTTTCAGGACGGAGTCAAAGCATGGATTAAGCAAGGCGGGGGTCATCATACAGTCGTATCCCTTAATTTAACGGTTGATCAAATTGTTCATTTTACAAAGCTTGTTCATGCAGAATATGTGGTTTTATAGAAGGGTGAAACGTCTTCTACTGTTTACAGTAGAAGCACCGGGAGAAATGAAAGCGGTTAATTAAGTGAGGGGGTCATCCACTTGGAGAAAAAAGTGTCAAGCAAATTTATCTTCTTTTTCGGGTCCTTTGCAGGCATCTTATTCGGATATGATATTGGAATTATTGCAGGGGCAGAAGGACATATTCAGGAAGAATTTCAGCTCAGCCCATTATGGCTTGGAATTGTCGTCTCTTCATTAATGGGCGGAGCAATCATTGGTTCGATTTTAAGCGGCCTCATGGGGGATAAGTTTGGCCGCAGAAAGCTCATTTTGGTCTCATCGATCATCTTTTTTGTCGGAGCTATAGGGTCAGCCATCGCACCAGAAGAGATTTCATTAACCATTGCTCGTATCTTTTTAGGGACAGCAGTAGGAACAGCCTCATCTTTGGTGCCGGCTTACATGTCTGAAATCGCTCCTGCTAAAATCCGCGGGAAATTGTCTGGGCTCAATCAGCTTATGATTGTGAGCGGACTATTGCTGAGCTATATTGTCGCGTTTGTGTTTGAACCTATTCCAGACAGCTGGCGCTGGATGCTGGGAAGTGCCGCTTTATTTGCTATCGTGCTTTATATTGGTATGCTGAGGCTCCCTGAATCTCCGAGATATTTAATTAAACACGGAATGGCTCATAAAGCACGGGAGGTATTAGGATCACTGCGTTCTTCCCGTGAAGAAATCGAAGCAGAAATGCAGGAAATTTTAGAAGTCGCGAAAGAAGAACGCTCTGGTATTCGTGAATTGTTCCAAAAGAAATTCAGAATGGCTCTTTTCATCGGGGTTGGGATGGCGACCCTTCAGCAAATTCAAGGCGCGAACTCCATTGTGTATTATGCAACGAGTATTGCTCGGAATGTAGGCCTTGCGCCGCAGGTCGCAGCAGGCTTTACAGTCATTGTCGGTGTCATTTTTGTCGTGACAACCGTTATCTTTTTACAATTTGTCGACCGGTTCGACCGCCGAACGATTCTCACCGTAGGAGGCACAGGTATGGCACTTTCCTTCTTTGCACCAGCGGCATTAGGTGCACTTGGCGTTAGTGAAGGGATTTTAAACTGGGTGACATTGATTTCCCTTTGCTGCTTTATCTTGTGCTATGCCTTCTCATGGGCACCGATCACGTGGATCATCATCGGCGAAATCTTCCCACTCTCTGTCAGGGGCATTGGAGCAGGCATTTCATCTGCCTTTAACTGGACGGGATCGTTAGCTGTTGGACTCGTTTTCCCTATCTTAGCTGATAAGTTCAGCTTTGGGGTCATTTTCTCCTCATTTGGGGTTATCTGCTTAATCGGACTATTGTTCACCCGCTTTGTTTTAGTCGAAACAAAAGGAAGAAGCTTAGAGCAAATCGAAACCGATATGGCAGCACGTGTATAAAGAAAACCCTCTATCCCATGTGGATAGAGGGTTTTTTTACTCAAGCGTCTGTTTTAGCTCAGCGGGCAATAAATCAATCAATTGATCATAAGAAGATAAATCCAGCACTTCAAGCAGCGCATAATATTTCGCATAAACCTCACTCAACTGATCAGGATGACTCGTTTCATATTGATTCAAATGCAATTGAGTCAGTTCAAGTGCAATGTCTAGCTTGTTTCGTTCGATTGGTTGTGTCGTATTGATCATATCGTTCACCTCGTATTTGATAAGTGGGAAGGTTATGGGCCACAATTTCTTCTACCACAATATATCATTTGTATAATATGTTAAAATTGTCCTTTTGTAAAGGAAGAGAAAACGAGATAAATAGTGGATTTTTTTAAAAATAGACAAGCATCTAGTCACGAAAGGCGCTTCTTACATACGATAGAGTGTAAGTGAAAGACAACTTGAAGGGGTGTTGAGATGAGCCGGAATCGATTAGATGACTTTTTCTTTGGTCCTCGCAGAGGAAACCAAGGAGGAGATGAAACGGTTGTTTTCCCCACACGTCAAATTGTCAACACGACAACGAATGAACAAACCATCAGAAAAATTCATCCAACGCATATCACAAACGTCAATAAAAACATCAAAAGAATTGAAAACTACTACCCTGTCACTCAATCTACTCATAACGAGTACATTGTGGAAGAATACGATTGCGGCAGGGATATCAAAAACCCTTGCTGCCGTCCAGTGAAACGCTGTAAGTGGTAATGTGATCGAGAAAAAGAAGAGAGGCATCCTTTTATGGGATGCCTTTTGTATGTCTAATGTTCCACTTCGTTTAATTGTCCTTGATCCAGCTGGAAGAAACGATTTCCTAATTCTGAATAAAGGTAGCGCTGATGGCTGGTAAATAAAACACATCGATGTGAGAATTCTTTTTTTAATAAAGAAATCGATTGTATCTGTGAGGCCTCATCAAGAGAGGTAAAAGGCTCATCAAGAATGATCAGCTCTGGAGATCTTGCCACCATACAATTAAAGAAAAGTTTATATCTCATGCCCAATGAATACTGTTTGACTGGCATCTTTAGGGCATGCGTTAAATCAAATGCATCACAAAGCGATAGGAAAGTCTCTTTGTATAATTCTTTTTCTGACTTGTTCATTTTCCATAAAGACTGGACAAGCTCCATGTGCTCAAGACCAGTGAGCGCATCATAGACTAAAGGCTTATCAGGGATGTACGCCACCAGACTTTTATATTGAGTGGTCCCGGGGTGAAGCTGTTTGTTGAGTAAAATCGTTTCTGATACTGAAGGAAGCAGACCAGCGATGATCTTTAAAAGAGTCGATTTACCACTGCCGTTCTTTCCAATGATACAAGCTCGATCGCTTCCTTTCAGATCAAACGAAACTTGATCGAGGAGGAGAGAGCTTTCTTCTGTTGTTTCATAGCGAAAAGATAGCTGAGACACTTGAAGACTAGCCATTGATGAATCCTCCAATAACAAACACAGTGGTCACCAGCATATACAAGATCACTGTCGCAAGGGCAGCTTTTTTCGACCCTTCTGCATAGTAAATGATGCCATCATAAAGGATGCGCAAAAGATATAAGTTGATGAAGAAGGAAATTGCTTGTATCAAGATAAAATAGTGATCTAATTGTAACACCATCACACAATAGATCGCTGCACTATTCACTAATAAAAGAAATGCATTATAAACCAAAATGACAAGATACATTTTGCGTAAAATAAAAGCTTTATGAAAAAAATACATATAAATAGAAGTGAGAACGGTACTGAGAAAATTTAAAATGAAATACAGCGGGATCGTCAGCAAAAAAATAAAAACAATGCTGGCTACTTGTTTTCCAGCTGATAACGGTTCATCTACTAACAAATCAATAATAAAAAATGTTAAAAAGACAGTCGAAACAAATAATGATAGTAAGACAAGGCCTACAATGGTTTTAATCGATTGATTCTGATTGAAAAATTCCTTAGGTCGTAGAAGTAGCTCCATGGAACCACATTCCCCTTTCTTCTATGGTAGATGTACATGGCTAACGTATTCCTCTAAAAGAGATGCTGCGAATAAGAGAACAATTGCTGCAAAAATCAATTGAAGCACAGTCACAGTCAGCTTTTTTAAATCAATTGTTTCTCCTTTTATAAATCGATAAAGATAAATAAAAGGAAAAGAGCTGACAATTGAAAACAGGATGAAACCAAGAATCTCTACGAAAGCATGAGGCAGTAATCCTGTGAATATCTGCTGCACTTCTTGATTGACAATCAAATACTGAACTAGTTTGCCAATAATGTATCCGTTGTAAAAAAGAATGCCAGCAGCCATGATGCCGCCTGTAAAAGCTCCGATCCCTAATATCGCCATCCCAACTTGCAAATTGTTTAAGAAAATAGATAGAAAAAACATCTCTTCATCCTTTTTTAAATAAGGAATCTGATCATAAGGAAGAAGGCTACCAATCAGCACTGCTGCAATAAAGATAGCAGCATAAATGTAGCCGAGTCGTAAAATCAGTCTATTCTCCGATAGAAAATATCTTATTTTTTTCAACATACTCAATCCCTTTATAGATGGTCTTGCGGCATAACACCCAGCAGATCAATGAAACGATCACAAAATATAAAGCAAACAGAAAGTTTATGAGACCTGAGGATTGCTGCAAAATAGGTAGAAAAGAGGTCAAGATCATGTAGTACATAAAAGGTAATACAAGAAAGTTTCTTGCAAAAGCCTGCCCTTTATCGATAACTTCTATTTCCTCATTGGTTGTCCCTATTTCATGCTCATGAATAAAATTGAATTTCGTTGTAAATGGAAACAAGTAAAGCTGAATCAAAGGGAAAATGAAAAAACCAATCCCTAATGCCACAAATTGAATGAGCATCTGAATATCAAAAAGCTGATATACACCCATGATTGATAGATTAATGAATAGCAGAAAGAGAGCTGGTATGGAAAATAAACAATAAAATAACTGGATTTTTGATAAGAAAAACTGAATAAGAGATGTTTGAGAAAGCTCAAAAAGCCAAATATTCTTTTTTTCAGCACTTAAAGAAAAAATAGAAGGGGTCAGCATTCTCATCTCATACGTTTGATTTGCTAAAATCATCACATTTAATGTAAAAAGCAGCTGAATCTGCAAAGCCGGATGATCAATAATGGAGATCAAACTAGTCATAACCCCGATATAAAAGAAGGCTTCATATGACATAAACATATAATTAAAAAACTCTTTAGACAGCAGCCATCTTTTTTCTTTTAACACCTTGAGGTCTTTTTGGATCAACATATTCTTTTGAAACAGCGAGCCTTGAATTTTATTAAGTACTTGAAAGTACCAATAAAATAAATCTCGAAAATGTGTTGAGTTTTGATCATGATCTTTCCCAGTTGGAATCCAGCGTACAGGACTCTTCATGACGAGTATAGCTGCTAATATCACCACGAAAAATGTGACAGGTGAAGTGAAAAGCGCTTGAAATTGTAGAAATACAGAATCCTTTGAGAATAAAGCATGATGGATATGCTGAAGATCATTTTGATATAAAGCCACCAAATTGTTGGAAAGTGTAATCCAAAACGAATCCTCTGCAAGCGATGAAATCGACTGAAAAAGTTGTTGGAAGGTGTGATAAAAAGGGAAAATAATGTTCAATATCAGGACTCTTCCAAATAAGAAAAAAAGTAAAGAGATGCTTGCGAAAAAAAGAACACGAATGATCCCGATTTTTTTCACGACAATATTATAGATGTAAGCACCAAATATCTTATTGCTGACGATAAAAAGGAAGAAACCTGTCAACATGACATTGAGATGCTTTAACCAGAATATCCAGTCATGTGTTTGTGCAATGGAATATTGAAACAGAAAATAGATTAAATAAGTACTCAAACTGGTCAACATCAACCAGATCAGTTCTGAAAACAAAAGCGTTTGGAAAAGGTGTCTTGAGGAAACAGGTGCAAGCTGTATCAATTCTTCAAAAGGAAGAATATGAGTTCTTCTATAAGATTCAATCCCTTTGACGATAGAGAAAAGAAACAAAAATATCACAAAAGCACTTTCCCATTCTATTTGATAGATCGGAGAGTAAAGAAACGAAGAAATAACGAATACAATCATACATCCGAATAAAGTATCAAGGATACAAGAAAATAATATGTACTGTTTAGAAGAAAACGATGTGAAAAATGGAACCTTACGTATTATAAACTGAGCTAGATTTGAATATTGTTGTTGAATTCTAATTGATAGAAGTAGTGATAATAATGGATATAACATCTTCTCACCTGCATCAAAATTTAAATAGAAGGAGAACAAAGTCTCCTTCTATTGAGTCATAAAAATGAATTACCAAGCAATAACGGCTTTACGGCCTTTTTTCTTAATTTGGGCTTTAAGGTACTGACGAATGGTCTCTTTACCAGCCGCTGCAATAAGAGAAAGACCACCTGATCCTACAGCAGTTAAAATGGAGACGATTGTTGTAACAGCTCCGCCCGCTTCAACAACGTTCAAAACAACAGCTGCAACACTGCCTGGAATACCAAATTCTTTTGCTAGATCAGCAACTGGCAGCATCTGTAGCGAGAAGGAAAAAAGAGCTAGCATAAGGAAACCTACTGCTAAAGCACCAAAAAGAACATGTAGTTTGATTTCGTTTCTTGTTTCTGTCATATCAAATTCCTCCCTTTTTTGACTTTTTATTACTATTCTATCTTATGATATCTTTTCATTCATAGCAATCCTTTTTTTTCTTTTTTTTCATGAATTAGTTATAGATTAATATAAAAAAGGTGAAAAGATAAGTGAGAAAAGAATCGTTTTTGCTAGGATAAAACGAGTAAACATGATCGGAAATACCTTGTTTTCGCAGATGGATAAGCATGTCTAATTGCATGTAGGAAAAGAGATTGGTGCTAAGGGATCAATATCCTTTGATCAAAACCTCCTTTCAAGATAAAATTGGAAGTATCAATCATTCTGTTGGAGGTGGTTGTCTGAATATTCAATTGTTAACGCAGGTGATGCTGAAGAATTTACAGCATTAAGACTAGAAGCACTGCGATTACATCCAGAGGGCTTTGCGATGAGCTATGAAGAAGAACAAATAGATACAAAAGACAAATATGCGGCTCGTTTTACTTCGGCACAATCTATGTGGACCTTTGGCACCTTTTATCAAGGGCAGCTTGTGGGGACGGTCACGCTCATCCAAGAAACCTTACAGAAATTAAAGCACCGAGCGAATGTAGCAGTGATGTATGTAACGGCTGGTGCCCACGGAAAGGGAGTAGGCAAGTCTTGATGACGGAAGCTCTTTCCTTCGCACGAGAACGACAGGACATCGAGCAAATGTATTGATCAGTGCACTAAAATGGACGGATACATATGCAGATGAAGAAAAAATGGGTTTATTTTTATCATCGTTTGGAGGAGATACAAGTGGAACAACAGACCATGCGCATTACATTAGCAACAGGACCAAATAGTGAGCTAGAATCTTTTGCCCTGCGTGCAGCATTTGAGAACTTTGGTGCAAAAGTCGATATGCATTGGATAGGCAGACCCAATGATCTGATTGATGTGTTATCTGGGAGAAATAGAAGGGAGACGGACTACTTTCTTTTATCTTTTCATGGGGAAGAAGGAGCGTTTCTCATGCCGGAGTTAGGGGAAGATGTATACGAAGATGGGGAGCCTAGAGGTGTAACTTTTGGAGCGGATGAAATCAAGCGGTATGCTTCGTTAAAAGGGGTTCACGTCATATCAACCGGCTGCACACTAGGTGAGAAAAAACTTGCAGAAGCCTTTTTAGAAGCAGGTGCTTTGTCCTATACAGCGCCTGATGATTACATTGATGGAGATGCGGCATTTATCTTTGTCCTGACAATGCTGTATGAGCTCATGAACAATACGAAGACGGTTAGAGCGGCTTTTGATCGAGCGAGTTCTATTGATGAAGAAACGAAATTATTTCAACTATATATGCAAAAATAATCAAAGGGCTGAGAGATCAAGCCCTTTTTTTCAACCTCTCTTAATTGTGACGAAAATGTGACAAATGTGTTTTTTGAAAACTAAATCGGGTTGGCGCAAAGTCTATCCTACAAACACACGTCATCAAGACATGACGCCATCACGAGAGGGGAATCATTGTGTCAATGAAATGGAAAATCAGTCTCGTCCTATGCGGACTTGCAATCATCATCGGAATCGCTGCGTTTTATCATAATCAGCAGGCAAGCGGGACAGAGAAGAAGAAGGTAGAACCAGATGCGAGCTATAAAGAAGTTGAAATTGTCACTCTCGTGAATGACGGGAGATACTTGAGATATGCTGTGAACTATCCAGTGTTTCATCAAAAAAAGCTAGATCAAGAGATGAAAAGATTTGCAGAAACAGCGCTCGACAAATTCAAAACATCATTTAGTGAAGCAAGCGATGTCGATGAAGATCATCGATACGAATTAAACATAGATTACGAGATTACTCATTATGCCAAACAAACCGCTGCGATCAAATTCAATACATATGAATTGAAAGGCGGAGTAAAAGGCGCACATCAAACGAAGTTGTTCAATTTTGATTTCAAGAAACAGCATTTTTTATCAATAGATGATTTATTTTTATCAAAGAAAGAAGATCTGCAAAAACTGTCTCATATGACATTTGATGAATTAAAAAAAGATCGCTCTCTTGCTGAAAATGAGCATTTGCTCAAGCAAGGAACGTCTCCTTCGGCAGAGCATTATCAGTATTTTGCCATCAAGGATCGTTTTATTGAATTTTACTTTCCAGCAGGGCAAATCGCACCAGACAAAAAAGGCCCTCAAGTGCTGGCGATTAAAAAAACAGTGCTTAAAGGAATGTTAAAGCCTGAATATATTCATAAAGAAAAGAACAAAAATGAGAAAAAAGAACCGATCCCAAAAAGAAAGCTCGTAAAACTGCCAAAACAGGCAACATTCAACCCAAATCAAAAAGCCATTGCCCTGACATTTGACGATGGACCAAATCCATCCACGACCTCAAAAATTTTAAAAGCCTTAAAAGAAAACAAAGGACATGCGACATTTTTTGTATTAGGCAGCAGGGTTCAATATTACCCCGATATGCTGGGTGAGATCAGAAAGGGTGGGAATGAAATCGGAAATCATTCCTATAGCCATCCTTTACTCACAAGACTGCCGTTAAAACAAGCTATCAAACAAGTAGAAGATACGCAGCAAATTATTGAAAAAGCAGGCGGATTCACACCGACTCACTTTAGACCGCCATATGGTGGAACAAATGGGCAGATCAACGAAGCTGTCAACATGAAAGTCACGCTTTGGGACGTAGATCCTGAGGACTGGAAATATCGCAACAGCCAATACGTCGCCAACTACATTCTCACACATGCGTCTAGCGGAGAAACTGTCTTAATGCACGACATCTATGACACCTCGGCAAACGCAGCTGTCACGATTATCAAGGAATTGACCAAACAAGGATATCAATTATTAACAGTTTCAGAGCTTGAGCAGTGGAAGGAAGCGCGCGCGAAGAAAGGTGAATCGAATACGTAATGATCATGCGAATCTTAGTGGATTCGCATCTTTTTTTAAAAGCCAATCATGAAAATAAAGGGAAAATATGTTAAAGTGAATGTAGAAAGGGAGGGCTTCGGATGGTATTGATGAGGTTGATCAGTCTATATATGCTGACAGCGTTTTGTTTGGGTTTTATCGTCAACTATGTACCTGGTTTGATGCTGCCCATCTATATTCTTGCGATGATCGGGCTCATTTTATGTCTCGTTCATATTGCACTGCATTATATTCGTCGAATCAGATATATGTTGCTTCATGAGAAACGATAAGAATAATTGCTTACTCTAAAAACCTCTCTCTAAAAGGGTGAGGTTTTTATTTTTTCGGTTTTTGCTGTTCTAACAGTTGTATGATTTTCTCGTTCGACTCTTTCATTTGTCTTAATAAAGAAACGATATTCCCTGTAAATCCAATGAGGACAATAAGTAAAATGATGATGATCCACATGCTGTGGCCTCCAATCTGCCCACGAATGCTGTTTTGCCCCTTATCCATTATCTTATATCAAGGATACATTATAATGAATGTATTGAAATGAACAGTTCGTGCTATTTATTCGACAATTGATGTAAACAGAGAATGATTGGGGAGATTTCTTTGAAACGAGTAGACGTAGTATCAGCTATTATTTATGATGAGGAAGAAAATATGTTAATGGTCAAAAATGTAAAGGGTTATTGGGAACTTCCAGGCGGTACTGTAGAAAAAGGTGAACACCTGCAGCAGGCCGTGGTCCGTGAGGTGAAAGAAGAGACAGGGTATGTTTGCAAAGTAAATGAACTTCATTCGGTTCGATAAGTATTCTTTCACGATAAAATGCATCATGCACTCATCGTGACCTTCTTTGCGGAAATCATCGGCGGGCAGATGAACATTCTAGATCCGGATCATGATATTCTAAATTTGAAACCAAGGGTGATCAACCCTTGGTAGATGTATTTATTTCACCTCTGAATTATAAAGGTGGATCTTCAATCATAATTCTTTAACACGATTGCTGAATTATGTCCGCCAAAGCCAAAAGAATTTGATAGTCCATATTTCATTGGAAGATTTCGCGTTTTTGAGACAACATCTAAGTCGCAATCTGGATCTAAATTCTCTACATTAATAGTTGGAGGAATAATTCCTTGTCTCAAACTTTCCACTAAAGCAATTGCTTCTACTCCACCAGCAGCACCAAGCATGTGACCAGTCATTGATTTGTTTGCAGTTGTTGGAATTTTGCGGGAATGTTCACCAAACAATTTCTTAATAGCTAGAATTTCTGAACGATCACCTATTTGTGTACTTGTTGCATGAGCACTAATAACATCAATTTCACCTGTTGATATATTTGCACTTCTCAATGCTTTTTTCATTGCTAAGTAGGCACCCTTACCTTCTGGGTGTGATGCTACCATATGATGAGCATCTGAACTAGCTCCGTATCCCACTACTTCACATAATATCGGCGCATCTCTAAGAATAGCGTTTTCTAATGATTCTAATACTAAAATACCTGCGCCTTCACTCATAACAAAGCCATCTCTATCTGTATCGAACGGACGGCTGGCTCGACTTGGATCTTGGTTTTTTGTAGATAGTGCATGGGCGTTTCCAAAACTAGCCAAAGATAACTGTGTGATTGCAGCTTCTGCTCCACCGGCAAATATAATATCTGCCTCATCATTTCGGATAGCATTGAAAGCTTCACCAATAGAGGTGTTCCCGATTGAACAGGCCGTTACTGGTGATAATGACGGGCCTTGTGCCCCTAATCTAATACTTATTTGAGCCGCAGCTGCATTTGAAATCATCATTGGTACAAGGCTAGGGCTTACTCTTGCGGGACCTCGTTTATTTAATACATTCACATTATCAACAAGTGATTGTATACCTCCGATCCCTGAACCAACGTATACCCCTAAACGTTCAAGATCAACCTTATCTAACTGTAATTGTGATTTTTCTAATGCTTGTTCGGCTGCTGCTAAAGCAAACTGACTAAATCGATCTAATCGTTTGGCTTCTTTCCTCCCAAATATTCCATCTACATCGAAATCACGAACCATTCCAGCTATCTTTGTTTTATAATCAATAGTATCAAAAGAATCAATTAGAGATATTCCCGATTGACCTTTAACTAGTTGATTCCAAAAGCTATTTACATCATTTCCTAGAGGCGAAATAATTCCCATTCCAGTAATGACAACTCTTTTCATAATATTTCCCTCCTTATTTTTTATTAACTTTAACTTTTGTGTTATCCTATTACAAGTTGTTGTTTATCCTAGTATAATTAGCACTATTTAAAAAGGAGATTTTAATGAAACCTGAAACAAGACTTCAAGCTTTATCAGAATTTCTAAAGAATCAACGTTCGAAAATTACTCCTCAAATGGTTGGTTTACCTGTAGGAACCCGCAGAAGAACACCAGGACTAAGAAGAGAGGAAGTGGCTCAACTAGCCGGTGTAAGTCTTACATGGTATACATGGTTAGAACAAGGTAGAGATATAAAAGTGTCTACTTCGGTATTAGATGCTATTTCTCGAGCATTACAATTAAATAACGATGAAAGGAGATATTTGTATGCTCTAGCGTTAGAGGAAGGAGTGAAACAACCCTTTATAAATGAGAAGGAGAAGGAAATCAGTCCGGCTTTAGTGAAAATTTTGCAGGAACTTCGTTATTGTCCAACAATTATATCAGATAGAAGAAGTCAGATTGTTGGGTGGAATCAAGCAGCAGCTAATGTATTTTTGGATTTTGAACAAATCACCCCAGCAGAAAGGAATATAATACGCTTACTATTCGCAAGAAAGGAATTTAAAAGTTTAGCAGTGAATTGGGAGCATTTTGTTAGAGGATATATCGCAATATTTAGAACGTATTATGGACAGTATGTGGCTGATGACTGGTATGAGCAATTTATACAAGAAATGGAACAGGCATATCCTGAGTTTCATAAAATTTGGAATGAAAATGAGATAAGCTCTGCTCCTGAAGTATTAATTGAGTTTCGTCATGCTAAGGTAGGTAAAATGTTGTTTAATCTTACTTCGTTACAAGTGCATGGAGATACTGATTTAAGATGCAGCGTCTATACTCCAGTTGAGAATACTGAAACTGAGCTTAAGTTAAAACGTTTAATTGAAAGCTAACCATATAAAACATATGATGAATTCTAAATTCTTTACCGATCGTTCTTGAATTTGCTATGCTTGAAACACGTTAGATCTAACTGTTTTGCTACTCAAACGAGAGTGATCATTCTTTATTATTTTAGAATGAGGGAGGGATGAATGCATCAATGATTCTTAGTCCTTTCTCAGAATTAAGAGGTAATACGTTCTAAGGTGGGATTATGTCTAGAAATAAATTTGATAAAAAAGAGCATTAAGAAAACAATGGGGCTTTTCTGGGAACAGGGTTATGAAAAAACATTCATGCAAGACTTGGTGACATATGGGTGTTCATCGCAGAAGTATAATTCTTTACTTATCGTTCTAAAAAGGGTATTATGTAATCATGGTTTGTAATTCATGTGTTTATTTTAGAATGTTCATTCTATAATGGATGATGACTTTTGTTTTTGTTAGTATTGGTTCATGGATTTTTTTAAGGAGAATTAAAATGGCTAGAAGTAAAGAGTTTGACGAAAAAGAAGTATTAAGAAAAGCAATGGAGTTATTTTGGGAACAGGGCTATGAAAAAACATCCATGCAAGATTTGGTGGATCATATGGGGATACACCGTAGGAGTATATATGACACATTTGGCGACAAGCGTTCATTGTTTTTAGCTTCCCTTCATCATTATGAAGAGCTCATCGTTAATGAGATGGAAAGCATAATCAGCAGCACTTCATCCATTAAACAGACGATACGTGATGTTTTTATTTTCGTACTGAATTCCATTAAACAATACCCAAAAGGATGTCTATCAGTAAATGCAGCCATTGAATTATCTTTGTTGGACAAAGAAATTGGGCGCATCGTTACAAAAATGTTTAATCGTACTGAAGATATGTTTAATTCCCTTATAAAACAGGGTCAAACTAATGGAGAGCTATCAAAAGAAATCGATTCTGATAACATATCTCGTTTCTTACACAACAATTTGGTAGGTATAAGAGTACTAATAAAAACTGATTACAGTAAAAAAGAATTAGAAGGCATCATTTCTCTAGCACTTTCAGTGTTGGACTAGCTTTCTTTTTTTACCCTTTTTAGAATGTTCATTCTAAAATAAGCATGAAACAAACCAGCATAATGCATAGTTATAAATCGTTTTTTAATTTCTAAGGAGGAACACAAAAATGAGAAATTTTAAAATACCAACAGAATCAGAATTTATTGAAGCAGAAGGAACTCGTTACGCATATAGGAGATTTGGTACAAAAGATGGTATACCAGTAGTATTTCTTGTTCACTTTAGAGGAACGTTGGAAAACTGGGATCCAGACATGCTTGAACCTATTGCAAATAAACGCCCAGTAATCTTATTTGACAATAAAGGGGTTGGTGAGACCGATGGACTAACGCCTACTACAATTGCTGATATGGCAAAAGATACAGCAACATTTATAAAAGCACTTGGATTAGAACAAGTCGACATTCTTGGTTTTTCCATTGGTGGCATGGTTGCACAAGAGCTAGCTTTACAAGAAGGAGATTTAGTAAGAAAAATGATTTTGGCAGGTACTTCGCCTGAAGCTGGTATTAATCCAAATCCAGAGATTTTTGAAAGAATGAATCGTCACGGCGGAACGAAAGAAGATGGAATAAATGATTTTATGTTCTTTTTCTACGAACAAACTGAAACAAGTAAATCTGCAGGAATGGCTTCACTACAAAGAATTTTTAATCAGAAAAAAGTAAACAGTTCAGAGCAAGTAAAAGAGGCACAATTACAAGCTCTTGCAAAATGGGCTAAACAAAAATCTAATCATGATTATGAATGGTTACAAAACATCAAACACCCTGTACTTGTTACTAATGGTGTTAATGATGTGATGGTACCGACTAAAAACAGTTATATCTTAGCAGAGAAATTACCCAAAGCACAGCTGATTATATATCCTGATTCTGGTCACGGGCATCTGTTTCAATATCCAGAACTATTTGCAGAACACGTAAATTTATTTCTTGATTCTAATTCTTATTAAAAAGGAGAGTATTCATATGAGCAAATTATTTGAAAAAGTTCGTATTGGAAACATTGAATTAAAAAATCGTATAGGTATGGCTCCGATGACTAGAAATAGAGCTTTACCAGATGGTACGCCGAGCGATTTAGTAGCTGAGTACTATGGTCAGCGTGCTTCAGTCGGTTTAATTATAAGCGAAGGAACCCAACCTTCAGATGATGGGCAAGGTTACACGAATACACCTGGTATTTATACAGAAAATCATATTAGAGGGTGGAAAAAAGTAACTTCTAAAGTTCATAGTGAAGGCGGTCATATTTTTATTCAGCTTATGCATGTAGGACGTGTATCACACCCTGATAACACACCTCACCACCGCCAAGCAGTTGCACCGTCAGCTATTGCACCTGGTGTAGAAATTTTCACGGCAGAAGGAATGAAAGAAATTCCAACACCAAGAGAACTGAGTGAGCTTGAGATAAAAGATGTTATCAATGAGTTTCGTTTAGCAGCACGTTCAGCAATTGAAGCTGGTGCAGACGGAGTTGAAATTCACGGAGCGAATGGTTATCTGATCCAACAATTCCTTAGTGAAAACTCCAATCATCGTCAAGATGCATACGGTGGTACGATTGAGGGGCGTTCTCGATTCGCAATTGAAGTAGCTAAAGCAGTTGTTGATGAAATAGGAGCAGAAAGAACAGGCATCCGTTTTTCTCCTCAAGGAACACTGCAAGGCATTGATGAGGGGGAGAATAGCCTTGAGATGTATCGCTATTTAATAAGTGAATTAAATAAGCTTAACCTTGCTTATCTGCATTTAATGCACTTTGGAAACGAGCAATTCCTAAAAGATGTGCGTCAACTTTGGGACCAAGCACTTCTTGTTAACCGTCCAGGTCGTCCTCTAGATCAACTTTCGTCTGATGTAGATAATAATATTGCAGATGTTGTCACAGTAGGCACTTGGGTACTAGCTAATCCAGACTTTGTAGAACGGATTCATTCAGGTGCTCCTCTAAACGAACCTGATAAAAACACGCTCTATACAGGAGGAAAAGAAGGCTATACAGATTATCCTTTCTTAAAATAATTTAATTAATTATGAATATCCCATCTAGGGATATTCATATCTTTTTTTCTTAGATTCTTTATAAATAGATACATGTGCGTTAAGTAAAAATGTGAAGGATTGTCATGAAAGTTTTAGCGATTGAAAACTACGGTGAAAAACCAAATTTTTTTAGACTTCCCTAAGCCCAAAATAAATAATGGCGAGGTCTCAGTTGAGATATATGCGGCAAGTATAAATCCTCTTATACAAAAATTACAATTATCGATAACCTACATCCATAGTAACAACTCGCAGTAAGAAACGCTGTAAAACGTTTTAAAGGTTTAATTAAACTAAAAATGGAGGTGTGCTGTAAAATGAAAAAAACTGTTCTTATCACCGGGGTATCGGGTGGAATTGGCAAAGAGTTGGCGGATCGTTTCGCCAAGGGAGGATATAATTTGGTGCTGGTGGCGCGTAGCGAGGGTAAGCTTTTGGAGCTCGCAAAGGAATATAGGAAAAGATATGGCAGTCAAGCGACGGTCATCGCAAAGGATGTGGCTTCACCCGGTGTGCCGAAAGAGATTTTTGCGGAGCTCAAGGAGAAGGGGATCGTCGTCGACTATCTTGTCAATAATGCCGGCTTCGGTTTGTACGGGACGTTCTTGGAGACGCAGTTAGAACAAGAGACGAATATGATTGACGTCAATATCAAGGCTCTGACTGTTATGACGAAACTGTTCTTGCCGGATATGGTCAAACGAGGCCAAGGAGGCGTGATGAATGTGGCTTCGTTGGTGGCTTTCTTCCCGGGACCTATGATGTCGGTTTACTACGCAACGAAGGCGTACGTGCTGTCGTTCACTGAGGCTTTGGAGAACGAACTGAGCGGTACAGGGGTGACTGTGACGGCACTATGTCCGGGACTGACGTCAACCGGCTTTGTTGAACGTTCGGGTATTGGGGAATCGAAGTTGTTCCAGAGTGGTGCTATCATGGAGGCCGGGCAGGTGGCTGAGGAAGGGTACCGAGGCTTCTTACGCGGCAAGACGTTCATAATGCCAGGGGCTCGAAACCGGTTCATGGCATTCCTTCCACGACTGATGCCGCGCAAAATGGTGACCCGTATGGTCAGATCCACACAGCAAAGAACAGGGCATTGACCTAATTGAGGGTGACCAGGTGGGAGTGGCAGTTGATTATGATCTGCCATCTAGCCAAGATCTCGTATTGGAATAAATCGTTCACTAAAAAAGTTACAGAGATTTTTATAAAGACGGAAACCTTCTTATTTGATCTACTGAAACATGGTCAAGAACAAGGAGAAATATTTTTAAGGAGAGAATAATATGAAGTACACAGTTATTACAGGAGCAAGCTCAGGTATCGGATATGAGACAGCATTAGCATTTGCTGCTCGTGGCAAAAACTTAATTATTGCAGCTAGAAGATTAGATAAATTAGAAGAACTTAAATCAACCATTCAGAATCTAAATCCTAGTTTAGATGTTATTATTCGGACAAGTGACCTATCTGTCAAAGATCAGGCATATACACTGTATAACAGTTTAAAGGAGTATCAAATTGAGACTTGGATTAATAATGCTGGTCTTGGTGAAACCTCTTCTGTCATAGATCAGAATTTAGATAAAGTAGAAACCATGTTACGCGTGAACATAGAATCCTTGACAATCCTTTCTACACTATTTGTAAGAGAATATGCTGATGTAGAGGGAACTCAATTAATTAACGTATCCTCAGCACTTGGATATGTAATTGCTGTTGGCAGTGTTGCTTACTCTGCTTCTAAATATTATGTTAGTGCCTTCACCGAAGGGCTTGCAAAAGAACTTGAACTGAAAGGTGCGAAAATGAAGGCAAAAGTTTTAGCACCAGCAATGACGGAAACAGAATTCGCAAAACATGCAAATGATATAAAAGAGTTTGATTACAAAGCAAATCTCCCTATGTACCACACAGCTAAGCAAATGGCAGGTTTTATGATGGAGGTTTATGACAAAGATGAAGTGGTTGGGGTTGTAGATGAAAACTATGAATTTAAGTTGAGAAAGCCGATCTTTCCAATACTAGAAAGCCTTTAAATCTAATTTTTATATATATGGTAACATAATCGTTTAGCGATGGCACCAATGACACGTAGCAAAGCGCAAGAGATAAGTATAACTTATGGCAAATATCAAGGTTCCACAAACAGTTTGGGACTGGGAAGTGACTCTCTATTTTTGTAACAAAAAAAAGGGAATGAAAAGTAGTTTTTAAATTGAACCTGCAAAATGGACAGTAATGCTTAAAAAAGGCATACAACTGAAAAATGCTTGACGCATGAATTGCGCTACACTGGCTGACGTGTACTGCATTCGAACGCTATGGGCTGATGAACTCTAACATCTGTTCTACTGATTGAGTGTGGGAACACCAGCTGTAATAATCTCAAGGAAGGATGCTAATGAAAAAATGAAAACACTCATGAAAGCAGCTCAGATCACCAAGTATTCAAAAAATATCCATGCCAAAGTCAATGACATTCCAATTCCAGAAATCGATGAAAACGAAGTCTTGGTAAAGGTCAAAGCTGCGGCAGTCAATCCACTCGAAATGTTAATTATTACAGGCAGCGTGAAACTGATTCAAGATTATGAATTCCCATTAACGCTTGGTAATGAATTGACAGGAGTTATCGAAAAAATCGGAAAAAATGTGACAGAATTTCACGTAGGAGATGCCATCTATACACGTCTTCCCCTTAAAAAAATTGGTGCTTTTGCGGAATATGCCGCAATTGATGCTGCCGCAATTGCACCCATGCCAAAAAATTTGTCTTACGTGGAAGCCGCTGCTGTACCACTGGCTGGACTCACAGCGTATCAAGGTCTACATGAAGAACTTGAGGCACAGTCAGGTAAATCTGTCTTCATTCCAGGTGGATCAGGCAGCTTTGGTCAAATGGCTGTACCAATAGCAAAGGAAATGGGCCTAAATGTCATTGTTAGTGGCAACTCAGAAGCGCGCGAACGCACTTTGGAAATGGGTGCAGACCAATATTTGGATTATGCAATAGAAAACTATGTTGACTTGTTGTCGAATGTGGATTACGTGATTGATACACTGGGACCTAAAGAATTTGACAGTGAATTGAGTATCATCAAACCGGGCGGAAGATTGCTCTCTCTCCGTACAGGACCAAATAAACGTTTCGGGAAATACCTAAATTCCCCATTGTGGAAACGAATATTATTTTCCCTTGCTGGCGCAAATTATGACCGCAAAGCTAAGAAACAAAACGTGGAATATCATTTTATTTTTGTTCGTTCTGACGGCGCACAACTTAAAGAGATTACCAAAATCATTGAAGAAAACAACATTGTTCCAGCAATTCATCCAATACTATTTACTATAGACAACGTAAATGAAGCGCTAGAACTAGTCGCAAATGGACGACCAAAAGGGAAAGTGATTATTAATTTTTAAGGGGAATATGAAGAAAGCAGTCAAAAAATTGAGATCATTTATGTAAAGGATTTTGAAAGGATAGAAAAACTTCAGCAAGCCGGAGTTCTGTATCAGTAATTATAAAACATGGAGAACTAGCCATCCAATTTTTCCTATAAAAAAGTTGGATTTAAGACAGGTGGTTACTTTAACAGACATGCCACGACATGGTAATTACTGTCTGTTTATAAAAAACACTATATTTAGACTAGAGATTAAAATTCTTAATCAATAAGATGAAAAAGTAAAGAACGATCCTGTTTTGACTTACCATTTTAACCATAATTCACATAAACGTATAGAAACGATGGCAAATGAATATAAGGAGTGTAATGGAATTAAGCTCCATAACCAATGATATGGTTTTATTATGTTGAGTGCTTAGTGGAATGAAAAGAAGCCGGAATTTAGACCGGCTTCTTTGATATTATTTCCCCTTCTCCCGCTTCCGTTTCTCCTTCTCCGCCCGGTAAAATTCATGAAACATCTTCATCAGCGCCCGCTTCTCAATACGGGATACATAGCTCCGCGAAATCCCGAGCTCCTTTGCTATTTCCCGCTGCGTTTTTTCTTTCTTTAAATCAAGACCGAATCGGCCGACGATGACTTCTTTTTCTCGGCCGTCGAGAATGTCGATATACTCCTTTACTTTTTCAAGCTCCATGTTGAGCTGAATGGTATCGATCACATCTTCACTTTCTGATTTTAAGACATCAATTAAAGAAATTTCGTTGCCTTCTTTATCCTGACCGATGGGGTCATGTAAGGAGACATCCTTTTTAGTTTTTTTGAGTGCGCGTAAATGCATCAGAATTTCGTTTTCAATACACCGCGCCGCATACGTTGCCAGCTTTGTTCCTTTTCCAGAGGAATAGCTTTCGATGGCTTTAATGAGTCCGATCGTCCCGATGGAGATGAGGTCTTCAGCGTCTTCCCCGGTATTTTCAAATTTCTTGACAATATGGGCGACGAGCCGAAGGTTATGTTCAATCAGCATATTTCTCGCGTGTTCATCGCCCTGTGCCATAAGGGCTAAGTATTTTTTTTCATCATCTCCTGAAAGGGGCTGTGGAAAGGCATTGTTTTTGACATAGGACACTAAGAACACCAATTCTTTGACCATCAATCCCATCGCTGTAAATACTCCTGCCACGATTTTCACCTCCACCATGTTTAGGCCACTGCCTATATCCTCAAATGTATGTGAAGGGGGGATTGTCTGTGTCTGTACGATGAAAAAATCATCTTTTTCGAAAAAAACGGGCTTCTGTTCGTCTGTTTTTGCTGCCCTTCTCATATGTTTGCGGTTTCTTTGCGGTGCTTGGCGGTCAAGAAGCGTGCTAAAATATGTAATATTAGACCGAAAAGGAAGGGGTTTTTTCGGAACATGGGGAAGGTTCTTTCTTCACATGTAGGTATGAAAATTAATGAATGGTATCGAATGATACGGCAGTTCAGTGTTCCAGATGCGGAAATCCTGAAAGCAGAAGTAGAAGCGGAAATTGAACGGATGGAAGAGGACCAGCATTTACTGATTTATTATCAGCTCATGTGTTTTCGGCACCAAATCATGCTTGACTATATACACCCTTCAAAATATCAACCTTTCTCAGTATCTAATCTTGTCGATAAAATCGAAAATTCCAATCATGAGTTATCTGATATGCTGCATTATTACCATGCATTTTTTCGTGGCATGCATGAGTTTAGTCAAAAAGAATATTTAGAAGCCGTCAAATATTATCGAGTGGCAGAAAAACAGCTGTCCATGGTATTTGATGATATTGAGCAGGCTGAGTTTCATTTTAAAGTAGCAGAAGCCTACTATATAATGAAGCAAACGCATGTCTCGATGCATCATATTTTAAAGGCGCTGGAAATATACGATCAGCATGATGCCTACTCTATTCGCATCATTCAGTGCCTTTTTGTTATCTCAGGAAACTATCAAGATCTAAAACGAAAAGACCGGGCACTGCCTCATTTAAAAAAAGCAAAACAGCTCGCATCACAGATTGATCACCCGCGGATATACAGTTCAGCGCTTTATAATTTAGGAAAATGTTATGGGGAGCTGGGCTATAGAGAGGAAGCAGAACGCTATTTAACGGAATCGGCTGATATTGCCTGTAAAGAGCAGCTTCCCACGCTTCCGCATACGCTCTATACGCTGGCAAAACTGCTTTTTAGACAAAATGAACAAGTGGAAGCACGCCGCATATTAGAAGATGGAAAATTAGCTGCAAAGAAGCATGAAGACCAGCTGTTTTGTCATATGTTTGAGTATCTGGATGCTTTATATGTTCAAGGAATGAATGAAGAACAACTGCAAAAAACCATTGATTATTTGGAAAAACTTAGCCTATACTCTTATATAGAGGATATCTCACTAGAAATTGCGACAGCCTTAGAAGCCTCTCAACAATACCAGAAGTCCAACCAGTATTATCAGAAATTATTATGGGCTCAAAATCAAATCCAAGAAGGAGAGTGTCTGTATGAATTCTAAGCAACGTTCGACAGTTGAAGAGAGAAACCAAACGTGAAACAAAAAGCGGGCCTGATGGGCCGGCTTTTTTTTATGTCAAAAAAGAAGTCAGAGATGCGGACCGTGACTATGAATGCTGAATGATTCATCAAAAAGCGGGCAATTTAATCTGTAAGAATGTTCTGTGGAGGCGGTCAAATGAGAGGGTTGCATGTCTTGATGTGTATATTGCTGCTATGTGCTTTTGTTCCTAATGAAGTAGAGGCATATACATTAAAACGAGTCGATCTTGAAAAAACGGGACATGCCTTTTGGGACATGAGAGCGGAACGGAAAAAGATTGCGATCACCTTTGATGATGGACCTCATCCAGTTTACACGAATCAAATATTGGATGTGCTGAAGCAGCATCAAGTAAATGCCAGCTTTTTTGTCGTAGGAAGCCGGATTCACGCATATCCAAAGATCGCAGAACGGATTGTGGACGAAGGAAATGAGCTTGGCAATCACACGATGAATCATACGTATTTTGACCTGTTATCATCAAAGGAGATCAAGCAGGAATTAAAAGAATCAGCGGCTCATATCGCTTCACTTCAGCCTGGCGGACCCTTATTATTTCGCCCCCCTGGCGGCCGCTTGACGATGACATCATTCCGCATTTTGTCAAAGCAAGGATATGATGTGGTCATGTGGTCCTTTACGCAAGATCCGAAGGACTGGTCAAGACCAGGCTCACGCAAAATTGCGAGCCGGATTATTGATCATATTCAAGGCGGCGATATCATTCTTTTGCATGATGGCGGGGGCAATCGGAAGCAGACGGTAGAAGCACTGAAACAAGTGATTCCTGAATTAAAGGATCGAGGCTATGAATTTGTCAAAGTGAGCGAACTGCTGCATCATGACAAAGCGTATGTACCTGTTCAACTGCAATAGGAAGCATTCGTCAAAAACAGTCATTCATTGAAACCAAAAGTCTTGTCGTTTACTATATGAAGAGGGCTTTTGGAGGTGAATGTTGTGAAGAAATGTGTTGTCCTTTTTATCCTGCTTTGTGTCGCTGCTGGGTGCTCAAAGCCAGAACAAGAAAGTGTCATTGCATTTGGCGACAGCAATACAAGGGGATCAAACTGGGACTTTCGAGATTATCCAACATCTGAAAAATGGGTGAATCTCATGAAAAACGTCGAGCGCGGCCAAATTCAAGTGAAGAATGCAGGCATTGGCGGGCAGACAACTGAAGACGCGAAGCTTCGCTTTGAGCAGGATATTTTAAAGCAGAAACCAACTTACGTCCTCATCATGTTCGGTACGAATGATGCGGCGATTTTAGATGGGAAACATCCCCGCGTGACGAAAAAACGATTTAAAGAAAATGTATCCTACTTCATTTCTGAAAGTAGAAAAGAAGGCATTACCCCGATTCTCATGACCTGTGTACCTGTTGTAGAAGGCGGAAAAAAGGGCTTGTATTACTACTCTAGGTATAAGTCATCTTATTTTGCTGAGAGAGGCGGGGCAAGAGCTTGGCAAAATTCCTATAATGACATTACGAGAGAAATAGCCAAGGATCAGCAAGTACCGCTTGTCGACAATTGGAAAGCGTTCATCCGAGAAGCTGGTGAAGATAGTGACAATGCGCTGATTCAATCAGGTTTGATCGACCCTTCTGGCAATCATATGACGCCAAAAGGGGCAAGAATTATTTATAACGAAATCAAAGAGCGTGATGTCATCAAACATTTTTAAATGATGGCCATCTGCCTAAACAAGACCATCCATCCAGCATAGTCTAACAGTATATCTTCCTAGAAGGAGGTAACTGATATGTGGGGATGCCCTTATCCTTACCCTGCGTGTTCACCTTATCCAGCTCAAGGAGCAGGAATCGGTTACGCTTTTCTTGTTGTGTTCCTTGTGGTCATTTTGGTCGTAGGCGGAGGGTTATGGTTTTGGAATGAACAGCCTTGCAAATAAGACACCTCTTCTTTGATGAGAAGGGGTGTTTTTTACGGAAAATAGTAGTAAGCCTATAGCGCAAGTGATATAATATCAGTCACCTGAGTTTAAAAAAGGAGAGTGCTCGGGAGGCATGGTTCCTGCGAAATGGAATTAAGAGGAAACAGAGAGCATATGCCCGAGCGAACGTCTTTTCATTTCTGTCTCAATTAATTCAATGAAGTCGCGATTTAAGTTCATTTCATTTGCTTTATAATACGATTCTATAAGTAAATCATCTGACAGCTTTTTCATACTAGAAACCCATATGATGGGAAAAACACCTCCCCTGAAAAAGTTGGCATAAAACTTAAGGAAAAGACATATCATCATAGGTTGATCGAATGTCTCTGAAGTACCTTTAATCTACCATGAATGGGAAACAAGAACAATCGTTCTGTTATCCACATGGTGAAGTGGATAACTTGTGGGTAGAGTGTTTATAATTGAATGAAAGCGTGATGAAATATAGGTGGATAATGTGTGTAAAATTATCCACACCTGTTGAAGGTCCTCGTCATATGTCGAAAACTTTTTCATTGTATTCGATAGACAGACAAATTGTGATTTGATTCGACACCATCGCTGAAAAACCAAGGGAAGAAAGGGTGCAAATTGTGCTAAAGAAGTATTTCTTACCGGATGAATTTGTGAAAAGCATTTTCCACATTTCACCGCAAAAATTAAAAGAACGAAATGTAAAAGGAATTATTACCGATTTAGATAACACACTAGTAGAATGGGACCGTCCAAGTGCGACGCCCCGCTTAATTGAATGGTTTCAAGAAATGAAGGATCACGGGATACAAGTGACGATTGTATCGAACAATAATGAAAAAAGGGTCAAGCTTTTTTCTGAACCAGTTCATATCCCGTTTATTTATAAAGCGAAAAAGCCTATGGGAAGAGCCTTTAATAAGGCAGTCTCTGATATGCAATTGAAAAAAGAAGATGTGGTGGTCATTGGGGATCAGCTCATGACCGATGTACTAGGCGGGAATCGTCATGGCTTCCATACGATTTTGGTCGTCCCTGTCGCTGCCTCGGACGGATTTTTCACCAAGTTTAACAGGCAGATTGAACGCAGAATTTTAGGAGCCTTAAAGCGTAAGGGCCACATTCAGTGGGAGGAAGAGTAATAATGGAAAAGGTTGTTTGTATTGGCTGCGGTGTAGCCATTCAGACGGAAGATAAAGATCAATTAGGATATGCGCCGGCAGCATCTCTATTGAAAGAAGATGTGATTTGTCAGCGCTGTTTTAGGTTAAAGAACTACAATGAAATACAAGATGTTTCTTTAACAGAAGACGACTTTTTAAATATATTGCACAGCATTGGAGAGACAGATTCTCTGATTGTAAAGGTCGTTGATATTTTTGACTTTAACGGAAGCTGGATCAATGGGCTGAGTCGTATTGTCGGTGGTAATCCGATTTTACTCGTCGGCAACAAAGTAGATATTTTACCGAAATCCGTGAAAAAAGATCGTCTGATTCATTGGATGAAACGGGAAGCGAAAGAAAACGGATTGAACCCGATCGATGTTTTCTTAATCAGTGCAAGCAGAGGTCAGGGCGTACCTGAGGTGATGGAAGCGATCGATCATTACCGTGAGGGAAGAAATGTCTATGTCGTCGGCTGTACGAATGTTGGAAAATCAACATTTATCAATCGAATCATCAAAGAAGTATCTGGCGAAGAGAACGTGATCACCACATCCCAATATCCAGGTACAACACTTGATGCCATTGAGATCCCGCTTGATGACGGATCTGCTCTATTTGATACGCCAGGCATTATCAACCGTCATCAGATGGCGCACTATGTCAGCAAAAATGACTTGAAGATCTTAACGCCGAAAAAAGAATTGAAACCGAGAACGTTCCAATTAAATGAAGCACAAACGCTTTATTTTGGCGGCCTTGCTCGATTTGATTATGTAAAAGGCGGCAGAACGTCATTTGTCTGCTATATGCCAAATGAGCTGAACATACACAGAACAAAGTTAGAGAACGCAGATGATTTATATGAAAAACATGCCGGGGAACTGCTATCACCGCCATCAAAAGAGGGGATGGAAGATTTCCCTCCGCTCGTTCCGCATACCTTTACGATTGATCAGCCGAAAATGGACATCGTCTTTTCAGGCTTAGGATGGGTAACGGCAAATGATGCAGGGAAGCAAATCAAAGTCTATGCGCCAAAAGGCGTTCATGTGTTTATGAGACGTTCGTTAATTTAAATGTTCAAAGGGGGAGAGACCTTGAAACCTTTATACGGATTAATCGGTAACCCTGTTGGTCATTCAATGTCTCCGGATATTCATAATGCAGCATTGAAGGATGCTGGGATTGATGGACATTATCATGGCTTTCAAGTAGAAGACGAAGACCTTAAAGATGCCATTCGCGGTATGAAAGCCTTAGGAATAAGCGGCTTTAACGTCACTGTTCCGCACAAGGTAGACATTATGCAGTACCTTGATAAAATTGATGTGACAGCTGAACGCCTGCGTGCAGTCAATACGGTGCGGCTTGAAGGAGGTCAGCTCGTCGGGTACAACACAGATGGAGAGGGCTTTCTTCATTCATTGCTTGAAGCCTTGGATCAGCCTTTAACAGAGCTGTCATTTCTAATGATTGGTGCTGGCGGAGCAGCAAGAGCGATTTATACGACAATCGCTGACTATGCACCGAAAAGCTTTGATATCACCAACCGCACCATTGAAAAAGCTGAGGCTTTAATTGAAAGTGCAGATGGGAACATCACATCTAGTGCCATTACTTTAAAGACAGCAGAAGAACGACTTGGGGAATATGATGTCATCATCCATACGACCTCAATCGGTATGTACCCGAATGTTGAAGAAACCCCGATTTCTTTAGCAAACGCAAAAAAAACAGCGGTCGTTTGTGATATTGTGTATAATCCAATAGAAACAAAGCTGCTCAAAGAAGCAGCCGGGTTAGGTTTGAAAACAGTAGATGGTGTCGGCATGTTTGTTGGACAAGCAGCAAGAGCCTTTGAACTGTGGACAGGCATCACGCCTGACGCCAGAAAAATGAAGTCAATTGTAATAGAGAAATTAGGAGGAACACCATGTTAAAAGGGAAACAAAAACGTTTTTTACGTGCAAAAGCACATCATTTATCACCTATTTTTCAAGTAGGAAAAGGCGGGGTAAATGACAATATGATCAAGCAAATTTCCGAGGCGCTTGAAGTAAGAGAACTGTTAAAGGTCAGCGTATTACAAAACTGCGATGAGGACAAAACGGAAGTTGCGAAAGCACTTGTAAAAGGTGCAAAAGCTGAACTTGTTCAAACGATCGGAAATGTGATTGTCCTTTATAAAGAATCGAAGGAAAATAAACAAATTAAGCTGCCGTAAAGGTGGATGTGATATGAAAAAAATAGGGTTGTTCGGCGGTACGTTTGATCCTCCTCATAATGGTCATTTGCTGATGGCGAATGAAGTGCGTTTTCAAGTGGGGCTTGATGAAATGTGGTTTATCCCAAATCACAAGCCCCCTCATAAAACAGACCGGAAACGAGCAGATAGTCGTCACCGGGTGAAAATGGTGGAAGCGGCGATCCAGTCAAATCCATATTTTCGGCTGGAGCTCATTGAAATGGAGCGAGAGGGTCCATCTTATACAGTGGATACGGTGGAGCTTTTAAAGAAGCGTCATCCTGAAGATGAGTTCTTTTTTATGATTGGAGCGGACATGGTCGAGTATTTGCCAAAATGGCATCGGATTGATGATTTGCTTCAGATGATCACCTTTATTGGGATGAAAAGACCGGGTTATGCCGGAAGTACGGCATATCCTCTTTTATTTGCAGATGTTCCAGCTTTTGATGTATCATCGACATTGATTAGGCAGCGAATAAAGCAGGAAAAACCTGTCGATTATTTGATACCGAAAGCTGTTGAGCGTTATATAAAGGAGCATCATTTATATGAATCGTGAAGAAGCATTGAACTGTGTCAAAGAGCAGTTAACAGAGCATAGATATACACATACACTCGGGGTCATGAGTGCAGCCATTTCATTAGCGGAACGGTTCGGTGCAGATGTGAAAAAAGCAGAGATCGCCGCTATTTTTCATGATTATGCGAAATTTAGACCAAAGGAAGAAATGAAGGGAATTATCCAGAAGGAACAGATGAACCCTCTATTGCTTGAATATTCGCCTGAGCTTTGGCATGCCCCAGTTGGTGCTTATCTGGTTAAAAAGGAAGCAGGCATTGACGATCAAGACATTTTAACTGCCATTGAATTTCATACATCAGGCAGGCCAAACATGACATTACTTGAAAAGGTCATTTATGTCGCTGATTATATCGAACCAGGACGTCATTTCCCTGGTGTTGAAGAAGTAAGAGAGTTAGCAGAGCATTATTTGGATAGCGCGTTGGTTCAGTCACTAAAAAACACCATCAGCTTCTTATTGAAAAAGAATCAGCCAGTCTTTCCAGATACATTGGCTACTTACAACTCGCTTGTGCATAAGAACAATTAAGGAGGAATTTGGATGGATTCATCATCAATTTTAAACGTCGCGGCAGGAGCATGCGATGATAAACGGGCTGAGGATATTATTGCCCTTAATATGCAAGGAATCTCACTTGTTGCCGATTATTTTCTCATTTGTCACGGGAACTCTGATAAGCAAGTGCAGGCCATTGCAAGAGAAGTAAAACATCTTGCAGAGGAAAGTGGAATCGAAGTGAAGAAGATGGAAGGCTTTGATGAAGCAAGATGGGTATTGATTGATCTTGGTGATGTCATTGCTCATGTGTTCCACAAAGAAGAAAGAGGATACTACAACCTAGAGAAGCTATGGGGAGATGCGCCGAGAGAAACGCTTTCACTTGGCATTAACTCATGATTTATCAAGGGTTTGCAGGTGTGTATGACGAGCTCATGACACATGCACCTTATGATGAATGGGTTCAGTGGATCCAGCAGAATATCAAACCGAATGCTGCCATTATTGATGTTGGCTGTGGGACTGGAGAAATTTCTCTTCGGTTAGCTGAAAAGGGCCACACAGTCACAGGAATTGACCTCAGTGAAGAAATGCTGGTCTTCGCGCAGCAAAAAGCACAGGCGAAAAAGCAGTCCATTCAATTTTTACATCAAGATATGAGAGAGCTTACGGGTTTTGAGCAAGTCTTTCAAGCAGCGGTTATTTGCTGTGATTCCTTGAATTACTTAAAAAACGAAAATGACGTCAAAAAAACCTTTAAAAACATGTTTCAGCTTTTAGAGGCAGATGGGGTTTTACTCTTTGATGTTCATACACCTTATAAAATGGAAGAGGTATTCCCAGGTTCGACTTATGCCGATCAAGATGAAGAGATCAGCTATATTTGGCAGAGTGATAAAGGGGATGACATGTATTCGGTCATTCACGATTTAAGCTTTTTTGTAAAGGACGGAGACGTGTATCAGCGTTATGATGAGACACATGAACAGCGTACATTTCCATTTGAGACATATGCGGCGTTCCTTGAGTCCGCTGGCTTTGAACAGATAGAAGTGACCGCTGATTTTACAAATGAAGTCCCTGGGGAATTCGCCGAAAGATATTTCATTTCAGCTAAGAAACCAAAAACCATCGTTTAATGGAACGATGGTTTTTTAAAACCCTTTTTTCGCTTGTTGCAGAGATGATTAATTTCTGCGATCATCAGTAAACACACTTGGCGGGTATTGATGCGCAACCGCTTCAAGGTCTTCATCGAATTTTTCATGGGTGTTTTGAAAGAGGCGGTGAAACATATCTTGAACACCTGCTTCAAGTGCTTTAATCCCTTCACCAGTGACGCCGCCTTTAACACACACTTTGTCTTGCAGTGTCGGAAGGGTATAGACTCTTTTTTCAATCAAACGGCCAAGTCCTACAAGCATATCTTCTGATAAGGTGGTGGCTTCTTCTTTAGAAATATCTGTTTCTTCGACAGCTGCTTCAATCATTTTCTGAACGAGAAAGCTGATAAAGGCAGGACCGCAGCTGACGATATCTGACGCCGCTCTTGTAATCGAATGATGAATCTCAATGGGTGTTGAAATGCAGGAAGCTAACTGTCTTAACGCTGTTTTCGTCGCGACACTGCATGACGATCCAAATGTTAAAAGTGACGCTCCTGATAAAGCACGGTTCGTAATGCTTGGAATCAGCCTGGCTGTTTGACAAGGAACGATATCCTGAAGCTGTTCAGGGTGAACCGGACTTGTAATGATGACAATGGTTTGCTGTTCTGTTAAAAGAGGGCTCAGCTCTTTTAAAAGTGGATAAATATCAAGCGGCTTGACACAAACAAAGATGAAATCCTTATTCATGACAGCTCCTGTAAGCTGTTTCGTTACTTCAAGCTCTGGGTGGTTCTTTTTTATATTGAACGCTTTTTCTATGGTCCGGTTTGTGATGGTGATGGATGAGGGATTGACTGCCTTTGATTCAATAAATGCCTCAGTAAGTATGGTACCCATGTTTCCTGTACCGATTATCCCGATATTCAAACGTTCTCCCTCCTTAGGCGCATAGGATCTGTTATCTTCTAAACAGTATGTTGAGCAATAGAAAAATATGATTGAAAGAAGCGTGAGCACGTGAAGCGACTCATTCCATTGAAAAAATACAGTCTTTATATCGGAGCTGGGCTCATGGTCGTGATCATCATCACTTTCTTCCTTTTCGCAGGAAATAGGGAGAGCAGCAGAGAGCCAAGTGTATTGAAGGAAGATAAAGACATACAAGTCACATTAGAAGACAAACAAGAAAAGACCGATAATGAATCACCTCCCATTTTTGTAGAGGTCAAAGGAGCTGTGAAAAAGCCAGGGGTTTATACGTTTCAATTTGATGCACGGGTAGAAGAAGCGATTCGGAGAGCAGGGGGCTTTACTAGTAAAGCAGACACGATTGAAATCAATCAAGCAGCAAAATTAGAGGACAGTATGATGATTTATGTCCGGAAGCAGGGAGAAGCGGAGAGGCAGACGCAAATAGCAGCTGCTGACGCTCCATCGGGTAAAGAAAAGAGTCAAGGTGTCAATGTCAATCAGGCTGATGCGGCGGAATTGCAAACCATTAACGGAATAGGGCCAGCTAAAGCAGAAGCCATCATTACGTACAGAGAGGAACACGGGGAATTTCAACAAATTGAAGATTTGCGGAACATTTCAGGTTTTGGGGAGAAGACCATTGAACGGCTGAAAAGTGAATTGACCGTGAAGTAGAATTGACGGTATAGAAGGAAGGCATGTACACTTAATACCAACCATCATTCTGGAGGGATCAGCTCGTGGAAAGAATTTCATGGAATCAATATTTTATGGCACAAAGCCATTTGCTTGCTTTACGAAGCACCTGTGAGCGGTTAGCTGTTGGGGCGACCATCGTCAGAGACAAGCGTATCATTGCAGGGGGATATAATGGCTCAATTGCTGGTGATGTCCATTGTGCAGATGTGGGATGCTATGTCATTGATCATCACTGCGTTCGCACCATCCATGCGGAAATGAACGCTATTTTACAATGTGCCAAATTTGGTGCACCTACAGCGGATGCTGAAATATATGTCACGCATTTTCCTTGTTTGCAGTGCTGTAAAGCCATTATTCAAGCAGGTATTCGAACCGTGTACTATGCAAAGGATTATAAAAATCACCCATATGCCGTTGATTTATTTGAGCAGGCAGGTGTTCAAACGGAACAAGTTGAACTGGATGAAATGATCATCGACTTAAAAAATCAAGAAAAATTGGCCTTTGTTGCAGATTTAATTGGCAAGCTAAGTGAATCAGGACTTAGTGAAACAGAAATTCGCGTTATGCATGAGAAGGCGAATCAATTATTTACTTCCTATGTTTAATTATTTGCCGTTTGGGGCAATTTCAGCAGCTGTTGGAATTGCTCTGGCTGCATATCATCTTCATATGTATTTCCTTCTCTTTCTTCTCATCATATTACTTCTCAGCCTACTGAAAAAAATTCCCAAGCTCTTTCTCATGATCAGCCTATGTGGAGCTGTTTATACTCTTATTTTTATGGTTCATGAGTTTTTTGAAACGGATCAACCTGTACAAGAAAAATTTCTTTCCGGCTCCGTTGTGATTGAAAGTATTCCGAAGACAGATGGCAATCGTTTTTCAGCAACTGTGTCAACAGAACATGAACGGCTAGCCGCTTTCTATACCATTAAAACAGAGCGTGAAAAAGAGGCGCTAAAAGATGTAGAGCCAGGTATGAGCTGTCATATGACAGGTGATGTTCGGCCGCCTAAACACGCAACCATTCCTAACGGGTTTCAATATGATCAATTTCTAAAATCAAAAGGCATTAGCGCCATTTTCTTACCGCAGTCAATCAAAGGCTGTACAAAAAAAGACAGACCTTCCTATTATCTTCAAGCGATGAGGCAAAATGGCTTAAAATTCTTAGAAGATCATGTGCCGAAAAACTCTGTAGGCATTGTACAGGCCCTTATTTTTGGTGATCGTGAGTTGATTGATCCTGACACATTAAGAGACTATCAAATGCTCGGCATTATTCATCTGTTAGCGATCTCAGGACTGCATGTGCAAACGCTTCTTGCCTGTTTATTTTGGTGTCTGCTTCGTGCCGGTGTGACAAGAGAGACAGCACGTATTCTTTTATTATGCTTTCTTCCTGTTTATGCTTGTTTGACAGGTGCTGCACCATCGGTTTTAAGAGCTTGTCTCATGGCAGGAATCTATTTAGTGATGACGAGCCTGCCGAAAGAAATGAAACAGCCTTCTGCTGTCGTATTAAGCGCAACGTTTTTACTCTTATTAGCGTTTCATCCTCTATTTCTATTTGATATCGGATTTCAGCTTTCATTCGTGGTAACGTTCTTTATTTTGTTATCGACCAGAATCTTATCACAAGCGAAAAGTGCAGTGATGCAGTTATTCCTTATATCCTTTGTTGCGCAGCTTGCCTCGCTTCCTGTTCTTTTATATCATTTTCAGCAATTTTCTTTGCTGAGCATCCCATTGAATATGATGTTTGTCCCTTTTTATACGACGGTTGTCCTGCCTCTGTCCTTACTCTTTTTTCTTTTGTCCATCATTTATCTCCCTCTTGGACAAGCATTGTTCCAGCTGCTTGATTCGGTCATCCAGCTAAGTCATCAGTTGTCAGCACATATGGCAGTTTTTGATGGGTTTAACTTGATTTTTATGAAATCTACTTGGTGGCATATTCTTCTGGAAGTGAGTGCCATTGTTTTTCTGCTGTTTGTGATGGAGTGCAAAGCTTCTGTGAAATCCTATTCTGTGCCAATTCTTTTTTCCATTGGTGTTTTGAGTGTACACTTTTTTACTCCGAACTTTCTCCAAAAAGGGGAGGTCACGATGCTGGATGTAGGGCAGGGGGATAGTTTGTTTATTCAACTGCCCTATCGAAAGGGGCATCTGCTTGTGGATACAGGGGGCAGACTTTCTTTTGAAGAGGAACCGTGGAAAAAAAGACGTAAAGTATCTACGATCGGTGATCAAACGCTGATCCCGTTTCTGCATTCTAAAGGTATAGCAAAACTTGATGTGCTGATTCTCACGCATGCGGATCAAGATCACATGGGAGAAGCGGTTCGTTTAATCAACCGAAATAAAGTAAAGCGGCTGGCCATACCAAAAGGCTTTGCCCGAAGTCCAGAGGACGCAAAGCTGCTAAAAGAAGCAGCTAAAAAAGGGATATTTATTGATGAATTAGAAAGAGGAGATCAGCTCCGAGTTGGAGAGCACATATTTGAGGTTCTGCACCCTTCGCAAGACCGGGTGACAAGTAAGAACAATGATTCACTCGTTCTGGCTTTTACTCTTGGTGGGAAACGTTTTCTGTTCACTGGAGACCTTGAACAAGAAGGGGAACGAGACATCATAGAAGCCTATCCCCACCTGCGAGCGGATGTCTTAAAGGTTGGGCATCATGGCAGTAAAGGGTCAACAAGTGAGGAGTGGCTTCGACATCTGGAGCCGTCCTATGCACTCATTTCGGCTGGTGAACGCAATCGTTATCAGCATCCTCATCAGGAAGTTTTGAAAAAACTAAAGGATCATCAAATGGAGGTGTACCGCACAGATCGAGACGGAAGTGTGACCTATGAATTTCTTGAGAAGAAAGGAACGTTTTACACGCAACCTCCATATGATATCTTACAAAATCAATAAAAAAACTGCCAAAACGGCAGTCATTTAGCAATCATGAAGTTAAGATCCAACGAGGTGTATAATTGTTGCCAAAATAAACATTGAGGCGAAAAATCCGAATGTGACGATAAAACCAACGGCTGAGTCGGTCACATCATTCCGCTTGCTTTGAACATTTTTTTCAAATTCATTCATTTTCATCCCTCCTGGCTAATTTTAGTATACTTGAACTCATTTGGAATTGCTAGAAGGTAAAGTAACCGTTTTCCATTTTCATGATCATTTTATGAATATCGTCTGACAGCGAGCTGACCCGGGAGCTTGCACCAGACGTTTACTATAAATGAGGAGGCGGCACTTTCAGCTTCCTCTTTACTAATGTCTTCACACACTTTAGGATAGAGGAGGAAGTGAAAGAGAGGGATTCAATTTATGGTCTTTGAAGTTTGGAACAATTTAAAAAGAGGGGATATCCATCCCGTTTATTGCTTATATGGAAAAGAAACGTATTTACTGCAAGAAACAGCAGCTAAATTAAGACAAGCTGTAGTAGACGAGGAGACGAAGGATTTTAATTACTCCGTCTTTGATATGGAAGAGGTGCCGCTTGAACAGGCTGTGACGGATGCAGAAACCTTTCCGTTTATGGGAGAAAGGCGTCTCGTTGTGATCAAGAATCCTTATTTTCTTACAGCGGAAAAGAAAAAGGAGAAGATTGAGCATGAGCTTTCTGTGTTAGAAGCTTATTTAGAAAAGCCGGCGCCTTATACCATTCTCGTGTTATTAGCACCATATGAAAAGCTGGATGAACGGAAGAAAATCACCAAATTGCTAAAAAAGAAAGCGGCTATGGTTGAGGCAAAAGAGTTAAACCCAAAAGAAACAACGGATTTCACCATTACACTGGTGAAAACAGAAGGAAAGGCGATGACATCTGAAGCGGCTGAGCAGCTTGTGATGCTATGCGGTGGGAGTCTATCCACATTGTTTCAAGAGGTCAGGAAGCTGAGTACATATATTGGAGAACGAGAAGAAATTGAATTAGCGGATGTCAATGAGCTCGTTGCAAGAAGCTTAGAGCAGAATATTTTCGAATTAATTAACCAAATTGTCAACAGACGCCGCTCTGAGGCCATGCAGATGTTTTATGATTTGCTGAAACAAAATGAGGAACCCATTAAAATATTAGCACTCATATCAACTCAATTTCGATTGATTTTGCAGACGAAGTATTTCGCTCAGCAAGGATATGGGCAAAAACAAATTGCTTCAAATCTAAAAGTCCACCCATTCCGCGTCAAACTTGCTATGGATCAGGCAAGGCTGTTTTCAGAAGAAGAGCTCAAGCAGATTGTCAAAGAGCTATCAACGATCGATTATGAAATGAAAACCGGTAAAAAGGACAAGCAGCTATTGTTAGAATTGTTCCTGCTTCGACTATTGGGCGCTTGAACATAAAAAAACGACCTTCTAAAAAGAGGGTCGTTTTTGTTTAGATGTATAATTGCCAGTCTGTCCTAATGGCTGAGCCGGTCAGGACGGACGTACAGTTAAACAGTTGCCTCATCACTGAGGCGTTGCAAGCATTATGCAGAAAGTCCGTTTACTTGTTTAGCAAGTCTTGACTTGTAACGCGCAGCTGCGTTTTTGTGTACAAGACCAGTTTTAACGGCTTTGTCAATGCGTTTTGCAGCAGAAGAAAGAGCAGCTTTTGCTTGCTCAGCATCGTTGTTAGCTACAGAAACTTCAACTTGTTTAATCGCAGTACGCATCGCAGACTTGATTGTTGCGTTATGTGCACGGCGTTCGTTATTCGTTTTTGTACGTTTGATCGCTGATTTAATATTTGGCATGTGTTTCACCTCCTAAGATACAACCTAAACACAATTGTCTTAAGGTTAAATCTTCACAATAGAACAAGTTGTATTCTATCAAACACACCTTTAGAATGCAATATAAATGTAAAGTATTTTTCATTGATGAAGCGCTCGAATGTTTCTTTAAAGAGATGGAAAGACTACTGTTAATTACTTGGTGGAAGGAGTCTTTTTATGGAGAAACAGAAACTTGATTTAAGTGCTTATCAAATCCGGACAGACTTGGCTGTTGAAACAAAAGAGATACTAGAACAAGAGAACGATCCGAATGTCGTCAAAAAGGACGGAATTCAAGGGATTGTCGAAAAGGAAAAAGAGGAGCATGGCATCCGTATACGCACAGTGGAGATCACGAAAGAAGGGGAGGAGCTGACCAGCAAAAAGACAGGAACATACTTGACGCTTGAGGCGCAGGGCATTCGGGAGAAAGATTCTGAGATGCAGGAAAAAGTCGTCGAAGTATTTGCGCGTCATTTTGCTCAGTTTTTAAAAGACCGAGGCATTCAGGCTGATGCGAGCTGTCTTGTAGTAGGACTAGGAAACTGGAATGTCACGCCAGATGCGCTAGGCCCGCTCACGGTTGAAAGCCTGCTTGTGACCCGGCATCTCTTTGAATTGCAGCCGGAAAATGTACAGGAAGGGTATCGCCCAGTGTCCTCTTTATCACCGGGAGTGATGGGACTGACCGGTATTGAAACAAGCGACATTATACAAGGTGTAATCGAGCGGTCCAAACCTGATTTTGTCATTGCAATCGATGCTCTTGCTGCTCGTGCAGTGGAACGGGTGAATACCACGATTCAAATCTCTGATACAGGCATCCATCCCGGTTCAGGTGTAGGGAATAAGCGGAAAGAATTAAGCAAAGAAACGTTGGGGATTCCAGTGATTGCGATTGGCGTTCCAACAGTGGTAGATGCAGTAACCATTGCAAGTGACACAATTGATTATGTCTTAAAGCATTTTGGTAGAGAACTGAAAGATGACCGGCCGTCCCGCTCTCTTGTGCCGGCTGGTTTGACTTTTGGGAAGAAAAAAGTGCTAAATGAAGAAGACTTACCAGATGAGGAAACGCGTCAATCATTTTTAGGTATCGTAGGGACTCTTCCGGAAGAAGAGAAACGGCAGCTGATCCATGAAGTACTTGCGCCGCTAGGGCAAAATTTAATGGTCACGCCTAAGGAAGTGGATACATTCATTGATGATATGGCAAACGTACTCGCCAATGGATTAAATACAGCACTCCATCAAAAAATCTCTCAAGATAACATGGGTTCTTATAATCATTAATCGGTTCTACTTTCTCTAGCTCGCTCATAGTGTAATTACTAGAAAGCGTGCTGGAGGGAGTAAATCATGAAAAAAAGACCCCGCCGTCCTCGACAGTTGGTCGTTGCGATTAATGGAACAAAAGTAGTGAAAAGCATTTTCTTATTTATAGCCTCGCTTGTTGTGGTGTTTGTGATGTCAGGGGCGTTGACATCTTTAAAGCCAGAGCTGAGGCCGCAAGCCTCGCTATATGGTGTAGCAGATGAGCTTTCCGGAGCGTTCTTCGCTACATTAATGGGTATGGAAAATCAATATTTCGCCTCAGCAGTCCCGAAAGATCAAAAAGGGTTTCATTTCTCTGGACTGTCACTCAAGCTTGCGACTAGTATCAATTTAGAAGACCCGCGTAGTTTTCTAGGGAGAGAACTCCCAGGTTTTGAACATTTTGATACAAAAATCATCTTAGCGGGTGAAGGAACAGACTATACCAACATGCCAATGGAATCGCCGCCGCCAAGTGAAGTCATCCAAGATGAAAAAGAAGCAAATTTGGCAGAGCTGGACAAGCTCGACAAAGATGTGCCGAAAAAGCCTGCGAAAGAGCCGGACCGGTCGACAGGAAAACGAAAAGCCGTGTACATTTACCACACGCATAATACGGAATCATATTTACCATTTTTAAAAGGAGAAACGAATCCAAACAATGCACGGCACTCAAAAGTGAATGTCACCCTTGTCGGCGACATGTTCGGAAAGGCGCTTGATCAGCAAGGAATCGGGAATACGGTCGACAAAACGGAAGTTGAAAAAAGGCTCCTGCAAAAAGGATTAAAGTATCCTCAATCTTATAATGAATCAAGATTGGTCGTAAAAGAAGCCTTAGCGAAAAATGATGACCTCGAATACTTAATTGATATCCACCGTGACTCAAGAAGAAAGAAAGACACCACTGTCGAGATCAAAGGAAAAAAATATGCGAGAATTGCGTTTGTTGTAGGGAAGAAGAATCAAAGCTATGAGAAAAATCTCAAGCTTGCGACGGAGTTCCACCATTTGATGGAGAAAAAATATAAAGGTCTCAGTGTCGGTGTGTTTGCCAAAGGAGAAATTGGCGATAATGGAATTTATAATCAAGATTTATCCGACAAAGCCCTACTTTTAGAATTTGGCGGAGTGGATAATAATATGGAAGAGTTGAAAAATGCATCCAATGCAGCAGCTGATGTCTTCAGCGACATTTTCTGGGACGCGGAAAAGGTGAACGGCAAAGCAAAGGATGAGAAAAAACGCTCTTAAGGTGGTGACGGTGCATGGGATCATTTATTGGAAAAACCATTATTTTAGGACTAGTCTTGCTATTTGGCGTCTTTTTAGGAATGCAGCAGGCGAATAATGGCATGCTGCAAATGAAGGGTTACCATGACCCACAATTAAAAGGCGCGTTCTCCATCCAAATGAACGACGATGAAGAACGAGAAGCCTCTATCTTAGGAACGGCTGTTACAGAAAAGGATCTTGCCGAAAAACAAAAGCAGCTTGAGGAAATAGAGAGCTTTAATGCCTTCTCCAAGGCAGGAAAAGCGCTGTCTGATGGCATGACACATGCAGCCCGTTCTCTTTATGATTGGATGAATGGGAAATAAACAAATCAATACCATATGACTAAAGCCGCTGACCGATGAGCGGCTTTTCTTGATTTCGATTGAATCTTTACAGCCCTATTGATATAATCTAAGCTAGCGCAACCCGCGTTTTATAGTAGGAGTGATAGATTGTGACAGATAAAGAAAAACGATTAGAACGGCAATCAAGAATTCGAAATTTCTCCATTATCGCCCATATTGACCATGGGAAATCCACATTGGCGGACCGTATTTTGGAAAAAACAGCGGCGATTACTCAGCGAGAAATGAAAGAACAATTACTTGATTCCATGGACTTAGAGCGTGAACGCGGCATAACGATTAAATTAAACTCTGTCCAGCTGAAATATAAGGCGAAGGATGGAGAAGAATATATTATGCACCTGATTGATACACCAGGGCATGTCGACTTCACCTATGAGGTATCTCGAAGCCTTGCTGCCTGTGAAGGTGCGATTCTTGTAGTAGATGCAGCACAAGGAATTGAAGCACAGACACTTGCGAACGTTTATTTAGCTCTTGATAACAACTTAGAGATTCTTCCGATTATCAATAAAATCGATCTGCCAAGTGCAGAGCCTGAGCGTGTAAGAGAAGAAATTGAAGATGTCATCGGGTTGGATGCGTCTGAAGCTGTTCTCACCTCTGCTAAGGCGGGTATTGGGATCGAAGATATTTTAGAACAAATCGTCGAAAAGGTGCCGGCACCTGCTGGAGACCCAGAAGCACCGCTTCAAGCTCTTATTTTTGATTCTCTCTACGATGCGTATCGCGGCGTTATTGCGTACATACGAATTGTTGAAGGAACCGTCAGACCAGGTCAGAAAATCAAAATGATGGCGACGGGCAAAGAATTTGAAGTGCTTGAAGTCGGCGTATTCACACCAAAAGCCATGCCGACAGATGAACTCACTGTTGGAGATGTTGGCTACTTAACAGCAGCGATTAAAAATGTCGGTGATACACGTGTGGGGGATACGATCACAAGTGCGGAGAACCCAGCGAAAGAAGCGCTGCCAGGATACAGAAAGCTGAACCCAATGGTGTACTGCGGACTTTATCCGATTGACACAGCGAAATATAATGACTTACGTGAAGCCCTAGAAAAGCTTGAATTAAATGATTCTTCCCTTCAATATGAGGCAGAGACATCCCAAGCACTTGGCTTCGGTTTCCGCTGCGGCTTTCTTGGAATGCTTCATATGGAAATCATCCAAGAACGGATTGAACGTGAATTCAAAATCGATCTTATTACGACAGCACCAAGTGTTATTTACGATGTGTATATGACAGACGGAGAAAAAATCGTCGTAGATAACCCGTCCAATCTGCCTGATCCGCAAAAGATTGAGCGAATTGAAGAACCATACGTAAAAGCAACAATGATGGTGCCGAATGACTATGTAGGCTCTGTCATGGAGCTTTGCCAAGGAAAGCGCGGCAATTTCATTGATATGCAATACCTTGATGCAAACCGAGTGAGCATTGTGTACGAAATTCCTTTGGCGGAGATCGTGTACGAATTCTTTGATCAGCTCAAGTCCAACACAAAAGGCTATGCGTCCTTTGACTATGAGCTGATTGGCTATCGCCCATCTACTCTAGTGAAAATGGATATCATGCTGAATGGCGAAAAAATCGATGCCCTTTCCTTTATTGTTCACCGTGATTACGCATATGAACGAGGCAAGATCATCGTAGAAAAGCTGAAAGAACTCATTCCACGCCAGCATTTTGAAGTACCAGTTCAAGCAGCGATTGGACAAAAAATCGTGGCTCGTTCTACCATTAAAGCGATGCGTAAAAACGTACTTGCTAAATGTTATGGTGGAGACATTTCCCGGAAAAGGAAGCTTCTTGAGAAGCAAAAAGAAGGGAAAAAGCGCATGAAGCAAGTGGGCTCTGTTGAAGTCCCGCAAGAAGCATTTATGGCTGTGCTGAAGATGGACGACAGCACACCAAAAAAATAACACCCTCAAGGCAACCTGCTTTACAATGTCAGCCTTGGCGTTTATAGTCGAAAACAAACAAAGGTGCCGCAGCGATAAACTGCGGCTCTTTACCTGTAAAGAAGGTGTCATCAAATGAAAGCAGCATACATTCATATTCCATTTTGTGAGCACATTTGCCACTATTGTGATTTCAATAAATTTTTCATTAAAACGCAGCCAGTCGATGAATACTTAGCGGCTCTTGAAAAAGAGATGCAGCACACGATCGAGCAAAAGGGCGAGCAAGAACTAAAGACGATCTTTATTGGCGGGGGAACGCCGACATCACTGACCGTCAGCCAGCTAGACCAGCTCATGAACAGCATTCACCGAGTGTTAAAACCGGCAAAACATCTGGTTGAATTTGCAGTGGAAGCAAACCCAGATGAATTATCACTCGAGAAGCTGCATGTGTTAAAAGCAGCCGGCGTCAATCGGCTAAGCTTTGGGGTGCAAACCTTTGAAGACGATTTACTCAAAAAAATCGGACGAGTTCATCAAAAGAAAGATGTCCTCACGTCTTTCCAGCGAGCAAGAGCCGTTGGATTTGACAACATTAGCCTCGACCTCATGTTTGGATTGCCGCATCAAGAAAAGCATCATGTGATGAATTCACTTGAGACAGCTTTCTCATTAGGGGCAGAGCATTATTCTGTCTACTCACTGATAGTGGAGCCGAAAACAGTTTTTTACAACTTAATGCAAAAAGGCAAACTGCATTTACCGCCGCAAGAACGTGAGGCTGAAATGTATGAGCTTGTGATGGATGAAATGGAGCGACATGGATTAAAGCAATACGAAATTAGCAATTACGCAAAACCTGGCTTTGAAAGCCAGCATAACCTGACCTATTGGAGCAATGAAGACTACTTCGGTTTCGGTGCAGGAGCACACGGGTATGTAGATGGCATCCGAAATGTGAACGCAGGGCCTGTGAAGCATTACTTGGAACTGATTGAGCAAACTGGGTTCCCGTATAAGGAAACTCATCAGGTCACAAAAGCAGAGCAGATAGAAGAAGAAATGTTCTTAGGCCTTCGAAAGATCGAAGGGGTGAAAAGTGCCGACTTCCAAGCCAAATATGGTGCTGCACCAGAAGCTCTTTTTTCCACTGTTCTTGAAGAATTAGAAGAAAAAGGTCTCATTGTAAAAGATGACATCGGCATTCGTTTAACAAGAAAAGGGAAATTGTTAGGAAATGAAGTATTTCAAGCGTTTCTCGGTGAGTTATAATTGACATTTTAATTTGAGTTTGGTAATTTTGTTTATACAATTAGCACTCGTTGAAAGAGAGTGCTAACAGGGGTGATGATGATGTTAACAAATCGTCAGCTTTTGATTCTGCAAGTCATCATTAATGACTTTATTCGTTCGGCGCAGCCAGTTGGGTCAAGGACTCTTTCTAAAAAAGAGGACATCACATTCAGCTCTGCGACGATTAGAAACGAAATGGCTGATTTGGAGGAACTTGGTTTTATTGAAAAGACCCATTCTTCATCTGGAAGAATTCCTTCAGAAAAAGGATATCGTTATTATGTAGATCATTTGCTCTCTCCGCGAAAACTGTCGTCTAAAGAACTTGTGCTCATCCAGTCGGCTTTTCAGGAGAAAATTTTTGAGCTGGAAAAAACAGTTCAAAAATCGGCGGAAATTTTATCAGATCTCACAAACTATACATCGATTGTGCTTGGTCCAAAGCTGAGTGAAAATCGATTAAAGCAAATTCAACTTGTCCCCGTTCAGCCAAACAAAGCAGTAGCGATCATGATTACAGATAGCGGGCATGTTGAAAACAAAACCATTACCTTCTCTGAGCATCTCGATGTCTCCGATATTGAGAAGCTGATGAATATTTTGAATAGCCGATTAGCTGGCGTTCCAATGGACCAGCTGAAGGACAGGATGTATAAAGAAGTGGTCATGCTTCTGCGCACACATTTAAAAGATTATGATCACATTTTAGATGCGCTGGGCAGCACATTTACATCGACACAAAATGAATCAAAACTTTTCTTTGGCGGGAAGATTAATATGTTGAATCAGCCAGAGTTTCATGACATCGACCGCATTCGCTCACTCATGATGCTGATTGAGCAAAAGAATGATGTCATGCAGCTGTTTCATCCAAATCAGCAAGGAATCACCATTAAAATCGGTTCAGAAAACAATTTGGAAGCAATGGAGAACTGCAGTTTGATCACAGCCACTTATTCGATTGATCAAAAATCACTTGGCTCCATTGCCATCATCGGTCCAACCCGCATGGATTACGGGCGAGTCGTTAGTCTTTTGCATCATGTATCAAAAGACTTGTCAAACGCACTTTCCAATTTGTATGATGAGTAGGGTGATAAAAGATAGGGGCATTGCCCCTTCGTATTCTTGAATCTTTTGAGGGAGGTGAACACAATGTCAGAAGAAAAACAGACACCTGAGCAAGAAGCAGAGGTTGAAGCACAAGAAGAAGCAGTTCAAGCAGATACTGAGGAAGTAACACATGATGAACAGTCTGCCTTCCAAGAGAAAATCGATGAATTGCAGCAGCTTCTAGATGAAAAAGAAAACAAAATTCTGCGTGTTCAAGCAGATTTTGAAAACTATAAACGCCGTGCTCGAACTGAAGTGGAGACCGTGCAAAAATATCGTTCTCAACATGTTGTCAGCGATCTTCTCCCAGCTCTTGACAACTTTGAAAGAGCGCTTGGAATTGATCCAGACAATGAGCAGACGAAAAGTTTGTTAGAAGGAATGCAAATGGTTTACCGCCAGCTGGTAGAAGCGTTGAAAAATGAAGGCGTTGAACCGATTGAAGCTGTCGGCAAAGAGTTCGATCCAAACCTTCATCAAGCCGTCATGCAAGTTGAAGATGAAAACGTCGATTCAAATATCGTAGTAGAAGAATTGCAAAAGGGCTATAAACTCAAAGACCGAGTTATTCGTCCATCAATGGTAAAAGTAAATCAATAACTACATAATGGGAGGTCATCGATTATGAGTAAAATCATTGGGATTGACTTAGGAACAACAAACTCATGTGTTGCAGTACTTGAAGGCGGAGAGCCAAAAGTTATTGCAAACGCTGAAGGAGCACGTACAACACCATCTGTTGTCGCTTTTAAAAACGGAGAGCGCCAAGTTGGTGAAGTAGCGAAACGTCAATCAATTACAAACCCGAACACGATCATGTCTGTTAAAAGACATATGGGTACAGATTATAAAGTAGAAGTTGAAGGCAAGAACTATACACCGCAGGAAATCTCTGCAATCATTCTTCAACACCTTAAATCTTATGCTGAAGGCTATCTTGGCGAAGAAGTAACAAAAGCTGTTATCACAGTTCCTGCTTACTTCAACGATGCAGAACGCCAAGCAACAAAAGATGCTGGTAAAATTGCTGGTCTTGAAGTAGAACGTATCATCAACGAACCAACAGCAGCTGCACTTGCGTATGGTTTAGATAAAACAGAAGAAGATCAAACGATTCTTGTATACGACCTTGGCGGCGGTACATTTGACGTATCAATCCTTGAGCTTGGAGACGGGGTCTTTGAAGTACGCTCAACTGCTGGTGACAACCGTCTTGGTGGAGACGATTTTGACCAAGTTATCATTGATCACCTAGTAGCTGAATTCAAAAAAGAAAATGGTATTGACCTTTCTAAAGATAAAATGGCGCTTCAGCGTTTAAAAGATGCTGCTGAAAAAGCGAAAAAAGATCTTTCTGGTGTATCTTCTACACAAATCTCATTGCCATTTATCACAGCTGGAGAAGCAGGTCCTCTTCACCTTGAATTAACGCTGACGCGTGCTAAATTCGAAGAGCTATCTGCAGATCTTGTAGAGCGTACAATGACACCTGTACGTCAATCATTGAAAGATGCTGGTTTATCTGCTAGCGAGATTGATAAAGTCATCCTTGTTGGTGGATCAACTCGTATTCCTGCAGTACAAGAAGCAATCAAAAAAGAAACAGGCAAAGAGCCTCATAAAGGTGTAAACCCTGATGAAGTGGTTGCTCTTGGTGCGGCGATCCAAGGGGGAGTCATCACAGGAGATGTCAAAGACGTTGTTCTTCTTGACGTAACACCACTTTCTTTAGGAATTGAAACAATGGGCGGCGTATTCACGAAGCTGATTGAACGTAATACAACCATTCCAACAAGTAAATCTCAAGTATTCTCAACGGCTGCTGACAACCAAACAGCGGTAGACATCCATGTCCTGCAAGGTGAGCGCCCAATGGCTGCAGACAACAAAACATTAGGCCGTTTCCAATTGACTGACATCCCGCCAGCACCACGCGGCGTACCGCAAATCGAAGTATCTTTTGATATCGATAAAAACGGTATTGTCAACGTACGTGCGAAAGATATGGGTACAGGCAAAGAGCAAAACATCACAATCAAATCTTCTTCAGGTCTTTCTGATGATGAGATCGAAAAAATGGTGAAAGAAGCAGAAGAAAATGCTGAAGCAGATGCGAAGAAAAAAGAAGAAATCGAAGTGCGCAATGAAGCAGATCAATTAGTGTTTACAACTGAAAAAACATTAAAAGATCTAGAAGGCAAAATCGATGAAGAGCAAGTGAAAAAAGCAAACGACGCGAAAGATGCACTGAAAGCTGCGATCGAAAAAGGCGAGCTTGAAGACATCAAAGCGAAAAAAGATGAGCTGCAAACAATCGTTCAAGAACTAACGACAAAGCTCTATGAAGAAGCTGCAAAACAAGCACAAGCTCAGCAAGAAGGCGGCGCTGAAGGTGCTCAAAAAGCAGATGACAATGTAGTGGATGCAGAATACGAAGAAGTAAACGACGATCAAGAGAAAAAATAATCACCTTTACTTTTGAAAAAGACTGCTGAAACGTACTCGTCAGAAAGTCAAAGTCAGGATCTCTTGGCTTTGACTTTTTTTCTTTCCAATGATGAAAGCAATTGAAAAAGGTCAAATCAAAATGATACAATCGTATTTATGTGAGAAAATCGGGAGTGTGAAGAGATGAGTAAGCGTGATTACTATGAAGTGCTTGGCGTGAGTAAGAGCGCCTCAAAAGACGAGATCAAAAAAGCATACCGCAAGCTTTCAAAAAAGTATCACCCTGATATTAATAAAGAAGCTGGCTCAGATGAGAAATTCAAAGAAGTAAAAGAAGCCTATGAAACCCTTTCTGACGATCAAAAACGTTCGCAATATGACCAGTTCGGTCATACCGATCCAAACCAAGGCTTTGGCGGCGGCGGTTTTGGCGGAGGAGGAGACTTTGGCGGCTTCGGCGGCTTTGATGACATTTTCTCTAGTATTTTTGGCGGCGGAGCCAGAAGAAGAGATCCAAATGCACCGCGTCAAGGAGCAGACCTGCAATATACAATGACGCTTTCATTTGAAGAAGCAGCATTTGGGAAAGAAGCAACGATTGAAATCCCTCGCGAGGAATCATGTGAAACATGTCATGGATCAGGGGCAAAGCCTGGGACAGAAGCAAAGACTTGTTCACATTGCGGCGGCTCTGGTCAATTAAATGTTGAGCAGTCAACTCCGTTTGGTAAAGTGGTCAACCGCAGAGTATGTAACTACTGCAGCGGAACAGGAAAACAAATCGATCACAAATGTTCTACATGTGGCGGCTCTGGTAAAGTGCGTAAGCGTAAGAAAATCAATGTAACGATCCCAGCAGGTGTTGACGATGGTCAGCAGCTCAGAGTGTCTGGTCAAGGGGAACCAGGTGTAAATGGAGGACCTCCAGGCGATCTATTTGTTGTGTTCCATGTGCGTTCGCATGAATTCTTCGAACGTGATGGAGATGACATTTACTGCGAAATGCCGCTAACTTTTGCACAGGCTGCATTAGGTGACGAAATTGAAGTGCCGACATTACACGGTAAAGTGAAATTGAAAGTCCCTGCTGGCACGCAAACTGGCACGAAGTTTAGACTCAAAGGAAAAGGTGTGAAGAATGTACGCGGCTATGGCCAAGGCGATCAGCATATCGTTGTACGAGTCGTCACACCGACAAATTTAACGGACAATCAAAAAGATATCATTAGAAAATTTGCTGAAGTGAGCGGAAATAAACCGGACGAACAAGAAATGAGCTTCTTCGATAAGGTGAAACGTGCATTTAAAGGCGAGTAAGACGGATAAGGAGTTGGTAGTATTGAAGTGGTCAGAAATTAGCGTCCATACAACAAATGAAGCGGTGGAACCGATCACCAATATTTTGCATGAAGCAGGTGCTAGTGGTGTCGTGATTGAGGACCCGCTTGATTTAGTCAAGGAACGTGAAAATGTATACGGTGAGATCTACCAGCTCGATCCGAATGACTATCCTGAAGAAGGGGTCATCGTCAAAGCCTATCTTCCAATGAACAGCTTTTTAATGGAAACGGTAGATGAGATCAAAGAAGCCATCAATAATCTTCTTCTATACGATATTGATCTTGGACGAAATACGCTGTCCATTTGTGAAGTAAATGAAGAAGAATGGGCCACCGCATGGAAAAAATACTATCATCCTGTGAAAATCTCTGAAAAATTCACCATCGTTCCAACATGGGAAGAATATACTCCGGTTCATTCTGATGAACTGATTATTGAAATGGACCCAGGAATGGCCTTTGGAACAGGGACACATCCAACAACCGTTCTTTGTATTCAGGCGCTTGAGCGCTATGTGAAGGAAAACGATACGGTGATTGATGTTGGAACAGGCTCCGGGATTTTAAGTGTGGCAGCAGCGATGGTTGGTGCAAAGGACATTCAAGCCTTTGATCTCGACACCGTTGCGGTTGAAAGTGCGAAGCAAAACATCGAGCTAAATGGTGTAAGCGAACAAGTGACGGTCAAGCAAAACAACTTACTTGATGGGATTTCAGGTGAACGTGATGTGATCGTCGCCAACATTCTCGCAGAAGTGATTTTGCGCTTTACAGATCAAGCCTATGACTTATTGAAGAAAGATGGCTATTTCATTACATCAGGCATCATTGGACAAAAGAAATTACAAGTCAAAACAGCACTAGAAGAAGCAGGTTTTGACATTGTTGAAGTGCTGTCAATGGAAGATTGGGTCAGCATTATAGCGAAAAAATAAAGCGAGTAGGTGTCAGGACACGTATGCAACGATATTTTATCGACCTCACGAAAGAAGAAGTGATCGCAAAGGGATCTATCGTCATCAATGGTGAAGATGTACATCACCTTTCCAACGTCATGCGCATGAAAGCAGGGCAGGAAATCCTTTGCTTAACGACAGACGGCTTTGAAGCGCTCAGTAAAATTGATACAATAACAAAGGAAGAAGTCATTTGTCACGTTGAAGGCTGGACAAATCAGGACAGAGAGCTTCCGGTAAAAGTAACAATTGCGAGCGGTCTCCCAAAAGGAGATAAGCTTGAGCTGATTATCCAAAAAGGCACAGAGCTTGGCGCAAGTGCATTTATCCCGTTTCAAGCGGCTCGTTCCATTACAAAGCTTGACCAAAAGAAGTCACATAAAAAACGAGAGCGCTGGGAGAAAATCGCGAAAGAAGCAGCTGAACAGTCCTACCGGAATATCATTCCTCGTGTTGATCCAGTATCAACATTTAAAGAGCTGACTCAATTAGCTGGTGAATTCGATAAATGTGTCGTTGCATACGAAGAATCATCGAAAGAAGGAGAGCAAAGCCGCTTTCAAACTGTGCTTCAACAGATGAAAGGCGGACAAACCTTGCTCGTGGTTTTTGGCCCTGAAGGCGGTTTGGCAGAAAAGGAGATTGACGAGCTTGAAACGCTTGGTGCAGTCACTTGCGGGCTCGGACCACGCATTTTAAGAACGGAAACAGCTCCTCTTTACGCGCTTTCTGCTATATCTTATCAAACAGAGTTATTAAGAGGTGAATCATGATGGGAACAGTAGCGTTCCATACACTTGGCTGTAAGGTCAATCACTATGAAACAGAAGCGATCTGGCAGCTGTTTAAAGAAGCAGGCTATGAAAGAAAAGAGTATGAATCAAAAGCAGACGTATATGTCATTAATACATGTACGGTCACGAATACAGGCGATAAGAAAAGCCGCCAAGTTATTAGAAGAGCCATTCGTCATAACCCGGATGGTGTCATTTGTGTAACAGGCTGTTATGCGCAAACATCTCCAGCAGAAATCATGGCGATTCCTGGCGTTGATATTGTCGTGGGAACACAAGACAGACATAAATTACTCGGTTACATTGAAGAATATCGCAGAGAAAGACAGCCGATTAATGGGGTTGGCAATATCATGAAAGCACGTGTATTTGAAGAACTCGATGTTCCTGCATTTACAGACAGAACACGCGCTTCATTAAAAATCCAAGAAGGCTGTAATAATTTCTGTACATTCTGCATTATTCCTTGGGCTCGCGGACTTCTTCGTTCTCGTAATCCAGAAGAGGTCATCAACCAAGCGCAGCAGCTTGTGGATGCCGGCTATAAAGAAATTGTATTAACAGGTATTCACACAGGCGGATACGGAGAAGACTTAAAGGATTATAACTTTGCAAAGCTTCTGAAAGAATTAGATGAACGTGTCATCGGTTTAAAACGAATCCGTATTTCATCTATCGAAGCAAGCCAAATTACAGATGAAGTGATTGAAGTGCTTGATCAGTCAGATAAGATTGTCAGACACCTGCACATCCCGCTTCAATCTGGCTCTAATACAGTCCTGAAAAGAATGCGCCGTAAATATACGATGGAATTCTTTGCAGAGCGTTTAACAAAGCTGAAAAAAGCATTGCCAGGCCTTGCTGTCACCTCTGATGTGATTGTTGGATTCCCTGGGGAAACAGAGGAAGAGTTTTTGGAAACGTACAATTTTGTCAAAGACCATCAATTCTCTGAACTACACGTATTCCCTTACAGCAAACGTACAGGTACGCCAGCTGCAAGAATGGAAGATCAAGTGGATGAAAATGTGAAAAACGAACGCGTCCACCGCTTGATTGCTCTTTCTGACCAGCTTGCGAAAGAATATGCATCAGCTTATGAAGGAGATGTCCTAGAGATTATTCCGGAAGAATCCTTCAAAGAACAAGACGGAAAGCACAATCTTTATGTGGGATATACAGATAACTATATGAAGGTTGTTTTTGAAGGAACAGAGGACATGATCGGCCGTTTGGTCAAAGTGAAAATCATGAAAGCGGGTTATCCTTATAACGAAGGACAATTCGTTCGTATCAGTGATGATGTGCAAACAGACAAAGTGAGAATGACCTCATAATCAATAAAAAACCGGCTGCCAAAAGAGCAAGCTGGTTTTTTTATTTTGACTGATTCGGTAAAAGACATAAGATCAATGTGTGAAATGGACGAATGAACGGGAAGAAAAGCAAAGAGCTTGCCACATTAAACAGCAGGCTGAAATGCGCAATTTGCTGGGCTGGAGCGTTTGCAAGAAGGGCGACGAATTCCGTCATCATGGCGAGAAATGGGAGACATAAAAGCACGCCGAGCACATTAAACAAAACGTGTGCATAAGCCGTTTGACGTGCTGCATAGCCGCCAGATATGGAAGCCATTACGGCTGTAATACATGTCCCGATATTTGACCCTAACACAAAGCTGATGCCTTCCTGAAGCCCAACAGTTCCTTCATTCATAAACCCCATTAAAATGCCGATACAGACGGAGCTCGAATGAACAATCGCTGTGAAAATGGTACCCGAAAGCAGCGCCGTCCAGTCAGAATGCTGCATCATTTCAAGAAAGCGCAATGTCTCAGGCTGACTTGTCATCATACCTGCAATTTTAGAAAAGCCTTGAATACAAAAAAAGATCATCCCGAGCCCAAATATACTTTTTCCTGCATGCCTAAAAGATTTTCTGCCAAACATGATGCATATCAGACCAGCTAGGATCAAGACCCACATGAAAACATCCATTTTAATGGCTATAAATTCTGTTGTAAACGTGGAGCCAATATTGGTGCCAAGAATCATTGGAATGGATTTTTTAAAAGAGAGAATGCCTGTACTGACAAAGCCGATCACGATGACCATAAACGCTGAACTGCTTTGAAGAATCCCTGTAAATACGATGCTGACCAAGAATGCTTTTATTGGGTGATCTGTAAAGAGAAGAAGTGATTTCTCAATACGAGACGACGCAAGCGCCATTAATCCTTTTCTCAGCAAACCCATTGACCATAAAAAAATGAAAATAAGTGCACAAAAATAAATGATCGCCATCATAGAAAAGTCCTCCTCTTACCAATGAATATATGGACTTGTCTACCTGCTCATGACGAAAATATATTCCCAAATCACTTAGTTGACCTCACACTAGGCTTATATTATAATGTCTAGGTACATGTTTTGCATGTATATCTTTTTTTAATGCAGTCGATTGGTGTATTCGGAGGGAGGGAAAGAGAATGTCAAAAACGGTCGTTAGAAAAAACGAATCGCTTGAAGATGCTCTTCGTCGCTTTAAACGCAGTGTATCCAAAACTGGAACATTGCAAGAAGCAAGAAAGCGTGAATTTTATGAAAAGCCTAGCGTAAAGCGCAAGAAAAAGTCTGAAGCTGCTAGAAAACGTAAATTCTAAAGAGGGTGGATTTTATGAGTCTTCTTGAGCAATTAAATACTGATATGAAGCTTTTTATGAAAAACCGTGAGAAAGACAAGCTTGTTGTCATTCGTATGGTAAAGGCTTCGCTCCAAAATGAAGCAATTAAGCTTAAGAAAGACAGTTTGACCGGCGATGAGGAACTAACCGTCCTTTCCCGCGAGATTAAGCAACGTAAAGACTCCCTCCATGAATTTTCGAAAGCTAATCGCTTAGATTTAGTAGATAAAGTTCAAAAAGAGATTGACATCTTAGACGTTTATTTACCTGAACAGCTTTCTGAAGAAGAACTGCAAACGATCGTGAAAGAAACGATCGCTGAAACAGGTGCTTCATCGAAGGCTGATATGGGTAAAGTCATGAGCGCTATTATGCCAAAAGTAAAAGGTAAAGCTGATGGTGCTGTCATTAACAGACTTGTCAGCGAGCAGCTGTCTCAATAAAAAAGTATCCTTCTATTGTTAGAAGGGTACTTTTTTTATACCTTCATCATTCTGTCATATAAAAATGAAACCTATGATACATTTGTAACGTATGTAAAGGAACGGTAAAATGGAAGATAGAGAGGAGGGATCACCAAATAGATGAAAAAAATAAAAATTTCTATTGCTCTCTTCAGTTGTTTTATAATATGCTTGTTATTAGGGGTTCAATTGACCGCGAAATCAGTAGATCAGAAAGTTCATGTTATCCCAATTGAAGATACAGTAGAAAAAGGACTTTCTAAATTTATTGAACGATCATTTGAGCAGGCAAAGTCCGAACGAGCGAAACATATCATTCTAGACATCAATACACCAGGTGGTGCAGTCGATGCGGCGCTTGAGATTGCAGATACCATTCGTGCGTCTGATATCCCTGTGACAGCATTTGTGAATCATAGAGCGCTTTCAGCAGGGGCATTCCTTGCACTAAATGCCGACGAGATTTACATGACCCCAAATGGAAAGATGGGAGCTGCTGCGATCATTGATGGGGAAGGCAATGCTGCCGATCAAAAATCTGAATCGCTATGGCTTGCTGAAATGAGTGATGCTGCCGAAAAGCAGGGGCGTGATCCGAAATATGCGCTTGCGATGGCTGATCCAGACATAGATGCGAAAGATGCTGGTGCACCAAAAGGAGAACTGCTCACCTTTAATACGGATCGAGCGCTTCAATTTGGTTACGCAGAAGGTGAAGCGAAGAATTTAGATGACTTGCTTCAGAAGCTGAAATTAGCAGACGCTTCTGTTCAATACGATGAAGTGAGCTTTGCTGAAAAGGTTGCGCGCTTTCTCACGCACCCAATCGTCATTCCAATCCTTTTATCCATCGCAAGCTTAGGGTTAATTGTTGAGCTCTATTCTCCTGGCTTTGGGGTTCCAGGCACCATGGGAGTGACAGCGCTTCTTTTATTCTTTTATGGACATCTCGTGGCTGGTTTTGCAGGATATGAGACGTTGTTCCTGTTTTTAGCAGGGATATTGCTCATGATTCTGGAATTGTTTTTGCCGGGGGGAATCGTAGGTGTCATTGGACTGATCTGTGTTGTTGCCAGCTTATTTTTAGCAGCTGGAAGCTTTACAGAAATGGCGATTTCCATCTTGATTGCCACTGCTGTTTCAATCATAGCAGTTATTTTATTGACAAAGGTGTTGGGGAAACGTATGAAATTTTTTAAAAAGTTCATTTTAACCGATTCAACCAATAAAGAAAGCGGTTATGTCTCAAATGAAACAAGAGAGGATCTTGTTGGACAGATCGCTGTTACATTAACAGCGCTTCGCCCATCTGGGACGGCTGTACTCGGAGATGAGCGCATTGACGTTGTGTCAGAAGGTGCGTTTATTGACAAGGATGAACAGGTTAAAATCGTCAAAGCGGAAGGCTCACGCATTGTCGTGAGGAAAGTATAGATAACTGATTTTATAGGAGGAATAAAATGGATCCATCTACTTTACTATTATTTGTGATTATCGCAGCAGGTCTGATCGTTCTATCGATCTTCTTCACCTTTGTACCGGTGATGCTGTGGATTTCTGCCTTAGCGGCTGGCGTAAGAGTGAGCATTTTTACACTTGTAGGAATGAGACTTCGTCGAGTCATTCCAAACCGAGTGGTCAATCCGCTCATCAAAGCACATAAAGCAGGTCTTGATGTGACGATTAACCAATTAGAAAGTCACTACCTGGCAGGTGGTAACGTTGACCGTGTTGTGAACGCATTAATCGCAGCTCAACGTGCGAATATTGAATTGAACTTTGCACGTTGTGCAGCGATCGACCTAGCAGGCCGTGACGTACTTGAAGCTGTACAAATGAGTGTAAATCCTAAAGTCATTGAAACACCATTTATCTCTGGTGTGGCAATGGACGGGATTGAAGTAAAAGCCAAAGCACGTATTACAGTTCGCGCAAACATCGAACGACTTGTCGGTGGTGCAGGGGAAGAAACAATCATTGCTCGTGTAGGTGAAGGAATTGTCTCTACAATCGGTTCATCAAATAATCATAAAAAGGTTCTAGAGAATCCTGATATGATTTCTCAAACGGTTCTAGGAAAAGGATTAGATTCAGGTACTGCATTTGAAATTCTCTCGATTGATATCGCAGATGTGGATATCGGTAAGAACATCGGGGCGATTCTGCAAACGGACCAAGCAGAAGCAGACAAAAACATCGCACAAGCGAAAGCGGAAGAACGCCGCGCAATGGCTGTTGCCCAAGAACAAGAAATGCGTGCAAGAGTTGAAGAAATGCGCGCGAAAGTCGTAGAAGCAGAGGCTGAAGTACCACTTGCAATGGCTGAAGCATTACGCGAAGGTAATATTGGAGTCATGGACTACATGAACATTAAGAATATCGATGCTGATACGGATATGAGAGATTCATTTGGTAAAATGACAAAAGGTCCATCTGATAATGAAAACAAATAAGCATCCTCTCACGCTTTAAGGAGGGAGCCCAATGGACATTCTATTTGAAAATCCGTTACTAATTGCGATTATCATCGGTATCATCTCTGCTGTATTTGGGAAAATCGGCAAACAAGAGGAGAAGGAACAAAACAACCAGCAACATAAGCCGGCTCCTCAGAATAAGCCTATGCCTCAAAAGAAAGCAGAACAAACCAGCCCGAACCCAGTCAAAACAGACCAGTTGGACGATTTCGGCGATGTACATGATCATGGCGGGATGAAGAAACAAGGTTCACAGTCTTTACAGGATCGTTATACCGCTACACTAGCTGAAATGGAAGAAAGAAAAAGCGAGCTGAATAAAGAGTTCAAATCTCTTGAAAGGCAGCTGACCAGACCGAAAGCTTCTGCTGCGGAAATGAAGCCGCACGTCATTGACAGGCTTAACCAAAATACTGTTGTTCAAGGCATGCTTCTTGGAGAAGTATTTGGAGAGCCGCGCGCGAAAAAGCCGCACAGAACGATGAAACGGCCATATAAAAGATAAAGAAGAAAGCCCCTTTATATAAAGGGGCTTTTTTGTTTTTCCTGATGGAGATTTCTCGCAGTAAAAATGATGAAACGGCTGTTTTACGGGATTCATTAGCATGATCTGAACCGCTGAGGAATAGGATGATATAGAGGCTTTCTCATCAGTCTCACCATCTTTCAGTTTGATCTCATACACATGGGGCGGGAAGGGGTTCTTATTGAATGGGAAAAAGAAAAAATCGACTTAAAGCATGGCTGACAAGAACACTTGAAATCCCTCCAGACGTCATGATGGATCTTCCCCGTATTACGATGGTTGGCAGACTCCACATTTACATAGAGAACCATAAAGGGCTTTTGCTTTTCAGTGATCAAGAGGTAAGGCTGATGCTCAAACAAGGACAATGCATTATTTCAGGGAAAGATTTTGTGATTAAAACGATTTTGCCAGAAGAGATCTTATTAGAAGGGAAAATCGATGAGGTCCGTTATATTGATTCTTAACTGACGGAGGGGAGAAGTGTGAAGAATAAATGGTTCGCCTATTTTATTGGCAGAGTGGAAGTGGAGATCAAGGGAAACGGCATTGAGCGGCTCATCAATGAGTGCACGAGACAGGGGATCACAATGTTTCAAGTGAGCCGCCGTCAAGACAGCGTGCGCTTATTTATTCGCTTATCAGATGTACATGCCTTCAGAAAAGTACAAAGACATCATGAAGTGACATGTTCATTTCATCAAAAGAAGGGATTTCCGTTTCTTCTCCTATGGTCAAGGAAGAATATTGGGTTTACCCTTGGGATTGTGTGTTTTCTAGCGACGATATTGGCGCTTTCAAACATGGTGTGGAAAATTGATATTAAAGGAGCCAATCCAGAAACTGAACATCAGATGAGAAAGCATTTAGACGAGATTGGAGTGCAAAAAGGCCGTTTTCAGTTTCTAATGGGAACACCTGAGAAAATTCAAAAATCACTGACCGCCAATATTCAAAGCATTACTTGGGTCGGCGTTGAACTAAACGGTACAACATTTCAAATGAAAGTTGTGGAAAAAAATGAGCCGGAAAAAGAGAAATATACGAGTCCTCAGCACATCGTTGCCAAGAAGAAGGCTGTCATCACGAGAATGTATGTGGAAAAAGGGGAGCCGCTTGCCGCAGTTGATGAGCATGTGAAGAAAGGGCAGATGCTCGTCTCTGGCCTCATCGGCAGCGAAGACCAGCAAAAAACGGTGGGTGCTAGAGCGAAAATTTATGGTGAAACGTGGTACCGTTCTGAAGTTTCTGTCCCTCTTCGAACATCTTTTGATGTCTTTACGGGTAAAATGAAGACAAAGCACAAGCTCTCCGCATTTGGAGGTTCAATGCCATTTTGGGGCATTTCCTTTAAAAAGGATGATTTTAAGCAGCCAAAAACAGAAACAGAAGTTCACCCACTACATTTCTTAAACTTCCAGCTCCCATTTTCCTATGAAAAAGAAATGACACGCGAAAGTGAAAAAATAAATCGGACATACACAAATAAAGAAGCGGTTCAAGCAGGGATTAAAATGGGTAAAAAAGAATTAGAAGAGAAGCTAGGTCAAACAGGAGAGGTGAAAAGTGAAAAAGTTTTGCACGAGACAACAGGGAATGGTAAAGTTAAGTTAATCATCCTTTACCAAGTAATAGAAGATATTGTTCAACCAACACCTATTGTTCAGGGAGACTAGAGAATGACAGAACATTTACTTGAAATTCAACAAAAATTAGATAGCCCAAACGAAGCGATTGCTTTATTTGGAAATCAAGATGCTTATCTGAAACTGATGGAAAACGAGCTGAATGTCTCCATTATTACGCGCGGAGAAAAAGTGTATGTTTCTGGTCAGGAAGCATCAAGAGATACAGCGAGCCGTCTGATTACATCTCTCTTACATCTCATCCGAAAGGGAATTGAGATTTCTGAACGGGATGTCGTCTATGCCATTAAAATGGCGCAAAAAGACAAGCTCAATTATTTTGAAAATATGTATGAAGATGAAATTACGAAAAATGCTAAAGGGAAGTCAATCAGGGTAAAAACCATTGGCCAGCGGGAATATGCTGCGGCGATGAAAAAAGATGATCTGGTCTTTGGAATTGGACCAGCTGGAACAGGGAAGACGTATTTGGCAGTCGTCAATGCGGTACATGCACTGAAAAATGGACATGTGAAACGGATTATCCTGACAAGACCAGCTGTTGAAGCAGGAGAGAGTCTTGGCTTTTTACCAGGTGATCTAAAGGAAAAAGTAGATCCTTATTTAAGACCACTATATGATGCCTTGCATGATGTGCTTGGCAGTGATCATACGGAACGTTTAATCGAGCGCGGCGTGATTGAAATAGCGCCTCTTGCCTACATGAGAGGGCGGACACTCGATGATGCATTTGTTATTTTAGATGAAGCGCAGAATACGACGCCTGCCCAAATGAAAATGTTTTTGACGAGACTTGGGTTTGGCTCTAAAATGGTCATTACAGGAGATATTACACAGATTGATCTGCCGAAGGGCATGCAGTCTGGCCTTGCAGCTGCAAAGGACATGCTTGCAGAGATCAAGGGCATTTCATTTATTGAGCTAGACCAGACAGATGTGGTCAGACACCCGCTTGTGGCGAAGATCATCGGAGCATACGAAAAGCAAAAATGAACTTAGTGACCCGATCGTCTTCATCGGGTCATTTTGTTTCGATCGTGGTTTAAAGTAAAAAAGGAGGTACTTTCCTTGAGAAAGAATCAGAAAGACAGTAAGCGCAAAAGACTGCTGTCTAAAAAAGAACCTCAGAAAATGGAGCGCTCACGTTATTTAAATGTTTTGCTATACGCTGGTTTAGCAGCCATTCTATTCGTGGTGCTCTTCTTCCATGTAAAGCCTGAATCGCTCGACTTAGATTTATTTTCAGTGAGCGAACAGACCATCTATTCTCCATCAACCGTCGATGATCAAGAAGCGACAGAAGAAAAGAAGCAAGAAGCAACAGATCAAGTAGAGGATCAATATACACTCAAAAAAGCGTATTCTGACAATCGTGTTGACCTCATCTCCTCCCTTTTTGAAGCCATTAAAGAAGAGAAGAAAGCAGCTGATGAAAAAGAGAATCCGCCATCAGATAAAGAAATGGTCAAGCGTGTCAAAGAAAAACTCACATCAGATATGCAGGAGGCTGTTTCAGACCAATCCATCAAAGCACTGCTTCAGGCAAGTGACGAAAATCTCTCTTTTACTAAGGATTCCATCATCACAGTGGTGAATTCACTGATGAGTAAAGAAATCACAGCAGCGAAATTACAAGATGAGAAAAAACAAGTGAAAACAGAGCTTGAAAATAATTCAATTCCATCAAAATACTTAAATGCAGCAAAAGAAATCGGTGAATTTGCGATCATTCCAAACTATGTATTTGATCCAGTGGCTACAGAGAAGAAAAGACAAGAAGCAGCTGATAATATTCAGCCGGTTCAGATTAAGCAAGGGCAAATTTTAGTCGAAGAAGGAGAACTTATCGACCGGGAAGTGTATCGTAAATTAGAACTGACAGGCCTCTTAAACAGCTCCAATTTGATTAAGCCTGTAAGCGGTCTTATGATATTGATTGGTCTGTTTTTAGCAGCGATTATTCATTCACTTGAAACGAGGAAAAAATCGCTTGTTCATAAGAATAAGTCGTTGCTGCTCTACTCGCTTATTTTCACCATTATTTTAGTCATCATGGAAGTATTCAGTCTCTTCCAGGAAACGAAGTATACGACAATAGGTTATGTGGTACCAGTGGCACTTGGCACGATGCTGATCAAGCTGCTTATCAATGAGCGGCTAGCGATCTTCTCTGGCCTTGTATTTGCTCTTTGCGGCAGTATGATGTTTAATCAAGGGGTAACCGGCGTCTTTAACTATGTGATCTGTGCTTATTACCTTGTGAACGGGATGGCGGGCATTTTATTTTTGAGAAAGCATAATGCACGTTCAAAAATATTGCAGGCAGGGCTTTGGGTCGCTTTGGTGAATGTCCTTGTGGTTCTATCCATTACGCTGATCCAAAACTCCTCACCATCAGGGCTTGAAATCGGTGTGAACCTCATGATGGCGTTTGTGTCAGGGTTTGCATCATCTATTTTGGTCATCGGGTTAATGCCTGTGTTTGAGAGTATGTTCGGCATCCTTTCAACAATGAAGCTGATTGAATTATCAAACCCAAATCATCCGCTGCTCAAAAAGATTTTAACAGAGACACCAGGTACATATCATCATAGTGTCATGGTGGCAAATTTAGCGGATGCTGCATGTGAAGCAGTTGGCGCAAACGGTCTTTTAGCAAGGGTCGGCGCTTATTATCATGACATTGGGAAAACGAAAAGACCGCAATACTTTATCGAAAACCAAATGAACATTGATAATCCACATGACAAGCTTTCTCCTCAGCTAAGTAAAAATATCATTATTGCCCATACGACAGATGGAGCTGATATGCTGAGAGAAAAGAAGTTTCCTGAAGAGCTTGTCGATATTGCAGAACAGCATCACGGGAAGTCACTGTTAAAGTTCTTTTACTATAAGGCAAAAGAGCGTGATGATCAGGTGACAGAGGAAGAATTCCGTTATCCTGGTCCAAAACCGCAATCAAAAGAAGCGGCAATTATTTCTGTAGCGGACAGCGTTGAAGCGGCAGTACGATCGATGCATAATCCAAATCCAGAGCGAATCGAAAAGCTCGTCAAAGGCATTATTTCAGATAAAATGCAGGATGGGCAATTTAGTGAATGTGATCTGACATTTAAAGAATTAAATATTATTGGTCAAACGATTTGTACAACATTAAAGGGGATTTTTCATTCTCGGATTGAATATCCAGATGCCCCGAAGCAGAAGGTGAAGTAAATGACATTGTTAATCGATTTAATAGATGAAACAGGACAAGTATCAAAAGAGCAGCTTGAAGAAGTGGAAAAGCTTCTTCAGTTCGCTGCAGATGCCCTTGAGGTCAAAGATCAAGCGGAGGTATCAGTGACGATCGTCTCGAATGAAGAGATTCATCAAATCAATAAAGAATACCGCGGGAAAGACGCACCAACGGATGTCATCTCCTTTGCACTTGAGGAAGAAGGAGAAGGGGAAATTGAAATCATTGGTGCTGATGATATTCCGCCTGTACTCGGCGACATCATCATTAGTGTGGACCGTACGAAAGAGCAGGCAGAGGAATATGGACATTCCTTTATGAGAGAGCTTGGATTTCTCACCATTCATGGGTTCCTTCATTTGCTCGGGTTTGATCATATGACAGAAGAAGATGAAAAAGAAATGTTCGCCAAACAGACAAAGATCTTGGATGATTATGGCCTTTCAAGATCTTCGTAAGAAGAGAAGGCCGCTTGCCCGTTTTTTTCGGAGTTTTTATTATGCATTTAGAGGAATATGGCGAACTTTCTTGAATGAACGGAATTTTCGATTTCACACAGTCGCAGCCATCATCGTGGTGATCTGCGGCTTTTGGTTTCACATTGAACCATTCGAATGGACGATCGTTTTGCTTTTATGCGGGGGGATGTTTGCGCTTGAACTTGTCAATACAGCCATTGAACATACAGTGGACCTGATGACAGAAGAGAAGCACCCTCTTGCAGAGAGAGCGAAGGACGCTGCAGCAGGCGCTGTTTGCGTTTACGCCGCGGTTTCGGTTATGATTGGGTTGATCATCTTCTTACCGAAGATCATGCAATAGAACAATATTACTATTTATTAACATTTTTAGAAATGGGCGTGAAAATGTCACGTGAATTATGTAAAATATAAATGTGACAGTGGGTCCATTTCTTCTGAAAGTGGGAACTAGGAATGAACAAACAAGAGTTGATTTCAGAAGCAGTTAAAGCAAGAGATTTTGCATATGTACCCTATTCAAAATTCAAAGTCGGTGCAGCATTATTGTCGAATGATGGAAAAGTGTATGGCGGCTGCAATATTGAAAATGCAGCATATGGCATGTGTAATTGTGCGGAAAGAACAGCACTTTTTAAAGCCTATTCAGAAGGCATCACATCGTTTCAAATGCTAGCGGTAGTGGCTGATACAGACCGGCCTGTTTCGCCGTGCGGCGCATGCAGACAGGTCATTTCAGAGCTATGTGCACCTGATATGCCAGTGATTCTAACGAACTTAAAAGGACATATATACGAAACAACAGTAAACGAACTATTGCCAGGCGCATTTTCACCGGAGGATTTAAATGACTAACGAAATCTTCAAATCAGGATTTGTATCAATTATTGGAAGACCAAATGTAGGAAAATCAACCTTTCTTAATCGTGTGATTGGACAAAAGATCGCGATCATGAGTGATAAGCCCCAAACGACACGAAACAAAGTGCAAGGTGTCTTAACAACAAACACGTCACAAACGATCTTTATCGATACACCAGGGATTCATAAACCTAAGCATAAGCTTGGTGATTTTATGATGAGAGTGGCTCAAAATACACTGAAGGAAGTCGACCTGATCTTGTTTATGATCAATGCAAAGGAAGGCTATGGCAAGGGTGATGAATTCATCATTGAACGACTCAAGCAAACATCTACACCGGTATTCCTAGTCGTCAATAAAATCGACCAAATTCACCCAGATGAGCTGTTCCTTTTAATTGATGAATACCGCACACGTTATCCATTTAAGGAAATTGTGCCAATTTCAGCTCTTGAAGGAAACAACATTGACACGCTTCTTCAGCAGATTGAAAGTTATCTTCCTGAGGGCCCTCAATTTTATCCGGCAGATCAAGTAACAGATCATCCAGAGCGGTTTATTATTTCTGAATTAATTCGTGAAAAAGTGCTGCATTTAACGAGAGAAGAGATCCCGCACAGTATTGCAGTTGCGATCGAATCCATTAAGCCAGATGAAAATGGCAAGATCCATGTTGCGGCGACCATTGTCGTAGAACGTGATTCACAAAAAGGGATCGTCATTGGTAAACGAGGCAGCTTATTAAAAGAAGTGGGACAAAAAGCACGCAGAGATATTGAAGCACTTCTCGGTTCAAAAGTGTATCTGGAGCTTTGGGTAAAGGTTCAGAAGGACTGGCGTAATAAATCCACTCATCTTCGTGACTTCGGATTTAGAGAAGACGAATATTAAAAAATCGCTGCTGTTGTCATAAAATCTGACAATGGTGCGGTTCGATTAGTAAAAATTGTTTATCATGAAATGGAGGTAGCTTGGTCAAGATAAAATTAATATGTTGGATGTAGCGTTGCTGCTTCTAATAAAGAAAGGTGGGGTTTTTATGTTGAATTTTACATGGAACGTATTTTCACAAACAGGAAGCGTTGACACGTATCTGCTTTTCAAAGAGTTAGAAAAGGAGAACCTGGAAAGACCCGATGTACTTGAAGAAGAGATAGCACGATTTGATTTTCCAATCTTATAATTCTTGACCCCCTCCAATGCTCGGAGTGTAGACAAATGCTCATTAAAAGTGAAGGAATCGTCCTTAGAACAACAGATTATGGCGAAACAAACAAAATTGTCACGCTGCTCACTAGAGAACATGGGAAAATTGGCGTGATGGCAAGAGGTGCAAAAAAATCAAACAGCCGCCTGTCAGCCATAAGCCAGCCGTTTTTATACGGAACCTTCCTGATCCAATCATCAACAGGACTTGGAACGCTCCAGCAAGGCGAAATGATTGAAAGTATGCGAACCATTCGGGAGGATTTATTTTTGACCGCATATGCCGCATATATGACAGAGTTACTCGATAAAGGCACAGAAGAAAAAAAGCCAAACCCTTATTTGTTTGAGCTCCTGCTTCAATCTCTGCGTCATCTGAATGAAGGCACAGATGCTGATATTATCTTATTTATCGTAGAGGTCAAAATGTTATCAGTAATGGGAATGAAGCCTGAACTTGATCAATGTGTCCATTGTGGTCAAAAAGAAGGGCAGTTTCATTTCTCTATTAGAGATAACGGCTTCATTTGCCAAAATTGCTTTTCTAAAGATCCGTATAAACTGCCCTTATCCCCAGCAGCTGCAAGGCTGCTCCGTTTATTTCATTATTTTGATTTATCAAGGCTCGGTCAGGTTGATGTGAAACCGCAGACGAAACAAGAAATTCGTCAAGTGCTCGATCACTACTATGAAGAGTATTCAGGCCTTTATTTGAAATCAAAAAAATTCATGAATCAGATGGAATCCATGAAAAAGCTAATGGGCGGGGAAAACAAAAGTTGACATCTCCCATGACTTTTTGTAAGATCATCTAAGATAAAATATGTTGCATTGACAGAAAGAAGTACTTACGCAGAATTCATTAAAAGCGACCTTAGGGCGGTGTGAGCTAAGGATGGAGGCGTAACGAAAGGCATTCTTGAGCAACGTAAAACAAAGCGGCTGGATGCTACGACACCAGCAAATAGGGTGGAACCGCGGGAAAAACTCTCGTCCCTATGTTTGCAAGGAGCCTTGCGAGCATAGAGACGGGAGTTTTTGTGTTCTCTTACGAGGTTCTCATCCCCACCCGCCATATCATAGCGGATGGTGTAGAAAAGATGGAGGTGCGATCATTGAATATTCAAGACATGATTTTGACGCTGCAAAAGCATTGGTCAAATGAAGGCTGCGTATTAATGCAGGCGTATGACACAGAAAAAGGTGCCGGAACGATGAGTCCATACACGTTCCTGCGAAGCATTGGCCCAGAGCCGTGGAAGGTAGCATATGTAGAGCCTTCAAGACGCCCGGCTGATGGCAGATATGGAGAAAACCCAAATAGATTGTATCAGCATCATCAATTTCAAGTGATCATTAAGCCGTCACCTGACAATATTCAAGAACTGTATCTTGAATCATTGAAAGCACTTGGTATTGACCCGCTGAAACATGATATTCGTTTTGTGGAAGACAACTGGGAAAACCCATCTCTTGGCTGTGCAGGACTTGGCTGGGAAGTATGGCTTGATGGGATGGAAATTACACAATTCACGTATTTCCAGCAAGTCGGCGGCTTAGAATGTAAGCCTGTTTCCGTTGAAATCACATACGGTATTGAACGTCTTGCTTCCTACATCCAGGACAAAGAAAATGTCTTCGATCTTGAATGGACAGACGGGTTTACAGTCAGAGATTTATTCTTAATGGCTGAATATGAGCACTCTGTTTATACATTTGAAACATCTAATACTGACATGCTGTTTGAGTTATTTACGACCTATGAGAAGGAAGCGCATAGCCAAATGGACAAAGGGCTTGTTCACCCAGCATACGATTATGTGCTCAAATGCTCTCATACGTTTAATCTGCTCGATGCAAAGGGCGCGATTTCTGTTACCGAGCGAACTGGCTATATCGGAAGAGTGCGCCAGTTAGCCAGAAAAGTAGCCAAAACATATTATGAAGAACGAGAAAAATTGGGATTCCCTATGCTAAAAGAGGAGGCGGCTTCTCATGAATAAACAAGATGTATTACTCGAAATTGGCTTAGAAGAGATGCCGGCTCGTTTCATGCCGGAAAGCACAAAGCAGCTAGGTGAGAAAGTAAAAGCATGGTTTGAAACGCAAAATATTTCATTTGAAGATGTTGCTTTATTCAACTCACCAAGACGTCTTGCTGTACTCGTGAAAGGTGTCGCAGAAAAACAAGAAGACATCAAAGAAGAAGCAAAAGGCCCAGCTAAAAAGATTGCGAAAGATGCTGAAGGCAATTGGACAAAAGCAGCAGAAGGCTTTGCCCGCGGACAAGGTGCCTCAACAGCTGATCTCTATTTTAAAGAGATCAAAGGAGTGGACTACGTTCATGTCCAAAAGTTTCAAGAAGGAAAGCAAGTCAAAGACCTTCTGCCAGCGTTAGGTGAGATCGCCGCCTCATTAAGTTTTCCAAAGAACATGAGATGGGGAAGTAAAGATTTACGCTATATCCGTCCGATTAAATGGATTGTTTGTTTATTTGGAGAGGAGATTGTACCTGTTGAAATTGCTGGGGTGAAAAGCGGCCGTGAGACAAGAGGACACCGTTTCCTTGGTAGGGCAGCCACCATCGACTCGCCTGCTTCTTATGAGCAAACATTGCGCGATCAATTTGTCATTGCAGATTCAGATAAAAGAAAACAATCCATTACTAAGCAGCTAAATGCCCTATCTTCAGAAAAAGGCTGGGTCATTCCTGTTGATCCTGAGCTTCTAGAAGAAGTCAACGATCTTGTAGAATATCCAACGGTGCTTTCTGGTTCCTTTGAAGAAGAATTCCTTGCATTGCCGGAAGAAGTATTAGTGACCACAATGAAAGAGCATCAGCGCTACTTCCCTGTGAAAAATGAGCAAGGGGAATTATTGCCGCACTTTATTACGGTCAGAAATGGAAACAGTGAGGCGCTTGAAAATGTCGCAAGAGGGAACGAAAAAGTACTTCGTGCACGTTTATCAGATGCTGCATTCTTCTATAAAGAAGACGAAAAACTAGTCATTGATGACAATATTAAGAAGCTTGATAAAGTTGTATTCCATGAGAAACTTGGCACAATTGGCGACAAGCTAAAGAGAGTGGCAGACATTGCGACCCGTCTAGCAGCGCATGTCGGTGCAGATGACGAAACGACAAAACGAGTGGCAAGAGCAGCAAGTATTTCGAAGTTTGATCTTGTGACTCAAATGGTCTATGAATTCCCAGAATTACAAGGAATCATGGGCGAGAAATATGCAAAAGCACTTGGCGAACATGAAGAAGTGGCAAAGAGTATCAACGAGCACTATATGCCGCGCTTTGCCGGTGATGAGGCGCCCTCCACTTTGATTGGTGCGATTGTGGCAGTAGCAGATAAGCTGGATTCTATTTGTTCCTTCTTCTCAATTGATGTCATTCCAACAGGCTCTCAAGACCCTTATGGACTGAGAAGACAAGCGAGCGGTATCGTTCAAATCCTGCTCGATCGTCATTGGAATATTTCATTTAAAGAGCTTTTGGCACTTGCTCAAGTAGAAGCAGAACATGAAGCTGCTCTGATTGAATTTTTGACACACCGTTTAAAATATGTCCTCCAAGCAGAGCATATCCGTCATGATGTTGTGGATGCAGTGCTGGATGTTGAAAATATTGAACCTTATGCAGTCGTGAAAAAAGCAGCTGTTCTTGAAGAGAGCGTGAAACAAGAAAGCTTCAAAGAAACGGCAGAAGCATTAGGACGCGTCATTTCAATCAGTAAAAAAGGGGAAGATGCAGAGATTCAGCCTGAGCTGTTTGAAAATGAGCATGAGCAAAAGCTATATGAGGCGTATCAACAAGTAGAGACAGCTGTCAAGGAACATGTAGCAGCAGGGCAATACAGCGCAGCACTTGAGGCGCTAGATACGTTAAAAACACCGATTGTTCATTATTTCGATCACACAATGGTACATGCGGATGATGAAAAGCTGAAGCGAAATCGTTTGGCGCAAATGGTCAAACTAGCCAAAGTCATTCAATCATTTGCGAATATGAACAATTTAATTGTAAAATAAATACCTAAGAACGGTTGCCTTTTTCGAAGGGCAATCGTTTTTTACTCATTTAATTCACGGTTTTTGAGTGGATTTTTGTTTCATTCGGACAAAGATGCGCTATAATATGATGAGTTATGAAAATGATATACATAAAGTAAAGATTCGCTCTCTCTATTTAAAGGTGGTGAGTACAATCGAGTTAAATAAACGGCAAGAGCAGATTTTACAGATTGTCAAAGAGAATGGTCCGATCACTGGAGAGCATATCGCCGATCGGCTGAACTTAACTAGGGCGACCCTCAGACCGGATTTAGCCATATTAACGATGTCAGGCTTTTTAGAAGCAAGACCAAGGGTCGGCTACTTTTTCACAGGAAAAACAGGCACGCAGCTTCTAGCAGATAAGCTGAAAAAACTTCAAGTAAAAGATTTTCAATCCATTCCAGTGGTGATACATGAGAATGTTTCAGTTTATGATGCGATTTGTACGATGTTTTTAGAGGATGTGGGCACATTATTCGTTGTGGATGATCACTCTATTTTAACAGGCGTGTTGTCAAGGAAAGACCTCCTTCGCGCAAGTATTGGAAAACAGGAGCTTCCATCTATCCCTGTCCATATTATTATGACAAGAATGCCGAACATCACCGTTTGCCGCAAGGAAGATTTTATTATGGATGTGGCGAAGCACTTGATTGAAAAGCAGATAGATGCACTTCCTGTTATAAAAGATACGGATAAAGGCTTTGAAGTGGTCGGCAGAATTACGAAAACAAACATGACGAAAATACTTGTTAGCTTATCGGAGAATGAAATAATCTAATTACAGAAGACTGCGAGGGGATGTTATGAGTAATCGCGTAATTTTTGTGGTATCAGATTCAGTAGGAGAAACGGCAGAGCTCGTGGTCAAAGCGGCACTTAGCCAATTTGATGGCGGTTCATCAGACCATTCAAATATTAGAAGAATTCCGTATGTAGAGGATGTCGGTACGATTAAAGAAGTCATTTCACTGGCGAAAGCAGATAACGGAATCGTCTGCTTTACTCTTGTTGTGCCAGAAATGCGCCAATTCTTAATTGAAGAGGCAGAAGCAAACGGAGTCGTTTATTATGACATCATCGGACCACTCATCGATAAAATGGAGACTGCTTATGGAAATGAAGCGAAACATGAGCCGGGGCGTGTACGTCAATTAGATGAGGACTATTTTAAAAAGGTTGAAGCCATTGAGTTCGCAGTGAAGTATGATGACGGCAGAGACCCAAGAGGCATTCTAAAGGCTGATATTGTGCTCATCGGTGTATCACGCACATCTAAGACACCATTATCTCAATACTTGGCGCATAAACGGCTGAAGGTAGCGAACGTTCCAATTGTTCCTGAAGTAGATCCGCCAGAGGAGTTATTTTCAGTTGATCCAAAAAAATGCATCGGTCTAAAAATCAGTCCAGACAAACTAAATCATATTCGTAAAGAGCGTTTGAAATCTCTAGGTTTAAATGATCGCGCAATTTATGCGAACATTGAGCGGATTAAAGAAGAACTAGAGTATTTTGAAAAAGTGGTGGACCGCATTAACTGTCAAGTCGTTGATGTATCGAATAAAGCAGTTGAGGAAACGGCAAATGTCATTCATCAAATGCTGACCAAAAGAGGTTCCGAATAAACTCAGGATGCTCCTCCTGGGTTTTTCCTATGGTGGGAAACGGGTAAACAAAAACAATGGCATATTTGCTGCATTTGTATTATAATAAAAAATTGTGATAAAATGATTGATTTTAGGTTTAAGTTAAGTCAAGAACGAATAAACTAATATTGGCAGAAGTCAAGTGATTCTGAACATAACTTTTCGACAAAATGAGTTTTACTGTTGTTTGCTATATGGGGGGAAAGTATGGTCTTTTTGCTTCTCTAAAGCAGGAATAAGGTGGAGGGATGGAGAATTAGTCACCTGAATGAACATAAACAAGAGAGGGCGATTTATGTCGATGCAGATGCTTGTCCTGTAAAAGACGAAATCCTTTCTGTCGCATCTCAATTTCAAGTACCTGTGATGTTCATTGCTTCATATGAGCATTTTCAAACCAAAAGATCTCCACTTGAAGATTGGCGGTTTGTAGATACACATAAGGAAGCAGCGGATTTAGTCATTGCGAACTCAGCTGCCGCGCATGATATTGTCGTCACCCAAGACATTGGTCTTGCCTCCTTACTGCTTCCAAGACAGGTCATTGTACTGTCTGAAAGAGGACGGATGTACACAAACGAAACAATTGATTTTGATTTGGAACGCAGACATGTTTCCAGTAAACAGCGAAGAAAAGGTGTATATGGAAAAGGTCCCAAAAAGCTTTTAGAAGAGGATAAAAAGCGATTTATTGCGCAGCTACAAAAAATCCTGTCGAATCATGAAGGATTTTTGAATTAAAAGGCGAATAATGTACGACGGAGTGTTATAGGATGAGCAAACGTATACCAGATGAACTTTTGGAGCAAATCCAAAAAAACGCAGACATTGTCGAAGTGATTGGAGAATACGTACAGCTTAGAAAGCAAGGTCGAAATTACTTCGGTCTTTGTCCATTCCATGGTGAAAATACTCCTTCATTCTCTGTTTCAGCAGATAAGCAAATCTTCCATTGTTTTGGCTGTGGTGCAGGAGGTAATGTATTTTCGTTCCTCAGACAAATGGAAGGCTACTCATTTATTGAAGCCGTTTCACATGTTGCTGATAAGTACCATATTGATTTGCCTGATCATGTAGCAAATGCTCAGGTCAGCTCCTCACAGCAAGAGGACACTGCAGATCATAAAATGATTGAAGCGCATGAGCTTCTTAAGAAATTTTACCACCATTTGCTGGTAAATACAAAGGAAGGTCAAAACGCACTCGATTATTTACGGGCGAGAGGCTTTACGGATGAAACAATTGCCAAGTTTGAGATCGGATATGCTCTTGACTCTTGGGATTTCGTGACCAAGTTTTTAGAAAAACGAGGGTTTGATCCTGTGATGATGGAGAAGGCTGGTCTTTTGATTCAACGTGAAAACGGAACAGGCTTTTTTGACCGCTTTAGGGATCGTGTGATGTTTCCCATTCATGATCATCATGGGACAGTTGTCGCTTTTTCCGGAAGATCGCTTGGTGATCAGCAGCCTAAGTATATGAATAGTCCTGAAACGCCACTTTTTCATAAAAGTAAGCTGCTTTATCACTTTCATGACGCGCGTATGCATATACGAAAACGCGAACGGGCGGTTCTTTTCGAAGGATTTGCTGACGTCATTTCAGCTGTCACATCAGGTGTCGGCGAAAGTGTTGCAACAATGGGTACGTCTCTAACAGAAGAGCACGTAAAACTTCTCAGACGTAACGTAGAAGAGATCATTCTTTGCTATGACTCTGACACGGCCGGTTATGAAGCCACCATGAAAGCATCAGATTTGCTTGGAAAAAGAGGATGTAAAGTTCGCGTTGCCATGATACCAGATGGACTTGATCCAGATGATTACATTCGTAAATATGGCGGCGAGAAATTTAGGAATGACATCATAGATGCAAGTGTGACATTAATGACTTTTAAGATGAACTTTTTCCGTAGGGGAAAGAATTTATCTGACGAAGGAGACCGGCTTACTTATATGAAGCAGGTACTCCGAGAAATTAGCCGGTTAAACGGTTCCTTGGAACAAGAGATTTACATGAAACAGCTTGCTGGAGAGTTCTCGATCTCACTTGATTCATTAAAAGAACAACTGGAGCTGTTTGAAAAACAGCAGCGGCAAGAAGCCAAAAGCACACAGGAAGAAAGCGGGCTTGAAAAACGGCGTGCACATCTGTCAACACAGGTAAGAAGAAAGCGTCTGCGGCCAGCATATGAAAATGCAGAGCGAATGCTGCTTGCTCATATGTTAAAAAGTGATGACGTGATCCGAAAAGTACTTGACAGAGTAGGGATTGAATTTAATATAGATTCTCACAGGGCGCTGGCCACGTACATTTATGCTTTGTATGAAGAAGGCAAAGAACCAACGCCGCAGCATCTGATGAACCGTATAGAAGATGATGTCATCAATCAGCTTCTGACGGATATATTCATGATTCAAGTTGGAGACGAACTAAGTGAAGCTGAATTAAGTGATTATGTAAAAAAAGTGTTGAATCATCGGAATTTGTCAATGATAAAGGAAAAAGAACTAGAACGTGCAGAAGCGGAGAGGCAAAAAGATTTCTTCAAAGCGGCAACACTTGCAAAAGAAATTATTCAGTTGAACCGTTCGCTGAAGTAATACGTCTAATATTTATGACAAGACTTACGGCTGGCAATGAATCCTTTACGGGAGGAGCATAAGACCGCAAGCATCTTGCCTTCATCATTATTTATTTTATTCCTATTTGCTCATCTGTTTGATAAAGAGAGAAAAGCAGAGCGAAAGCAAATCGCAAGTTACTTTAGAATTCGTTGCAAGCTTTGGAAGGAGGGATCCATAATGGCTGATAAACAAGCCCACGAAACCGAAACTGAATTAACCTATGAACAGGTGAGAGATAAGCTCACTGAAACGGGTAAAAAACGGGGCGTTTTAACATACGAAGAAATTGCAGAGCGTATGTCTAGCTTTGAAATTGAATCAGACCAAATGGATGAATACTATGAATACTTAGGCGAACAGGGTGTAGAGCTCATCAGTGAAAACGAAGAGACAGAAGACCCAAATGTTCAGCAGCTGGCTAAAGCAGAAGAGGAATTTGACCTGAATGATTTAAGCGTACCACCAGGTGTCAAAATTAATGATCCTGTTCGTATGTACTTAAAAGAAATCGGACGCGTCAATTTGTTATCTGCTAAAGAAGAAATTACGTATGCTCAAAAGATCGAAGAAGGCGATGAGGAATCAAAAAGAAGATTAGCGGAAGCAAACCTTCGTCTCGTTGTCAGCATCGCGAAACGCTACGTCGGTCGTGGTATGCTGTTCCTTGACTTGATTCAAGAAGGAAACATGGGTCTTATGAAGGCAGTTGAGAAGTTTGATTACCGCAAAGGATACAAATTCTCAACATATGCAACCTGGTGGATTAGACAGGCGATCACGCGTGCGATTGCCGATCAGGCCAGAACAATCAGGATCCCGGTTCATATGGTGGAAACCATTAATAAATTGATCCGTGTTCAAAGACAGCTTCTGCAAGACCTAGGCAGAGAACCAACGCCAGAGGAAATTGCTGAAGACATGGATTTAACTCCAGAAAAGGTAAGAGAAATTCTTAAAATTGCGCAAGAGCCTGTATCTTTAGAAACACCTATTGGTGAAGAAGATGACTCGCATCTTGGTGATTTTATTGAAGACCAAGAGGCGACATCTCCATCTGACCATGCTGCATACGAATTGTTAAAAGAGCAGCTTGAAGATGTATTAGACACGCTAACGGACCGTGAAGAAAATGTACTGAGACTACGCTTCGGACTAGATGACGGAAGAACACGTACGTTAGAAGAGGTTGGAAAGGTGTTCGGCGTCACAAGAGAGCGTATCCGCCAAATTGAAGCGAAAGCTCTGCGTAAATTAAGACACCCAAGCAGAAGTAAACGATTAAAAGACTTCTTAGAGTAGAAACTGGACGGATCTTGAAAGAGATCCGTTCTTTCTTCATCAAAAATGAAAACGCTTTTTTCAATCTGATTATATTTTACTGAATAACAAATGAATTTGCAACGTTCTTAGAGAAAAGATGTATAAAAAATACATCAAAATGTGCTGAAGGCTTCATTTCTCATCTTGTATCATTTTTGTCTAATCTGTGAACTTGACCAAAGTTTTGTATCATAATTCGTTTACTTTTTGTAAAATTAAAGTAGAATTAGAATTGTTTGCATAGTCTCAAAGGGGTTTTCACAAAGGGGAGGATGAAAGAAATGAAACGGAATCCACTTATACCATTCTTATTGATTGCCATTTTAGGTATTGGACTCACTTTTTTCTTATCAATGAAGGGGTTGAAAGATGAAGACAAAATCGCCTCTGGAGGCGAGGAGCAAAAACAAGAAGAGACAGCGAATGCGACGCCGGAAGAATTGTATAAGCAAAACTGTTTGAGCTGTCACGGGGAAAACTATGAAGGCGGCGCAGGTCCTGCATTAAAAGGCGTTGGAGACAAGCTTGAAGTGGCAGACATCAAGAAGAAAATTCAAGAAGGCGGCAACGGGATGCCAGGCGGGCTGATCCCGAATGAAAAGCTCGATGAAATGTCGGAATGGGTATCCAAAATTAAATAATGTTACGCAAAAAGCTCTTTTTCATCAGAAGAGCTTTTTTCATTTGAAAACGACTTTTAAAAAGTCCATAATTTATATAAGATAGACAAGTATGAACATTAAAGAAAAGTAGTGATACGTATGAATGAAATGAATTTATCAAAACGATTAAAAAGAGTCGCAGACTTTTTACCACATGAGGCCGTCTTTGCTGATATCGGCTCAGATCATGCCTATTTGCCATGCTATGCGATCCTGCATCAAAAAGCAGTAAAAGCCATTGCTGGTGAAATTACAGAGGGACCGCTTCAATCGGCGAAGCAGCAAGTACATAGACTTGAATTAGATGACCAGATCTCGGTCAGAAAAGGTAATGGCCTTGAAGTTATTGAAAAGGGCGAAGTGAATGCTATCACGATTGCAGGTATGGGCGGAGCACTCATCGCAAGCATTTTAAATGATGGCAAGCATAAGCTCGCAGGCCATGAGAGGCTCATTCTTCAGCCAAATATCCATGCTCACCACATTCGTTTATGGCTCTATCAAGAGGGGTATGAATTGATGGATGAAGTCATTTTAGAAGAGGATGGCAAAATATACGAAATCATGATCGCAGAAAAAGGCGACAAAGATAAAGCCTATGAAGGGATGTCGATTGAAACAGGCATGCTAGTTGGTCCGTTTCTTGCGAAAGAGCAAAACGACGTCTTCCGGCGCAAGTGGATGCAAGAGCTTCAGCATATGGAGAAAATAGAAAGTCAAATTCAGCAGGCAGCGCGGGCAGAAGAGAATGAGGAGCGCCTTGAAGAGCTGCATGTAAAAATAAAGATTCTAAAGGAGGTTTTGACTGTTGGCTAAAACAGTAAACGGACATGAAATCATCCAATTATTTGAACAATTTTCACCAAAGGCATATGCCGTAGAAGGTGACAAAATCGGTCTCCAGATTGGGACGTTAAATAAAAAGGTAAACAATGTCATGATCACCTTGGATGTATTAGAGAATGTGGTAGATGAGGCGATCGAAAGAAATGTGGATCTCATTATTGCTCACCATCCACCGATCTTCCGTCCGTTAAAACATGTAGCGACAGATCAGCCAGCTGGACGGATCATTGAGAAATGCATCAAACATGATATTGCGGTATATGTGGCACATACGAATTTAGATGTGGCTGATGGAGGAGTCAATGACTTGCTTGCGGAGGCTTTAGAGCTTGAAGAAACAAGTGTGTTAGTCCCGACATATGAAGATCAAATCAAACAGCTTGCCCTGTATGTTCCGCAGGAATTTGAAGAAGCCATCCGTACAGCTTTAGGAAATGCGGGCGCAGGCCATATTGGCAACTACAGCCATTGCGCGTTTTCAAATGAGGGGACAGGCAGCTTTTTGCCATCAGAAGATGCGGATCCGTTCATTGGTGAGAGCGGTCAATTGGAATTTGTCAAAGAAGTGCGGATTGAAACCATTTTCCCGGCAAGTATAGAAAAACAAGTGATTCGTGAAATGATCAAAGCACACCCTTATGAAGAAGTCGCTTATAGTGTACACACGACAGATCTTCCTCCGATTCAAAAAGGCCTTGGCCGTATAGGGGAGCTAAGAGAGCCTATGACCCTTGGAGATTTTACACGATTTGTGAAGACAAAGCTGGATGTAAATGGTGCTCGCTTTGTAGGTGATCAGGACGCTGTTGTGAAAAAAGTGGCTGTGCTTGGCGGAGACGGAAATAAATACATTCATCAAGCGAAAAGAATGGGTGCTGATGTGTATGTGACAGGGGATCTTTATTTCCATGTCGCCCATGATGCCATGATGCTCGGGCTGAACGTAGTGGACCCAGGGCATTATGCAGAAAAGATTATGAAAGAGGGCGTAAAGGCGAAGCTTCAATCGCTATGTTCAGATAAAAAGTATGATGTACAGCTCTTTGTTTCTGAATCGAACACAAACCCATTTCAATTTATGTAAACAAAAAAACGTCAGAGCTGCTATGCTCTGACGTTTTCTTTATTTCTTTGTTTTCACGCGCGGTAGTATTTTCGAAAGAGGAACCGACCGTTCAATCTTCCAAGTTGCTTCATCATCCGGCTCGTAGTTTTCTAAGAAACGTATGACTTCCTTTGTAATAGGTGTTGGTGTTGAAGCACCAGCCGTAACGGCAACGGTATTTACGCCTTGCAGCCACTCCAGCTTGAGCTCACTTAGGTCACCAATACGGTAAGCCTGCGTTCCAGCAATCTCCATGGACACTTGTGCCAGACGGTTGGAGTTATTACTTTTTGGATCGCCGACAACAATGGTAAGATCAGCTTGGCCAGCTTGCTCGGAAACAGCTTCCTGACGTACCTGTGTCGCAAGACAAATTTCTTGATGGTACTCGACGTGAGGGTATTTCTCTTTAATCAGCTCCATTAGATCGTGAACATCCCACTGAGACATCGTCGTCTGATTGGTGATGAGCAGTTTATCTGATGTTAAATCGAGCGCCTCAATGTCGGCTTCTGTTTCGACAAGATGCACCTTGTCAGGAGCTACTCCGACAGCTCCCTCTGGCTCAGGATGACCCTTTTTCCCAATATAAATAATGTCATATCCATCGGCTGTTTTCTCTGAAATGAGTTCATGTGTTTTCGTTACATCGGGACAGGTTGCATCAATGGTGATAAGGCCTTTTTCTTCTGCAATTTGACGAACCTCAGGTGAAACGCCGTGAGCGGTGAAAATGACTGTTCCGCTTTCAACCTGCTTTAAAATGTCCATGCGGTTTGGTCCGTCCAGTGTGTAGATCCCATCTTCTTCGAAGGCATCTGTCACGTGCTTGTTGTGCACAATCATACCTAATATATAAATTGGGCGTGGCAAGTTTTTATCAAGTGCGGCATTTTTAGCAATGACCATTGCATCCACAACGCCATAGCAATAGCCACGCGGCGAAATTTTAATTACATTCATTTATTCGTCCTCCTGTAGGGAAGTGCTGCTAGAGAAGAACAATATAAAAAGCCGTAAAAAACGGCTTTTTATCATTCTCTAGCTTCCATTATAGCCAAAGTAAGCGCATATATCAAAGATTGTTATACGCAGTGAACACTTCGCCGTTAAAAGATCACTAGACATATAGTTTTGGAACAGAGCTGCCAGGTCTTTTTTTCGGTTTTGCTTCAGGAGCAGGTGATGTGTGAGGAGCTGCTTTTTTGACGAGGATGTCCTCTGGTTCTTTGTTTTCTTCTATTTCATCATCTCGTGCTGCTTCTTCTTGCGGCACTTCTGTTTCCTTGCCGATCTCTTTAGGATCTTCATCTGCGCTTGTTTCATCATCATCCGCACTGCCGAGCTGGCTGTACAGCTTAATCATGGCAGGCAGATTTCTTACTAAAGGACCGTATTGCTGAATCATTGGTGTAAATTGCTGCGCCATACCGAGCACTTTTTGTACATTTCCTAACATGCTTGAGAGGGTCGCAGGATTTGTGAAGCTCTGGATTCCTTGTAATCCCGCACCACCTCCAGAGATCCCTGCTCCCCCTGCGCCAGGAAGAAATTTAGCGAGCATGCCTTTCATTCCTGCTCCGCCGCCTAGTGCGCGGCTCTCGCCTCCTGGAATTCCGTCCATCCCGCGTATACCGCCTCCCTGTACAGACGGGGAGCGAGGCATCATTTGCTGAAATTGATTGCCTTGCCCTTGAAAAGGCTGTTCGATAGGAGGCTGCTGCCCTCTTTGAAAAATCCCGGGTTGTCCGCCATTTCCAAGATGCCGGCGTGAGGGACGGTGCGGCTGAAAATCGCCCATAGGCCTTTGCCCTAACATACTTGTACCTCCCTTACTGCATTCTCTTTCTCTTCATAGGTTATGCAAGGAAGCATCAATTGGTTTCCTGTAAGAAAAGCGGACATGGTTTTTTTGCTGAAAATCAGCTATAATGAGGAGATGAGCAAAAAGGCATTGCCTTAAGGAGTGAAAACATGAACGAAACAAAATTTACGACATATGAATTAAAGCCTTTTATTATAGATGCTATTCATGAACTGGGCTTTTATGAGCCAACTGATATTCAAAAAAGAATCATCCCTGCTGTGTTAAAAGGAGAAAGCGTGATTGGTCAATCACAAACAGGAACAGGAAAAACTCACGCGTACTTATTGCCGCTTATTCATTCAATTGATCCAAGCAAAGAGCAAGTACAAGTTGTGATTACTGCACCTACAAGAGAATTAGCCAATCAAATTTTCAAAGAAGCCCAAACGATTTTAAAGAATGCCTCTCCAGAAGAAGAGATGAAAGCAAAGCTTTACATTGGCGGAACGGACAAGCAGAAATCCATTCAAAAGCTAAAAAACCAGCCGCATTTGGTTGTCGGTACACCTGGACGTATTGCTGACCTCATTCATGAGCAGGCGCTGAACGTTTACAAAGCGACATCTCTTGTCATTGATGAAGCGGATTTAATGCTGGATATGGGATTTTTAGAAGATGTGGACCGTATTGGTTCACAAATGCCAGAACAGCTGCAAATGCTTGTGTTCTCAGCAACTATTCCAGAAAAACTAAAGCCGTTCCTGAAAAAATATATGGACAATCCAAAATATGCCCATGTTGAACCAAAACGAATTACAGCTGAAAACATTCAGCATATTTTAGTCCCATCTAAACAGCGTGACAAGCTAAAACTGCTTCATGAAATGGTGACGAATGTACAGCCTTATTTAGGCATCATTTTTGCCAATACAAAAACAACCGTTGATGAAATCGCATCATTCCTACAAGAAAAAGGAATGAAAGTTGGAGTGCTTCATGGCGGATTAACGCCGCGCGAACGTAAAAAAGTGATGAAACAAATTGATGATTTAGAGTTCACTTATATTGTGGCATCTGATCTTGCAGCCCGCGGAATTGATATTAAAGGCGTCAGCCACGTGATCAACTATGAACTTCCATCTGATCTTGATTTTTATGTTCACCGTGTTGGTAGAACAGCTCGAGCTGGTTCATCTGGAATTGCAATGACTATTTATGAGCTTGCTGATGAGGATGCACTCATTCAAATCGAGAAAATGGGCGTTGTGTTTGAAAACAAAACCATTGTTCATGGCGAATGGCGAGATGCAGATGACCGCTTGAAGCGTCAAAGACGTAAAAAAGCACCTAATGAAATTGAAGAAAAAGCAAAGCGTCTTGTGAGAAAACCGAAAGCCGTCAAACCTGGATATAAAAAGAAAATGACACGTGAGATGGACAAAATCAAGAGACAGGAACGTAGAAAGTCAAAGCGTAATGGAAAGTAGGGGGAAACATTGTTGAAGATTGGTTCACATGTATCCATGAGCGGAAAACATATGCTTCTTGCAGCGAGTCAAGAAGCTGCCTCTTATGGTTCGAATACGTTTATGATTTATACAGGTGCACCGCAAAATACGCGCCGCAAAAAAATTGAAGACCTCAATATTGAAGCTGGACAAGCGCATATGAAAGAGCATGGTATGACAGATATCGTCGTACATGCACCGTATATTATTAATATTGGGAACACCGTAAATCCAGCGACATTTGAGCTTGGCGTGGACTTCCTTCGCTCTGAGATTGAACGTACAGAAGCGCTAGGTGCAGGGCAGATTGTTCTCCACCCAGGTGCACATGTCGGAGCAGGATCAGAAGCAGGAATCCAAAAAATCATTGAAGGTTTAAACGAAGTCATCGTAAAAGGGCAAGAGGTTCAAATTGCACTTGAAACAATGGCAGGCAAAGGATCAGAGTGCGGAAGAAGCTTTGAAGAGCTTGCCCAAATTATCGACGGAGTGACACATAACGAAGCACTTTCAGTCTGCTTTGATACATGTCACACACACGATGCTGGTTATCCGATTGTAACTGACTTTGATGGGGTGTTAGAAGAATTTGATCGAATCGTCGGTATTGACCGAATCAAGGTTCTTCATATTAATGACAGTAAAAACGTACAAGGCGCAAGAAAAGACCGACATGAAAATATCGGCTTTGGTGAAATTGGCTTCGATGCACTGAACTATATTGTGCATCACCCGCAGCTTCAAGATGTGCCCAAAATCTTAGAAACGCCTTATGTAGGTGAAGATAAAAAGAACAAAAAACCACCTTACAAATTCGAAATTGCGATGCTGAAAGAAAAGCAATTTGACGAAGGCTTACTAGATAAAATTAAGGGTCAGTAAAAAAGCATACAACATCATGAGGTGCCGCTAAATGCGGCCCTTTTTTGCTTAACTTGTAAACTGATTAAACAGATCATTGACAGTCTGAGCTGTCTGTTTAGAAGTAATCGCTTCCACTTGCTTAAGAAGCCGGTTACGCTCTGCATCATTAAAAATATTGACGTTTTTCCCATTCATGAGTTTGGCCACCTCGACAGCTTGGTTTGACGTTAAACTGACACCATACTGTTTCGCATACCTTAACAGATCATTTGCTGTGATCTGATTGAGCCGCTGCAGGACAATTTTTTGAATTAAAATCAATTCCATTCCTCCCCTCTGTAACAATGTATGGGCGAAAACGGAAAATGTGCAAAAAATTTTATTTTATCCTGTGAAATGATAAAATAGTAAAGTGAATAAAATGTTCATTGAAAATTTAACATGTGTAGAAGGGAGAACGTATGGCAAATAGTAAACAGCATAGAAAGGAATCAGTGCCTCATTTTATTTTGAGAATTTTCCTGATTCTAGTAGGAGCTGCATGCGCAGCAGTCAGCATTGAATTATTTTTAGTGCCAAACAATATTATTGATGGAGGCATCATCGGTATTTCGCTTATTTTGGATTATCTCTTTACAGATAACCCATTCATCAATTTTGCGACGATTGTTGTCATTTTAAATATTCCATTTATGATATCAGGATACAAACATATTGGGAAAACCTTTCTGGTTTCCACAATGATTGGGATTGTCAGCTTAGCCGTGATTGAATCTTCACTCCATCATGTAGAGGCATTTACAAATCAGCCGATCTTAGCTACTGTATTTGGCGGGCTATTACTTGGTTTTGGTGTTGGACTTGTCATCCGTAATGGAGGCTCAATGGATGGAACAGAGATCTTAGGAATTCTTCTGACGAAAAAAATTCCTTTCTCCGTCGGTGAGTTTGTCATGATCGTCAATGTGTTCATTTTTATTTGGGCAGGCTTTGTCTTCGGACCAGAGCAGGCTATGTATTCTGTCATGACATATTATTTGGCAATGAAAACAATTGATGCTGTCATTCAAGGGCTTGATGAAACAAAAGCTGTCATTATCGTGTCAGATTATTATGATGAAATTTCAGATGCGATTCTTCATCGACTTGGCAGGGGAACGACAAAGCTGAGAGGGAAAGGCGGCTATACAGATGAAGAAAAGGATGTCATCTACGCCGTTGTCACAAGACTTGAAATTACAAAGCTAAAATCCATTGTATTTGAAATTGATGGTCAAGCATTTATTACGATTATGGATACGCATGAAACAAAAGGCGGTAAGTTCAAAACAGCCATTCATTAGCTTTTATTTTACTTTTTAATCTTTCTTTTATATAATGAAATGTATGTATGGACAGAGAAAATGGCAAAAGCCATTTTCTTTTTGTTGTATAAATCGTAATCATTCTTTTTATATTGATTAAAGGTGGAAAGATTCATGGCAAAGCCAATTATTGAAATGAAGGACATTTCGTACTCGTATGGACAGCGAAATGTCATTGATCACATTCATTTAACAGTAGAGGAAGGGAACTTTCTAGCACTTGTTGGACCGAATGGATCTGGTAAAACAACCTTATTAAAATGCCTGCTTGGGCTCATTAAACCACAGCAAGGTGAATTAAAGCTATTTGGCACGCCTGCGTCAAAATTTAGAGACTGGGATCAAATTGGATTTGTTTCTCAAAAGGCGAATAGTTTTAATACGGGTTTCCCTGCTTCTGTTTACGAGGTCGTTGCAAGTGGATTGACGGCGAAAATTGGTTTATTCAAACGAATGAGCAAGCAGGACAAATGGCAAGTTGAGGATGCCATTCGCTCAGTTGGCATACAAGATTTAAAGCACCAAAACATCGGTGAACTTTCAGGCGGTCAGCAGCAACGTGCTTTTATTGCCCGTGCGCTCGTCAGTCAGCCAAAGCTGCTCATTTTAGATGAACCGACGGTTGGTGTAGACCAGCGGACAGTAGAAGGCTTTTATCAGCTGCTCGAAACATTGAACAAAGAAAAAGGAATGTCTTTAATTCTCGTTACACACGACGTTGGCACCGTTTCTGATAAAGTCACCCATGTGGCTTGCTTAAATCAGACACTTCATTTCCACGGGGATGCAGAAACGTTTGATTCAATGGATGATCAAGCGTTATCTCAATTTTACGGACATGACATTCAAGTGATTCATCACGACCATCACCATCATGGGGGACATGAATAATGCTATTTCCATTTTTTCATTATGAATTTTTACAAAATGCGTTTATCGCAGGAATGCTGATCGGCTTTATTGCGCCCTTACTTGGTGTATTTATCGTCGTGAGAAGGCTCTCGCTGATTGCAGATGCCCTCAGTCACGTATCACTTGCCGGTATTGCAGCAAGCTTATTCCTTGATAAAAAGTTTGGCCTCTTGACAGGGGTGAGCCCGCTGTACTTAGGGATGGCGTTTTCTGTTGCCGGTTCATTGTTTATTGAACGTCTGCGCTCCGTGTATAAGCATTATCAGGAGCTTGCGATTCCTATTATTTTATCAGGTGGTATCGGGATTTCCGTCATCTTCATTTCACTAGCGAATGGCTTTAATACCGATTTGTTTAGTTATTTGTTCGGAAGTGTCAGTGCGGTTTCGAGATTAGATCTTTGGATTATTGTTGGGATTTCACTCGTTGTTGTGTTAGTTGTCGTGCTTTTATATAAAGAATTGTTTTTACTTTCTTTTGATGAAGAGCATGCAAAGGCTTCTGGTATTTCAGCGAAATGGATTCATTTTATTTTTATCTTAGTCGTCGCACTCGTCATTGCGGCATCAATGCGTATCGTAGGCACACTGCTTGTCTCCGCGCTTATGACGCTTCCTGTTGCGGCAAGTATCCGTATTGCCAAAGGATTCAAACAGGCGATCTTCCTTTCGATCTTGTTCGGTGAATTGTCTGTATTGGCCGGATTAATCTTAAGCTATTATCTAGATTTAGCGCCAGGCGGAACCATTGTGATGCTGTCCATTTTGATTTTAATCGGATGTATTAGTATTGGAAAATTCAGAAGGGGGAATCATCATGAACGTACAAGAAGCGCTTGATTTATTAAAGGAAAAAGGCTACAAATATACAAGCAAACGTGAAGATATGCTTCAATTGTTTTCTGATTCTGATAAATATTTGACCGCTAAAAATGTGCTGACGGCACTAAGTGAAGACTACCCAGGTCTTAGCTTTGATACGATATATCGAAACTTATCGCTATATGAAGACTTAGGTATATTAGAAACAACGGAATTGTCAGGGGAGAAGCTTTTTCGTTTTAAATGCTCATTTTCTCATCACCACCATCACTTTATTTGTCTTGCATGCGGTAAAACAAAGGAGATCGATGCCTGTCCTATGGACAAGCTAGACGCCGATTTAGAGGATTATCACATTAGCGGACATAAATTCGAAATCTACGGAACGTGTCCTTCCTGCGAACCGAAGGAAGTTCACTCATGAAAAAGCCAGCCGCAGAGCTGGCTTTTTCTTTTGTCTTTTTGAAAACGTTTTACAAAGGGCGGCTGTTTCATTAAAATGAGAACAAGGTACGATGCAGCAATTTGCGTCTTTTGGAGTAAAGGGAGGGGTCAAAAGTGGCGTATTATGTCGTGTTCGATGTAGGCGGGACGAGAACAAAACATGGATTAATGGATCAGGATGGGGAGCTGGTCACGAGCGGTGACTATCAAACGAACTGCCGGCAGCTTGAACCGTTTTTAGAAGTTATGGCGGATGTGGTCAAGCAATATCAGAGAACGTCGGATGTCAGCGGAATCGCCATTAGTCTTCCGGGCTTTGTGGACAGTGAAACAGGTTATACAGAATTTGCAGGAGCCATCATCGCCTTAAATGGTCAAAATGTAAAAACACTTTTAGAAGAGAAAACATCTCTTCGTGTTGAAGTTGAAAATGATGCGAATTGTGCAGCTCTTGCAGAAAAATATAGTGGCCATGCGAAAGATTGTGACAGCTTTATTTGTATGACGATTGGCACAGGTGTTGGCGGTGGTCTTTTCGCTGGCGGTCAGCTTGTGCGCGGGGCTTCCTTCCGCGGCGGTGAATTTGGCATGATGCTGACAGAGACAGAAAATGGACAATTTACAACACTCAACAGCAGTGCTTCAACGGCTGGATTAATTCGCAGCTATAAAGAAAAGCAAGGAATTCCGCAAAGTACTCAAATAGACGGTCAAGAAATTTTTGAAAAGGCAAAGCACGATCCGTCCATTGAGAAGCTGGTGGATCAGTGGTACAAGCGAATCGCTATTGGTATTTACAATGTAGCAACTGTCCTTAATCCAGAGAAAATCCTCATTGGAGGCGGCGTAAGTGCAAGACCGGATTTACTATCAAGCATTGAGAAACATTTACATACACTGCATGCGTGGAAGAACATTCAGGTGAAGCTGGAAACGTGCCACTACTTGAATCAGGCAGGCATGAAGGGAGCACTGTACCATTTTCTCATGAAAGAAGGTCAGCTTGTTCCATCAAAAAAGCCGATACATTAAGGGTTTTCAACTATGCTGAAATGAAGCCAAAGAGATAAAATAAAGATCATTTTATCTCTTTGTGCGCAATCAAAAGCCGATACATTAGCGTATCGGCTTTTCTGTATTAATAAACAGTTTCAAAACGCTGCTCGTATTGTTTAATCCATTGAGATGCTTCCTGCCAGTTGTTGACGCGTATAATCCTGTCATCAATGGGCATTTGATTATATGGGGAGTTAAAAAGAATAACCGGTATGTCAGCCTCTTTTGCAATCATTGTGGCATTCCCATGATGATCCTCGAAAAACACATCAATCTTGTGCTTTTGCACAGCTTCGAGCTTATGATGACCGCCAACCAGCTCAATGTCATCATAGGGCACGTGATGTTTGTGAAACCACTCGTAGGTGATATCCGCATGATGCTGCCTTCTCGCTGTAATATAGATCAGCCTGTGTTGATGTTTCATTTGATCAAGAATCTCTTTTGCGTCCTTAGCAGGCTTTGCCTGTTTATATATATGAGGCTCATGCTGATTCATCCAGCCCCAAAACTCTTCTTGAGAAATATTTAAAAGCTTCGTCAAATCATATTCTGTCATATCATCTAGTGTTATGGCACATTGGAACGACTCATTTAAATAGGGAACAAAGGTATCCTGCGCCGTCACTGTGCCATCTATATCAATTCCTAAACGTAACATGCCCACACTCCTCATTTTTATACTCTTAAAGTGTAACATAATCAATTCACAATTCCAGCAAGTTTTAGCAAACATGAAACAGACATTTTTGCTCATACTAAAAAAGCTCCTTTCTATTAACCAAAAGGGGGAATTGATCATGGAAAGAGACGAAGATTTCAGAAGAAATGATCGTGAAATCGACACACACTTTAGTAATGATGATGGCTATCTAGAGGAAACAGCTGCTGAAATTGCAGAGCCATATCAGGCTTCAAGAGATCGAGTAGACAGACGAGAACGTGACCAAGCAGGTGACGATTCAGGCAGTAAGGGGATAGGCTATACAGCACTCGCGATTGCGATTATCTCGTTATTTGTCTTGCCGGTGCTATTAGGAGTAGCGGCAATCGTCGTTGGTTATATTGCAAGAAGAAAAGGAGCACATGCGCTTGGCGCATGGTCAATCGGGATCGGAATTGTTTCCGTCATCCTTGGCATATTTATCACCCCGTTCTTTTAACAAGAACAGAAAAACGCCTGACAGTGACGTCAGGCGTTTTTTGTTATGCGTTGGCTTTTGCTTTTTCAGCTTCCATTTTTGCATAATGCTCTTCAGCGATTTTATCGATTTCTTTTTTCAGTTCTTCAACCATTGTTTCTTCTGGCACTTTACGAACAATTTCACCTTTACGGAACAATAGGCCTTCGCCTCTAGCTCCAGCAATTCCGATATCAGCTTCACGCGCTTCACCTGGACCGTTTACAGCGCAGCCAAGAACAGCTACTTTAATCGGTGCTTTAATCGTGGAGATATATTCTTCGACTTCATTTGCAATGCTTATGAGGTCGATTTCAATTCGGCCGCAAGTTGGGCAAGAGATCAGTGTGGCTGCATTTGATGCAAGACCAAATGATTTCAACAGTTCACGTGCTACTTTTACTTCCTCAACTGGATCAGCACTTAATGAAATGCGGAGTGTATTCCCAATCCCCATATTCAAAATAGCGCCGAGACCAGCTGCACTTTTGACCGTACCTGCAAATAATGTACCTGATTCTGTAATTCCAAGGTGAAGAGGGTAGTCAAACGCTTTTGCTGCTTTTTCGTACGCCTCAATAGCTAGGTTGACATCAGATGCTTTCATGCTGACGATGATATCATGAAAATCTAGATCTTCTAGAATTTTAATGTGGTGCAGTGCACTTTCGACCATACCATCTGCTGTTGGGTAGCCGTATTTATCAAGAATTTTTTTCTCTAATGAACCAGCGTTTACCCCAATACGGATTGGAATGCCTTTTTCTTTTGCTGCTTTTACAACCGCTTCGACTTTTTCTCGTCTTCCGATGTTTCCTGGGTTGATTCGAATTTTGTCTGCACCTGCTTCAATGGCCTTCAGTGCAAGCTTGTAGTCAAAATGAATATCGACAACAAGCGGGATGTTGATTTGTTTTTTTATGTCTGCAATCGCATTTGCTGCACGCTCGTCTGGGCATGCGACACGCACGATTTGACAGCCTGCTTCTTCAAGACGCTTAATTTCAGCTACTGTCGCTTCGACATCATGTGTTTTGGTTGTTGCCATACTTTGAATGACAACCTCATTATTTCCACCTATAGTTAAAGGTCCCACTTTGACGGGACGCGTTTTAGTACGATGTGTGACTTCACTCACTTGTCAATCGCTCCTTAGTGTACAAGCAATCATTTGCCATGTACGTCTTGTTTTACAGTTCATATTGTAACAGTCTCTTTGTATGAATGACAAGGAATTAACGTTTTATCTCTTATATACCGGAAACTTATATGTGCTGCCTGCCCGAATTTCGTTTGCTTTGACGCCTTGATTCAGCTCTTCAAAATCCTCAATGACTTCATCAAGTGGCTTGCTTGTATGGACGATAGAGACGACGGTTTCACCTTGTTTCACCGTGACCTTCTTATATGCTTTTTTCTCAGGTGTTTGAAAGGCATTTGCAGGGACAGCTGGACCTTCTTCAACAGGGATGGTGCCATTTTTTAAATCAAAAAAGATAATAAAAAGGACAAACAAACTGATTAGCAAAAAAATAATACGCCGCATTTCACTCACCGCTTTTAAGAGTTTACTTCAGTCTATGCATGTCCTGAAATGATAGAACCAACATGAGGAGAAAAGGTGAAAAGGGAGGTTCTAGTTCGTTCTAGTGAGTCTTGTATTGAATTTACGCTCGGCGATGCTTTTTCAAGCTTCTATCACCATTATGATAAAATAAAAACAGGGGGAAAGTTTATGAAGAAAATCAGTCAGCAGATATATGTGAGAGCGCTAACAGAAGAAGATGCACAGCCACTACTTACACTTGAGCTTGAGAATCGCTCCTATTTTCAGCAATTTACACCTTTGGTTAAAGACGATTTTTTCACGTTATCTCGTCAAATTGAACGAATTCAGCGCAGTGTGGAAAGGTGCTCAAAGGATGAAGCCTACATGCACGGTATTTTCTTAAATGAAACAGATGACTTAATTGGGACAATCTCATTAAGTTCTGTCGTTAGAGGCCCGGTAGAAGGAGCTTGGCTAGGGTATGTACTTGATGAAAAGCATGGCGGTAAAGGGTATATGACAGAAGCCATTCGTTTAATCATTGATTATGCCTTTGATGAACTGCACCTTCATCGTATTGGAGCTGGAGTAAAGCCGAGTAATATAGGTTCTATTCGTGTACTTGAAAAGACAGGTTTTGAAAATGAGGGATTGAATCGTAAAAAAGTAAAGATTAATGGTGTGTGGGAAGATCATTATTTGTTTGCGATCATTCATCCAGATGAATCATAGAGCATGAACATACATAAAAAGCTCCTCCAAGTTGGGGGAGCTTTCATTTACTCATTAACTTTTGACAAGTGGTTTATGTTTAGCGGGTATTTCCTTTACGACGAGATATAAGAAGATAAAGTTAATGATCCAATTTAATAAAAATGAGTTCGCAACAGGCGTGTTTAATGCACTCATGATAGCGAAAAAGACCGTTGTTAATGTGAGTGAATAAGCGGAGAGCTTCCATAGCATTTGGAAAGACAGCTCTTTTTGCTGCATGCGTTTAATAAATGTACCAAGCATCGCAAGGAATGTTGCGCTAATGAACATGAGAGCCGCAGTTGATAGATACAGCAGCACCCAGATAACTGGGATAATAATCGCTTGATTCTGATTTGTGACGCGGGCGAGTTCGTCTTTTGTCAGCGTTCCGCCAAGCAGCTGGTATGGGATATCTGTCATTTGGCCATCAATGGCGATCACTGCTTTTTCTTTTAATAATGCGATGGCCGTTTGCTTTGATTCAAGCTCACTTGCTTTTATTTTTTCAGCAGGATCAAAGATGATCGTAATGCCGTTTTCTTCTTTTTCTATCGGTGCACTTTGATCCGCTTGAAGCTTTCCTTTTTCGATTGAGAAATCAGGTAAATCTTTTTTGATCACATGCTGAAATCCTGACATCGCATTCGAGATCTCTTGACTCATATGATAACCCTGAGGAACTGCTGCGATGATCGAAAGGATAAAAATGAATAAAATCGCTTTGCCAATCCCTGTAAACCGTGCTTTAGCAATATCTTTTGGTGAATAAATGCCTTTTAACAATAGTTTAAATACGTTCAATCAATTCACTTCCTACATTCTTTTCTATTTCTCATATTGTATCAATGTCTATCTATCAAGTACAAGTATGGCCTTCATCGCTGGTTAAGATAGATGGAATGAGGCATAATGTATACAGCATATAAAAAGGAGGCGGCAGTAACTTGGACGTGCTGTATTGGATTCTGGTTATCTGTGCATTTATCATTGCGTTTGTTGGACTTGTTTATCCAATTATCCCTAGCGTGGTCTTTATGGTTCTCGGATTTATTCTATATGGTTTCTTTTTCAGCTTCGAGCCGCTTACACTGACGTTCTGGCTCATTCAAGCCGTGTTTACCGCGGTATTATTTGCGGCAGATTATGTCTCAAACCTCATTGGGGTCAAGCGTTTTGGCGGCAGTCGTGCAGCTATTTGGGGAAGCACCATTGGGTTATTAACCGGTCCTTTTGTGATTCCCATTGCAGGAATTATCATTGGTCCATTTATCGGAAGTGTCATTGCAGAGCTCCTTGTTCATCAAAAAGATGTGAAGACGAGTGTGAAAGTGGGATTAGGCTCATTAATCGGGTTTATATCAGGTGTATTTGCCAAAGGATTGATTCAAGCGCTGATGCTGGGCATCTTTTTATTTTATGTCCTTCGCTAAATAGAAAAAGGGAGTTTAAAACTTTTTCTAAAGGGCTAAATACAAAATAAACACTGAAATGTTTCAGATCATGAGCAATAACATTGAAACAAGCCCATTCTTTTGATACTCTTTGAGTAGGTTGAATTGCTTGCTTACGACCTAAGGAAGCATTTCAGTACATACATTTCTAAGGAGGAATTTAACCATGGCTTTTAAACTTCCAGAATTACCATATGCTTACGATGCATTAGAACCACATATCGACAAGGAAACAATGACGATTCACCACACAAAACACCACAACACATACGTAACAAACTTAAACAAAGCAATCGAAGGTGTATCAGCTCTTGAAGATCAATCAATCGAAGAGCTAGTGGCTAACCTAAACTCTGTGCCTGAAAACATTCGTACAGCTGTACGTAACAATGGCGGAGGACATGCTAACCACTCATTATTCTGGACGCTTCTTTCACCAAACGGTGGCGGCGCACCGACTGGTGAACTTGCAGATGCAATCGAAAAAGAATTAGGCGGATTTGAAAAATTCAAATCTGATTTCGCTGCAGCAGCTGCAGGACGCTTTGGTTCTGGTTGGGCATGGCTTGTTGTGAACAATGGCAAACTTGAAATCACAAGCACGCCAAACCAAGATTCTCCTTTAACTGAAGGAAAAACACCAATTCTAGGACTTGACGTTTGGGAGCATGCTTACTACCTAAACTACCAAAACCGTCGTCCTGATTACATTTCAGCTTTCTGGAATGTTGTGAACTGGGATGAAGTGGCTCGCCTTTACAGCGAAGCTAAATAAATCATTCGATTTGAAAAGACCTGCTCTTTAGAGAAGCAGGTCTTTTTATATTTTCCCTCCTTTTTTTACATATCTGCCTTTTGATGAGACAGACTATTGTGTAGAAAAGGAGAATGAAATATATGAGCAGATTAAAGAAAATGTTCGGGGACATGGATGTTACAAAAGATTTAATGCTCCTCCTCACGATTGGCGGATTATATGCACTTGCCATTGCGCTTTCAAATACGTTTGTAAACGTGTATTTATGGAAACAGTCTGGGAAATTCACGGATCTTGCAATTTACAATCTGGCTATTGTTGTGCTTCAGCCCATTACGTTTTTATTCGCAGGCCGGCTCGCTAAAAAAATAGACCGGGCTTTTGTCCTTCGTTTCGGCGTTATCTTTTTAGCCGCTTTTTACTTAATTGTCTTAATGGCAGGAGAGCAAGCGGCCGCGCGGCTTGTTTTATTAGGGAGTGTCCTTGGGATCGGCTATGGTTTTTACTGGCTTGCTTTTAACGTACTTACCTTTGAGATCACTGAGCCTGAAACAAGAGATTTCTTTAATGGGTTTCTCGGAGTGCTGTCATCTACTGCTGGCATGATCGGTCCTCTCATTGCGGGGATTGTCATTTCTCAATTAACGGATGATACAGGCTATACGGTGATTTTCACGTTATCGCTTTTTTTGTTTTCACTAGCGGTTGTGATGAGCTTTTTCCTCAAGAGAAGGCAGTCAAAAGGGAAATTTATCATCAAGCAAATATGGAAAGAACGCCATGCCGACGAGAATTGGCGTAAGATTACAACAGCTCACTTTTTTCAAGGGCTTCGTGAAGGGGTCTTTGTCTTCTTAATCAGTGTCTTTGTGTTTATTGCAACAAACAGTGAGCTTGCTCTCGGGACGTTTGGTTTAGTGAACTCAGGTGTTGCCTTTTTCGCTTATTTCTTCGCTACACGTTTGATTAAGAAAAAATGGCGAAAGAAAGCCATTATGCTTGGCGGGCTGATTTTATACGGCGCCTTGTTCTTAATCGTCTTTCACTTGTCCTATGTATCACTTCTCATGTATGCGGTAGCCATTGCGATAGGATACCCGCTTCTGCTTGTTCCATATGTATCCTTAACATACGATGTTATCGGTCATGCAAGGTATGCAAGGAAAGCCCGAATTGAATATATTGTGGTCAGGGAGCTGTTTTTAAATGCTGGCCGTATTTGTTCCATTGTGTTGTTTCTTCTGTCTGTCACCTTACTGGGTGATGAGCTCGGAATTCCTGCTTCTCTTGTTGTGCTTGGAGCGGGACACACACTCATTTATTATTTTGTAAAAGATATTCATTTAAAAGAAAAAACAGCTGATATGAAAGAGACTGACGGTCAAAAGCCAGTTTCTCACACGAACCTTATTAAGGGAGAAAGGTAAAATTTCTTACCAATGGAACATCAAATTTCTAGATAAATAATAGAAAAACCGCTAAAATGATGATGGCACCTTTTATACACAAAAAGGGGTGCCATTTCTTTCTTGATAGAAAAGGTGATGTGATGAGAAACAAGAAAAACAAAAAAGACGCAAAGGAAGGGCGCAAAACACTTCCACTCCGGCTGAATTTACTATTTTTAGCTGCGTTTATTATTTTTACCGGTGTTGTTGTGAGACTCGGATTTGTACAAATTGTCAATGGAGAAGATTATAAAAAGCAGGCAGAAAAACAAGAAGATGTGAATGTCAGCTCATCTGCTCCACGCGGAAAAATTTACGATCGAAACTATAATACGATTGTCAGTAATAAAGCGCTAAATGCCATTACATATACGAGAACCTCGACGACTTCACAAGAAGAGCGGCTCAAAGTGGCTACAAAATTAGCGGATATGATTCATGTGAGTACGAAAAAAATCACAGATCGTGACAAAAAAGATTTCTGGATTTTAACGCATCCGAATGAAGCGAAAAAGCTTGTTCAAAAGGAATCGAAATTAAAGGGTGACGATAAGGTCGCTGATGATAAATTATATGAGCTTCAGCTGAAACGCATCACGGACAAGGAATTAAATCAACTGACGAAAAAAGACTTACAAGTGCTTGCGATTAAAAGACAGATGGATGCAGGTTATGCACTTACGCCTCAATTCATTAAAAATGATGATGTGAAGCCAAGCGAAATTGCTTACGTCTCTGAGCATTTGGACGAGCTGCCAGGTGTGGATGTCACAACAGACTGGTCACGCAGCTATCCGTATAAAGGACTGCTCCGCAGTATGCTCGGCAGTGTGTCCTCAAGTGATGAAGGACTTCCGCAGTCACTTCTTGAACATTATTTATCGCTCGGCTACAGCCGAAATGATCGTGTAGGAAAAAGCTATCTAGAATATCAATATGAAGATGTCCTGCAAGGCCAAAAGGAAAAAGAACAGAGCACAACTGATAAAGAGGGCAATGTGACAAGCTCTAAAGTGCTAACAGAAGGAAAGAGCGGGAAAGACCTTGTGCTCACCATCGATATTCAGCTGCAAAAAGCGGTTGAAAAAATCGTTGAAAAGAACTTGAGAAGTGCGAAACAAAGAGGCGGCACAGAGCTTCTTGATCGCGCATTTGTTGTCATGATGGACCCGAGAAATGGAGAAGTTCTCTCCGTAGCGGGGAAACAGATTTCAAATAAAAACGGAAAATATAAATTTGATGACTACGCATTAGGAACGATGACATCATCCTATGCGATGGGCTCAGCTGTCAAAGGGGCAACTGTACTGACGGGATATAAAACAGGCGTGCTTCACATAGGAAGTACCCAGTACGATGAACCGCTATATATCGCGCAGTCACCGCCAAAGAAATCCTATCAAAATATGGGACTCATTAATGATTTAACGGCACTCGAGCGTTCATCTAACGTGTATATGTTTAAAACAGCGATTGCCGTTGGAAAAGGGGAGTATCGTAAGAACCAGCCGCTCCCAATCGATCCGAAAGCTTTTGATACATTCCGTTATAATTTCAGTAAATTTGGTCTCGGTGTCAAAACAGGGATTGACCTGCCAAACGAAGCGACAGGCTACCGGGGAACGTCTACACAATCTGGTCTCCTGCTTGACTATGCAATTGGACAGTATGATACGTTTACACCGCTGCAAATGGCGCAATACGTTTCAACGGTTGCAAATGGCGGATATCGTTTACGTCCGCAGCTTGTTAAAGAAGTGAGAGAGCCAGATCCGCAGCGCGGCATTGGTGCTGTAACAGAATCCGTCAAACCGGACGTATTGAATAAGCTAGACATGACGAGTGATGAGATCAAGCGTGTTCAGCAAGGCTTCAAGCTTGTTATGCAGAACCCACGAGGGACAGCCTATTCGAACTTTGGCAACAAAAAATACAACCCGGCTGGCAAAACAGGGACCGCTCAATCATTCTATGACGGCCCAATTAAAAGCAAACGCGGCACACCAACGTATAACACCACTCTTGTTGCGTATGCGCCTGCTGATAATCCAGAAGTGGCCATTTCCGTCGTTGTACCGTGGGTGTATCAAGACTACAACCAGCGCTATCCAATTACAAATGATATCGGTGAACAAGTATTAGACAAGTACTTTGAGCTGAAATCAAAACAGGAAAGCAATGATACACAAGCGAAGAACAAAAATAAAATTGAAAATGAAGCAGAAACAAATGACTAGACCTTTTCTAGGTAAAAACGCTCACTTTTTGTGGGCGTTTTTTTTACGTTTTCTTCAAATTTTTCGAGATAAATTGACAAAATGCATAAAAAACATCGCAAGATCTCTACAAAACTTCGACATTTACAAAACCTTAACATTCCATTTAAACGAAATTAATAAAGAACCTTTAATGTATTACTCGTAGGACAAATTATTCAGGGGGTATTCTTGAAATGAAAAAGAACAAATTATGGCTGCTTACTTTCCTTACTATCGCATTGTTAGCATTCGTCACAGCATGCGGAAACAGCAGCTCAAGCGGAGATTCAAAAGACAGTAAAGGAAATGCTTCAAACAAAGATGAGGCATCAGGTTCCATTACCATCTCAGGATCATCTGCGATGCAGCCTTTAGTTCTTGCGGCAGCAGAAAAATTCATGGATAAACATCCAAAAGCCGATATTCAAGTGCAAGCCGGCGGTTCAGGAACTGGACTTTCTCAAGTTTCAGAAGGATCTGTACAAATTGGTAACTCAGATGTATTCGCAGAAGAGAAAGACGGAATCGACGCAAAAGCTTTAACAGACCACAAAGTAGCAGTTGTTGGAATGGCCGCAGCTGTAAACCCTGAAGTTGGTGTCAAAGACATCACAAAGGACGAATTGAAAAAAATCTTCACTGGTAAAATCAAAAACTGGAAAGAGCTTGGCGGGAAAGACCAAAAAATCACTCTTGTGAACAGACCTGACTCTTCAGGAACTCGTGCAACATTTGTGAAGTATGCACTTGATGGTGCAACACCTGCAGAAGGAATCACAGAAGATTCTTCAAACACAGTGAAAAAACTGATTGCAGAAACACCAGGTGCGATTGGATACCTAGCATTCTCTTATTTAACAGATGACAAAATAACACCGCTTAGCATTGATGGTGTGAAACCGGAAGAAAGCAATGTAGAAAGCGGTAAATATACAATTTGGGCTTACGAGCATTCTTATACAAAAGGTGAGCCGGATGGTCTAGCAAAACAATTCTTAGATTACCTCATGAGTGATGAAGTACAAAAAGAAATCGTCAAAGACCAAGGTTACATCTCAGTTTCTAATATGAAAGTAGAAAGAGACGCAACAGGCAAACAAACAGATAAGTAAGAGGTCTTGAATTGCTGATGAAGGAAAAGTGGAGCTTTTCACTTTTCCTTTTATGACATTCATAGGAGTGTAGAAAAAGATGAAGCAGATAGAACATACAGAAGCGAGCGATCGACTGATCAGCTCGAAGAAAAATAGGCAAATGGATGAAGTAAGAGGAAGTATTTTGGTGAGATTTTGCGCATTCTTAATGATTGCTGTATCAATCGCCATTACCATCTTCCTTGGCATTAAGGGTTTACAATCTTTCATCGTAAATGGTGTAAGCCCAATTGAGTTCTTAACCAGTATCAATTGGAACCCAACAGCAGAAAACCCGCAGTACGGTGCATTTCCGTTTATCTTTGGATCAATCGCCGTCACGCTCCTATCGGCACTCATTGCAGCGCCGCTAGGCATCGCAGGCGCCATCTTTATGACAGAAATTGCACCTGCTTGGGGACGTAAAATCCTCCAGCCAGTCATTGAATTGCTTGTAGGGATTCCATCCGTTGTTTACGGATTCATAGGTCTTACAGTATTGGTGCCGTTTATCGGACATTTCAAGTCAAGCGGCTCAGGACATAGCGTGCTAGCAGGAACGATTGTCCTGTCTATTATGATCCTGCCAACCGTTACATCCATTGCGACTGATGCAATGGGTTCACTACCAAAAAGTTTACGTGAGGGATCGTACGCATTAGGCGCAACAAGATGGCAAACGATTAGACGTGTGCTTGTCCCGGCAGCTCTGCCAACATTAATGACAGCGGTCGTGCTCGGCATGGCTAGAGCATTTGGAGAAGCCCTTGCTGTACAGATGGTCATTGGAAACACGCGTAATTTACCAGAGAGCATTATGGATACAGCTGGTACATTAACAACCATTATTACGTTAAACATGGGTCACACAACGTATGGAAGTGTTGAAAACAATACACTTTGGTCAATGGGACTTGTCCTTCTAGTTGTATCATTTATGTTCATACTTATTATTAGATACTTGTCGTCTAGGAGGAAGATTTAATGAATAGCAAAATGACCGATCGTTTTGCCACGTTTGTTTTTGGATTATGTGCTGCCATTATTACGGCAATCCTCGTTGGTTTGTTTTCTTATATCATTTTCAATGGTGCAAAAGAATTAAACTTTGACTTTTTGACCACTCGCTCAAGTGCGATTGGCTCTGGCGGCGGCATCAGGGATCAGCTGTTTAACTCGTTTTATATTTTGTTTATTACGATGCTGATCACAGTCCCGCTTGGCGTCGGCGGGGGAGTGTATATGGCAGAGTATGCACCTCAAAACAAAGTCACAGATTTTATTCGTACATGTATTGAAGTGCTGTCTTCACTTCCGTCTATCGTCATTGGGATGTTTGGTTTACTCATGTTTGTGAATTTAACAGGCTGGGGCTATACGATCATTGGAGGAGCTCTTGCGCTCACTGTGTTTAACCTGCCGGTGATGGTCAGGGTGACAGAAGATGCGCTGCGCTCTGTACCGAAGGATCAAAAGGAAGCATCACTTGCGCTTGGTGTAACGAAGTGGCACACAGTCAAAACGGTCCTTATTCCAGGTGCGCTTCCGTCTATAATCACTGGTGCGATTTTAGCATCAGGAAGAGTCTTTGGTGAGGCGGCTGCCCTTCTTTTTACAGCAGGTCTCTCCACACCGCGCCTTGATTTCACAAACTGGAGTCCTTTTTCTGATACGTCACCGCTGAATGTGTTTAGACCGGCAGAAACATTAGCCGTTCATATATGGAACGTCAATACACAAGGAATCATTCCAGATGCAGAAGCCATTGCAAATGGTGCATCAGCTGTACTTGTGCTTTCAGTCTTATTGTTCAATTTAGCAGCTAGATGGCTTGGTTCATTTATTCATAAAAAGCTTACGTCAAAATAATGTGAGAGAGGTGTGAAGGGGATATGGTTCAAATGCTGGCAGAAAAAAAAGAGATTGCAGCGAAAAAGGCTCCACTTCAAGCGGAACAGATTTTACAAGTGCAGGATTTAAGCATTTATTATGGTGAAAAAAGAGCGGTCAATCACATTTCATTCGAGATTGAGAAGAATGCAATCACCGCATTAATCGGTCCATCCGGCTGCGGGAAGTCTACCTTTTTACGCAGTATTAACCGCATGAACGACTTAATTCCAGGTGCGAGAAGTGAAGGGGCGATCATGTACGAAGGATTAAATATTTTGGATGACCGTATTAATGTGGTGAATTTAAGAAGAGAAATCGGCATGGTCTTCCAAAAACCAAATCCATTTCCTAAATCGATCTACAATAACATCACCCATGCGTTAAAGTATGCAGGCGAAAAAAGAAAATCTGTGCTTGATGATGCGGTTGAAGAAAGCTTAACAAAGGCGGCGTTATGGGATGAGGTCAAAGATCGTTTGCACCGATCCGCTTTGTCATTGTCAGGCGGTCAGCAGCAGCGCCTTTGTATTGCACGTACACTTGCGATGAAACCTAGTGTCTTGCTATTAGATGAACCAGCTTCTGCTCTAGACCCTATCTCAAATGCGAAAATTGAAGAGCTATTAGGCGAATTGAAAAATGATTATTCAATCGTCATTGTGACACACAACATGCAGCAAGCGCTCCGTGTATCTGATCGTACGGCCTTTTTCTTAAACGGAGATCTAGTAGAATATGATGCCACAGAACGTATCTTTACACGTCCTGCGCAGCAAAAAACAGAAGACTATATCAATGGTCGATTTGGATAAGGCGGGTGGATTTGATGAATGCAGTAGCAACTGAAACAGCAAAAAAAGAAGTGTTTCGTGTGAATGATATGAACCTTTGGTATGGACAGCATCATGCATTGAAGCATATTGACTTAGCGATTAGAGAGCATGAAGTCACAGCGATTATCGGCCCATCCGGCTGCGGAAAGTCAACGTTTATTAAAACGTTAAATCTTATGGTCAAAACAGTGCCAGGTGTGAAAATCACTGGGGATATGATGTATAAAGATGACAACATTTTAAAAGGTCGTGTCGATTTAGTCGAGTTGCGTAAAAATGTCGGTATGGTGTTTCAAAAAGGGAATCCATTCCCTCAGTCAATTTTTGATAATGTCGTATACGGACCAAGAATTCACGGAGTTAAGAGCAAGCAGCAATTGAAAGAAATCGCTGAAAAAGCGCTTCGAGATGTTGCCCTATGGGATGAAGTGAAAGATCGATTAAGTGCTCCCGCTCTAGGCCTTTCTGGCGGTCAGCAGCAGCGTCTTTGTATCGCAAGAGCCATTGCCACAAGCCCAGACATCTTATTAATGGATGAACCAACATCAGCGCTTGATCCTGTCTCAACATTAAAGATTGAAGAATTGATTATGAAATTGAAAGAGAAATATACAATTGCCATTGTGACGCATAACATGCAGCAAGCGGCTAGGGTATCAGACCGAACGGCATTCTTCTTAATGGGGGAGCTTGTTGAGGTTAATGATACGAATGTGATGTTTTCTGAGCCAAACGATCAAAGAACGAATGATTATATATCTGGTCGATTTGGATAATAAAAATCCCCTGGAAGTCAGTGCCGCCAGGGGGTTTTTATTGTTATTTTGTTAAGGCTTTGACGATTTGTTTGAACGTCATCCCTGTTTTTAAATTGAACTTGCCTGCACGAATTTCTTTATGGTAGCCGGCGTCAATCACGTAATCATTAAAATCTTTAGACGAGTTGATGATGCCGTCCTTTTCCAGCATGTCTGAAACATCACTTGTACTCATACCGTTTTTAATCACGAATTTGATCGATTTGCCTTTAGGCTTTTGTTTATCACTCTTAGAATCGCCGTCTTCATTTGCCTTCAGCGCTTTTTCTTTATAGTCAAGAAGCTGCTGGTACGTTTCACGGCTGACAGTGACTTCTTTTTTGGAGTCTAAATAGTTTTTCACGTCAGTGTCTGTTACTTTCTGTGCGAGGGTTTCTTTTGTTGTTGTATCAGCTGCTGCCTCGTCTTTCCCAGTGAGAAAAAAGACAATCGCAAGAACCCCAGTTGCAAGAATCATACCTGCTGCAAACGTTTGGATGCTTTTTTTCGTCATACAAGCACCCTCTCGTTGTCTTTAATGATCATGTTGACATCTTCTACAGATACATGCTCAGCGCGCGCAATGGCCTCAGGAGACATGCCATTTTGGTGCTTTGAAATGATCTGTCTTGCGATGGATGGATCAATTTCTGAATGCTTGCGAACGACGATGTTTGTTTCAAGTAATTCTTCTTCAAGCACTTTCATTTTCTTTTTCAGTTTATAGATTTCTTGCATTGCAGATAGTTGAAGTGTTTCAAGTTCCTGCTCGACTTCTTTAATCGGCTCTCTTTGAAAATATGAGAATGCGATCAGTACAATACTGACAACAAGCAATCCGATAATTGCAATTTCCATGTTTCATCACCTTTTATTCATATTTTAATGCTGAAAGCCATAAAAGGCTTTCAAGATTGTTTCAGACAGTTTTCGACCCTTCTTTTTTATACCATAAAAAAGCTAGTTTCAAAAGGAATTGCTGAAGAAAATCACCTTTTTTTCATCTTTTTTCTTTTTATATGTAAAACGAGTATGAAAACCTTGCTCGCTGTCAAAATAAAAGAGAGCGGCGGGGAGAAGAGGGGGTCTCATGTATACAGTACGACAAAGGATAAGGTTTTATAGGGGAGCAGACGATTTTTCATGACATAACCATGCGATATGTAAGTGAATGCACTCAAAATGAAATTGGTGAAAAAACATTCTAGCATTCCTAAGCTAGAAGTGGTATTATAGTTAGGTCTGAATGTGAATTGATTTTAGTTTGGAGGGAAAAATATGCGCGTAAATATTACTCTAGCTTGCACTGAATGCGGTGAGCGTAACTATATTACTAAAAAGAATAAGCGAAACAATCCAGATCGCGTTGAATTCAAAAAGTATTGCTCACGTGATAAAAAACAAACTTTACATCGTGAAACAAAGTAAGCAGCAGGGAATTTTCCTGCTGTTTTTTTATGATGGGAGATGATCTGTATGAAAAAGGAGCTTCGCCTTCAAACATTAGCCAAGCTTGATCAGATAAGCGCTGAAGAATTTGAGTGCAGCACCGCTTTACTTCATGAGCACTTATTGCAGCTGCCAGCATGGAAACAGGCGAAAACGATCGCTTTGACAATGTCTAGAGGAAAAGAGATACCGACAATGCCTCTGATTGAAAAAGCGTGGGAAGAAGGAAAAACAGTATGTATACCCACCTGTTTTCCGGAAACAAAAGAGATGATGTTTTATGAATATACACCCGAAACAAAGATGACATCCAGCTACTTTGGGCTATTGGAGCCAGACCCACGGGCGTCGGCAGCTGTACATAAAGAAGCCATTGATTTAATCATCGTGCCTGGGGTATGCTTCGATCAAAAAGGCTACCGGATTGGATTTGGTGGCGGCTATTATGACCGCTACTTAGCTGACTACCACGGCGTAACCATTGCCCTTTGTCTGTCGTTACAGCAAATCGAGCATGTGCCGGCTGAAGCACACGACATACCGGTGTCTATGATTGTCAGTGAAAAAGGTACGTTATATCAAAAGTAAAAGTCCGCTGATTGTCCAAAGATCGGGCTTTTTGTGTTGAGATCGTTTCATCAGAGTTGCAGGTACGGTAGGGTGAAACGCAATATGATTTCACATTGATTAAAAACCAGCATGTAATGGCATTTTGCTAGGAGGTCCGTTTTGAAAAAATTTCGTGGAAAGAAAAGATACTTCCGTAATATGTGGGAGGAAGTGAATAATGACGTTTCTTATGATCAATCAGAGTGTGAAGAGGTCTATTATATTCAATCAAAAGAACAAGGGATTAGATTGTGAAAGCCGGCTAATGAAAAGAACCATTGAAAGTGATAAAAATGATGGTTCATGCATAAACAAATCCTATTTAAGCCACGATACGAACATAGGAGGGAATATGATGAATAAAATGATTTGGAGCGTTGTGTTCACATTGTTTGCATTCGTTCTCGTGCAAAATCGTTATCGGCTGATGAATTTGATCTTAGGTCAAAATCAAGTGCGTCACTTTTTTATTAAGTGGCTGATGAAAATCCCATATTTTCGGACGAAATTTATTCGCCAAGCATTCTAATCCCGCAGAAGCCGGGATTTTTTTTGTTCAGAAATGCGGATAAGAACGATTCTTGTTATAATAATGTAAAAAATGGAGCGCGAATGAATGAATGTCATAGATAGTCTATTTTGGCGAGTTGTTGATGAATTAAGACAAAAAGGGTACGAGATGATTCAAAGTCCGTATCCAGAAGATGAAATATTTTTTGAAGCACCACGAAACTCAGGGTATGATCTCATCCGTCTATATAGAAAAGATGTGAATTTTAGACAGGAGATCGTTCGAGATATCGAAGAGCAGACGTATCGGATGAATCAGCTGAGAGAGGCGATGCGTAAACGGTCTCTTCATCTCTTGCAGCTCCAATTTACAGCTGACAATCCTGTAGATGATTGGGAAGACTTAAACGGTCAGCCGCAAAAAAAACAAAAGGTGACGGTTACACCTGTATTACTGAATGAAGACACTCTTCAACACGACGTAAACGAGCTGCAAAAATGGCTGAACACCTCGCTGACAGTGGATGTAGAAGAGGCGAAGAGAGACACAGCTGAAGATGTCATGCGGCTTAAAGTGAACGTACTTCAGGCATTTGATGATCAGGAAAAGCAGCGTGAACGAGAACGGGCCGTTTTTCAAAATGGCAGACCGATTTTCACCTACTTGCTCATCGCTGTTCAAGTGGTGATGTTTCTTTTGCTTGAACTATCTGGCGGAAGTACCAATACGGCAACTTTAACAGCGTTTGGTGCTAAAAATAATGGGCTGATCTTAGATGGAGAATGGTGGCGCCTGATTACACCAATGTTTTTGCACATTGGCTTGACGCACTTACTCTTTAATACATTTGCTCTTTGGTCTGTCGGAGCGGCTGTTGAGAGAATTTATGGCTCATGGAGATTTTTGCTCATCTATTTCATTTCCGGCATTTTTGGCTCCATTGCGAGCTTTGTCTTTAATACGGCCATCGCAGCCGGTGCATCAGGTGCGATCTTTGGCTGCTTAGGTGCGCTATTATATTTAGCAATTTCTAACCGCAAGCTATTCTTTCGAACGATGGGGACAAATATTATTGTGATCATCCTTATCAATTTAGGGATAGGCTTCACCGTATCAGGTATTGATAACGCAGGGCACCTTGGCGGTCTGGTTGGCGGTTTTTTAGCCGCTTTAGCTGTCCGGCTCCCTAAACAGGTGCAGCCTGTCAAAATGTTTCTTGCTAGTGCTGTTCTGCTGTTGATTGGCGGTTTTGGACTGTATACAGGGTTTCATCCAGACGATCAAAAGGAAGCGGCGGCAGTAAGTGAGGCAGCAAGTCTATTTGATGAGAAGAACTATAACGAAGCAAGTAAACGATTAGAGGAATATGTACACCAAAAGGATGCATCAGCTGATGCTCTCCATATATATGCACTATCGGAAGCGCAGCTCGGCCACCTTGACAAAGCGATTGAATTTTTACAAAAGTCGCTTAAAAAAGATCCTGATGATCCAAATAAACTGTATCATTTATCGTTGTTGTACGTAGAAAAAGGAGAGACAGCGAAAGCGGAGGATCTAATCGAGAAAGGGTTAGACCAAGATCCAAAAAATGATCAATTTTTAAAACTGAAACAATATATTGAAAGCACGCAAACACATTGAATGACTTGACTGAAAGCGCATTTATGAATACGCTTATCCTATCCGTTGATGAGAAGAAATGGTGGAAATAATGAAAACGTTATATGATGTACAGCAGCTGCTCATGAGATTTGGAAATTATGTGTATTTCGGAGATCGTGAAGTGGAATTAGAATTTATGGCAGATGAACTGAAGGAAATGTATGCATCGGGCATTATTGACCGGACCGAATGGTCAAACGCAATGACTATTCTTCAAATGGAACTAGCCAAATTAAATCGAAAAACAATGTGAAGGTGGAGGGCATATGACAGGGGATTGGTTTGTAGGAGTTGATCTTGGCGGTACGACAATTAAGCTTGCGTTCATTAATCTATATGGTGAAATTCAGCATAAGTGGGAGATTCCTACGGATAAATCAGGGCAGACGATCACAGTCGATATTGCCAAATCAATTGACCACAAACTGATCGAAATCAGTATGCCAAAATCAGCGCTTATTGGGATTGGAATGGGTGCACCTGGGCCTGTAGATAAAGTATCTGGGATTGTCTATAAAACAACGAATCTCGGCTGGACAAACTATCCACTCAAAGATCACCTGGAGGCAGAGACAGGACTTCCATCTGTCATAGAAAATGATGCGAATATTGCTGCACTCGGTGAAATGTGGAAGGGTGCAGGAGATGGCGCAAAAAATATCCTGATGGTCACACTTGGCACGGGTGTTGGCGGCGGTATTATTGTAAATGGTGAAGTTGTTCAAGGTGAGACTGGGGCTGGCGGAGAAATTGGCCATATTTGTGCCGTTCCATTCCAAGGAGCACCGTGTAACTGCGGAAGAACAGGCTGTATTGAAACCATTGCATCTGCGACTGGCATCGTTCGGCTTGCAAAGGATAAATTAGAAAGGGAGCAGCATACATCTTCACTTGGCACGCTCACTTCGCTGTCTGCAAAGGATGTGTTTAGGGCTGCTGAAAGTGGAGATGATCTTGCCATTCGTGTCGTAGAAGAAGTGACGACTCATCTTGGACTAGTCTTAGCGAATCTTGCCAGTGCGTTAAACCCAACAAAAATCGTGATTGGCGGCGGTGTTTCAAAAGCAGGGGAGCTTCTTCGCAGTAAAGTAGAGCGCGTTGTTAAACATCACGCATTTCCGCCTTGCGCTGATGATGTCGAAGTCGTGATTGCTTCACTCGGAAACGATGCAGGAGTCATCGGTGGTGCATGGATGGCAAAAAACAAATGGCTGTCTTAAACAAAAAAGTCATCATGATGTCATTTTTATTAAAAAAAGCGATAGATGGGCATGAAATGAAATGTTTAGCATATTCATAAGTTTGTCATGAGGAAAAAGACATTGATTTTCCAGCACATACAGGATAAGATATAGTTTAGTTATTTTTGAAGAAGCACCAATAATTAGGGTATTCCCTAACTTGAGTGCATGCTTAGAGCATAAGGAGGTTACAATGCGAAAGAAAAGATTAAAGGCGATTTCATTTTTACTGATTGCGACATTGTTAATGTGGGTCAAAACCTATGTTATCTATAAATCTAGCTTTAATATTAAAATAGAAAATTTCATGCAGGAGTTTATCCTGTTTATTAATCCGCTTAGCTTTCTCTTGTTTATCTTCGGTATCGGTTTATTTATGAAAGAAAAAAATCGCAATCGATATATCATCGTGATGAGCTTTATCCTGACATTCATTTTGTTAGCTAACATTGTGTTTTATCGATTCTATAGTGACTTTCTAACCATCCCCGTCCTATTTCAAACAAACAATATGGGTGACCTCGGGTCAAGTATTACCTCTTTAATTGAACCAGTCGATTTTCTGATGTTCGTTGATATTATGATTTTAATGTGGCTCTATAAAAAGCAGCCTTCCTTTAGAACGGATGTCACCATTTCACGAAAAGAACGAGCAGCTTATTATTTATTTGTGGCAGCCACTTTCTTCTTTAACCTTGGTTTGGCTGAAACAGAAAGACCAGAACTGCTCACTCGCTCATTTGACCGTGAGATGCTGGTGAAAAATATTAGCTTATATAATTTCCATATTTATGATGGAGTGTTGCAATCGAAGCAGTCTGCTCAACGAGCCCTTGCTGACAGTAATAGCTTAACGGAAATTGAAAACTATGTAAGCGCAAATCAAACCGACCGTAATGAAAAGACGTTTGGTCAAGCGAAAGGGCGAAATGTCATTCTTGTCTCCCTAGAGTCTACTCAGAGCTTTGTGGTCAATGAAAAATTAAATGGGAAAGAAATTACCCCATTTTTAAACAAACTAATCAAGAAAAGCTACAACTTTACTAATTTCTATCATCAAACAGGTCAAGGGAAAACATCGGACTCAGAGTTTATTGTTGATAACTCTCTCTATCCACTTGGAAGAGGGGCTGTGTTCTTCACAAACCCAAGCAATGAGTATACAGCCACACCTGAGTTGTTAAAGGATGAGGGGTATCACTCTTCTGTTATTCATGCGAATAACAAAAGTTTCTGGAATCGTGACCTGATCTACGATAGCTTCGGCTACGATAAGTTTTTTGATATTAAATCATTTGATGTGAATGAAGAGAACTCAGTTGGCTGGGGCTTGAAAGATGGTCCGTTCTTTGAACAGTCAGCGGAATTGATGAAATCGATCCCGCAGCCTTTCTATACGAGATTGATTACATTAACGAATCACTTTCCATTTGATCTAGATGAAGAAGATAAGCTCATTGATGAATATGATTCTAAGAGCAAAACGTTAAACAAGTTCTTTCCTACAGTGCGTTATCAAGATGAGGCGCTGAAGATTTTCTTTGAAAAGATGAAGGAAACAGGTTTGTACGAAAATTCCATCTTTGTTTTATATGGGGATCACTATGGAATTTCAGAAAACCATAACGAAGCAATGGGACAATTTTTAAATAAAGAGATTACGCCATTTGAAGAAGTGCAGCTTCAAAAAGTCCCGTTTGTTGTACACATTCCAGGGATCACAGATCAACATCCAAAAGAAATTAACACGGTAGGCGGTCAAGTCGATATCCGTCCAACTATACTCAATCTTTTAGGAATTGATACAAGTAAACAGATTCAATTTGGTCATGATCTTTTATCAAAAGATAAGAATGACTTTACCGTGCTTCGTGATGGCAGCTTTATTACGAAGGACAGTGTTTTCACAGATGGAGTTTGCTACAATAAAGAAACGGGTGAGCCAAGAGAAGATGAGACCGTTTGTCAGTCTTATGAAGAGAAGGCAAAGCAAGAGCTCCAATTCTCTGATCAAATCATCTACGGTGATCTCCTTAGATTTTATGACCGGAACAGCCCGGACCATTCTCCATCCAAAAAAGAAGATGAAACGAAGCTGAAAAAGGCGTCCTAACATATGAGAAAACCTCTGCTATTTTTAGATGCAGAGGTTTTCTTTTTTTGTCTGCCGGCTCATATAGTATGAGAGGAGGGATGTAAATGAAGACAACGTCGTTTGGGAAAATTGAATGGCAGCTGGATGAAGCGGGAAAGGATAATGTGGCAAAACAGTTAGGGATAGGGAATGCGGCTTTTCATTTATCCAATCAAACAAGCACTGATCACCTTCTTTTACCGGGATATAGACTTCCGGAAGGCATCCATTCATTTTCTTCCATAGGTGAGCTGCAGAAATTTATTGCGCCTTACAGCCTGCAGCAATCCGATGATTGGATCAATGGAACCTTTGAATATGATAGTGCTCAATTAGAAGAAGAGCTGAGCCGCTTGAAAGCCGCATTTCCTTTTCTTCAAATCAGCATAATAGGTCATTCAGTGCTTGATACACCTATTTATGAAATCCGAACAGAGCCTGTTCAGCATTTACATTCTATTCATTTGAATGCCTCTTTTCATGCAAATGAATGGATCACGACGTCTGTTTTAATAAAATGGCTGAAATCGCTGTGTTTGGCTGCATCTGATCCTGTGCAAGCAAGACATCATGAAGCCGTTCATATTCTGCGAACCACAGCTCTCTCCATCGTGCCAATGGTGAATCCAGATGGCGTAGACCTCGTTCGGAATGGACCTGAGTCACTAGGTCTCAGCAGTGAAGAATTCACATCGCTACATGGTGGATATGCTGATTATCAGGAGTGGAAAGCAAATATACGAGGTGTGGATTTGAACAATCAATTTCCTGCTTATTGGGAGATCGAATACTATCGTCATCAGCCTAAGGCACCGGCCTATCGGGATTTTCCAGGGCGCGAGCCGTTAACAGAACCAGAAGCGAAAGCGATGGCAAATCTAGCGTTACGAAAACGCTTTGACCGGCTGATCGCTCTCCATACACAAGGAGAAGAGATATACTGGGGCTTTCTTGGCCACGAACCTGCCATCTCAAAAGAAACGGTCAAACGATTCGAGCAAGTAAGCGGCTATAAACCGGTTCAATATCTTGACAGCTATGCAGGCTATCGCGATTGGTTTATTTATCAATTTCACAATGAGGGCTATACAGTCGAGCTTGGTCTAGGAAAAAATCCTCTTTCCATGAATCAATTTGACACCATCTATGAGAAAACAAAGCGGCTGTTATGGGAAGCATGTAAGTGTTAAAAAGCACCTGTCAGGTGCTTTTTACATTTGAACGTGAATCAATTTCTTATTGTCAATAAAAATAATGTTAGAGCAATTGACGGAGGCCGCCTTGTGAGCTATTGTGAAAAGTACGGATGTAAAAAAAAGGATATGTTTTAGGGAGATGTCGAACATTGAGTGCTCAAAGCCTGTGGAAAAGGAATTTCACTTACTTATTTATTTCTAAAATGTGCAAAATAACAGCTGATAGTTTATCTTTCAACACCATCTTGTGGCTTTTAGTACTAGGCGGGAAAGGGGCAATTGGAACAGCTTTTTTTATTGCGGTCAGCTTTGTTCCGCAAGCCATTGTTGGGCCGCTGATTACCCCAATGATGAAGCCGCATCAATTGAAATTTTGGATGTGTTTTGCTGATTTAACAAGAGGAGCGATAATCCTTGTGATCGTGGTCAGTTACTTTTATGATTTCACGCCATTAGCACTTGTGATTGGCTGTATGCTGCTTCATTCGGCGACTGGTGGCTCCTACGAACCGGCGTCCGTATCAATTATTCCAAAGCTTGTCCATGAGGACCTCATACAAAAAGCGAATGCAACCATCCAATCAGCAAGTCATGTGGTCAGGCTTGTGACGGTAACGATTTGTGGTGTCATGATTGCATTTGTAGGGGTAGGATATACAATGCTTGTGATCATTCCTCTTTATCTCTTGTCCGCTTTATTGGTATTAATCATTACATATGAAACAGAAGTCATCATCGATAAAGCCAAAAAAGGGTTATCATATGGAAAAAGATTAATTCGGGGATTTTCACTTGTTAAAAGGCATCATATTTTGTTTCCATTGGCGATTTTTTGTGTCTGTTCAAACTTCGCTGCAGCACCATGGGAAGCATTGTCTGTTATTTATTTAACAGAGGATTTACATAGTGGACCAGTTATCTATTCATTTATTAAAGTCACAACGGCACTAGGTGCCTTCTTGATGGGGTTTGTTTTGACAAAGGTAAAAGTGAACCGGTATGGGCTGCTGTTTATAGGTGCCGGGATCGTTGATGGAATCTCGTTCTTCATCACAGGCATGAACGCATTTTTACCACTTGTGTTTATATCAGCCTTTGCTTTAGGGGCTGCCATTAGTGCAGTCAACGTGCCTGAACATACAATGATTCAATTGTCAGTAAAAGCAGAGGATCAGCCGCAAGTGTATGCGATTATCAACATGATCTCCTTCTTCATGATTCCGTTAGGCGCTCTCATTGGCGGCTATATGGCGACACTATTTGGGTCTGGGTATGTCATTGCGGCTGGCGGCATCATTGAAGCTGTGTCAGGGATATGCCTGCTTCTATTCACAAAGATTGGGAAGGTAGAAAGGGCGGATTTGACGATAGAACGAGACAAACCTTCTTTAAATGCAACGTGAGCATGGCATGATTGATTGTGAATAGGTTACAATGAGGACGAGAAAACATGAGGATTCAATGGAAAGGGGCAAGAAACATGGCCATAGCAGATGTGACCATCATTCCAATAGGTACTGAAACACCAAGTGTCAGTGCTTATGTAGCAGATGTACAAAGAATTTTAGAAGGCTTTCAAAAAGAAGGGAAAATTAATTATCAATTAACACCAATGAATACGTTAATTGAAGGTGAATTATCTGTTTTATTTGAAGTCATTCAGCGCATTCATGAAGCACCTTTTGAAAAGGGATTGCACCGCGTAGCCACCAATATCCGCATTGATGACAGGCGGGATCAAACCACAACGCTTACAAGTAAAATAGAAAGCGTGAATAAGCACTTGAATCAATAAAAAAAGCCTGCTATTGCAGGCTTTTAATGTGCGGTTGGATAACCGCTATAGATGATGGTCATGACAGTAAACCATCCAAAAACCAAAAATGTCGCGCCAGCAAAAGCGATCGCAAGTACGTTCACTTTTTTAAGTGAGCGATAGATCCCGAGTGCAGCTAAAATCGTGACTAGACCAAAAATAATGACGAGCATCATGTGAAAGTCCCCCTTTGTCATCAATCCCCTTGATTTCCTTTCTTTTCATTTTAACCGTTTTCATAAAGCTTGTCGAGTAGATTCCAGTTGACGATTGTTTGAATTTTTATTGTGTAGCCTTCATAATAAAAAAGAATGAATAAAGTAGGTGATGAAAATGAATTGGAGAAGAATGCCACTAGGCTATGTACAAGCGAATGCGTATATTTGGAAAAATGAGCACGGAGAATGCTTAATCTTTGATCCAGGCGGTGAAGCACAAAAGCTGATTTCCTATATAAAAGAAAAACAGCTCACACCGCTTGCTGTCTTACTGACACATGCTCATTTTGATCATATCGGTGCGGCAGATGAGGTGCGTGCAGAGTGGGGAGTGCCACTCTATGTACACGAGAATGAAAAGGAATGGCTGACGAACGCTGAATTAAACGGTTCAGCTCGATTGATTGGGAATGGAATTACGGTCAAAGAAGCAGAAAAATTAATTACGTCAGAAGGAACTCTTCAAATTGGATCGTTTACATTAGAGATGTTCCATACACCTGGGCATTCACCAGGCAGTGTGTCTTACTATTCGGCGGAAGAAGGATTTGTGATTTCTGGTGACACGTTATTCGAAGGTGGCATCGGGAGAACAGATTTAGTAGGGGGCAGTCAAGAAGTGCTGCTTCAATCGATTCATAACAAATTGTTGTCATTACCAGAATCAACTCTTATTTTAAGTGGACATGGCGGTGAAACCACTGTACTCACAGAGCAGGAGCAAAATCCGTTTATCAATGGTTTTTCTCTTTAAACACAGGTATGAAAAAAGCATCTCTTTTTAAAGAGACGCTTTTTTCAATTAATGTCCGGTACCGGGAACCATGATGAAGATCGAATAATATGTAAATCCGGCAAAGAAAATCGTCAAGTACGCTCCGAAAATGTAAATATACATTCTTTCGGATAAATTCAAGTAGGATAAAAATACAAAAAGAACGGTTTGACCGAAGAACAGCAACGATGCATCTTTCATATGCCCTAAATAGAACATGACAGCAAAAATACCCGTCCAAAAGCCAAGCACGCGGAACATGCGATTCATTTCTTTCCCTCCCCTTAAAAAAACCCCTTTGATTCATATTATAGCTGATCACCACTTGTTATGTAAACATTTACATTTTTGACAACGTGTGAACATTTATTTTACAAGTAGAAAAAATTTTTTTGAAAAAGTGATCAAAACGTGTTTATGCCGAAATACATGAGGGTACTTACTCCATAAGAGAAAAGGTTAACGACCTAAGGAGGAAGACTAATGAGTGACATTACTTTTTATTCATACCCGAGCTGCACGTCTTGCCGCAAAACAAAACATTGGCTAAAGGCGAATCAAATTGATTTTAAAGAGCGTCACCTTTTCAGAGAAACGCCAACCCTAGATGAATTAAAAAAGATTCTTTCCTTAACAACAGAAGGAATGGATGAAATTTTAGCCACACGAAGCCAGGCTTTTAAAAGCTTAAATTTAAATATTAATGATTTAAAAGTAAACGAGGTTCTTCAGCTTCTCATTGAAAAACCAAAACTGCTCCGGAGACCAATTATCCTTGATGGAAATAAATTGGTAGTAGGCTATAATCCCGGGGAACTCATGAAAATATCAAAAAAGAAAGCGATTCATCAATCGGTTTCCTAATAAAAAACGAAGATCAGCTGAAACATTCTTCAGCCGTCTTCGTTTTTGTGCTGAACTGGGCTAGCTGGGTTCGAACCAACGATCACGGAGTCAAAGTCCATTGCCTTACCACTTGGCTATAGCCCAATATCAAACGTGTAATGATATTGTTCACCATCTGCGGTCATTTATACATAAAAGTTGTATGTCACTAGTTTTAAGTGAAAAAGGAGCGGAAGAAGTAAATGAAAAATGAAAAATCTAAGCAATTATATGAATTTATCCTAAAAGAAGCCCCTATCATGACCGAAGAATGGCTGAAAACAAGAACAGAAGAAGGCTCATTATATTCCAAACATGCTTCAGAGGAAACGGAAATGAAGCTGAAGGAACAGAACACAGCGTTTATTCAAACCATTGCAGCAACGCTTGTGACGCTGTCAGACAAAGTAGAAAATCATTTAAAAAAATGGTCTGTTGATATTGCACGTGATCGAGCCGTTCACGAGGTGCCTTTATATGAAATCATTGGACAATTTAAGATATTCCGTCAGATTTTCTGTTCGAGAATCGAGAAATTCATACTAGAAACCGAGCTTGAAGTGACGCTCCAAGATGTGTGCGGGTGGAATCAGCATTTTCATTCCACGTTTGATAATATGATCGAGCGTTTATCAGAAGAATACGACCGTGTGACACTGAGTCAGCTAAATGCACAAAGAGAGATGATTCAGGAACTGAGTGCTCCTGTTATTCCAGTTTCAAAGGAAATTGGGATTTTGCCGCTCATCGGAGAGATTGATACGTACCGGGCCAAAATTATTCTAGAATCCGTACTAGAACAGGCTTCAAGACTGCGTCTAACGCATTTGTTTATTGATATATCAGGCGTACCGGTCGTTGATACGATGGTTGCTTATCAGCTCTTTAAAGTGGTGGATAGTGCGAAGCTTCTAGGAATCGAGACGATTATTTCAGGCATCCGCCCAGAAATTGCTCAAACCGTCGTGAAATTGGGCATTGATTTCTCAAAAGTAAATACTGAACACAGCCTTGCAAAAGCTTTAGAAAAAAGAGGATTTCGTATTTTTGAAGAACAGCCGCAAGAAGCAACATGACCAAAAAACCTGCACTTGTAAAAGTCAGGTTTTTTTATATGCTCTTTTTTAAAAAACCACGTTTTCCATCGCAAGCTGATGATTTTTTCGCATGATTAGTCGTTAAAATGATAAAATGCTCTTTTGTCAGACAGGTTCCTCCAACTTACAATATGGTCAGAGAAGGGAGTGAACCATTTGTATGGTATTGAATATTTGGGACAAGAGCTGCTAGAAGAAGCATGCCGCATGAGAGCATCTGATGTGCATATTGTTCCAAAAGAAAAGGAAGCGTCGGTATCTTTCCGCGTAGACTCAGATTTAATTCAGCAGCGAACCATTGATAAAAAAAGCGGCGAGCGGCTCATTGCTCATTTTAAATTTTCCATCCATGGATATAGGGGAAAAAAGGAGGCCGCAAAATGGGTCACTAGCTGTGATGCTAAGAAGCGGCCAGGTGTTTATTCGGATGTCTACCTTACCAACTGTAAATGATGAGAGCTTAGTGATTAGAATATTGCCGCAGGATCATGTTCCAAAAATAAAACATCTGTCACTATTTCCGAAAGCCTCCACCAGGTTATTATCATTTTTGAATCATTCGCATGGGCTGATTTTATTTACCGGTCCAACAAATTCAGGGAAAACAACAACCCTTTATTCATTAATCCAGTTTGCAAAAAAGAATTTCAACCGAAATATTATTACACTTGAAGATCCTGTGGAAACAAGAAATGAAGAAGTGTTACAGGTTCAAGTGAATGAAAAAGCCGGCATCACATATGCCGCAGGATTACGTGCTATTTTAAGACATGATCCAGATCTGATTGTGCTAGGAGAAATAAGAGATGCCGAAACGGCCCGAACGGCAATTAGAGCAGCACTGACAGGCCATTTAGTGATGAGTACGCTCCATGCGAAAAATGCAAAAGGAGCCCTTTATCGTATGCTTGAATTTGGTGTCACAATGAATGAACTCGAACAAACGATGGTTGCGATTGCTGCGCAGCGATTAATCGAGCTCACCTGTCCTTTTTGCGGAGAAACATGTCAGCTTTACTGTAAATTAAATCGACCGGTCAGACGAACAAATGTATTTGAACTGCTGTTCGGAAAGGAGCTTGGTGAGTGTATCAAGGAGGCTAAAGGAGAATATGCTCACTCGTCATATGAAACACTGCAAAGATTAATTCGTAAAGGAGTGGCACTAGGCTATTTATCGAAAAATACCTATCATCGCTGGGTTTATGAAGAAGCAAGCCTCTAAAGCATGGTCGAAAAAGGACCAAGCGGAATGTCTATCAAAACTTGCTCAATTGATTCAGGCTGGATATACAGTGATTGAGGCATTAACGATGGTGAATATCCAGTTGTCGAATGAGCAGCAGCAGCAATTAACACCGGGCATTCAGTGGCTGCTCGAAGGGGAGCCTTTTTATGTGGTGCTGGAGAGACTCCAATTTCAGCGGGAAGTCATTGCCATATTAAGTTTCTCCGAAAAGCATGGCAGTCTAGCACAAGCACTTGAACAAAGCGCGCGGTTTTTAGAGAAAAAAATCAAACAGGTAGACACGTTTAAACGCATGTTACGTTACCCGATCTTCCTCATCTTTACGGTTTTGGTCGTGCTCATACTCGTTCAGCAAATGATCATTCCTCAATTTTCTCTCTTGTACTCCTCGATGGATACCCGAATGTCATGGCTGATTCAAGGTATGTTTGGACTTTTTCAATTGCTGCATGTTTCTCTCCTCCTCATCGGCTGTGTGTGTATCTGTTTGACCGGATACTATGCTGTCTTTTTTAGGAAAAAGTCCACCCTTGAGAAGCTGAGGGTGATAAGCAGGTTTCCTTTTTTATATAAAGGAATGCGGCTGTTGCATACGTACCTTTTCTCTCTTCAGTTAAGCGGACTGCTTCAAGCTGGATTATCGATGTACGAGAGCTTGCTAGCTTTTAAACAGCAAAGCTACTTACCCTTTCTTCAAGAAATATCAGAACAGATGATTGAAGAGCTAAGAAAAGGAGAAAGCATGGCACATCAAGTAAGCTCGTCTCCTTTTTTCGAGAAACATTTTGCAGCCGTCATCGAGCATGGTGAAGCGAGCGGGATGCTTGCAAGAGAAATGTACACGTACAGCCAATTTCTATTAGAGAATGCAGAGCTGAAAATTGAAAAATGGATTTCGTGGCTGCAGCCGGTTATCTATGGTGTGACAGCACTTCTTATACTCATTGTGTATCTATCTATTCTTTTACCAATGTATCAACTCATGGAGCAAGTGTAAGAAGGAGGACAAAGACATGAATGATAAAGGATTTACCCTGTTAGAAATGTTAATTGTCATGCTCGTGATTTCGATTCTTTTACTTATTACCATTCCGAATATCACTCGTCACCACCAAACGATTCAAGCAAAGGGCTGTGAAGGGCTTAAATCAATGGTGAGCACACAGGTGATGGCATATGAATTAGAGCATGATGGCAAGACACCATCTTTAGCTGAATTAGAAAAAGAAGGCTATGTCAAAAAGGGATTAACGTGTCCTAATGGAAAAGCGATTGTCATTCAAAACGGCCATGTGAAGCATGAATAAATTGATTTTTCATGAGAAGGGTTTTACCCTCATTGAACAGCTAATGATCTTACTTGTTCTATCGATTCTATTGTCGATCATAGGAGGAAAAATCCCAAATTTAATAGAAGGCGCTGAAGCCAAAAGACAAGTGGACATCATGAAACAAGATTTTCAATTGGCTGCTTATACTGCATTTATCAAAAAAACACGTGTGTATGTTGAATTCCATCCGCCACATGTATCGTATCAGGTAATCGATCAAAAGGATGGCGAAGTCATTGCTTCTTTTCAGCATCAAAAGGGAAGCATTAAGGCTTCTACATTTCCACAAGGTATCTATTTTAATGTAAACGGACATCCAAGCAGCGGCGGGTCTCTCATCATTCAATTTGGCAGTCAAACGTATAAACTCACGATCTATTTAGGAAGCGGGCGAATCCATGTTCAAAAACAATAGAGGGTTTAGTACGATTGAGGCGCTGTTTGCTTGTCATATCTTCCTATTTGCAGCCCTTGTGCTCATGCCAGCCTATGAAAAAATCATGATAGGGAAAAATGAAGTAAGAGCCAAACTTGAAGCTTACCAAATCTTGCATGAACAGATGAATGAATCGTTCATAGATGGTACAAAACCTTCTGTCAAAAAGAAACGAGGCGACGTCACATATGTATTCAATTGGAGTAAAGAGAAGGGATGTGTATCATACAAAATACAAAAAAAGCAGACCATATGCTTTCACCATGTTGCTGAACGGTGAACAAGGTTTTACCCTTGTCCAGGCTTTGTGGCAATTACAGCTATTTTTGTTCCTTTCTTTTGGCTGTGTACTAATCTTTTCTACAGCTGAGAAAGCCCGTCCTTTTGAAGAGATTAACCGATTTTCACAAATGGAGTGGAAACAGACTGTCCTGCAATTAGATGAGGAATTAAGCCGTGCAACGGCTGTTAGATCGGTGCAAGGAGGTAAAGCGTTAGAGTATGTATCTAGTCAAGGGCGAGTGGTAACGATTGAGCCATATCAAGAGATGCTTCGGAAGCGAATGGATCAAGCAGGCCATCTTCCTTTATTGCAAAAGGTGAAAGAATTTCGTGTCAGAACGAATCAATATAGAGCCATCCTGAAAGTCACAGATGAATCTGGTAAGGTGTATGAAGCCGTTTTTTTCATATATAAAGGGGTGGTTCCTACATCGTGAAAAGAGAAGGAGGATTTATCTATCCGCATGTACTGGCTGCGATTCTATTTTTTCTCTTGATCCTAGGATCAATGACGATAGGGTTTCAAAAAGAGCTGAGAAGTGCAGAGCTGACGATTTCTTTTTATAAAAAACAGCAGCTTTTCAGGGTGGGGGCGAGTGAAGCTGCCCGTACATTACATCGTTTGTGTGAAAAGCAGCATACCCATATTGACACTGAAGAAGGCCGCGTGACATTGAAGCAGATGACATGCGATCAAAAGAAAAAGCGTATCCTCATGTTAGTCAGTGTGAAAGCAAAGGATGGTTTATCAGATGAGCGGGAACTGGTGCTGGATTGGAAGACCCGTGAAATCATGAAATGGGCAAACCCTGAATAGCCAGTGTATAAAATGATCCTCTTCTAGGTAACACTTGAAGAAAGAAGAGGTGAATGTGTTGAAAACCAATGACTATGTAAAATATATGACGCAGGAAATCATTAAATATATGAATACACCACGTGACGAACGGAAGGAACATAAACAAGAGAAAATGGAAACGAAACCGCCATTTTCACAGCGTTTATTTGGGGTTCTGCCGTTTGGGTTTTCAATGATGTTAAAAAAACGTCAGCGACATCGACGAAAGTAAAAAGCCGCCAACAGGCGGTTTTTTTATGCCCCTTTAGCTGTATTCTTCCACAACAATCACTTTATTGACCTTGTTTGAGTAAGGGTTATAAGAAATAGTGACAAATACCCCAAATTCTTTGGTGTGGTCTTTTAACGTAATATGATACTGTTTCACAGATTCCTTCTCACGATGACGGTCCCATACTTTTTGTTTGAATAAGACTTGTGCCAGCGGATATCGTTTCTTTGCTTCTTTGACTGCCCGTGTTTCCCATTGATCTGCGGCGGCAGTGAAACCTTTCGCATCCGCAGGATTGGCGTCGTGTATCATAGGGCTCAACAGTAAACTGAGCATGATTATCATCTTTCCATATTTCACTTCACATCACCTCACCTGTTATTATTCTGACCAAATGCTGCACTTTTATGTAAATTTTTAAGAAGTACAAATGTCACACAAAAAATTATTGAATACGGCGAAAGAATGAGAAAATGGAAGAATTTTCTCGTAATGGTTCTTGTTTACGAACAAAATGGACTAATTTGACGTTTTGGGTTTTATAGGTATTTCCTTATACTGTATGTAATCGTTCTTATTAAAGAACAATCGTTCAAGGAGTTGGAGAATGAATGAAACAGTCGCTCTTTGTACTCTTTTGTGCCATTTGTTTGATTTTCACATCTCTTTTGATCTCAACAACGAACGCTTCTTTTAACGATGTTGAGCACTCAAACTTTGTCATGAAAACATGCGAAAATTTTGAACAGACGGATCAGCATTGTCAGCCTACCAAATGGGATAGAAGTCATTTGGAACTCATCGATCAAACGATGAACAAAGGAACAGTCTGCGCGCCTCAAAAGCTGAGCATGACACTAAAAAATAGTGGACAACCTATTGCACACTCTGAATGGAAATGGGAATTACATAAAGTAAAAAGTGAGCAGAAGCCGTTACAAGATGGTCATATTCTTGAAAAAGGCTCTATACAGTCCCTTCTTTCACAAGAAACAACGACTGTCACGACAGATAAAGCAAAAACGAATGGAATCTATGCGTTTAAAATCTATTATCCTAAAGGTTTTGGTGGATCTGAAGAAGCATTCATATGGTCTAAACATATGCAGCTCGCAAAGTGTCAAGAAAAGGCATCCTAAATGGAGCTGTCTTCTAAAGGAAACAATGATAGGCGAAGGGGAGAAGAGGTCATGAAAAAATGGATGAAGATGTCTGGAAGTATTCTTTATCTGGTGGTGTTCACGGTGATGATTGCATGTATTATTGTCGTATTGTCTTCAAGAACTACTGGGGGAGATCCACAGATTTTCGGTTATCAATTCAAGCAAGTATTATCTGGATCAATGGAACCGGAATTTTCGACTGGCTCACTCATTGTCGTAAAAGAAGTGACTTCACCGGAGGCACTTAAAAAAGGAGATATTATCACGTTTCAAACGAAGCAGGACCAGTCTTATGTGACCCACCGAATTGTTGGGGTGAAAGGAAAGGGAGCAAATAAAGCCTTTGAGACGAAAGGTGACCACAATATGTATCAGGACGGCACGCTAGTAAAAGCGGATCAGGTGGCTGCGCAGTATACGGGTGTGAACATTCCTTATGCAGGAAAGCTTCTTTCGTATGCAGGGACTTCGGCTGGAACTGCGTTGCTGCTCATTATACCAGGTGTGATGCTGCTCGTTTATTCCACTCTTCATTTTGTGGGCGCTGCAAAACACCGAAGACACACGGCTGATTTACATATGTCAGAGGAACAAGCTTAAATTTTCGTTTGTAACCTAATTAGGTTTCAATAAAACAATTTATTAGGGGGTTCATTCATGGCAAAGAAAAGATCAATTCGTTTAGGTGTATTATCAGGGGCTTTAGGCCTTGCATTAATCGGCGGGGGGACATGGGCGGCGTTTAACGATGTAGAAAAGGCAAACGCGGTCTACTCGACAGGAGAGCTGGATTTATCAGCAAAAGAGAACTCCGGCGCCATCAACCTTGCGAACTTAAAACCTGGTGATCGGATCAAGAAAGAATTTCATTTTGAAAATAAAGGATCGCTTGCGATCAATCAAGTGCTGATGAGTCTTGATTACAGCCAGTTTCAAGACGGAGCTTCCGCGAAGAATGGCGGTAAGAATACAGCTGAAGAATTTCTCAGCCAGTTTCAGGTGAGTGTTCTTACGGTTGGAGCCGAAGGTGGAAATGGTTATCCGAAAAATATTATCTTAGACCATGCAAACCTGCTTGACTTGCATCAACTAACGTCAAAACAGGATCAGACCGCATTTGAAAAGCTTCGTCATGCCGTCGATGAGAAGTTTTTACATGAAAGTGGGAAGATTAATGTAGCAACTGTTGATGGAACAGTGGCTCCAGAGTATGACGGCATTCCAAAGAACCCGTTTGATTACGATAAAATGGAAATGATCATTGAATTTGTCAATGACCAGACGAAGGATAAAGCTGGTCACTATATCCAAAATAAATACCAAGGCGATGCGATTCAAATTGATCTTTCCTTCGAAGCGACTCAGTGGAATGGTTTAACGATCAATCCCAAAAAGCATACGGATGAAAAAGGCTACGTGAAAGAAAACGAAAAAGCACACAGCGAAGATAAAAAATAAAGCCAGTCTTTAGACTGATATCAAGCTCTGCATAGCAATTGGAGGAGTATGCGCTAAAATGTGCGCTTTACTCCTCTTCTTGATTTTTTTTCCAGATTTGATAATCTAAAAATTCACGAAATTGCTTTTTCGAAACCCCTGATGTCATTGCATCTCGAACTAGTTTTTCCCATTCACTATCTAATTGACCATCGTATTCGGTTTCATCTTTTTCGTGTAACAGTGTATGAACCGAGACGTCCAGAACAGCGGAGACTTTTTCAAGAAATTGAATGGAGGGGTTTGTTTGCAAGTTTCTTTCTATTGAGCTTAAATAAGACTTCGCTACCCCAGCCTTTTCGGCCAGTTCTGATAGTGAGTAGCCTTTTTCATTGCGGTATTGTTTAATACGCTGGCCAATCAATGTCATCACCTTCCTTTCGATATTATAGCACATTCAGAAAGGTTTGATAGAATGACTTCTTACCAGAGGGTGAGACTCAGAGGACTTTTCACTTGATTTGAGGAATTGACGGACTTCTTCAACTGTTAGCCCTGCTTTACGAGCTTCAAGTAATAATTGAACCCATTCACTGTCTAATATGTTCGTTTTCTTTTCCATACAAATACCCTCCTAAAATACTGAATCATGTATTTCAGGCACTTAACGCATGAAATGGAAAGACACAGGTGGTAAGACCTCATAGTTTGCTTGCGTCATTTTTCCGCCCAATACAAACAGACAAACGTTGCTTTTGGCTGATCGAAAATTGTATGTCACATGAAAGGGAGGGGACCTATGGGTCAACCTCCTCTTTTTTGCTGTAAGTAAAAAAGTCCGCCATTTTCAATCGTAAGACTGATTTTTGGTTCGTATAAAGTTTTGAGTGCTTGTCTTTCTATTTCATATTCTACAGATGTGTCTGAAGTCCCTTCATAAAATTGGTTTAAAAGTTCAGTGTCTTCTTTCCATTTTTGAACAGCTCTCACCGCCCAATTGTCTGGTTCCTCATGGGCGTAACGCTCCATTAGACTATAGAGCCGTTTGACCCCGCTTTCTGGCTTGATCATTGTACTCATTGTAAAGCAATAATCGGGAATTTGAGATGACAGCTCACGGGTTTCCAGCTTTTCTTGAAATTGTTCAACGACTTCTCCGCGTATTAGATGAAGTCCTAGTGATAAAAGCTTATCCTTCTTTCGATCTGCGAGATAAGAAATTTTCACATTGAGACCAAGCCATGGCTCGAGTGCGATCTGGTTGTTCGTGAGCGGAGTGACTCGTTCATAGAGACGGATAAAACGGCCCTGCTGTTTGACAGCTTCAAATATTTGAAATAAACGAGGGGAGCCGAAGTGGATAAATTCACCCTCAATCGTATCATCCACTTTTTTTTGATCGGTGATGAGGGTCAATTGCCGCGGCTCTGGTACACCACCAGTTTTTTCAAGCCAGTGCCAATAAAAAGGGCGGTTCATAATCAATTTATCCATATCGATGGTTAGTTGTACGGTCATATGTCCTGCACTTTCTTCTAGTATGTCGCATTGATTTGCCTGAAAGAAACGGAGAAGAAAGGTATGTATGTCACGCTGCTCCATTGATCAACTCTCCTTTATGAGCCTTGCTGTCTTTTTTCTAAAAGTGGTGTTTTTGCTTCTGATAAATAGGAAGCAAACTGGGTTAATTTCTTTTTCATGTCTCCGTCTGATTCGTGCTGAAAGAGAATCTGATGTAGTTCTGTTTCGGCATCTTTGATATCTATTCGCGTTAAAATATCATCTAGATCGCCAATGACGTTTTCAAACAGCTGAATTTTTTCATATAAAAGCTTTAAGATATGTTCCTCAACGGTTCCGTTTGTTGCCATATTGTAAATGTGGACATCTCGCTCTTGTCCAAGGCGGTGGATACGTCCAATTCGCTGTTCTAGACGCATCGGGTTCCACGGAAGATCGTAGTTGATGATTTGGTTACAAAACTGAAGGTTGATTCCTTCGCCGCCCGCTTCTGTCGCAATTAACACTTGCGCCCGTTCTCTAAATAAATCTTTCATCCAATCTTTTTTGCCCCGCTTAAAGCCGCCTCGAAAAGGAACGGAGCTGATGCCATTTTGCTGAAGAAACCATTGTAAATAAATTTGTGTCGCGCGGTATTCGGTGAAAATAATGACCTTTTCATTTAACTGCTGAATAAGCTTGACGACTTCAAGCGCCTTTGTGTTTTGCTGAACTTGATTGATTTTCTCCATAATTTGCGCTATAGCAGAGGATCCAAGGATATGTTTTTCATCTTCCTGCATTTTTTTAATCGTCATATAGACCGCCTCGCGGCTTGAACAGCATTCTCGTTCCAAGGTCATGATGGAAAACATGTGCTTTGCATAAGACGGGTTCTCTTTCAGCTTGCAGATTTCATCATACAAAGCTTGTTCCGTTGGAGAGAAATCAATGGAAATCGTTTTGACATGCCGTTTTGTCCACTCGATGCCTGTGTCTTGCCTTCGGTTACGAATCATCACTTTATTCACAAGCTGTTTTAATCGGTCGTGGTCTTCAAGCTGTAAATCCTTTTTGGCAAAGACATCTTTAAACTGATGTTCATTCCCGAGGTGGCCTGGCTTCAGAAGGGAAACGAGATTAAATATTTCTCCGATACGGTTTTGGATAGGTGTCGCTGTCAGCAGCAGGCAGAATTTCTTATTTAGATTTCTCACAAATTCATAGTTTTTCGTTTTATTGTTTTTCAGTTTGTGTGCTTCATCAATAATGACCATATCGTAGGCAATTGATAAAATGGTGTCTCGATGCGGCTGTCTTTTGGCTGTATCAATGGAGGAAACCACGACGTCACACTGCTCCCACACGTAGCTCTTTTTTTGTTCGACAGCATCAATGTAAAATTTCGTCCGCAGCTCCTGTACCCATTGAGACACAAGGGAGGCGGGGACAAGTATGAGAATTTTTTTTGCAAGTCCACGAATCATGTATTCTTTGATAATGAGTCCTGCTTCTACGGTTTTTCCAAGTCCCACTTCATCTGCTAAAATGGCTTTTCCGTTCATCTCTTCTACGACTCTTCTGGCTACTTCAAGCTGATGTTTTAAAGGCGTGAATGCAGGCAGGTGCGCGGGAGCTTGCAGTCCTTCAAATGAATCAATGGCTGTGACTTTTTGGACCTGCGTCGCTAAACGGTACATTTCCCAGTTCGCCCAGGGGCCGTCTGCTGCAAGCCGCTGCTGAAATTTACTTGCCCATTCCTGATCAAAAATCGTTTGAATATTCAATGTGATCGCCTGCCTTTCTAATAGGTTAAGGATAAAATTGTTCTGTATTTAAACGCTTCATTTTTTAAGAGGTCTTTAAAAGACTAGATATATGAATAAAAGCGAACGATAGTGAATGTTTGTTTAAAAAATGTTAATGATTTTTCTGTTGCTCTTCATCCGTTTCTAATGGTAGGATGTTGGTAAGTGATCTAGAAAATAAGTCACCCATTTTGATAGTATGTCCAATAAATGTGAAGAATATGAGCGGATGATGGTATGGGGAGAGACTTGGCGGTTATTTAACACTGGCAGGCGCCGAAGGAGCAAGCTGAATCGTTTCAGTGAATCTCTCAGGCAAAAGTACTCTTACCGGACGCAACTCTGGAGAGTGTTTGCTCATCGATTTTTAGCAAACCACCAAAGGGGAAAACGCACAATGCTGTTGTGCTGTAAACTTTCAGGTGCAAGGACAGAGACTTCTTTTTGATAAAAGGGAGCGCTCTGTCCTTTTTTGCTGCGATTTTTTTCTGAAAATTCAGCTTGTGATCTGCACTGAAAGAAAAAAGGGGGAAACGATTGATGTTGAAACGAACACCGCTTTTTCATGCGTATGAAACGTTTGGCGCAAAAACCATTGACTTCGGGGGCTGGGAATTACCTGTCCAATTTTCTTCCATTAAAGAAGAACATGAAGCTGTTCGAACAAAAGCAGGGCTTTTTGATGTGTCTCACATGGGTGAGGTGGAAATCAAAGGTCAAGATGCCCTTCCTTTTTTACAAAGGTTATTAACCAATGATGTGTCTAAGCTGACAGACGGTAAGGCACTATATACAGCCATGTGCTATGAAGATGGCGGGACGGTGGATGATCTGCTCGTCTATCAAAAAGAAAAGAACAATTATTTGCTTGTCATTAATGCATCAAATATTGAAAAAGATGTGGATTGGCTGCTTCAGCATCAAAATGAGAACGACGTATTGATCCAAAATGTCTCTGATCAAATCGCCTTGCTAGCCCTTCAAGGACCTCTTGCTGCTGACATTATGAAAGATGTGGCGGATGAAGAGGTGACATCTCTCAAGCCATTTACATTTTTATCAAAAGCTGAGGTCGCTCAAAAAGAAGTGCTTGTTTCAAGAACGGGCTACACAGGGGAGGACGGCTTTGAAATCTACTGCCAGTCAGAAGATGCGGTCCACATCTGGTCGGCTTTATTAGAAGCAGGCAAGCCAAAAGGGTTAATACCGTGCGGGCTCGGTGCACGTGACACCTTGAGATTTGAAGCAAGACTTCCGCTTTATGGCCAGGAGCTGACAAAGGATATCTCTCCATTAGAAGGCGGGATTGGCTTTGCTGTCAAAACGGATAAAGAAGCCAATTTTATTGGCAAAGAAGCGCTCAAAAAGCAAAAAGAAGAGGGAGCGAAGCGAAAGCTTGTCGGCATTGAAATGATCGATAAAGGGATTCCGCGCACAGACTATCCGGTCTTTTCAGGAGAAAAGCAGATTGGGGTTGTCACAACGGGCACACAATCCCCAACACTAAAGAAAAATGTCGGGCTTGCTTTGATCGAATCTTCTCAGGCGCAGCTTCAGGCAGAGGTGGAAGTACAAGTTCGCAAAAAACGTCTAAAAGCTAAAATCGTCTCGACACCATTTTATAAAAGAGCCAAATAATGAGGGGGAATAGAGGATGAAGCACAGGTATCTGCCGCAAACAGAGCAAGATCAAAAAGAAATGCTGGATGTCATCGGCGTTCAGTCGATTGATGAGCTTTTTTCAGATATCCCAGAAAAAGTGAGATTTAAAGGAGCATACAACATTAAACCAGCCGCATCTGAAACAGAGCTCGTAAGGGAATTATCCCGATTAGCTGCAAAGAATAAAGATACGGTTTCCTATGCATCGTTTCTTGGTGCCGGTGTATATGATCATTACCAGCCTGTTATTGTTGATCATGTCATCTCACGTTCTGAATTTTATACAGCATACACACCTTATCAGCCGGAGATTTCGCAAGGTGAATTACAGGCCATTTTTGAATTTCAAACAATGATTGCTGAGCTGACGGGTATGGATCTTGCTAACTCCTCGATGTATGATGGCGGGACGGCATTAGCTGAAGCGGCGATGCTCGCTGCGGGACATACAAAAAAGAAAAAAGTGGTTGTTTCTGAAACGGTTCATCCTGAATCAAGAGCAGTGCTAAAAACATACGCCAAAGGACAGCACATCGAAGTTGTTGAAGTGCCTGCGAAAAAAGGGCAGACGGATCTAGCAGCATTAGAGAAGGCCGTCTGCGACGATACAGCAGCAGTTCTTGTGCAATATCCAAACTTTTTTGGTGTCGTCGAACCGTTAAAAGACATTGAACCTATTGCGCATAAAGGGAAAAGTCTGTTCATTGTCTCAAGCAATCCGCTTGCACTCGGGTTACTGACGCCGCCAGGAAAACTTGGGGCAGACATTGTCGTTGGTGATGCACAGCCGTTTGGCATTCCAGCAGCGTTTGGCGGACCGCATTGCGGATATTTTGCTGTGACGAAAAAGTTGATGCGAAAAGTGCCAGGTCGTTTAGTGGGGCAGACAGAAGACGAAAATGGTGTTCGTGGGTTTGTGCTGACCCTTCAAGCGCGTGAGCAGCATATTCGGAGAGATAAAGCGACGTCCAATATTTGTTCGAATCAGGCATTAAATGCATTAGCCGCTTCCGTTGCCATGACAGCACTCGGAAAAACAGGCATCAAAGACATCGCCTATCAAAACGTGCAAAAAGCGCACTATGCTAAGACGCAGGCTCAAACATATGGACTGCTTGCTGATGTAGAAGGGGCCCATTTTAATGAATTTGTGATCAAATTACAAGAGCCTGTGAAAGAAGCCAATAAACGATTGCTTGAAAAAGGAATCATCGGCGGCTATGACTTAGGGATAGACTACCCAGAGCTTCAACATCACATGCTTGTCGCCGTAACAGAGCTAAGAACGAAAGAAGAAATTGATACGTTCATTAAGGAATTGGGGGATCGCCATGAATAAACAAGATCAGCCGCTTATTTTTGAATTATCCAAAGAAGGAAGAATTGGTTATAGCCTGCCTGATTTAGATGTACCTGAACAGGAGATCCCGTCTTTATTTGATGACACGTATATCCGTCATGAGGATGCTGAGCTTCCTGAAGTATCTGAGCTTGATATCATGCGTCATTATACAGCATTATCAAGACGTAATCATGGGGTCGATTCCGGATTTTATCCTCTTGGCTCTTGTACGATGAAATATAATCCTAAGATTAATGAAAAGGTCGCACGCCTTGCAGGCTTCGCGCAAGTCCATCCACTACAGGAGGCAGACACTGTGCAAGGTGCATTAGAGTTACTCCACGACCTGGGTGCTCATCTTGAAGAAATTACTGGGATGGACGCTGTGACATTACAGCCTGCGGCAGGAGCACACGGGGAATGGACAGGACTCATGATGATCCGTGCGTACCATGAAGCAAGAGGAGACCATAAGCGAACAAAAGTCATTGTGCCTGATTCTGCCCATGGAACGAACCCGGCATCTGCGACAGTGGCCGGATTTGAAACCATTACCGTCGCATCTGATACGAATGGGCTTGTTGATTTAGAGGACCTGCGCCGTGTTGTCAATGAAGAAACAGCTGCTTTAATGCTGACGAATCCGAATACACTCGGCCTATTCGAAGAAAATATTTTAGAAATGGCTGAAATCGTTCATGGAGCTGGCGGTAAGCTTTATTATGACGGAGCCAACTTGAATGCCGTTTTAAGCAGAGCAAGACCGGGGGATATGGGATTTGATGTCGTTCACTTAAATCTTCATAAAACCTTTACAGGTCCACACGGAGGCGGAGGCCCTGGTTCAGGTCCTGTTGGTGTAAAAAAGGATTTGATTCCGTACTTGCCAAAGCCGGTACTTGTGAAGAAGGAAGGCCGCTTTTACTTTGATGATGATCGACCAGAATCAATTGGCCGCGTGAAGCCGTTCTATGGCAACTTTGGCATTAACGTCAGAGCATATGCGTACATTCGCTCTATGGGTCCAGACGGCCTAAAGGCTGTAACGGATAATGCCGTGTTAAATGCGAACTATATGATGCGCCGCTTAAGTGCTCATTTCGATTTGCCATTTGACCGTCACTGTAAGCATGAATTTGTCCTTTCAGGTAAACGTCAGAAAAAATTAGGTGTGCGGACACTCGATATTGCTAAACGATTACTTGATTTTGGCTATCATCCGCCAACGATCTACTTCCCGCTCAATGTAGAGGAATGTATCATGATTGAACCAACTGAAACAGAATCAAAAGAAACTCTTGATGCCTTCATCGAAGCGATGATTCAGATTGCCAAAGAAGCAGAAGAGAATCCAGAAGTGGTACAGGAAGCGCCGCATACGACGGTCGTCAAACGAATGGACGAAACAAAGGCCGCGCGGAATCCAGTCCTCGTTTTTGAAAGATAAAGAAAAAAAGACTCAGGGGGACCACGCTCCCAGAGTCTTTTTTGTTAGTTCTTTGTTTTGATGCGGCCGCCCCATTTTTTAAAGCCGCCTTTTAAATTATAAATCTCACGACAGCCGTTTTTACGTAAAGTTTGAGCTGCTTTTCCGCTTCTTAAATTGTTTTGGCAATAGAGATAAACAGGCTTGTCAGGACGAATTTCATTTTTGCGCTGCTTTAGCTGGGAAAGGGGGATGTTTCTTGCCCCTAAAATATGTCCGCCTTCAAACTCATTTGGCTCTCTCACATCAATGAGTTGAGCTTTGCGGTAACCTTTAATAAATTCTGCTTCCGTCAGCGTTTTCATAATGCGCTGCTGATAAATGTAGCTGCCGATGGAATAAAGAACGAAAAGTCCACAAAGTGAGAGGACGATATAGTTGAATATTGACAATACAACTCGACTCCTTCTTGAGCATCAGCACAGTAGCCTGTCTGATGGTACGTTTTAGACAAATACTATTATAGTAAAGCAAAAGAAACTTGTCATCATAAATGGTAAGAATTATTTTCAATTCGTTCCCTATTTGATAGACTGATGAAGAGAGAAAACCGGTGGCCATCACCATCATCTAACATTGACTACGTAAAAGAGAAGGGATTTTTATATGCAAAAAGAGAAATGGTGTTTCATTGATACAGGAAATCAAGACCCAGCCTTTAACATGGCAATGGATGAAGCCTTGCTTTATTGGCATAGTGAGAAGCTCATCCCGCCTGTCATCCGTTTTTATGGATGGAATCCGGCGACATTGTCTGTTGGGTATTTTCAGCATGTTGAAAAGGAAATCAACATGGAAGCAGTCGAGCGCTATGGTCTTGGGTTTGTCCGCAGACCAACTGGAGGGCGGGGGGTTCTTCATGATCAGGAGCTGACCTACAGCGTGATTGTGTCAGAGGAACATCCAGAAATGCCAGCGACGGTGACAGAGGCATACCGCGTCATTTCAGAAGGCATTTTAGAGGGCTTTAAAGAACTGGGACTCGATGCATATTTTGCCATTCCTCGTACAGATAAAGAAAAAGAAAGCTTAAAAAATCCAAGATCGTCTGTATGCTTCGATGCTCCTTCCTGGTATGAGCTTGTCGTAGAAGGCAGAAAGGTAGCAGGCAGTGCTCAAACGAGACAAAAAGGAGTGATCCTCCAGCACGGCTCCATCTTAATTGACCTTGATGAGGACAAATTGTTCGATTTATTTCTTTATCCAAACGACCGTGTGAGAGAGCGGATGCAGCGGAGCTTTAAAAACAAAGCGGTCGCCATCAATGAAATCTCAGACCGAACCTGTACAATAGACGATGCGCGTGTTGCGTTTAAACGAGGATTTGAAAAAGGGTTAAATATTGAGCTTGTGCCTTATGAGCTGACAGATGAAGAATTAGCGTTTGTTCATCATCTCGCCAAAACGAAATATGCCTCAGACGAGTGGAATTACAAGCGTTAAGACAGTGGACACTCCTTGTTTTTTAATGGGCGATGGTGTAGAATTGTTATGATTATTAAGTAAAGGTGCATTATGGAGGGGTTTTATGACTACACCTAGTATGGAAGATTACATTGAACAAATATATATGCTGATAGAAGAAAAAGGATATGCCAGAGTCTCTGATATTGCAGAAGCACTCGCTGTCCATCCCTCCTCTGTAACAAAAATGGTTCAGAAGCTAGATAAAGATGAATACCTCATTTATGAGAAGTATCGTGGTCTAATTTTAACCCCGAAAGGCAAAAAAATTGGAAAACGTCTCGTATACAGACATGAACTGCTAGAGCAATTTTTAAGAATCATTGGTGTAGATGAAGAGAAAATTTATGATGATGTAGAAGGCATTGAACATCATCTCAGCTGGAACAGCATTGACCGCATCGGCGATCTCGTTCAATTCTTTGAAGAAAACGACGAGCGATCTGTTCAGCTGAAAGCGATTCAAAAGAAAAACGAACAAACAAATCAAGAATCTTAAGAAAAAGGACACCCTCAGCAAGGGTGTTCTTTCATATTGTTGACAAAGGGCTAAAATGAACTTTATTTTAGCCCTTTGTCTTCTTTTTTTTCAGCGTGACTTGAAAACCTTTGCAGTCTAGGAAGGACGAGTACCGGAGCGGAGCGAATTTGACATTCGTGAGCACCGGAGCGCAGACCTGACAACGAATGCGAGGGTTTGTCTACACGCTGAAAGGACACCCTCAGCATGGGTGTCCTTTTTGATTAAAGTTCTAATTGAAAGCATATGCTCTTACACTATTAATAGCGTGATATCAAAGGGGGCTCCTTGATGAAGATAGATGGTGTGTTCTCAGGTGGAGGCATTAAAGGGGCAGCACTTGCGGGTGCCTATGAAGCGCTTGAAGCGAGAGGATATCAATTTGTCCGTCTTGCTGGTACAAGTGCTGGAGCGATCATTGCTTCACTCATCGCAGCAGGTTTTACAAGTCAGGAGATTCGGGAGCTTTTAGATGAAATGGATGAACATCATTTGCTTGATAGGAGATGCCAATTCATTCCGTTTAAAATGCTCAGGTGGGTATCCATTTACTGGCGCCTCGGTCTGTACAAAGGCGACCGGCTGGAAAAATGGCTGACAGATGTGTTGAAACGAAAAGGGGTCACCGTATTTGGAGATCTCAAAAAAGATTCGCTGAAAATTGTTGCCTCTGATTTAACAAATGGGAAAATCCTCGTGCTGCCAGACGACCTTCCTTCATACGGCTTAAATCCAGAGCGCTTTTCCGTTGCAAGGGCGATTCGGATGAGTTGCAGCCTGCCGTATTTTTTCGAGCCTGTCAAACTAAGGTCATCAAAAGGCATTTGTACCATTGTGGATGGAGGAGTGCTTAGCAATTTTCCAATTTGGTTGTTTGCGGAAGAGAAAAAAAGACCGTTCGTCGGTGTCACATTAACCCCAAACGAAAAAGAACGCCCTCAACACTCCATCCGCAATGCGTTTGAACTGTTTGGCGCTCTTTTTGAAACGATGCGTGGTGCTCATGACGAAAGACACATTGCCACAAAACACGAACGTCATGTTATTTTTATTCCTGTAGAACACGTCATTGCCACTGATTTTCATCTGATGACAGAAAAGAAAAAGGCGCTTGTCGATCTAGGCAGACAGAAAGCCGAGCAATTTTTAAAAAGCTGGACATTTTAAAACAAGGCGCGATTTTTCTTTTTGTTTTTCTTGCCTTCAATCACAGTTAACTGTGTTTGGCTTTTCTTTTTGAGAAGGACGGGCTTAGACTTGTGGTCAGTCGGCACGCTTCGCAAATGAGTGACCCGATTTTTCATCTGGCTTTTCGTTTTTGGTTTAGGCTGCTGGTAGCGACGTTTTGATTGTTTGACTGCTTTACGATAAAGATTGCCCTCTGTTCCAGTTCTTCGATTCATCAGCCATCTAAATAGGAAAAATAGAGCCGCTCCAATGATCACAACTGATAGCAGCATTGTAAAAAGTCTGCCTGGATTCGTTGTGAGTAAATACACAAATCCCAAAATACCTAAAGCGAAAATAATGGTAAAAGCAGGATGTACTCGGCGATTCATAACTGTCCACCTCCGAAGGAATTTACCGGATTTATAAGTTAGATCACTTGATGAGCAGAATCTGACGCTTGTTTCTCAGACGCTTCCTCTAAACGAAGAAGTTCATTAAAACTTGCAATGGCTACCTCGACTTGATCGCCAGAGGGTTCTTTTGTTGTGAGCAATTGCAGCCAAAGGCCAGGATAGCCAAGCACTTTAAGCACAGGCACTTCTCGGAGTTTGTTCGTGAGCTGAAGCACTTCAAATGAAATGCCCAGAACAACCGGAATGAGCGCCAAGCGATTCAGAACTCTCACCCATAAAGGATCTGTCGGTACGAGTAAATAGACGAACATTCCGACAATGACAGTGAATAAAATAAAGCTGCTGCCGCATCGATAATGCAGCCGTGATTGTTTTTGGACATTTTCCACTGTGATGTCAAGATTCTGTTCATAGCAGTTTATGACTTTATGTTCTGCGCCATGATATTGAAATACCCTTTTAATTAAAGGGGTCATGGAAATAAAGTAAATGTAGCCTAATAACAGGACCAGTTTAAAGAATGTTTCCACTGCGATTTGTGCGAAATTCCCTGAAAAGACGGGCCGCACCAGTTCAGCTAAAAAGACAGGTACTAGGGTAAAGACAAATTTACTAAAGAGAAGAGAGAGAACTCCGATTACAGCAATGCCGAAAATCATGGATAATTTCGAGCTTTTTTGTTCTTTTTCAAGAGTATGATCTTCTGAAGGATCTAAGTCATAGCGCTCGCTGGAGAAGTTCAAGTGCTTACTGCCATTTGCGCTTGCTTCAACAAGTGCAGCAACACCCCTGACAAAGGGAATTTTCTTGAGAAAGGCGGTTCGTTTATTGGAGGTCCGGGGAAGCTTCAAAAACTCAATGGACTGATCCTTTCGCCGAATCGCTGTCACATAGTTCTTTTTACCTCCAAACATGACACCTTCGACAACTGCCTGCCCTCCATATGCTGGACGTTTTGTTTGATTGGACATATTTCATCAACCTGCCTGTTTCCTGTAATTTACATGCATTTCCTTATACCTTTATTGTACAGGAAATGAGGGGAAATCACTAGCGCACAGGTCGATTATCTACTAGAATTCTATCTACCTCTTTTTAGCCAGTATACCCTGTTATAAAAATTTTACACTCACGGATGGAAATCCTTTTTTTTATGACATTTTGGACATACTACTTGCTGGAGGTGTTCACAAATGAAACGTGATGAAAAGAAAAACCAAGAAGAAAAAAATCAGTCTGTACAAACGTCATCGCTGTTGGCAAGAGCAGCTGCGACAGGCTTTGTTGGCGGTGTTTTTTGGGGCTTTATCGGGTTTCTGACCCATATGTTTCATTTCTCAGAGGTGAGTCCCAATATGCTCCTTCAGCCATTTGTGCTCGGAGAGTGGAAAAAGGGAGGACTTGGCACTTTTATTAGTATTGTGCTTTTAGGGGTTTTATCGATTGGAGCAGCCTTTATTTATTATGGGGTTTTAAAACGAATCAAAGGCTATTGGATGGGGCTGATATATGGCGCGCTTTTATGGCTGCTCGTTTTTTACGTATTTAATCCGATTTTCCCAGATGTAAAGCAAGTCCAAGATTTGCAGCAAAGCACCATCATCACGACATTTTGCCTATATATTTTATATGGCATGTTTGTCGGGTACAGTATTTCGTTTGAATATAATGAATTAACGAGTCAGAAGCTTGCAAGGGCTCTCGGGAAAAAGACAGAATAAAGTGTAAATCACCTATTCATATGATAAAATATTTTTGGAAACGAAAGGTTTCTAAGGAAAAAGAAACAGATCTCGATATAGATTGAATTAGGGTGAAGGAGTGGTTGTATGCCTCATTTTCTTGTGCTGAATGGGCCCAATTTAAATAGGCTTGGCAAAAGAGAGCCGGCTGTTTACGGAAGTAAGACGCTGACAGATTTAGAAACGGATTTGTTCCAGTTTGCAGAAAGAGCCAATATCCAGTTAACGTTCTTTCAATCGAATCACGAAGGGGATTTGATTGATGCGCTCCACGAGGCAGAAGATCAGTACGATGGAGTCGTGTTTAACCCGGGTGCTTTTACACACTACAGCTATGCGCTGAGAGATGCCATTGCAAGTATTTCTTTATCCGTCGTCGAAGTACATATCTCAAACGTTCATAAGAGAGAGGAATTCCGCCATCATTCTGTACTTGCTCCAGTATGCCAAGGGCAAATCGTTGGTCTTGGTTTAGAAGGGTATAAATTGGCGATTCGTTATTTAGTGAGTGAAGGGGGAGCAGTATCATGAAACTTGAAAAGTTAAAAGCACTTTTATCTGAATTAGAGATCGATGGTCTTGTCATTACGAGCAGCTTTAATTTACAGTACATGACCAGCTTTACTGGCTCAGCCGGTCTTGCAGTTGTTTCAAAGGACCAGGCAGCTTTTATCACGGATTTCCGTTATACAGAGCAAGCAAAGGACCAAGTAAAAGGCTACGACATTATTGAACATAAAGGAAACATCGTGGAAACCGCAGTCCAAACGGCAAAGGAATTTGGGATAAAACGCCTTGGGTTTGAACAACATCATATGACATTTGCCACGTACCAGCAGTATGCAGATAAAGCAGGCGATATAGAGCTTGTTCCGGTCTCAGAATCAGTTGAAAAGTTGCGCTTGATTAAGTCTAGTGAAGAGATTAAGATATTAGAGGAAGCTGCGAAGATTGCAGATCACGCCTTTGATCATATTCTCACTTACATCAAGCCGGGCTTGACGGAAATTGCTGTCATGAACGAGCTTGAATTTTTCATGAGAAAAGAAGGCGCTGAAGGATCTTCATTCGATATGATTGTCGCCTCAGGTGTTCGTTCAAGCCTGCCGCACGGAAGAGCGAGTGAAAAGGTGATTGAATCTGGTGATTTAGTCACACTCGATTTTGGTGCTTACTATAAAGGTTATTGTTCTGATATGACAAGAACGATTGCTGTCGGCACACCGAGCGATAAGCTAAAGGAAATTTATCATATCGTATTAGAAGCAGAAAACGCTGGTGTGGATAGAATCAAGCCAGGCTTAACAGGAAAAGAAGCTGATCGCATCACACGTGACATCATTGAAAAGTATGGCTATGGTCAATACTTCGGGCACTCAACTGGCCACGGGCTAGGGATGGAAGTACATGAAGCGCCAGGCCTTTCCTCACGATCAGAGGTCGTCTTAGAAGAAGGAATGGTCGTGACAGTTGAGCCGGGAATTTACTTGCCGGATGTCGGCGGCGTGAGAATTGAGGATGATATTGTCCTGACAGCTGACGGCAATAAACGATTGACCCACTCACCGAAAGAACTTATCATATTATGATGGTGAAATGTAGGAGGATGACAAAATGATTTCAGTAAACGATTTTCGTACAGGCCTGACAATTGAAGTGGACGGCGGTATTTGGCGTGTAGTGGATTTCCAACACGTAAAGCCAGGGAAAGGCGCAGCGTTTGTTCGTTCGAAACTGCGTAACCTGCGTACTGGTGCCATTCAAGAAAAAACATTCCGTGCAGGCGAAAAAGTAGCGAAAGCTCAAATTGAAACAAAAACAATGCAGTACTTGTACGCAAATGGCGACCAGCATGTCTTCATGGATACAAGTTCTTATGAGCAGCTTGAACTAAGTGAAACACAAATTAAAGATGAGCTGAAATATTTGCTAGAAAATATGTCGGTTCAAATTGTGATGTACGGTGCTGAAACACTTGGAGTAGAACTTCCAAACACGGTAGAACTAGAAGTAGTAGAAACAGAGCCTGGTATTAAAGGTGACACAACATCAGGCGGCTCAAAACCTGCAAAAACTGAAACTGGTTTAATCGTCAACGTTCCTTTCTTTGTGAACCAAGGAGATAAACTAGTCATTAATACATCAGACGGTTCATACGTGTCAAGAGCGTAATGAACGAAGAAAGACTGTAAACCTCGTGTTTACAGTCTTTTTAGATTGTTGACAAAGGGCTAAAATGACGTTTATTTTAGCCCTTTGCCTTCTTTTCAGCGTGATAGAAAACCTTTGAAGTCTAGGAAGGACGAGCACCGAAGCGGAGCGAATTTGCCATTCGTGAGCATCGGCGCGCAGGACTGACACCGAATGCGAGGGTTTGTCTACACGCTTTGACTGTAAACGTCGTGTTTACAGTCTTTTTTTATTGTAAAACATGTAAGACTCCTCAAAAGGCAGACCTTCTCTCAATTCTCTCATTCATCTCTCTTCCTTTCTGAAAAACAAGACTACTTCCAGCTAGACAAGCATATAGTGTAAAAAAAGCTGGAGGTTCTATATGAAACAATTTCTCCCAGGCATACACCCATCAGTAGCTGCAATGGCAGGCATGAGGTTCTTATCGGCCGCGATTGAACTGACGGCCGCCATCCTCATTTTAGTCACAAATGACGTTCGAAAAGCGGTTGTCATCAATAGTATATTGGCGATCATTGGGCCGCTCATTTTTATTATCACGATGACGATTGGAATCTATCAAATTGCAGGGCAGTTATCCTATGCCAAGCTCGTCTTTATTTTCATTGGTGTCGTGTTTATTCTTGTTGGGATTTATAAGTGAAACGGCTTGGCATAATTAACGACTCCCATCATACATTTTAGAGAAGAAAAAAAGGAGGGGAATTCGTTGCGGAGTTTGTTGGATATTCTCCCGCACTCGATTGGACAAGAACTTAGACTGCTAAAAGAAGCAGAATGGGATCAAATAGAAGAAATCCGCATTCGCACGGATCGTCCTATTGAATTGATGCAAAGAGGAAAACCGCGCTTTCTTTCTTATCGCACAACAGGAGAAGATGCGTCTCAGCTATTAGGCAGGCTGAGCAATTACAGCATGTACACACTTGAAGAGGAGCTAAAGCAAGGCTACATCACCATATCTGGCGGACACCGGGTGGGACTTGCAGGAAAGGTGATCGTTGAAAACGGCATTGTCAAAGGATTAAGAGATATCTCTTCATTTAATATCCGCATCGCAAAAGAAAAAATTGGGATTGCGCTTCCCTTTCTTCCTTATTTATATGACGAGCACTGGTGCAATACACTCATCATCGGTCCACCGCAAACAGGGAAAACGACATTATTGCGAGATGTAGCAAGACTGGCTAGTACTGGCAGAAGAGCAATTCCTCCTAAAAAAACAGGCATTATAGATGAGCGTTCTGAAATCGCCGGATGTATAAGAGGGGTGCCGCAGCACCAGTTTGGACACCGGGTTGATGTGCTCGATGCATGTCCAAAGGCTGAAGGTTTGATGATGATGATTCGGTCTATGAGTCCAGAGGTCATGATTGTTGATGAAATCGGAAAAAGCGAGGATGTACAGGCACTTTTAGAAGCGATTCATGCTGGGGTCACCATTATCGTCTCAGCTCATGGCTATTCACTTGAAGATGTGTATAAACGTCCATCATTGAAGCCGTTATGGGAGCTTCGAGTGTTTGAACGATATGTTGAATTAAATCGCAAGAATGGTCCCGGCACGATCGGGCGGATATATGACCAAGACGGACAAGAGATGAAATGGAGGCGGGGAGTGGACGTATGTTAAAGCTCATTGGCGCTATCTTGATTGTCGCGGCTACGACTTGGGGAGGGTTCGAGTTTGCCAAACGATATAGCGACCGGCCGAAACAAATTCGGCAGCTTCGGTTTGCGCTCCAGTCTCTTGAAGCTGAAATTATGTATGGCCAAACACCTCTAGCGCGGGCTGCAGAGCAAATTGCGTCGCAAGTAGGTCCTCCTGTGAATCGGTTATTTGAACAATTTGCAGAAAAACTCAAAGTCGGAACTTTTTCGGCACGGCATGCATGGAATGAGAGTCTTGAGGATGTTTGGAAAAAAACCGTTTTGAAAAAAGGCGAATATGAGGCACTGAAGCACTTTGGAGAAACACTTGGCCAGCATGATGTCACTTCTCAGCAAAAGTATATCAAGCTTGCTTTAGGTCATTTGGAATCGGAGGAGAAGGAAGCTGAAATCGCCCAAGCGAAAAATGAAAAAATGGTCAGAAGCCTCGGATTTTTAAGCGGATTACTACTGATTCTTTTATTGATGTGAGAGGAAGGGAGTCGAGAGCATGGGCGTTGATGTAAACGTCATTTTTCAAATTGCGGGAGTAGGCATCGTTGTGGCATTCCTCCATACGATTTTAGATCAAATGGGGAAAAAGGAGTACGCTCAGTGGGTCACGCTGCTTGGGTTTATCTACATTTTGTTTATGGTGGCAACCATTGTAGATGATTTGTTTAAAAAGATTAAAGCCGTATTTCTATTTCAAGGATAGGGGAGGGCTTACAAATCGAAATCATACAAATTGTTGGACTTGGTTTAATCGCTACTTTTTTAGCATTAATCGTCAAAGAACAAAAGCCGACCTTCGCCTTTATGCTTGTTGTTTTTACAGGATGTGTGATTTTTCTTTATTTAATTGATCAAATCTATGCCATTATCTCGATGATTGAAAAAATTGCGGCAAGCGCCGGCGTCAATATGAAGTATGTTGAAACCATTTTAAAAATTATTGGCATTGCCTATATTGCAGAATTCGGCGCCCAGCTCACAAAAGATGCTGGACAAGGCGCCATTGCATCAAAAATAGAGCTTGGCGGCAAAATTCTCATCTTGGTCATGGCAGTCCCTATTTTAACAGTCATCATTGAGACCATCTTAGGTATGATCCCGTCCATGACGTAATTGAAAAGAGGTGATGACAATGAAACGGGTGACAGCTGTTATGGGACTGATGCTTTTCTTCTGGCTGATCGCTCCGCATGCAGGTGCAGAAGAGAAAGTACCTTTATCAAATGAAGAACCAGCAGCAGAGGAAGTGGCGAATGGACAGGCTGATGCATTAGAGCTTCAATCCATCAATGACTTTTGGGAAACCATATTGGACGAGTATGGCGGCTTTCTGCCAGAAAGCCAAAAAGGCACAGTGAAGGAAATGATTGATGGCGATAAAGAGCTGTCTCCCCAAACATGGCTGAAAGCCTTTGTTCATTATCTTTTTCACGAGGTCATAGCAAACGGAAAGCTCCTAGGTACACTGATTTTACTCACCATCTTTTGTTCGCTTTTGCAGCTTTTGCAGAATGCGTTTGAGCAAAGCACCGTCAGTAAAGTCGCATACGCTCTTGTTTATATGGTGCTGATCATTATTGCACTCAACAGCTTTCATGTGGCGATTTCTTATGCAACAGAAGCCATTCAAACGATGACCAGTTTTATTCTTGCTCTTATTCCTCTTTTATTAGCACTTATTGCTTCATCAGGCGGGCTTGTCTCAGCCGGATTCTTTCATCCCGTTATTTTATTTTTGATGAATACGAGCGGCGTTTTTATTCAATATGTCGTTCTTCCCCTTATCTTTTTATCTGCGATATTGAGCATTGTCAGTACGCTGACCGAACAATACAAGGTCACCCAGCTTGCCCAGCTGTTAAGAAATGTGGCGATAGGCGGGTTAGCCGTTTTTTTAACTGTCTTTCTTGGCGTCATTTCTGTGCAAGGTGCATCTGCTGCAATTACGGATGGAATCGCTCTTCGTACAGCCAAATTTATTACCGGAAATTTCATCCCTGTCCTTGGCAGAATGTTTACAGATGCGACGGATACCGTGATCAGTGCCTCTGTGTTACTCAAAAATACGGTCGGACTTGTTGGCGTTGCCATTCTCATTTCAATTGCCGCCTTCCCGGCGATTAAAGTGCTCTCGCTAGCCCTTATATATAAGCTTGCCGCAGCCATTCTTCAGCCATTAGGAGGCGGGCCGATCATCAGCTGTCTTGATGTCATTTCAAAAAGTGTGCTTTATATCTTTGCCGCACTTGCTGTCGTGTCGCTCATGTTTTTTTTAAGCATTACCGTCATTATCACTGCTGGCAACTTGACCATGATGATGAAGTAAGGAGGGACACCTTTTGAGTTTTCTCACGGAATGGATCACAAGTATTATTCTCTTTATCTTATTTGCGATTGTCATTGATCTTCTGCTTCCCAATTCAAGCATGCAAAAGTATGCCAAAATGGTCGTCAGCCTGCTGCTGATTGTGGTGATGCTCAATCCGATCTTTGCTTTATTTCGGGCAGACCCTGACCAAATTTTTTCGGAATTGATGAAGGGGAAGGAAGAAGCACAGTCAGAAGAAATAAAAAATCAGATGAATTTAGAAAAAAAAGAAATACAAGCCTCTCAGCGTGCATATATTTTAAAGCAAATGGCTGTCCAACTAGAAAAAAGCGCAAAGGAGCCACTGGAGAAGGAGAGCTATGAAATGAAACACGTAGAAGTGCTGGCAGATGAGGAGCACCTGGATCAGAATATGGAGGCGGATCAATTTCGCATCAAAGCAGTTCTTTCCCCGCTCACAGGTGATGCTGTAGAAACGGTGGCAAAGGTGGACATTGATCTCTCCACGCAAAAGGAGGAAAGCGCTGAATCTTCTAGCAAAGAGATCACGAGGGTGAAAGAGACACTTGCTGATGTTTGGAATACGAGTCCTGAGCACATTGCGCTGAACATTGAGGGAGGTGACGCAGCAGATCATGAATAACAAGGACTGGAAACAAAAGCTGAAATCATTCTTGCAGCCGCCTGAAAAAGGTGAAGGGAAACCAAAATTAACGAAGCACCATTACTTGCTGCTTGTATTCATCATCGGCGTATCTTTCATGTTAGTCAGTCAGATCTTGTCACCGCCATCAAGCAAAGAACAGGCTGCTGTTCCTGCTTCTAAAAAAACATCCTCACAAGAGCAGGAGGTATTCAAGCCGGCATCGTCAAGTAAATCAAAGAATTCGATTGAGGATGTGGAGCAAGAATACGAAAATCAGCTGAAAGAAATTTTAGAGACCATCATTGGCGTTGAGGATGTATCGATTGTGGTCAATGTAGACGCAACTTCTTTAAAAGTGTTTGAAAAAAACAAATCCAATAAAAGCACAACGACCGAGGAAACTGATAAAGAAGGCGGCGTGCGAAGTGTCACTGATCAAACAAAAGAAGAAGAAATCGTCATCATCAAAAATGGCAATGAAGAAACACCTGTAGTGGTTCAAACGAAAAAACCAGATATTCGAGGTGTCCTCGTTGTTGCTCAAGGAGTAGACAACGTTCAAATAAAGAAAACCATCATTGAAGCGGTTACACGAGTGCTTGATGTACCGAGCCATAGAGTGGCTGTTGCCCCTAAAAAAATCAAGGAGGATTCGGAATGATGTTAAAAAAACAAACGGTTTGGCTATTAACGATGCTAAGTTTAGTTGTCGTCTTAAGTGTGTACTATATCATGTCTCCACAAGGTGAAAATGCAGTGACAGTAGAAGATATGAAATCAAAAGGAACGGAAGAGAAAAAGACTGAAACAGAAAAAGGGACGGACAAAGGAACGGAAAAAGGCACTGATGAGAAGTCCACTGACAAAGAAACAAATGGCAAACAAGAGGATATCGAAACAAGCGGTGAAGAAGGAAAGGCTGTGTCGGAGCAAACAGACGATGAGCTTTTTACAACATACAGATTAGAGCTTGAAGATAAACGAAGCAAACAGCGCGAAGAGTTCAACGAAATCGTATCCAGTGATGATGCAACAGCACAAGAAAAAAGTGAAGCGTATGATCAAATGACAGCGCTTAGTGAGGCAGAAGGAACGGAGCGTCAGCTCGAAACCTTAATTAAAACAAAAGGATATAAAGATGCGCTAGTGAGTGCAGAGGGAGATAAAGTGAGCATCACGGTTCGTTCTGACAAAAAATCAAAGTCCCAAGCGGCCGATATTATTGATATGGTCACAAAAGAAATGAGAGGTCTTGATAACGTAGCTGTCACTTTTGAGCCCTCCAATCAATAAAAAATGAACAGGCGCCCTTTGCCGAAAAGGGCGTTTTTTGATGCGGTTTGGCGCCCCCTCCAAGGTGCTTTCGGGAGGCGCTTCGCCACAATAGTAGTTGAATTCATTGAAATCCTCCTGTAAGATGGTTATAGTATGTACTTTTAGTACTAGCCTATAAGAAAAAGATAAATCCATACATAGGGGTGCAAATCCATGTTAAAAATTGAAGAAATTCATGAACTGATTAAATTAATTGACGAATCTACAATTGATGAATTTACGTACGAAAACGAAGGTGCAAAAATCAAACTGAAGAAAAATAAAGAAGTCGTTCAGCAAGTTGCGGCACCAGTGGCTCCTGTCCAAGCAGCTCCAGCTCAACAAGCTCCTAAAGCACAAGCTCCAGCTCAGACCGAAGCCCCTGCACAAGAGGCAGCTGCGTCTGAAAATCTGCATAAAATCACATCCCCAATGGTTGGCACATTTTATGCTTCATCTTCACCAGAAGCAGGTCCATACGTGACAACAGGTTCTAAGGTGAAGGAAAACACAGTTGTGTGCATCGTAGAAGCGATGAAACTGTTTAATGAAATCGAAGCAGAAGTAAAAGGTGAAATCGTCGAAGTATTAGCTGAGAACGGTCAGCTTGTAGAATTCGGACAACCCCTCTTTCTAGTGAAAGCAGAGTAAGGAGTACGATCATGATTAAAAAGCTATTAATTGCAAACAGAGGAGAAATCGCAGTTAGAATTATCCGCGCTTGTAAAGAGCTTGGAATTGAAACAGTTGCGGTATTTTCTGAAGCGGATCGCGATGCGCTTCATGTTCAAATGGCTGATGAAGCATATTGCATCGGACCGACTGCTTCAAAAGATAGTTATTTAAATGTCACGAATATTGTCAGTGTAGCAAAATTAACAGGGACAGATGCCATCCATCCAGGATACGGCTTCCTTGCTGAAAATGCAGACTTTGCAGAGCTTTGCGAGGAATGCAATGTCATCTTTGTTGGGCCAACTGCGTCAGCGATTTCCAAAATGGGAACGAAAGATGTCGCAAGGGAAACAATGAAAGATGCCGGGGTTCCGATTGTTCCTGGTTCTCAAGGAATTGTAAAAGATCTTGATGATGCTGTTTCAACAGCAGCAAGTATTGGGTATCCTGTCATTATTAAAGCAACCGCAGGCGGAGGCGGTAAAGGAATCCGTGTGGCTCGTACCGAAGAAGAGCTCATTAATGGTGTCACCATCACGCAGCAGGAAGCAGCGCAAAACTTTGGTAACCCTGGCGTCTATTTAGAGAAGTTCATTGAAGACTTTAGACACGTGGAAATCCAGGTGCTTGCAGATCAGCATGGCCATACCATTCACTTAGGAGAGCGTGATTGCTCGATCCAAAGAAGAATGCAAAAGCTTCTTGAAGAAACGCCATCACCAGCGCTGAATGCAGACATCCGTGAGCAAATGGGTGAAGCAGCCGTAAAAGCAGCAGAAGCTGTTGAATACACTGGTGCTGGAACGGTCGAATTCATTTATGATTATAATGAAGAGAAATTCTACTTCATGGAAATGAATACCCGTATTCAAGTAGAGCATCCTGTAACAGAAATGGTCACAGGTGTTGACCTGATCAAAGAACAAATTAAAGTTGCATCAGGTGAAAAACTTTCTCTTACACAAGAGGATGTCGTATATGCAGGATGGGCGATCGAATGCCGTATTAATGCAGAGAACCCAGAGAAAAACTTCATGCCATCAGCTGGTGAAATTAAAATGTATCTTCCGCCAGGCGGTCTAGGAGTACGTGTTGATTCTGCCGCTTATCCGGGCTATGTGATTCCGCCATATTACGATAGTATGATTGCAAAGGTGATCACATATGGTAAGACGAGAGAAGAAGCGATTGCGAGAATGAAACGCGCGCTTCAAGAATTCGTCATTGAAGGAGTCTACACAACGATCCCATTCCATCTAAGATTGCTTGAGCATGAAACATTTGTGAGCGGTAATTTTAATACGAAGTTTTTAGAAACATACCAAATCATGAAATAATCATAGCTTTCGGAGGTGAATGATCGTGTCAGAAAACAATTTGCTTGAAATGAACCTTGATGAAGATCAATTGGGAAAAGTGCAAATTGCACCAGAAGTGATTGAGGTCATTGCTGGGATCGCCGCTTCAGAAGTCGAAGGCATTGCCGAAATGCGCGGCAATTTCGCTGCTGATGTAGCAGAACGCTTTGGTAAGAAAAATCACCGTAAAGGTGTGAAAGTAGATGTCTCTGATGAAGGCATCACAATCGATGTATACTGTGTGGTTCAATTTGGCCTATCCATTCCAAAGGTATCCACTGCTGTCCAAGAAAATATCCGTCAAACTCTTTTGAACATGACTGCCTTGACGATTAATGAAATCAATATTCATGTCGTTGGTATTCAATTTGATACTAAAGCATCTGAGGCTGAAGTAGATCAAGAAATGTAAAAAAAGAGTTCAAGTGAAACCAAGGAGGCATTGCCTCTTTGGTTTTTTAAAGCCCATTTTTGGGTCATTTCCGAATAATAATGATCTCACGCGTTGATTGATTCGTTTTTCGTCACAGCTCGCATGGATCTTGGTGCGACCACGGGCAAAATATGTTATGATCTCTGTATGGCTTAACGACAAGCGGATAAAGTGGTTAAAGGAGTAAATAATGAAAAGAAGAACTGCAAGAGAAAAGGCGCTACAAACATTATTTCAAATTGATGTGAGCAATATTGATCCGAAAGAGGCCATTACACATGCGCTGGATGAACAAGAATCAGATCCTTTTTTCGAGGAACTGGTTTTCGGTGTGCTTGAACAAAAGGACAAGCTCGATGACATGATTTCACAGCATCTAGTGAATTGGAAACTCGATCGTATTGCAAACGTAGACAGAGCCATTTTAAGGCTGTCTGTGTACGAGATGGTGTATCAAGAAGATATCCCGCTTAGTGTTTCGATGAATGAAGCGATTGAACTGGCCAAATTATTCGGTGATGATAAAGCACCGAAATTTGTAAATGGTGTACTTTCAAACATTAAAAACGACCTAAAGCAGCAATAGGAGGATTCGACATGACAGCAACAATCATCGATGGGAAAGAAACAGCAAAAGAAAAGCGTGAGCAATTAGCAAAAGAAGTAGAAGAGCTAAAACAAAAAGGTGTCACACCTGGTCTTGCCGTTATTCTAATCGGTGATGATCCGGCTTCACTTTCTTACGTACGCGGGAAGAAGAAAGCAGCAGAAGCAATGGGGATGCATTTCCAGCTTGATCATTTAGAAGCTTCTTTAACAGAAGAAGAATTGCTTCAGCTGATTGATCAGTACAATGCAAACGACCAATTCCACGGGATTCTTGTTCAGCTTCCACTGCCAAAACATATTTCTGAAAAAGCCGTTATTGAACGTATTTCACCTGAAAAAGATGTTGATGGTTTCCATCCATTGAATATCGGGAAAATGCTCCTTGGGGAGGACACATTCCTTCCATGTACACCAGCAGGTATTGTTGAATTACTAAACAAAACGGGTGTTAATCTTTCTGGAAAAGAAGTCGTTGTTGTCGGACGCAGCAATATTGTCGGCAAACCAGTAGGGCAATTGCTGTTAAACGAAAACGCAACGGTTACTTACTGCCATTCAAGAACAGCGAATATTTCAGAACATACGTTAAAAGCGGACATTTTAGTTGTTGCCGTCGGTCGAGCAAACTTTATTAAAGCTGACCAAATTAAAGAAGGCGCTATTGTTATCGATGTAGGAGTCAATCGTTTGGATTCTGGGAAGCTTGTTGGAGATGTTGATTTTGAAGAGGCAAAAGAAAAAGCTTCTTATATCACACCAGTCCCTGGCGGAGTCGGTCCAATGACGATTACGATGCTTGCACATAATACGGTTAAATCAGCAAAACGTACATTAGCATAAGCTTTATCCATTCATCCACCTGCATGCTGCTGGTGGATGAATGTGCGTTTTTGAAGAGGAGGAATACGTCATGAGTGAAAAAGCCTTTGTGACGGTCACAGCCCTTACAAAATACATAAAAAGAAAATTTGATGTTGATCCGCATTTAGAAGATATTTGGATCAAAGGTGAGCTATCCAATGTAAAGATTCATTCAAGAGGACATGTGTACTTCACCTTAAAAGACGAAAACGCACGCATGCAAGCTGTCATGTTCCAGCGCTCTGCGTCTAAGCTGCCTTTTTCACCTAAGAGCGGAATGAAGGTGTTTGTACGAGGCGGGATTCAAGTATATGAACCAAGCGGAAATTATCAATTATATGCAAAAGAAATGCAGCCTGATGGTGTTGGTGCTCTTCATCTTGCTTATGAAGAGCTGAAGAAAAAGCTGGCAAGTGAAGGCTTATTTGATGCGCGCTATAAAAAAACAATTCCTGAATATCCAGAAGTTGTTGGTGTGATTACGTCTCCAACAGGAGCAGCTGTTCGAGATGTCATTACGACCATCAATCGGCGCTATCAACAGGCGAAAATCATTGTGCTTCCGGCGCTCGTTCAAGGTGAACATGCGACCCGTTCAATCGTAGAACGGATCCAGGAAGCAAATGAAAAACAGCTCTGTGATGTCTTGATTGTCGGAAGAGGAGGCGGTTCGATTGAAGAACTTTGGGCCTTTAATGAAGAAGCTGTCGCAAGGGCTATCTTCGCATCAGACATTCCAATCATATCTGCAGTTGGGCACGAAACAGACTTTACGATCAGTGATTTCACTGCAGACATGAGAGCACCCACACCAACAGGAGCAGCCGAGTTAGCTGTTCCAAGCACGACCGATTTAATTGAACGAATCAAATCAATCGATATACGGCTAACAAGAGCCGTAAAGAATCGAACCTCACAAGCGAAGGACCGTCTTGTGGCGCTGCAATCCTCTTATGCCTTCCGTTTTCCAAAACGATTACAGGAGCAAAAAGAGCAGCAATTCGATTTGGTATTTGACCGTTTTCAAAAACAGCTGACGAGACAAATTGAGCAAAAGCGCAGTCAACTAGACCGCCAGACTTACAGGCTGAAGCCGCTTCATCCTAAAGAGCAGCTGCTTCAGGCGAAAAAACGCCACGCCAATGAAACAGAACAGCTCATCCGCAGCATGAATGTGCAAATGAAAACAATTCATTCGCAGTTCCAATCGGTTCTTGGTAAACTAAATGCATTAAATCCACTTCAAGTGATGGAAAGAGGCTACAGTTTAGCCTATAAAGAAGATGAACTGATAAAAAGTGTGAACCAAGTAGAGACGAAAGATCAGCTGACCATCACGATGAAGGATGGACGTCTGATTTGTGAGGTTATTGAGAAGGAGGGGCAATCATCATGACAGAATCCAATAAACAAAAAGAAGAACAAATGACATTTGAAGAGGCGATGAAAGGTCTTGAGGAGATTGTGGGAAAGCTCGAAGAAGGAGATGTACCACTTGAACAGGCCATTCATTATTTCCAAGAAGGCATGACCCTTTCGAAGCTTTGTCATGAAAAATTACAGCATGTTGAAAAGCAAATGGATTTCATTTTAAAAGAGGACGGTGAGCTGGCTCCCTTCTCAGTGAAGGAGGCAGATGCTGGTGACAAGTAATTTAAATGAATTTTTAACAACACGAAAACAGGTCATTGAAGATTATTTATTTACATATGTTCAGGAATTGACGATTCCAGAAGACCTGAAATCTTCTATGCTCTATTCTCTTAAAGCGGGCGGGAAAAGGCTTCGACCTGTTCTCGTTCTTGCTCTATTACATGCCTACGGTAAAAACGAAGAAGACGGTATACCTGTCGGCTGTGCAGTTGAGATGATTCATACGTATTCATTGATACATGACGACCTTCCTTGCATGGACGACGATGACCTTCGCAGAGGAATACCGACAAATCATAAAGTGTACGGAGAAGCAACAGCGGTTCTCGCAGGTGATGCCCTTTTAACAGAAAGCTTCCGCCTGATTACATCACAGCTGTCTAGCAGCGTCTCAGCTGACAAAAAGCTCAGAATTGTGGATGAGCTTGTAAAGTCAGCAGGTGCACTAGGAATGGTTGGCGGTCAATTTGACGACATGGAAGCAGAGCAAAAACAAGTATCGCTTGCTGAACTCGAATCCATTCACGCCCGTAAAACAGGAAAGCTTCTTACGTTCAGCGTCGCAGCAGGTGCAATGCTGGCAGGAGCATCAGATGACGATATCGAAAAGCTAAGGGAATTCAGCTATCATATTGGCATTGCGTTTCAAATCCGTGATGACATTTTAGATCTCGAAGGAAGCGAAGAGAAAATCGGAAAACGGGTCGGCTCTGATACAGCAAATGAAAAGTCGACATATCCTTCTTTATTAACGCTTTCAGGAGCAAAAGAAAAACTGCATGAGCACATCACACGTGCAAAAGAAATTGTCTCAAATCTTCAATTAGAGCAGCAATTGCTGCATGATTTATGTGATCTGATTGCCTCAAGAGATCATTAAAAACAGCCTAGATTTGAGGGTCCTCGAGCAATTGTGGTAAACTGTAAACAGTTTATCATGATGAGACAACTCTTATTCCGCATTGGTTTTCAAAGGAATAAGGCATTATATATGTATATAGAAATTTTGTTGAAAGCGAGTTGATCCTAATTGGATCTTTTATCAATAAAAAATCCAACGTTTCTAAAAGGAATGTCAAATGCAGAATTAGAGGAGCTTAGTGCTGACATTCGCATGTTTTTAATTGAGTCCTTAGCTAACTCTGGCGGGCATATCGGTCCGAACCTGGGAGTCGTTGAACTGACTGTTGCGCTTCATAAAGTATTTGACAGCCCAAAAGACAAATTTCTCTGGGATGTTGGACATCAGTCTTACGTTCATAAGCTGTTAACGGGAAGAGGGGCGGAGTTTGATACACTTCGTCAATATAAAGGGCTTTGCGGTTTTCCTAAACGAAATGAAAGCGAGCATGATGTTTGGGAGACAGGTCACAGTTCCACCTCGTTATCTGGCGCGATGGGTATGGCGGCAGCGCGGGATATCAAAGGGACAGATGAATATATTCTGCCTATTATCGGAGACGGCGCACTAACCGGAGGTATGGCGCTGGAAGCCTTGAATCATATCGGTGATGAAAAGAAAGATATGATAGTGATCCTAAACGACAATGAAATGAGTATCGCACCAAACGTCGGTGCGATTCACACAATGCTTGGCAGATTGCGCACAGCTGGCAAATACCAATGGGTAAAGGACGAACTCGAATATTTATTCAAGCGCATTCCAGCCGTAGGCGGAAAGCTTGCTGCTACAGCAGAGCGGATCAAAGACAGCCTCAAATATTTACTTGTATCTGGCATGTTTTTTGAGGAAATGGGATTTACTTACTTAGGTCCTGTCGATGGACATTCGTATGAAGATCTTTTTGAAAATCTTGAATATGCAAAGAAAACAAAAGGTCCAGTTCTTCTGCATGTCATCACGAAAAAAGGAAAAGGCTACCAGCCGGCAGAATCCGATAAAATCGGGACTTGGCACGGTACGGGTCCATACAAAATCGATACCGGTGATTTTGTAAAACCGGCAGCAGCAGCTCCGTCTTGGAGTGGTCTCGTCAGTGAAACGGTCAGAAAGCTGGCACGGGAAGATGAGCGGATTGTTGCGATCACGCCTGCGATGCCTGTTGGTTCAAAGCTTGAAGGCTTTGCGAAGGAATTTCCAGAGCGGATGTTTGATGTAGGAATTGCCGAGCAGCATGCAGCCACAATGGCAGCTGGGCTTGCGACGCAGGACATGAAGCCATTTTTAGCGATTTATTCAACGTTCCTGCAAAGAGCCTATGACCAAGTGCTGCACGATATTTGCCGTCAGAACCTCAACGTATTTATTGGCATTGATCGTGCGGGACTTGTCGGTGCAGATGGAGAAACCCATCAAGGTGTGTTTGATATTTCCTTTATGCGTCATATGCCGAATATGGTACTTATGATGCCAAAAGATGAAAATGAAGGACAGCACATGGTCAATACAGCCATTCAGTACGATGACGGTCCTATTGCTATGCGCTTCCCGCGCGGTAATGGGCTGGGTGTCAAAATGGATGAACAGCTGAAAACCATTCCGATTGGGTCCTGGGAGGTTCTTCGTCCAGGGAAGGATGCCGTGATTTTAACATTTGGTACGACGATTAAAATGGCGCTCCAAGCAGCAGAAGAACTTCAAAAAGAAGGGAAATCGATTCGTGTCGTCAACGCTCGGTTTATTAAGCCCCTTGATGAAGCGATGTTAAATGACATCCTTTCTGAAGGCATTCCGATTTTAACGATTGAAGAAGCAGTGCTCCAAGGCGGATTTGGCAGCAGCGTCTTAGAATATATACACGATAAGAAAGCTTCACATATCAAAGTAGAACGTATGGGCATTCCAGATGAATTTATTGAGCATGGAAGTGTTGATGCCCTGCTTGAAGAAATTGGTCTGACGAAGGCACAGGTTGCTGACACTTTACGTGACCTGCTTCCCGCAGCACCAAGAAAAGGAATTGGATCATGACATCAAAGAAAGAACGACTTGACGTTTTATTAGTCGAACAAGGACTAATGGAAACGAGAGAGAAAGCAAAGCGTGCCATCATGGCAGGAATCGTTTACTCAAATGAAAACCGTTTGGATAAACCAGGTGAGAAAATCGCTCGTGATACTCCGCTCACTGTGAAGGGGAACCCTCTGAAATATGTGAGCCGTGGCGGGTTAAAGCTCGAAAAAGCACTAAAAGAATTCGACTTAACCGTTGAAGGGAAATTGCTAATTGATATTGGTTCATCAACAGGCGGATTTACAGATTGTGCTCTTCAAAATGGAGCGGTCAAATCATATGCTGTTGATGTTGGCTACAATCAGCTTGCGTGGAAATTAAGGCAGGATGACAGGGTAATCGTCATGGAGCGCACCAATTTCCGTCACTCCGTCCCAGCAGATTTTACTGAAGGGTTGCCAGAAGTAGCATCAATTGATGTCTCTTTTATTTCACTTAAACTCATCCTGCCGGCTTTAAAGCACATTCTTGTCCCGGGCGGAGACTGTATTGCACTCGTCAAGCCTCAATTTGAAGCAGGCAGAGAGCTTGTTGGGAAAAAAGGAATTGTGCGAGATCCGTCTGTCCACCTTGGTGTACTCGAAGAGATGAATCAATTTGCTGCAAAAGAAGGCTATGATGTAAAGGATGTATCATTTTCGCCTATTACTGGTGGAGACGGGAATATTGAGTTCCTTCTTCATTTAGTGCTTCATCCCGATCAAGAAGAGAATGCGGCACTTCCGGCTTCAGAGCTTGAAAAGGTCGTCAAGGAAGCCCATTCGGTATTGAAAGAAAAGAAAAACAGCCCTGAGCCGGCTGACACATGAGATCATCGAAACAAAAGGAATAATAGCTCGCTATTATTCCTTTTTACATGGTCAAAAGACGAGAATTGACCGTTTCTCACGTAATGCTTGTTTTTTGAACTGTGGTTCATATAACATAGAACGTAAAGACAAACTGAGATCAAACGCCTAGGGGGGTCAAACATGAATAAAGGTCAAAGGCATATTAAGATTAGAGAAATCATTGCGGGCCAAGAGATTGAAACACAGGATGAACTAGTCGATATTTTAAAAGCCGATGGATATAACATCACACAAGCGACCGTTTCAAGAGATATTAAAGAATTGCATTTAGTGAAAGTGCCGACGAACAATGGAACATATAAATACAGTCTTCCTGCGGATCAGCGGTTTAACCCGTTGTCTAAACTGAAGCGATCCTTAATGGATGCATTTATCAAAATGGATGCTGCCAGTCATTTAATCGTCCTCAAAACCATGCCCGGTAATGCTCAGGCCATTGGGGCTTTAATGGATAATTTAGATTGGGAAGAAATCATGGGAACCATTTGCGGAGATGATACCATTTTGATCATTTGCCGCACACCAGATGATACGGAGACAGTTTCGAGCAAAATTTTAGAGCTTCTATAAAGAATCAGGTTTACAAAAAGAGGTGTCAAATGAGTGTTAGCAGAACTAACCATTAAAAACTTTGCAATCATTGAAGAGTTAACGGTTTCGTTTGAAAAAGGACTCACAGTCCTAACAGGGGAAACAGGTGCTGGAAAATCCATCATGATTGACGCAGTCTCACTTCTTGTAGGAGGGAGAGGGTCGTCTGAATTTGTTCGTTATGGTGAAAAAAAGGCAGAGCTGGAGGGGCTTTTTCTAGTGCCAGCCGATCACCCTGTATTTGCTTTGTGCGAAGAGCAGGGAATTGACGCATCGGATGAAATGATGATTCTTCGCCGTGATATTAACAATAACGGAAAAAGCATCTGCCGCATCAATGGCAAACTTGTCACGATCTCACTTTTACGCGAAGTAGGACGCCTTTTGCTCGATATACATGGGCAGCACGATAACCAGTTATTGATGGAGGATGAAAATCATCTGCATTTGCTCGATCAATTTGGAGCAGAAGAAATTGCACCTGCTTTGTCACAATATCAAGAAGCATATGAGCAATATACAAAGACAGCCCAAAAGCTAAAACAGCTCTCTGAGAATGAGCAAGAGATGGTGCACCGGTTAGATTTACTGCAATTTCAGCTAGAGGAGATTGAAGCGGCACAATTAGAGCCGGGAGAAGATGAGAAGCTTCAAGAAGAGCGCCATCAGATCAGCAACTACGAAAAAATCTTTTCCTCACTCCAAAACGCATATAATGCCTTGCGCAATGAGCAGGGAGGACTTGATTGGGTTGGCATGTCATCAAGCGAGCTCGAGCAGGTTTCTGAGATCAACGACGATCTGAAAAAGCTATCCGAACAAGTGTCGAACTCCTATTACTTATTAGAGGATTCGACGTTCCAAATGCGAAGCATGTTGGATCAATTAGAGTTCGACCCAGCACGTCTTGATTTTATTGAATCTAGGCTGAATGAAATGAAGCAGTTAAAACGAAAATATGGGACAACGGTTGAGGAAATTTTGGAGTATGCGGCGAAGATAGAAGAAGAAATAGATCAAATTCAAAATCGAGACAGCCACCTGCAGACGCTTAAAAACAAACTGGATGCAATGAGCCGTGATGCCCTGCTGGAAGCTCTCAACGTTTCGGAGCTTCGTAAAAAATGGGCCACAAAGCTAGCGAAGCAAATTCAAACGGAACTAAAGGATTTGTATATGGAGAAGTCATCGTTTGACACAGCTTTTTCCATTCGGTATGCGCCTTTTGGCAGTACGGACTATCCGCTGCTAGATGGAAAGCCCGTCCAGCTCGGAAAAAACGGAATCGACCAAGCACAATTTGTTATTTCTACAAATACAGGCGAACCGATGAAATCTTTATCAAAAGTAGCCTCGGGTGGAGAAATTTCACGTGTCATGCTCGCCGTGAAAAGTATTTTCTCAGCCAAACAAGAAGTCACGTCCATTATTTTCGATGAGGTGGATACGGGCGTAAGCGGCAGAGTGGCACAGGCGATTGCCGAAAAAATTTACAAAGTGGCAGCTGGCTCACAAGTGCTCTGCATTACGCATCTCCCGCAAGTAGCAGCAATGGCTGACACGCATCTCTTCATTTCTAAACGCTCTAAAGCTGGCAGAACACTGACGAGCGTCAAACCATTAAGTCATGAAGAAAAAGTGAGTGAAATTGGCAGGATGATTGCGGGTGTGGAAGTCACTGAGCTGACAAAACAGCACGCAAAAGAATTGCTGCATCAAGCAAATGATGTCAAAACAACAGGGTAGCTGAAAAACCAGCTGCCTTTTTTATATTGTGTCAAAATCGCTGTATATACCCGCGAAATCGTCTTTTTCTTTTATCAATTTATCCAATCATTTTCTATAGGTGCCGGTTATAAATCCTAGCGAAGAAGGCAAAAGTAAAGATGTAGCCAAAACATGAGTGTTCTGGTGTGGGTAAGGAGCGAGGAGAGTGAAAAATGAATGCCCGAAAAGATGAGAAAAGCCATTGGTGTGATTCTCCTTGTTTCTTTAATAAGTACAGGGTTTATGAGCATAGTGAAGGAATACATCAGCATTCCAACAAATGTTGCTGTATTTGAAAAACAGAAGCACTCAATTGACACATCAATAGAAGCGTCAGCCAATGCTTCTTCACAAGCCTTTAGTCTTTCAGAGAAAAAGAATCAGCTTGAAGTGACAGGACAAAAGGCGGGAAAAGCCGAAATTGTTTATGATTTTAAAGGATTTCCTATTAAGAAAACAAAAGTCGACGTTCTCCCTGAATTAAAAGTCGTTCCTGGAGGACAATCCATTGGCGTCAAGCTCCACTCAGTAGGAGTTCTCGTTGTAGGTTTTCATCAAATCACAACAGCAGACGGCAAAAAATCACCAGGCGAAGCCGCAGGCATTCAATCAGGGGATATGATCATTGAAATCAATGGTCAAAAGATGGAGAAAATGAATGACCTCACCCCATTTATCCAGAAAGCAGGAAAAACAGGTGAAACGCTTCGTTTACTCATAAAAAGAGACCATAAAACCTTTCAAACAACATTAACACCCGCAAAAGATGCAAGTGAAGGCACCTATCGAATTGGTCTTTACATTCGAGATTCCGCAGCAGGAATCGGCACGATGACCTTCTTTGAACCATCTTCTAAAAAATATGGTGCCCTTGGGCATGTGATTTCTGACATGGATACAAAAAAACCAATCGTTGTCAACAATGGTGAAATTGTCAGATCAACCGTGACATCAATTGAAAAAGGCACAGGAGGCAATCCTGGAGAAAAATTGGCGAGATTCTCTTCCGAACGAAAAACGATAGGGGATATCTCCCGCAACAGCCCATTTGGTATCTTTGGTACGTTAACCGAAAAGCTTGAAAATCATGTATCAGACAAACCGCTTCCAGTCGCTTTATCAAATGAAGTAAAAGAAGGTCCAGCAGAAATTTTAACCGTTGTGGATCATGATAAAGTGGAGAAGTTTGATATTAAAATCGTCAGCACGACACCGCAGAAATTCCCGGCAACAAAAGGGATGGTATTGAAGATAACAGATGAACGTCTTTTAAGTAAAACGGGCGGTATCGTCCAAGGCATGAGCGGAAGCCCCATCATCCAAAACGGAAAGGTCATTGGAGCGGTCACACACGTATTTGTCAATGATCCGACAAGCGGGTACGGCGTACACATTGAATGGATGCTGTCAGAAGCAGGAATCGATCTTTATCAAAAAAACAAAAAAGCAAGCTGATCATCAAACTGCCGCGAATCTCCCGGCAGTTTTTTTCTCCCCTTTCTTTCTCTGCCATCATGTTATAAAATAAGGAAAAAGAGATTTTTCGACAAAATGGAAAATAGCATGTTGTCAAATTGCAATAATCGTCGATTCGTTAAGAAAAACGTAGAAAAAGCTAGATAATGCTCTATTATTCGGAAAATTAAAGTTTTTTAAAGGGGATAGCATGGTTTTGTCGAATTGAACACTCAGAAGAGAAATGCAAAAGACTAAAGGAATCGACATTGGGGAGGAAAGAACGTGGAGAAAATTAAAGTGTGTGTAGCTGATGACAATCGAGAGCTTGTTGGCCTTTTGACAGAGTATATTGAGGGACAGGAAGATATGGAAGTACTTGGCGTGGCGTATAATGGCCAGGAATGTCTGACATTATTTAAAGATAAAGAGCCCGACGTTCTCCTCTTAGATATTATCATGCCTCATTTAGACGGTCTTGCTGTACTGGAGCGCCTCCGTGAAAACAATGACATGACCAAACAGCCAAGTGTGATTATGCTAACGGCGTTCGGTCAAGAAGATGTCACGAAAAAAGCAGTTGATTTGGGCGCATCCTATTTCATCTTAAAGCCATTTGATATGGAAAACCTAGTCGGTCATATTCGTCAAGTCAGTGGAAACGGCACACAAGTCACCCATCGATCTTCATCTATCCAAAACAGTGTCCTTCGGAACAAACCTGAACCGAAACGTAAAAACTTAGATGCGAGCATTACGACGATTATTCATGAGATTGGCGTACCCGCTCATATTAAAGGATATTTATACTTAAGAGAAGCGATTTCGATGGTGTACAATGACATTGAGCTTCTCGGAAGCATCACAAAAGTGTTGTACCCAGACATCGCGAAGAAATTTAACACGACTGCCAGCAGGGTAGAACGAGCGATTCGCCATGCGATTGAAGTTGCTTGGAGCAGAGGAAACATCGATTCCATTTCTTCACTCTTTGGTTATACAGTCAGCATGTCTAAAGCGAAACCAACCAATTCTGAATTTATCGCGATGGTAGCTGATCGTCTGCGCTTAGAGCATAGAGCTAGCTAGTTCATTTTCATAAAAAAACGTTTCTTCAAAGAGGCGTTTTTTTATTTTGAAAAAACATTGTCAAAAATTGGTCGTATTGATACAATCATTTGGACAAACTCGGCTTGCTTTATTTTCGGAATAAAATGAAAAATAAAGCATGAAAGAAATGGGGATGACATAAATTAGTGATAATCAGCTACGCCAATCAATTGTTTGGTCTTCAAATAGAAGAAGAAAAAGCTCATTCGTAAGGAAAAGGATGAGAGGAAAAGGTCTGATGGATTTGGTAAATAAAGCAAATGGGATCGAAAGTTCTATTTCTATTGACCTGATTGGTTGGCGTTTTAAAGTCACTGGCTTCTTAGAGATTGTGCCATTTGAACTGAATATTCCCATTGTCGAATTTAATAATTTTCACATTCTTTTACTATGCTATAATAATGAGAAGAAGAGGGTGAGGTTATGGGAAAGCTGAAAATCCACTCTGCTGAGGTAGCGAACGAAATTAGCAAGTGGACGAGGGTCATTTCTCAGAATGACCTAGAAAAATCTGCTGTCTATAAAGAGAAAATTCAGAATTTGCTAAAAAATACAGATGAAGACCGTGAAGTTCTCCTTTATTATCAGCTTGTTAATGGCAGACATGAAATGTTACTTGGAAATATTGAAAAAGCCAATCACATTATGAAGAGTGTCGGAACGCTCGATGAGAAAGCAGATGACATTATTAATTTTTATTTTTACTTTTACAAAGGCCAATATGCTGCATATGTGAAAAAGTATGATGAAGCCATCAGTTTTTATAAAATTGCAGAACAGCGCCTAAAACGTGTGAATGAAGACCTGGAAGTAGGAACTTTTCACCATAAGGTTGCTTCAATCTATTACGAACTGAAACAAAATTTCATATCCATTAATCATATCAAAAAAGCCATCGATACGTTCAAAGCGCATGAAGAGTATACAGCGCAGGCGATTGACAGTTTGATTTTACATGCAAGTAATTGTATTGATTTGTTTCAATTTGAAGAGGCAGAAGAAAAATACCAAGAAGCACTTGAGAAAAGTAAACGCATTAACAATGAAGTGCTGATTGGGAAATGCTATCACAATTTAGCCGTTCTTTATTATGCGAAGCCTGATTATGAAAAAAGCGCACAATATGCCAAAAAAGGGATGGGCATTCAAATTCACCGTGACAATAGCCATTATTACATCCAATCTTTATATGTTCTGGCAAATGCCTTGGTTCATCTAGGAGATCAAGAGGCGAAGGAATATATTAAAGAGGGTATTCAGTATAGCTGTGATATCCAAAATAATGAATATATAGTAAAATTTGAAATTTTGGATTTGATGTGCGAAAATAGTGGAGCAGCAGACGTATTCTCTGAAAAATTAGACTACATAGAAAAAAATAGATTATATGTGGAGCTTGAGGATTTGTCTGAACAAATATCGAAATACTTCAAGGAACGAAATGACTATCAAAACGCCATTCGTTTTCTTGAAAAGAAATTCGATGCACAAATACTTCAAAAGAAAGTGGAGGTTATCTTATGAAAAAGTTGTTGTTAGGTGTAACCGTCGTTACAGCAGTCGCAGTTGTTTCTTCCCTTTTTGCTCTTGACGCAGAGACGACAGAGCAAGCCATCAGAGCGATTACGTGATCGAATTTATCTGTGAGCCTCTTCGTACTAATCAGAAGAGGTTTTTTTATGTGCTCAAACTGGAAAAATGAAAAGAGACACGTCATAATGAAAGGAAGCATCATACTTAGAGGTGACCTATGACGAAAATTTTTGCACACCGAGGTTTTAAAGGAATCTACCCTGAAAATACCATGATAGCCTTTGAGCAAGCACTCCATTCTGGAGCTGACGGAATTGAGCTCGATGTTCAGCTGACGAAAGATGGCAAGCTTGCTGTCATTCACGATGAGAAGCTGAACAGAACAACGAATATGAAGGGATTAGTGAAAGACCATACATATGAAGAGTTAAAAGCAGGAGATGCGAGTCATTCTTTCTATGAAGAAACCGGTGCTGTATCCATTCCTCTTTTAGACGAAGTATTGGAGCTAGTGACGCAGCAATCATCACTCATCATCAATATTGAACTGAAAAATTCCATTTATCGATATCCTGGTATTGAAGAGAAAGTAAAGGAGCAAATTGAACACTTTCAAATAGAAGATCGTGTACTTGTCTCATCGTTTCATCATGGGAGTTTAGCTCTTTTTCACAAGCTGATGCCGCATGTTGAGCTTGCTGTTCTCACAATGGATGTGATTCATCAGCCGGAGATGTACTTAAAAACAGTGCCTGCAAGAGGTTATCATCCGAATATAAAGGGAGCAGGGGTGACAAAAGAAGTCGTGTCGGCTCTCCGTGCCGCTCAGCAAGTGATCAGGCCGTTTACGGTAAACAGTGAAAAGCAGATGAAAAGCATGTTTTCCTTAGGTGTCGATGGAATTTTCACTGATTTTCCTGACAGAGCCGTCAAAATAAGAGAAGAAATGAAATAAAGACCTGCTATCAGAAGCGGGTCTTTTTTCATGTCTATCTCTGCTTAAAGCGGGTGGTCACTTTATTGCGTTTGCGGTCTCTATATAAAATAAAGCCAGCGACTACATAAAGACCTCCTCCTAAAAATAATAACCCTGCAATTCCTTGCAGCCATAAAAATGGAAATGGTGCAATGATGATGCCGAAAACCGTGTCACGCAGCAGCTTAATCCCAAGTGCAGCAAGCGCGCCAGGTATTAAAATAATCACTAATGCAAGTATTCTCCCCATCAAATGTCCCCTTAAACGTCATTTACTTCCATTGTCTAATTCAAAAAATATTTTGTCAAGAAAGGAAAACGTGGTAATATAAGAGTTGTGCAATTTTTTGCAACGGAAAAATATGGTGTGCAAATTTTTTCATATAAAGGGGTAACGGGATGCAGAGAGTCTTGATTGTCGGTGCAGGACACGGTGGATCAATATTGCTTGAAACATTGCTGAAAACAAATATGATTCAAATCGTTGCGATCGCCGACCTTGATCTTGGGGCACCGGGGATGGTAGAAGCGAAAAAGAATGGAATCGATACGACAACGGATTGGAAAGAATACATAAAAGATGACATTGATATCATCATTGAAACAACGGGCAGTTCAGCTGTGCTTAAAGAACTGATGAAAGAAAAACGAGAGCATGCTGTCATTGTTCCGAGTTCGATGGCATACGTCATATCAGAATTAATGTCAGAAAAGCATCAGCTCATTCAAATATTAAAGGAACAAACCTATAAACATGACCGCATTTTTAATGCAACGAACGATGGCATGATTTTTATTAATATGGATGAAGAAGTCGTCCTATTTAATCGGTCGGCTGCCAAAATGGTTGGATGTTCGCAAAAAGATGCGATTGGCCGTCACATACGTGAAGTCATTCCAAACACAAAGCTTCCCGATATTTTAAGATCGAGGGAGCCTGAATTTAATCAAAAACAATTTCTGAATCAGCAAATACAAATTGTCACAACGCGTTTGCCAATTATTGATGACGCAGGAAGAATGCTGGGCGCTTTATCGATCTTCAAAGATATTACAGATGCGGTGGAGCTTGCGGAGGAAGTCACAAACCTCAAAGAAGTGCGGACAATGCTTGAGGCCATTATTCAATCATCGGATGAAGCGATATCCGTCGTAGATGAGCAGGGGAAAGGAATTTTAATCAACCGAGCTTACACGAAAATGACGGGGTTAACAGACAAAGAAGTTGTGGGCAAACCAGCAGGTGCGGATATTTCTGAAGGCGAAAGCATGCATTTGAAGGTGCTTGAAACGAGAAGGCCGGTTCGAGGCGTTAGAATGAAAGTCGGACCAAATAAGAAGGATGTGATCGTCAACGTAGCGCCAGTGATCGTTGATGGCATTCTAAAAGGCAGTGTCGGCGTCATTCATGACGTATCAGAAATTCAATCACTCACCAATGAATTGAATAAAGCAAGACAGCTCATCCGTACACTTGAAGCAAAGTACACTTTTGAAGACATTATTGGAGAAAGTGAGCAAATGCTTGTGGCACTTGAGCAGGCAAAGCTAGGGGCAAAAACACCAGCCACCATTTTACTCAGGGGAGAATCAGGTACTGGGAAAGAGCTGTTCGCGCACGCTATACACAATGAAAGTGACCGGAAATATAATCGCTTTGTAAGAGTCAACTGTGCGGCCTTATCGGAAACCCTTTTAGAGTCAGAGCTTTTTGGCTACGAGGAAGGAGCGTTTTCTGGTGCAAGGCGCGGCGGTAAAAAAGGGCTGTTTGAAGAGGCAAATCACGGCAGTATTTTTTTGGATGAAATTGGTGAAATGACGCCAAGTACACAAGCGAAATTATTACGCGTCATGCAGGAGAAAGAAATTGTCAGAGTAGGCGGAACTAAAGCCATCCCTGTTGATGTACGTGTGATCACCGCAACAAATGTCAATATTGAAAAAGCGATGGCGGAAGGAAAATTCAGAGAGGACTTATATTATCGCATGAACAGATATCCGATCTCTATTCCGCCGCTAAGGCAGCGCCTTGAAGATATTGACTCCTTAAGCAAACGTCTCATCCAGAAGATCAATTTAGACTATGGACGAAATGTGAGCGGCTTAACGGAAGGGGCGCTCGATAGACTTCGATCCTACAGCTGGCCTGGAAACGTAAGAGAACTGGAAAATGTCCTTGGACGAGCCATGATCTTTTTGAACCCGCAAGAAGAATGGATCGATGAAGATCATATTTCCTTCATGGAGTCAGAAGAGCAGGAAGAAAAAGAGCAGCAGGAACTGGCTGTCAGTCAATTTGAGGGAGAGACACTTTCGGATGCTGTTGAGGCATTTGAAGCGCAGCTGATTAAACAAACCCTTGAAAAGCATCAATTCAACCGCACGAAAACAGCGAAAACGTTAGGGATTAGCATTCGAAACCTTTACTATAAAATGGATAAATATCAACTTGCAAAAGATAGCATGCAATAAAATGCATGTTACCTGCAAAAAATTGCATGTATTTCATGCGAAATGTCTTATGTCGCTGCATTTCAAGCTGGCACAGAACTTGCATATGAAAACCATGAACCGAGCATAAGGAAAGGTGGACATATATGAAGCTTGACGATCTGATTATGAAAGCCGCCCAGCTGCAAAATAAAACTGCTGCTGTGGCTCATGCAGAAGACGAAGAAGTGCTTCATGCCATCAAGATGGCAATTGAACGAAAGGTCGCTCGCTTCCTGCTGGTTGGGAACAAACGCAACCTGAAGGAGCTGGTGAAACAGCATGAGATCAATGAGGACTGGATAGATATTATTCATTCGGATTCTCCTGAAGAATCAGCCAAAATTGCCGTGCAGGCAGTGAGTGAGAAGCATGCAGATATATTGATGAAGGGGCATGTCCCGACAGCCGTTCTTTTAAAAGCGGTACTGAATAAAGAGTACGGGCTGCGGACAGCGAGTGTCCTATCACATGTCGCGGCATTCGAAGTGCCGGGCTTTGATCGTTTTATTTATGTCACGGATTCTGCGATGAACATCGCGCCCGATTTAAATATGCTCAAAGAGATCACGATCAATGCTGTTCAAGTAGCACAAGCTGTCGGAAACGACATGCCAAAGGTGGCAGTGTTATCTGCGGTAGAGGTCGTGAACCCGGCAATGGATTCAACTTTGACAGCGGCAAGTCTGGCACAAATGAATAGGCGAGGTCAAATTTCTGGCTGCCTCATTGACGGGCCTCTTGCTTTAGACAATGCCATTTCTCAAACGGCAGCTTCTCATAAAAATATTACAAGTGATGTCGCCGGTCATGCAGATATTTTGCTTGTGCCAACGATTGAAGCAGGGAACATTCTTTATAAATCTCTCATCTATTTTGCACATGCAAAGGTGGGAGCTGTGGTGGCAGGAGCGAAGGCGCCGATTGCCTTAACAAGCCGGTCGGATACAGCCGAAAGTAAGCTTTATTCAATTGCACTTGCCATCTGTACATCAAATTAAGCGGAAGTCATAGGAGGAATAAACAATGGAACTTTTTAAATATATGGAACGATACGATTATGAGCAGCTTGTATTTTGTCAGGATGAACAGTCTGGCTTAAAAGCCATTATTGCTATTCATGATACAACACTTGGGCCAGCACTAGGCGGGACGAGAATGTGGACGTATGAAAACGAAGAAGCAGCGATCGAAGATGCGTTACGTCTAGCAAGAGGGATGACTTATAAAAACGCAGCAGCAGGCCTGAATCTTGGCGGCGGGAAAACAGTCATCATCGGTGACCCGAGAAAAGATAAAAATGAAGAAATGTTCCGTGCGTTTGGACGCTACATTCAAGGATTGAATGGCCGCTATATCACAGCGGAGGATGTCGGTACAACGGTAGAAGACATGGATCTTATTCATGAAGAAACAGACTTTGTGACAGGTATTTCTCCTGCATTTGGTTCTTCCGGAAATCCGTCTCCTGTTACGGCTTACGGTGTATATAAAGGGATGAAAGCTGCTGCCAAAGCTGCATTTGGGACCGATTCATTAGAAGGAAAAACAATTGCTGTCCAAGGTGTTGGGAATGTGGCCTACAATCTGTGTAAACACCTGCACGAAGAAGGCGCACAGCTGATTGTCACAGATATCAACAAAGACTCTATAAAACGAGCTGTAGAAGACTTTGGTGCAAAAGCAGTAGACCCTGACGATATTTATGATCAAGCATGTGATATTTATGCACCATGTGCACTTGGTGCAACGATTAACGATGTAACGATTCCTAAGTTGAAAGCAAAGGTCATCGCAGGTGCAGCCAATAACCAGCTGAGAGAAACGCATCACGGCGATCTTATCCATGAAATGGGCATTGTCTATGCACCTGATTATGTGATCAATGCAGGCGGCGTGATTAACGTTGCTGATGAGCTTTATGGCTATAATGCAGATCGTGCGATGAAAAAAGTGGAAGGTATTTACCAAAATATTGAAAGTGTCATTGAAGTTTCAAACCGTGATGCCATTCCAACTTATAAAGCGGCAGACCGATTGGCAGAGGAGCGAATTGAAAGAATGCGCAAATCAAGAAGCCAATTCCTGCAAAATGGTCAACATATTTTAAGTCGTCGCTAATTTGAAGAATGAGTTGAAACGGAGGTTTTGTTTTTGCTGACAAAAGAATGGCGTATTCTCACAATCAATCCTGGCTCTACTTCAACAAAAATCGGTGTGTTTCACAATGAACGATCTATTTTTGAAACGACACTCAGACATACAGATGAGGAATTAAAGCAATTCCCACATATCATTGATCAATTTTCATTTCGTAAAGAAACAATCCTGAAAACGCTGCATGAACAAGGGATGAACATCTCAAAGTTTGATGCAGTGTGCGCACGCGGCGGCCTTCTCCGGCCTATCGAAGGAGGCACATATGAAGTCAATGAGCAAATGGCCCAAGACCTCAAAGAAGGATATGCCGGCCAGCATGCATCAAATCTTGGCGGTATCATTGCACGAGAAATTGCACTTGGCCTGAACATCCCAGCTTTTATTGTCGATCCAGTTGTGGTGGATGAGCTAAAACCAATTGCTCGTATTTCAGGGCTGCCAACGATTGAAAGAAAAAGCATCTTCCATGCATTAAATCAAAAAGCAGTCGCAAGAAAAACAGCTGCTTCCTTTGGGAAGCGCTACGAAGATTTGAACATGATTATTACGCATATGGGCGGCGGCGTCACCATTGGTGTACATGAAAAAGGAAAAGTCATTGATGTCAATAACGGACTGCATGGCGAAGGACCTTTCAGCCCGGAGCGAGCGGGGACCCTGCCAACAGGTGACCTCGTCAATCTTTGCTTTTCTGGTGAGTACAGCCAAGAGGAAATGCTGAAACGCATTATTGGTGAAGGCGGACTTGCGGGCTACCTTGGCACGACAGATGCTGTGAAAGTGGAGCGCATGATCGAAGCAGGCGATGAACGGGCGGCGCTGATTTATGAAGCGATGTGCTATCAAATTGCCAAGGAAATCGGTGCGGCTAGTGCTGTCTTAAAAGGAGCAGTTGACGTCATTGTGTTAACAGGCGGACTTGCGTACAGCAAACAAATTACATCAAGTATTAGAGGATACATTGACTGGATTTCAGATGTTGTCGTGTATCCAGGCGAAAATGAACTGCAATCATTAGCAGAAGGTGCACTTCGTATTTTAAAAGAAGAAGAATCACCGAAAGAATACCCAAATGATCAACGAATGAAGAAAGGAGTGACAAGTCATGGCAACTGAATATGACCTCGTCATTCTTGGTGGAGGCACAGGCGGCTATGTAGCGGCCATCCGTGCCTCACAGCTTGGATTGAAAACAGCAGTTGTAGAAAAAGAAAAGCTTGGCGGAACATGTCTGCATAAAGGATGCATTCCGTCTAAAGCGCTGCTTAGAAGTGCAGAAGTCTATCAAACCGTCAAACGTGCTGCTGATTTTGGCGTTGAGGCAAACGGCATTGCCTTGCAATTTGCCAATGTGCAGAAAAGAAAAACAGAGATTGTAGAGAAACTAGCAGGCGGCGTCAAACACTTAATGAAACAAGGAAAAATTGATGTCTATGAAGGGATCGGCCGTATCCTTGGTCCATCTATCTTTTCGCCAATGCCAGGAACCATCTCCGTAGAAATGGCAAATGGAGATGAAAATGAAATGCTCATTCCAAAGCAGGTCATTATTGCGACAGGTTCAAGACCTCGGGTGCTGCCTGGGCTTGAAGCAGATGGGACGCACATTCTTTCATCAGATGATGCACTTGAACTGCCAGAGCTTCCACAGTCAATGCTCATTGTCGGCGGCGGGGTGATCGGAATTGAGTGGGCTTCAATGCTCAATGATTTTGGTGTGAAGGTGACTGTGATTGAATTTGCAGATCGCATATTGCCAACAGAGGATCATGACATTTCTAAAGAAATGGAAAAGCTTTTATCTAAAAAAGGCATCACCTTTGTGAAAAATGCGAAAGTACTGCCAGATACCGTCAAAAAGCAGGAGAATCTCGTGACGATTCAAGCAGATAAGGATGGAGACATTCAGACGTTTGAAGCGGAAAAACTTCTTCTTTCAGTCGGCAGAGTACCAAATATTGAAGGCATTGGTCTTGAAAACACGGACATTCAAACAGAAAAACAAGGCATTGTCGTGAATGAACATTATCAAACGAAAGAATCGCATATTTACGCAATAGGAGATGTCATTGGCGGGCTTCAGCTGGCACATGTGGCTTCACACGAAGGCATGATTGCTGTGGAACATATGGCTGGGAAAGATCCAAAGCCGCTCGATGAAACGCTCGTATCTAAATGTGTCTACTCTCACCCAGAAACCGCTAGTGTTGGACTCACTGAACAGGCGGCAAAAGAGCAAGGCTTCGAAGTGAAAATGGGGAAATTTCCATTTATGGCGATCGGTAAAGCGCTTGTGTACGGGGAATCTGATGGGTTCGTCAAAATCATTGCCGATCAAAAGACAGATGATATTTTAGGGATTCATATGATTGGTCCTCATGTCACAGATATGATATCTGAAGCTGGATTAGCCAAAGTACTTGATGCAACGCCGTGGGAAGTGGGGCAAACGATCCACCCGCATCCAACCTTATCAGAGGCGATTGGTGAGGCAGCTCTTGCTGTTGACGGGAAGGCGATCCATTTTTAATCAAGGAGGGAAATAAGATGAGTAACATGCGTCATCATGAATTAGGATTATCAGATGAACAAGCAATTGATATATATAGAACAATGCTTCTAGCAAGGAAAATTGATGAACGGATGTGGCTTTTAAACCGTTCTGGTAAAATTCCATTCGTGATTTCTTGTCAAGGGCAGGAAGCGCAGCAAGTCGGTGCTGCTTTTGCTCTCAATAGAGAAGAGGATTACGTCTTACCTTACTACCGTGATATGGGGGTTGTCCTCGCATTTGGGATGACAGCCAAAGATTTAATGATGTCTGGTTTCGCAAAACAAGACGATCCAAACTCGGGCGGAAGACAGATGCCAGGTCATTTTGGACAAAAATCAAATCGAATTGTGACGGGATCTTCACCTGTCACAACGCAGGTTCCTCATGCAGTGGGGATTGCACTTGCTGGACGTCTGGAGCAGAAAAACTTTGTCAGCTTTGTCACGTTCGGTGAGGGCTCTTCAAACCAAGGTGATTTCCACGAAGGCGCTAACTTCGCTGCTGTGCATAAGCTGCCTGTTATTTTCATGTGTGAAAACAATAAGTACGCGATTTCCGTGCCGTATGACAAACAAGTGGCATGTGAACGCATTTCAGATCGTGCAATTGGGTACGGAATGCCTGGTGTAACCGTTGATGGCAATGATCCGCTTGAAGTATATGCCGCTGTCAAAGAAGCGAGAGACCGTGCGGCAAGAGGCGAAGGGCCAACGTTGATTGAAACGATCTCTTACCGTTTAACTGCGCATTCAAGTGATGATGATGATTCAAGCTATCGAGAAAAAGAAGAAGTGCTCGAAGCGAGAAAGAAAGATCCGCTCATCCAATATGAAACGTATTTAATCGAAGGAAACGTCATGACTTCTGAAATGAAAGAAGAGATGACAAAAGAAATCATGCAAATCGTAAACGAAGCGACTGATGAAGCGGAAAACGCTGCTTATGCTGATGCAGAAAGCGCACTTCGTTACGTGTATGCGGAGTAAGGGGGAAGAAAAATGCCTGTTATGTCATATATAGACGCCATTACACTGGCGATGAAAGAAGAAATGGAACGAGATCCAAAAGTGTTTGTGCTCGGAGAGGATGTCGGGAAAAAGGGCGGCGTATTTAAAGCGACAGCGGGTCTTTATGAGCAATTCGGAGAGGCGCGCGTCATGGATACACCTCTTGCAGAATCAGCCATTGCTGGTGTAGGTATTGGGGCAGCGATGTATGGAATGCGCCCAATTGCGGAGATGCAATTTGCGGATTTCATTATGCCTGCAATCAACCAAATCATTTCAGAGGCTGCGAAAATCAGATACCGCTCAAATAACGATTGGAGCTGTCCAATGGTCATCCGCGCACCTTACGGGGGCGGTGTACACGGGGCGCTTTATCATTCACAATCGGTTGAAGCGATTTTTGCCAATCAGCCTGGTTTGAAGATTGTCATGCCTTCTACACCTTATGATGTAAAAGGTCTTTTAAAGGCTGCGGTGCGTGATCCAGATCCTGTATTGTTCTTTGAACACAAACGTGCCTACCGTCTCATCAAAGGAGAAGTACCTGAAGAGGATTACACACTCCCTATTGGAAAAGCAGATGTGAAACGTGAAGGCGATGATATCACGGTCATTACATATGGCCTCTGTGTCCATTTTGCGCTGCAAGCAGCAGACCGCCTTGCGAAAGACGGCATTTCTGCGCATATTCTCGATTTGAGAACAGTGTACCCGCTCGATCAGGAAGCCATTATTGAAGCGGCATCAAAAACAGGCAAAGTGCTTCTTCTAACGGAAGATACAAAAGAGGGCAGCATCATGAGTGAGGTAGCGGCGATCATATCAGAGCATTGCTTATTTGATTTAGACGCACCAATCAAACGTCTAGCCGGACCAGAAATCCCGGCAATGCCTTATGCGCCGCCAATGGAAAAATTCTTCATGGTCAATCCAGATAAGGTAGAAGCTGAAATGAGAGAGCTAGCGGCGTTTTAAGAAAGAGGAGGGTTTCAAGTGGCAATTGAACAAATGAAAATGCCTCAGCTAGGTGAAAGTGTAACAGAAGGAACCATTAGCAAATGGCTCGTTTCACCTGGCGATCATGTGAATAAATACGATCCGATTGCGGAAGTCATGACGGATAAAGTGAACGCAGAAGTCCCGTCATCTTTTACAGGAACGATTACAAAGCTATCAGCTGAAGAAGGCGATACGCTGCAAGTAGGAGAAGTGTTCTGTGAAATTGAAGTAGAGGGCAGCTCGCAGCAGAGTGCGAAAGAAGAAGCGGCACCTGAGCAAAGTGAAGCACCTGAAGCAGATCAAACAAAAGAGAATCAAAGTCAAAAGAAACGCTACTCTCCAGCAGTCCTTCGTTTAGCAGATGAGCACAGCATTGATTTAGCGGCTGTTCAAGGAACCGGAGCAGGCGGACGAATCACAAGAAAAGATTTACTTCAGCTCATTGAAAACGGCGGCGTACAAGAGAAGGCAGCACCTGTTAATGAACAGGCGGCAAAGCCGGAGCCTGCGCAGCCATCAAAACCAAAAGCGGCGCCTTCCGTCTCTACAATGCCTGGTGATGTTGAACTGCCAGTCACGCCAATTAGGCAGGCGATTGCGGCAAATATGCTGAGAAGCAAACATGAAATTCCGCACGCATGGACGATGATGGAAGTCGATGTGACAAACCTTGTGACAAGAAGAAATCAGCTCAAGGACCAATTTAAAGCAAAAGAAGGCTTTAATTTGACGTTCTTTGCGTTCTTTGTCAAAGCAGTGGCTCAGGGCTTAAAGGAATTCCCAGAAATGAACAGCATGTGGGCTGGAGATAAAATTGTGCAAAAGAAAGCAATCAATGTCTCGATTGCTGTTGCGACTGATGACGCTCTTTTTGTTCCAGTCATTAAGGATGCGGATGAAAAAACGATTAAGGGCATCGCCAAAGAAATTCATGAGCTTGCTTCCAAGGTGAGACAAGGAACGCTGAAGCAAAGTGACATGGAAGGCGGCACCTTTACTGTAAACAACACGGGATCATTTGGTTCTATACAATCCATGGGAATCATTAATTACCCGCAAGCGGCGATTTTACAAGTAGAATCGATCGTGAAGCGTCCAATGATTGTAAATGGCATGATTGCAGCAAGAGACATGGTCAACCTTTGTCTTTCATTAGATCACAGAGTACTTGATGGTCTTGTATGCGGCAGATTCCTTCAACGAATAAAACAAATCCTTGAAGGCATTGACGAGCAGACATCTGTTTACTAAAACAAGAATGTCCCCCTCCCGGTATGGAGAGGGGGATTTCTACATAATGAGAAAGGAGCGGTGATATGTCTGGATTAGACTTTTTTGCGTTTTTAACGGTTGGACTCATGTTTATCACAGCAATTGCGTTCGCTTTTCTTCGATATATTTCTAAATCACGCAATCACCCTGAAAGATTACTACTCATCATATCAATCGTTTCAATGATTCAAATTGTGTATTGCTTGCTGATTGTCGGTGGATTTAAAGGAGCAGCAAATAGTCTCTTAGGAATTTCTCTTCTTGCCGGGACGCTGCTTGGCTATGCACTTGAATATTTATACAGACGCTATATCAAAAAAACGCCCGAAAAAGAATGATTTCGGGCGTTTTCTTTATTCTGCTGGAACAATAAAGGTCAAATGCTGTTTTAACACTTCTAAAGAAGCAGGGGCTGTCATGTACACTTCGCCATCCGTATCGGCATCCATTTCCTCTTTTGTGTGGATCCGAATACTGGACGCTTGAATGAGGGAGAGATCGCCGGTGAAATCCTCCAGTTCTTCCCGGTTCATAGAAAAGATTTCTTTTAGAGCAGAGAAGCTCGTATTTCTGCAAATGAAGATTTCTGCTTTCCCATCATCAATTGCTGCATTGGGCAAATCAATTTTATTTGTCCCGATGAAATGTCCATTCATGACAAGAACGATGACGGCTTCTTCTTCCCAGCTTTCCTCCTCTGTTTCAATTCGTACGTGAAAAGGATCTGTTTGCTGCAAGGTGCGCAGGGCACTTGTGAAGTAGCTGATTTTGCCGAGTACAGCTTTTTCCTTGTCATTAATATTGTTGGATGTGTCTGCAATCAGCCCGATGCCCCAAAAGTTTAACAAGTATCGATCTCCTGCTTTGATTAAGTCGACCTTCTTTTCTATGCCGTCTACAATTATTTGAGCGGCTTTTTGCATTTGTTGCGGAATACCAAGCGTTCGAGAAAAGTCATTGCATGTCCCGCCTGGTAATATCGCTACAGCCGGCCTTTTTTCTAAACCGCCGATGCCATTCATGCATTCATGCACGGTTCCATCTCCGCCTAATATGATAAGCAATTCTATCGTCTCATCAATTGCACGACAGAATTGATAAGCATCATTTGGCTGTTTTGTTGGTTTAAGAATGAGTTCATCAATATGTAGAGAAAGAAGAGGTACTGTTTGACCGAGAATTTTTTCCATGTTTTTTTGTCCAGCATTTCCATTATAAATGAGCATCGCTTTTTTGAATTGTGCCATCACGCAGTTCTCCCTTTCATCTCTTTATCATCACTTTTCCCCAATTTTGCGGCGTATAAACGATGTTCAGAAAAAGTGGGGAATGAAAAGACAACACATTTGCCCGCAGGCGTTTTCCTTGATATGATGTTGTTAAAATGGTTTTGGCATGCTAAAGGAGTGGACGGACAATGAATATTGATTTTAATTTATTTATGAATGATATTGTGAAACAAGCGAGAGAAGAGATCAAACAGGCAGGCTATACTGAGCTTACATCATCTGAAGAGGTAGATGAAGCACTGTCTAAAAAAGGCACAGCACTTGTGATGGTGAATTCAGTATGCGGATGTGCTGGCGGTATTGCAAGACCAGCTGCAGGCTATTCTGTTCATTACGATAAGCGTCCAGATCAATTGCTGACAGTGTTTGCTGGACAAGACAAAGAGGCAACAGCAAGAGCCCGTGAATACTTTGAAGGCTTCCCGCCATCTTCACCATCCTTTGCATTATTAAAAGATGGAAAGATCATTAAAATGGTCGAACGTCATGAAATTGAAGGACACGAGCCAATGGAAGTCGTGTCAAAGCTTCAAGCTGCATTCGATGAGCATTGCGAAGAAATTTAATGTGTGACGTTTGAATGATGAAATAAAAAGCAGTCCGGTCTTTAGATCGGTCTGCTTTTTGTTTTATAAGACCATTGAATCAAAATAATTTTAGCAAAATACTATTGCATCTTAAAAAGAAAGTGTTTAAAATACATTATAGTGAATAAATATTCAAAACAATACATGATTTTAAATACTGGGAGGCATTATCTTATGAAAAAGTGGTTATTATTACTTATGACAGCTGGTCTTGCAGCTGCACTCGCAGCTTGCGGAACTTCTTCTAATAATTCAAACGCATCAGGAGATGACAAAACACTCGTTATGGCGACATCAGCAGATTATCCGCCATTTGAATCAAAAGACGGAGATGAAATTGTCGGTTTTGATGTCGATCTTGCAACAGCACTAGCGAAAAAGAACGGCTACAAGCTAGAAATTCAAGATATGGATTTTGCAAGCCTTGTATCAGCGCTTAAAACAAATAAAGCTGATATCGTCCTTGCAGGCATGACCCCTACAGAAAAACGAAAAAAACAATTAGATTTCTCTGATGTTTATTACAATGCTAAAAACTTAGTTGTCTCAAAGAAATCTAGCGGAATGAAAACAGAGAAAGACTTAAAAGATAAAACAGTCGGCGTTCAATTAGGTTCAATCCAGCAGGATGAAGCAAACGGTTTGCAAAAGAAATATAACTTAAAAGTGGAAGACCGTAATAAAATCTCTGATATCATTCAAGAAATCAAAGCAGGTCGTTTTGATGCAGCCATTATTGAAGATAAAGTAGCTGCTGGTTATTTGAAAAAAGAAAAAGACTTCCAAGCATTTGGATTGAATAGTTCAAACGAAGGTTCAGCCATTGCATTCAAGAAAAATAGCGACTTAACAGCTAAATTTAATCAATCATTAAAAGAAATGCAAGACAATGGCGAACTTGATAAATTAATTAAAAAATGGTTTGGTGATGAAAAATAAGTCAGGAAAAGGATCAGCGTCATTCATGAAAATTCAGTAGAAAGCGCTGAAAAGTTCAACTTATGTTGAACTTTTTTCCTGTTTTATTTTTTGATTTCGTATGAAGGCATAAAAAAGGAGACTGTCATGTTAGATTTTAAAGATGTAATACCTCAGATGCCCTTTATTTTAGAAGGGCTTAAGGTCACACTTTCTATTGTTGTGGTATCACTTTTTCTTGGATTTATCTTAGGGATTTTATTAACGCTTTGCAAAATTAGTGTATTTAAGCCGCTCATTTGGCTTGCAGATTTTTATACATCCATCTTCCGAGGCACACCGCTTGTGCTTCAATTGCTCATTATTTATTTTGGTCTGCCTCAGCTTCTCGGGTTTCAAATCGATCAATACTGGGCTGCTGTAGCCGCATTTTCACTAAACTCTGCGGCATACGTATCTGAAATTATTCGTGCTGGTATTAATGCGATTGATAAAGGTCAAAAAGAAGCAGCCGTTGCTTTAGGCATCCCTTATGCTAAAATGATGAAGGACTTATTGCTTCCGCAGGCATTTAAAAATATTTCACCTGCACTTGTGAACGAAACGATTACACTGACAAAAGAATCAGCTATTGTGACAGTCATTGGACTGGGAGATGTCATGAGACGAGCTTACCAAGCAGGTGCCGTCACGTATAATTATCTTGAACCGCTTATTTTTGCAGGTCTCATCTATTATGTCATCGTGCTTGTTCTCACCTTTGTCGGCAAATCGGTGGAAAGGAAGTTAAAATCAAATGATTAACATAGAGAAACTCACAAAATCTTTTGGCAAAAATGAAGTATTAAAAGGGATCGACACCACCATTAAAGAAGGGGAAGTTGTGGCAGTCATTGGACCATCTGGTTCAGGAAAATCGACGTTTCTTCGCTGCATCAACTTGCTTGAAAAGCCGACTTCTGGTGTCATTACAATTCAGGATACCGAAATCACAAACCCAAAAACCAATGCACTCAAAGTGCGTGAGAACATCGGAATGGTGTTTCAGCATTTCCACCTGTTCCCGCATAAAACCGTGCTGGAAAATATCACGTATGCGCCAATGAATGTGAAGAATCAATCGAAGGAAGACAGCATCAAACAAGCTGAAGATCTGCTGAAAAAGGTAGGGCTTTTAGAGAAAAAAGATGATTTTCCGAACCGTTTGTCAGGCGGTCAAAAGCAGCGTGTGGCAATTGCACGTGCGCTTGCGATGACTCCAGACATCATGCTGTTTGACGAACCAACTTCTGCACTAGATCCAGAAATGGTCAAGGAAGTCCTAGAGGTCATGAAAGAGCTTGCTCAATCTGGAATGACACTTGTGATCGTCACACATGAAATGGGCTTTGCAAAAGAAGTGGCTGACCGCGTGATCTTTATGGATGATGGGAAAATTGTAGAGGATGCAAACCCTGTGCAATTCTTTGAATCGCCGTCGTCACAGCGTGCGCAAGACTTCTTACAAAAAATATTATAAAGAAAAAAGAGAAGGCGACTTAACATCTCCTTCTTTTTTTGATTATAATGGGGAAAGTAAAAAAAGTTCATCATTTCACAAAAGTGAATGGAAACAAGACAGAAAAGAGTGAATCACATCATGTTTAAAATCGGCTACCGAACGCTGAAAACAGCACTAGGAACAGCGATCGCCATTTATATTGCACAACTGCTCGGACTTCAAAATTATTCCGCTGCCGGGATTATTACGATCCTGTGTATTCAGGTGACGAAGAAACGGTCGCTCCTCGCATCAGGCGCCCGCTTTGCAGCTTGCAGTCTTGCCATTTTATTTTCTTATCTATTTTTCGATCTGATTGGGTATCATCCTTTTGTGATTGGTCTGATGCTGCTTGTCTTTATTCCGACAACCGTTTTGCTCCGCATTAAAGAAGGGATTGTCACAAGTTCAGTCATCATTCTCCATTTATACATGTCCGGCGGGATTACCCTTCACCTCATCTGGAATGAGCTACTGCTGATAACAATTGGTGTTGGCGTAGCACTTATCATGAACTTGTATATGCCAAGTGTCGATAAAAAGCTCAAACGCTACAGCGAACAGATTGAAGCCAACTTTGCAAAAATCTTTGAGGAAATCGAGCAATACTTAATGACAGGGAAACAAGACTGGACAGGAAAAGAAATACCAGAGACACATCAATTGATCAAAGAAGCGAAAGCTCTCGCATATCGTGATGTTGAAAACCATGTCCTAAGACATGAAAACCTGTATTATCATTATTTTAATATGAGGCAAAAGCAATTCGAAATCATTGAGCGGGTGCTTCCGAAAATCACGTCCATTTCCATTACAACAGAGCATGGGCAAATGATTGCCGAATACGTCAGAGACTTACGCGAACATATTCACCCAGGGAACACGGCGCATAAGTTTTTAAGACGTCTCATTGATATGAAAGAAGAGTTCGATAAGCTTCCGCTGCCGCAAACACGAGAAGAGTTTGAGGCAAGAGCTGCACTTTTTCATTTCCTCGGAGAAATGGAACAATATTTAGTACTGAAAAGCTATTTTAAAGGGATGAAAGAATAGAGACGCATGAGTTCCTCCTTCATTGGTCAATCTAATGAAAAAAGGAGGAGCCTATGCGTCTTTTATTTTATACCGTATTGACCATGTCCCTTTCACCTATCTGGCCGCTCGGACAAAACCCGCTTCCAGGAGACCCGTATGTCATTATTAATAAACAAACAAATGAACTTGCCTATATTGATCAAGGACAAATCCAAAAAATATATCCTGCTTCTACAGGGAAAACAGCCGATTTAACACCAGAAGGGGAATTTACCATTATGATCAAAGCGAAAGATCCCTATTACAGAAAAAAGAATATTGAAGGCGGTGCGAAGAATAACCCTCTTGGCCGAAGGTGGATTGGATTTGATGCACGAGGAACAGATGGCAGAACGTACGGAATTCATGGGACGAGTGACGAAACATCGATTGGGAAATTTATCACGGCAGGCTGTGTGAGACTTCATAATCAAGATGTAGAGCTTCTATTTGACCAGCTTCCGATTGGAACAAAAGTATGGATTACAACATCAAGCGATTCATTTGAAAAGCTTGCCAAAGACAAACAGGCCATTCGTTGATTGAACGAATCACCTGCTTGTCTGCTTTTATTGAAACCTTATAAAAAGGTTGCTGCTCCTGCTAAAAGTGAAGAAATTAACAGCAGGCTAATCATGAGCAATACCATGAATTTCATAAATTTCTGAGACATATCGCACCCCTATAACCGAAGATTTTTTGCGACGAACGCACCTTTCTTTATTCTAGCTGGTTTTTTCAAATGCGACAAGTGATCAACAAAGGAAGTGAACGGATGAATCAAATCGATCATATTGCCATTGCGGTCTTTTCTATTAAACAAACATCTCAACTCCTTCATCAGCTGTTTAACTGGCATTTTTCAGACATACAAGAGGTTCCTGAGCAGGAGATTAAAGCGTCCTTCGCTTCACTTGATCATGTGCACATTGAATTAATTGAACCAATGTCAGACAGCAGTAAACTACATACCTTTTTAACAAAAAGAGGAGAGGGGCTCCATCATATTGCGTTAAAGTCAGGTGACATTCATGCAGATCTTAACCATCTTGATCACCTTGGCGTGCAGCTTCTCCAAAAATCAGCACAGAAGGGCGCAAGCGGCAAGCAGATTGCATTTATTTCACCTAAAGAAACATCTGGTGTGTTATTCGAATTGTGCGAGCCCTTGAAAGGAGAAAAACATGGCAATGAATGAATCGTTCAATGACTTGTCTAAATGGCGGGAAAAAGCGTTAATGGGCGGCGGTGAAAAACGAGCAGCCGCACACAGAAACAAAGGAAAGCTATCGGTTCGCCAGCGGCTGCATGAACTTCTTGACGTGGGCAGTTTCATGGAAATTCAGAGGTTTGCAACAGGCCGCATGTCAGAGCATGTCGGTGATGGCGTCGTCATTGGAACGGGACTTATTCATGGAAAGCCAGTATGTGTTTATGCACAAGATGCAACAGTGCATGGGGGCTCTTTAGGCGAAATACATGCCAAAAAAATTGCTTCTCTAATGGATCTCGCTGCTAAAAATCAGATGCCGGTCATCGGTCTAAAAGACTCAGGTGGTGCGAGAATTCAAGAGGGTGTGGTATCATTAGAAGGATACGGACAGATTTTTAAACGGAATGTGCTGTACTCTGGTCAAATCCCGCAAATATCCGTTATTTTAGGCTCATGTGCTGGAGGTGCAGTCTATTCTCCTGCTTTGACTGATTTTGTCTTCATGACAGAACAAACAGCTCATATGTTTTTAACAGGTCCGAAAGTAATAGAAAAGGCAACAGGAGAAACGGTCTGTCCTGACCGTCTTGGCGGTGCAAGTGTTCAGCATCAGACAAGCGGGAATGTGCACTATACTGGGAAAGATGAGCAGGACGTGTTAAAGGCGGTTCGAACACTTTTAACGTACATACCAACGACTAAACAGCCTGACATGCACACTGAAGTGCAAAAGCATGACGCCGTTGATCCAGGCAAAATCTTGCCAAAGGATCCATCACGCACCTATGATGTCAAACAAGTGGTGACAGCGATCATCGATCCAGGCTCATTCTTTGAGACCCAGCCTTGTTTCTCAAAAAATATCGTCACAGGGTTTGCCAGATTAAAAGGGGCTCCAATTGGTGTAGTTGCCAATCAGCCAAAGGTGCTGGCAGGAAGCCTTGACCTTGACGCTGCCGATAAAGCGGCCAGGTTTATTCGATTTTGCGATGCGTTTCATATTCCGATCTTAACGCTTGTCGACGTCCCTGGTTTTTTACCAGGGGAGAAAGCCGAGCATGCGGGAATTATCCGTCACGGCGCAAAGCTTTTATATGCGTACGCTGAAGCGACCGTTCCAAAAATCACGGTGATTTTAAGAAAGGCGTTTGGCGGTGCATATGTCGCGATGAATAGCAAGGGCTTAGGCGCTGACTTTGTTTATGCATGGCCAGCGGCAGAAATTGATGTCATGGGGAAAACGTTCGCAGACGAAATCGTTCATCCTGCTTCGCGCGAGGTTGAGACGGAGCCAAGTGTATTAAAAGCGGCTCAGGCAGGGCTGATAGACGATATTATCATGCCGGCTGAAACGAGAGAGCGATTGATTCGCTCATTTGATTTGCTTCGCAGGAAGGAAGAAGATAGACCGTTAAAAAAGCATGGCAACATGCCGCTATAAGAGGAGGAGCATCATCATGATCAATGAAAAACGTTTACTAGACGAATTTTTAGAACTGGTTCAGATCGATTCGGAAACAAAACACGAAGAGAAAATTGTGGAAGTCTTAAAAGAAAAATTCTCGCAGCTTGGTCTTAAAGTGGTGGAAGACGACTCAAAAGCGAAAACTGGCCACGGTGCAGGCAACCTCATCTGTACACTGGAAGGCAATCAAGAGGCTGATACTATCTATTTCACTTCTCATATGGACACAGTTGTTCCCGGCAATGGCGTAAAACCAGTCATTGAAGACGGCTATGTGAAGACAGATGGAACAACCATTCTTGGTGCTGACGATAAAACAGGGCTTGCGGCTATGTTTGAAGCCATCCGCGTGCTGAAAGAGAAGAATTTACCGCATGGAACGATTGAATTTGTCATCACAGCAGGTGAGGAATCAGGACTTGTTGGAGCAAAAGCGTTAGATCCAAAATTGATGACAGCAGCATACGGCTATGCCCTAGATTCAGATGGCAAGGTCGGGACAATTATCGTAGCTGCGCCAACACAGGCGAAAGTACGCGCAACCATTTACGGAAAAACAGCTCACGCAGGTGTGGCACCTGAAAAAGGCGTGTCTGCGATTACCATTGCATCAAAAGCCATTGCCAGCATGCCGCTTGGCCGAATTGATGAAGAAACAACGGCGAATATCGGGCGTTTTGAAGGTGGAACGCAAACGAATATTGTGTGCGATCAAGTCGATATCCTTGCTGAAGCACGCTCTTTAGAACCTGCAAAAATGGAAGCACAAGTAGCGAAGATGAAAGAAGCCTTTGAAAAAACCGCTAAAGAAATGGGCGGAAGTGCCGATGTACAAATTGACATCATGTATCCAGGCTTCAAATTCTCTCACGGCGATCAAGTCGTAGAAGTGGCGAAAAAAGCGGCTGCGAAAATTGGCCGTCCATCAGAACTACAGACGAGCGGCGGAGGCAGTGATGCAAACGTCATTGCAGGAAACGGCGTCCCAACTGTCAACCTAGCTGTTGGATATGAAGATATTCATACGAAAAATGAGAAAATGCCGATTGAAGAATTAGTCAAAACAGCTGAAATGGTTCTCGCCATTATCGAAGAAACGACAAATCCATCGTAAAGGCAGGAGACTCTGTGAGCACGCAAAAGATCATTATTTTCCAAGTGGGGCAAGAGGATTTTGGCATCAGTGTAGAGCATATTCGTTCGATTGAGAAGGTCCCTTATTTACAAGAAGTATCGAACCTTCCAAAAGAAATTAAAGGACTGATGTCATTAAGAGGAGAAGTCATCCCTGTCAGTGACACAGGCGTGATGCTTCACGGAAAGCCTCTTGATGTGAACGAACAGTCCAAGGTGTTGCTATTTGAATTAAACGATCAAATGATTGGCTGTCTTGTCTCAGATGCAAAAGATATTATCGATATCGAGCTAAGCGAGATCAAGCCATTTCATATGAACACGAAAGCCTCCGAATATTTCTTCGGCGTTGTGGAGAGAGAGAACAAGATGATTTTACAAGTGGACCCTAATAAGTTCCTTGGGAGAATTGATGACCTCGATCAACTGCCAGAGCGGTTAAAAGAAGAGTTGGCATAAAGAAAATCCCCCTATCTGATGATAAGGGGATTATTTTTATTCAGCAGCTGGGCTAGCTTGGTTGTTTGCCTCAGCTTTCGTTTTTGATTTTTGGTACATGACATTCAAAATAATTGTTTGGATTGTGAGTAGTAATCCGCTTGTCATCCAGTATAAAGGAAGGGCAGCGGGTGCATTGATTGAAATAAACAGCATCATGATTGGGAAAATCATGCCCATGACTTTGGCTTGCTTCAGCGCAGCTTCTGTCTGGGTGCCTGATTGCTTCGCAAATCTTTGCGTAACATAAAATTGCAAGAAATACATGGCGCCTGCAAAGATCGCGACCAATAGATCGGTTTGTCCTAAGTTAAACCATAGGAACGAATGTGTTGCGATCTCAGGTGTTGAGCGGATCGCTGAGTAAAAGCCAAGAACAATTGGAATTTGAATCAGCATAGGCAGACAGCCCATTGCCAGCGGGTTCACATTGTTCTCTTTGTATACTTTCATCATTTCCATTTGTAGTTCTTTTTGTTTTTCAGGTTCTTTCGTTTTCTTCAATTTGCTTTGAATTTGGTCAATTTGAGGCTTCACCAGTGCCATTTTCTCCTGCATGACTCTTTGTTTCTTAAATTGGTTCGCAAAAAGAGGGAAAATCAGCAGGCGGACTATCAAGGTCACGAACATAATCGATAAACCATAATCATCATGGAAGAAGTTCGCAAGCCAAATGATCAGCTCCGAAAAAGGCTGGACAAAATAGTGATGGAAAAACCCATCAGAGCTCGCATTCGTTTGCCCACTCGCTGCAAAAGCAGGTGAGGCAATCATCATTAAACATAAAGTCGTACAAATCGTCAATAAACGTTTCAATTCGTTTCCTCCTCATTTTTTAAAAAATTAATTAGAGAGAGGAAGCGAATGGTCTTCATCATCATTTGATGATCGTTTCATTCGAATGACTTTACTAATCCAAGTTGTAATGCGATCATATATGATAAACAGAAAGTCTGTTCGGTTCAATAAAGATGCGTCAAACTCTTCCAAACGATGTCCACCGAGGTGTTCGTTCATACGGCAGTCTTTTAATAAAAACGCAATGCCGATAGCCGTCAGCGCTGGAAGAATAATCGTAAAGAATTCAACAAGGAAAAAGACTTCATTGAATGTATCAATAATCATGATTATCACATCCATTTCATTACTCACAGTGTACTATACACTATATGAAATGTCTATTGGAACAAACATGAAGTAACAAGAGTCAATAAATGTAGGAGGCAGGCAAATGGGTGATTCTCAAAGGAAGGGTCGAATTATTTTTCATATTGATATGAATAGTTTTTATGCATCTGTCGAAATGGCGTATGATCCTTCTTTGAGAGGGAAACCTTTAGCCATTAGCGGAAATGCGAAAGAGCGTAAAGGGATTGTTGTGACGTGCAGCTACGAGGCAAGAGCACTAGGTGTAAAGCCCCCGATGCCGTTATGGGAAGCGAAGCGGCTTTGTCCGGGGCTGATTGTCCGTACACCAAACTTTGACCGGTACCGCAGCTCCTCACAAGAGATGTTTACGATACTAAGAGAATACAGCGATTTAGTCGAACCCGTATCCATTGATGAGGGCTATATTGATTTAACGCATACGCCCTATGCCGAGCACGCGGTGAAAACGGCTCATGATATTCAAACGAGGCTTGTAGAGGAGCTCATGCTTCCTTCAAGTATTGGCATTGCACCGAATAAATTTTTAGCGAAAATGGCGTCTAATTGGAAAAAACCAATGGGCATCACCATTTTACGTAAACGAGATGTGCCCCAAATGCTCTGGCCGCTGCCAGCGGGTGACATGCACGGAGTTGGACAGAAAACGGCAGATAAATTGAAAACGATTGGCATTCATACCATTGAAGATTTAGCGAAAGCAAATGAGTATACGCTAAAGGAATTACTGGGCATCAATGGACCGAGATTAAAACAAAAGGCGAATGGTGAACATGACGGTATCGTGGACCCAGAAAGGATATACGAATTTAAATCTGTCGGTAATTCGTCAACCCTTCCTCATGATTCTGACGATCCAGATGAACTTGTCACGTTAATTGATAAGCTGTCACAATCTGTGAGTGCAAGATTAAGGAGAAAAGAAGTGATGGCAAATCGGCTTCTCATCATGATACGGTACGCAAGCTGGAAAAATATCACGCGAAGTGTCACACTCACGAATCCAACGGATCGAAAGGAAGACTTATTTGAGGCAGCAAAGCAGTTATTCCTTAAACATTGGAATGACCAGCCCGTGAGGCTCTTAGGTGTGACGGGGACAGACCTTGTAGAACGAAAAGCAGCTGTTAAACAGCTTGATTTATTTTCCTATACAGAAGATGCAAAAGAAGAGCCTCTCCAAACCGTTTTAGAAGGGCTGAAAGAAAAATATGGCAAATCACTCGTTCAAAGAGGAATGACCATCAAGGAAAAAGAGAGCAAAACAAGCGGAACAAGTTTTAATAAAGACTTTTTTCAGGACGAAAAAGGAAATGACTAGCCTGAAAACTTGATAAAAGAGGTGGTGTTGTGGTAATTTCAAAGGGTACATCATTTTAGCAGTAATCAATATAGTGTGTTAGAAGGGACGTCAGAATTATGTCAAAACAACAAATCGGTGTGGTTGGACTAGCCGTTATGGGGAAAAACCTTGCCCTTAATATTGAAAGCCGCGGTTTCTCCGTGTCCGTTTATAACAGATCTAGCAGCAAAACAGAAGAGTTTCTCGAAGAATCAAAAGGAAAAAACGTTGTAGGCACATACAGCATTGAAGAATTTGTTCAGTCGCTTGAAACACCGCGTAAAATTCTTTTAATGGTAAAAGCTGGTGCAGCAACGGATGCAACCATTCAATCATTACTTCCTCACCTAGAGAAAGGTGACATCTTAATTGATGGTGGAAATACATATTACAAGGATACGCAAAGACGTAATCAAGAGCTTGCGGAAAGTGGTATCCACTTCATTGGTACAGGTGTTTCTGGCGGTGAAGAAGGTGCACTAAAAGGTCCATCTATCATGCCAGGCGGTCAAAAAGAAGCGCATGAGCTAGTGAAACCAATTTTAGAAGCGATCTCTGCGAAAGTAGATGGCGAGCCATGTACAACGTATATCGGCCCAGATGGAGCAGGACATTATGTCAAAATGGTCCATAACGGCATCGAGTACGGAGACATGCAATTGATCTCTGAATCATACTTTATCTTGAAGCATGTGGCTGGCTTGTCAGCAGAGGAGCTTCATGAAGTATTCTCAGAGTGGAATAAAGGCGAGCTTGACAGCTATTTAATCGAAATTACAGCGGATATTTTCACAAAAGTGGATGAAGAAACAAACCAGCCGCTTGTGGATGTCATCTTAGATAAAGCTGGTCAAAAAGGAACTGGAAAATGGACGAGCCAAAGTTCTCTTGATCTAGGTGTCCCGCTTCCAATCATTACTGAGTCTGTTTTTGCGCGCTATATTTCAGCAATGAAAGGTGAGCGTGTAGAAGCAAGCCAATTAATCGAAGGTCCTAAGCCAGCGCAATCAGCAGAGAATAAACAAGAGCTGATCGAAGCTGTTAGAAAAGCCCTATTCATGAGTAAAATCTGCTCGTATGCTCAAGGTTTTGCGCAAATGAAAGCAGCATCTGATGAATATAACTGGGATTTAAAATACGGTGAAATTGCGATGATCTTCCGCGGTGGATGTATCATTCGTGCAGCCTTCTTACAACAAATTAAAGAAGCATATGACCGTAACCCTGAACTGAAAAACCTATTGCTTGATCCTTACTTTAAGGATATTGCTCAAAGCTATCAATCATCACTTCGTAAAGTCATTTCACTTGCAGTGGAGCAAGGAGTTCCTGTTCCTTCATTCTCAAGTGCACTTGCTTACTTTGATAGCTATCGCACAGCTGTCCTGCCAGCGAACTTAATTCAAGCGCAGCGTGACTATTTCGGTGCACATACGTATGAGCGCACAGATAAAGAAGGCGTCTTCCATACGGAATGGATGAAATAAAATAGAACGTCAGAAAAACCTTACCATTGGATTGGTAAGGTTTTTTTGTGTTTGCATCTTTTCGGCTAAAAATGCGAAAAAGAGGGATGCTATGTAAAAAAGAAAAGAAAGTAGGGATAGAAGTGGGCATCTTATATGCACTTCTCCCAGCAATATTTTGGGGAAGTATTGTTCTGATCAGTGTCAAACTTGGCGGGAATGCATACCAGCAAACGCTCGGCATTACGCTTGGCGCATTTTTATTTTCAATTGCAGCCTTCTTCATCAAAATGCCAGAGCTGACACCGCTTATTTTTGCGGTTTCTGTGATTTCAGGCATCTTTTGGAGCATTGGACAAATGAATCAGCTTTCAAGTGTTGCGTTTCTCGGAGTCTCGAAGGCGGTTCCTTTGTCAACAGGCATGCAGCTTGTGAGCACTACTTTATTTGGTGTCATGGTTTTTAAAGAATGGCAAACGATGACGGTCATACTCATTGGTTCTTGCGCCATTTTACTGATTATTGCAGGTGTTGTGATGACATCGCTCGGTCAAAAGAAGAATGGCGGCGGGAACGGTGGAGGCAATTTCAAAAAAGGGATCATTATTCTGCTCATCTCAACGGTTGGCTATGTCGGATATGTCGTCATTTTAAGATGGTTTCATATTGATGGGTGGTCTGCCCTCGTTCCGCAATCGGTCGGTATGCTGCTTTCATCCTTGGCGATTAGTCTAAAGCAGAACCCGTTTAGTAAATATACGTTTAAAAATATCATTGCCGGTTTGGTTTGGTCGACAGGAAATCTCGGACTTCTTTTGGCCATTCCGCTCATTGGCGTAGCCGTAAGTTTTTCGATGTCACAGACAGGGATTGTCATCTCAACATTAGGCGGCATTTACTTATTAAAAGAGAAAGCATCCAGAACAAGCTTTGTCATTGCAGGCTGCTTGATGATCATTGCAGGCGGCGTGCTGCTAGGCTTTACAAAATAGGAGGGTAAACGAATGTATCCAGATTTAGAAGGAAAAACAGTCCTGATTACAGGAGCCGGCACAGGAATAGGGCAAGCGATGGCGCGCCGGTTTGGACAAGAAAAAGCCAATGTGGTGATCAATTATTTCTCAGATCAAGAAAATCCGGATGACACCATTGCGGATATTCAAAAAAATGGCGGCCAGGCTGTGAAAATCAAGGGAGATGTATCAAAGGAAGAGGATATGCGGGCAATGATTGATAAAGCCATTCATACGTACGGCAGCCTTGATGTCATGATCAATAACGCAGGTATTGAAAACGAAGTGCCTTCCACAGAAATGACGCTGGATAATTGGAACAAAGTAATGTCGACCAATTTAACAGGTATGTTTCTCGGCTGCCGTGATGCACTGAAGTATATGACAGATCACGGGATAGAAGGATCGATCATCAATATGTCGTCGGTTCACCAGCAAATCCCTTGGCCTCATTTCGTCCATTATGCAGCAAGTAAAGGGGGCGCCAAGCTGCTGACAGAAACGCTGGCACTAGAATACGCCCCTAAAAAAATCCGTGTAAACAGCATTGCACCAGGCGCCATCGATACCCCGATCAATGCGGAAAAATTCGATGATCCCGCATTGAAAAAAGGCGTGATTGAATTGATCCCCATTGGTTATATTGGAAAGCCGGAAGAAGTGGCAGCATGTGCTGTCTGGCTGGCGTCAAAAGAGGCAAGCTATGTCACAGGCTTGACGCTCTATGTGGACGGCGGCATGACAAAGTATCCTGGCTTTCAGGCAGGAAAAGGATAGGGAGAAAGTCAAAGAGCGTACACACATGACGCTCTTTTTTTATATAAAATACAGACAAATAAAATGAAATGTCTAGACATTTAAAAATAAAAATATATAATATTAAATGGAAGCGCTTTTATTACAACGATGGGGTGAGAGAAATGAAACGTATTTTATTAGCATGCAGTTCAGGAATGTCTACGAGTTTACTAGTTACAAAGATGAAGGCTCATGCCGACTCAATAGGGGACGAGGCAGAAATTTGGGCAGTTGGGCAAGATCAAGCGAGAAAAGAAATGGCGAATGCGGATGTTGTGTTAATTGGACCGCAAATGAGCTTTTTAAAAGGGGATCTTCAAAAAGAAGCAACAAAATACGGGATTGCAGTAGAGGTCATAGATATGCAGGCGTACGGGCTTGCCGATGGACAAAAAGCGTATGAACAAGCCGTTACATTGATGGAGGAATCGTAAAGAATGGAAAAGAAAACACTCGAAGGGCTCACGGAGGAACAAGTCAGTTTTCAATTGATCTTACACAGTGGAAATGCACGCAGCAAATTGCTTCAATCTCTTAAACAATTTCGAGAAGGTCAAGAAGGTGAGGCATTTAGTCTCATGAAAGAAGCAGAAGAAGATTTACGTCATGCACATGGCATCCATTTTCAACTCGTGCAGCAAGAGGCAGGCGGGGAGAAAACACCTTTCTCCTTATTGCTCATGCACGCCGAAGATCACTTAATGTCCACCATTACGATCAAGGAGCTTGTGGGAGAGCTCCTGCCGATTTTCCAATCGCTTAAACAATAAAGGGTGTAAACAAGGGGGGAAACCAATGTTTGATAAAATAAGTGCCATTTTGGTTCCGATTGCTGGGAGATTGAACAACAACCGCTATTTAGGTGTATTACGGGATGCTTTTATGCTTGCGTTCCCGCTCACCATTTTTGGTTCCATTATGGTTGTGCTAATGAATTTGCCATTTTTAGATAAAATCATGAGTCAAACCGCACTGGAAGGAGTCCAGTCTGCACTGAATATCGCGCCAAGTGCGACCATCAGCATTATGAGCGTGTTTGTTGTATTTGGGATTGGCTACTATTTATCGAAAAGCTATGATGTGGAAGCTGTATTTGGCGGCGTGATTGCTTTAGCTTCTTTCTTGCTTCTGACGCCATTTTTACTAGAACAAGAAGGCGGTGCATCTATTGCAGGTGTGATCCCAGTCGATCGTTTAGGAGCAAAGGGGATGTTCCTAGGAATGATCACAGGCTTTTTGTCTGCTGAAATTTATCGTTATTTTGTCCAAAAGAAATTTGTCATCAATATGCCGCAAGGGGTTCCGCCAGCTGTTTCAAAGTCTTTTGCTGCACTGATCCCGGCTACTTTGACACTCACAACCTTTTTACTGATCAATATCATCATTACACAAGGCTTCAAAACAAACATGCATGACCTGATTTATCATGCCATTCAGGCGCCGCTTGTTGGACTTGGAAGCGGTATCATACCGACCTTGATCGCTGTTTTCTTTATACAAATTCTTTGGTTCTTTGGGCTCCACGGCCAAATTATTATCAACTCTGTCATGGACCCGATTTGGAATACATTGTCCATTCAAAATCTAGAGAGCTACACAAAAACTGGTGAGGTTCCGAATATCATCAGCAAGCAGTTTATCGAAATCTATACGGTTGGCATGGGCGGAACCGGTATGACGCTGGCTGTTGTGTTTACGATTTTAATTTTCCTGAAAAGTAAGCAATTAAAACAAGTAGCAAAGCTCGGCTTAGGACCAGGATTATTTAACGTCAATGAACCGATTATTTTCGGTTTACCGATTGTCATGAATCCACTTATTCTCATTCCATGGATTTTGGCGCCAATGGTCATTACATGTATTTCTTATTTTGCGATGGCAACAGGCATTGTACCGCCGCCGACAGGCGTGAATATTCCATGGACGGTGCCGATCTTTATTAGCGGAATAATGGCAACAAATTCACTAGCGGGCGGTCTGCTTCAGCTGTTTAATCTGATGATTGTGTTTGTCATTTGGTTCCCGTTCCTGAAGTTTATTGACCGTATGAATGTGAAGAATGAAAAAATAACCCCAACGGAAAAAACGAAGACAACAAACATCAAAGGCGAAGGAGACTCAATACATGTCGATGGAAAATAACAAGCAATCATATACATTTCCAGAAGGTTTCTGGTGGGGATCTTCTGCCTCTGCCACGCAAACAGAAGGCAGTGTCCCTGGAGATGGTAAGGGACCGAATATTTGGGATCATTGGTTTGAACAAGAGCCGACTCGTTTTTTTGATGGTGTAGGCCCAAACGTGACATCCCAATTTTATCGAAAATATAAAGAGGATATCCGTCTGATGAAAGAAATTGGGCACAATTCATTTCGGCTGTCCATTTCATGGTCACGTCTTTTACCTGAAGGGAAAGGTGTGGTCAATGAAGAAGCAGTATCTTTTTACAATGATGTGATCAATGAACTGATTGCACATGATATTGAGCCGTTTGTGAACCTGTACCATTTCGATATGCCAATGGCGCTGCAGGAAAAAGGCGGATGGGTGAACAGACAGGTAGTAGATGATTATGTCAGCTATGCGGAATTGTGCTTTCAATTATTTGGCGACCGGGTGAAAAAATGGTTTACCCATAATGAACCGATAGTTCCTGTAGAGGGCGGGTATATGTATAGCTTTCATTATCCAAACGAAGTCGATTTCCAAAAGGCTGTACAGGTCGGTTTTCATGAACTTTTATCAAATGCTAAGGCGATTGCGGCTTATAAAAAGCTGCAGCAAGGCGGGAAGATCGGCATCATCCTAAATCTAACCCCATCTTATCCGAGAAGCCAGAATCCGTGCGATGTAGAAGCAGCAGAGATGGCTGATGCTTTCTTTAACCGTTCCTTCCTAGATCCTGCGGTGAAGGGACAATTCCCAGAAAAACTAGTAGAGGTCTTAAAGAAAGAAGGCTTTATGCCAAGTATTGAAGAAGGAGACCTTGAGCTCATTCAAGAGAATACCGTCGACCTCCTTGGGATCAACTATTATCAGCCAAGAAGAGTAAAAGCAAAAGAGCATATGCCGCATCCGAAAGCACCATTTATGCCAAATCATTATTTTGATGCGTTTGAAATGCCGGGAAGAAAAATGAATGTGTATCGAGGCTGGGAAATCTATGAAAAAGGTATTTATGATATATTGAAAAAAGTTCAAACAGACTATGATAATATTGAATGCTTTATTTCTGAAAATGGAATGGGTGTCGAAGGAGAAGAGCGGTTTAAGGATGAAGAAGGAATGATTCATGACGATTACCGCATTGACTTTATTTCTGAGCATCTCAAATGGGTGCATCAAGCCATTCAAGAAGGAAGTAATGTAAAAGGCTATCATCTGTGGACGTTTATGGATAACTGGTCATGGTCGAATGCCTATAAAAATCGTTATGGATTTGTCTCAGTTGATCTTCAAGAAGACGGGAAACGAACCATCAAGAAAAGCGGATACTGGTTTCAATCGGTATCAGAGAATAACGGTTTTTAATCAAGATACTTGCTCTTTCCTTGAAAAGGGCAAGTATTTTTCTTATGTGACGGTAGGTGGATGAAACAAAAATGGCTGGTACCTTTTAAGCTCACTAGGCTTAGTGTAGAATGAGAGGAAGCTATGAAAAAACAAGTCAGTTGGTGGTGTGAGATGAAAAAGTACGAACTCATTTCAGAAGAAATCAGAAAACGAATAGGAACAGCATATTATCCAGAAGATCAACCCATTCCAGATGAGAACTCGCTTGCCGCTGAATTTCAATGCAGCCGAATGACAATGAAGCGTGCGCTCGATCTTCTCGTAGCAGAAGGTCTGCTCTTTAGAAAAAGAGGACACGGCACATTTATTGTGAAGGCAGCGCTAAACCAAGGGGCTATCAATGTATCTGGTCATGAAAATAAAGGATTCACGAAAGTCATGGCGGACAAAAACGTCACGAGCCAAATCATTCGCTTTGATGTCCATTTTCCAAGCGAAGAAGTGGCAGCCCACCTATCTATTGACTTAACCACACCCGTTTATGACATCATCCGGCTCCGCCTTGTGGATGAGGAGCCATATGTATTAGAAAAAACGTTTATGCCGGTCAATGTCATTAAGGGCATAGATGAAGAGGTTTTATTGGGATCGATCTATGGCTACATATCAAATGAACTCCATTTAAAAGTGGCAGGAGCGCACAAGAAAATTAGAGCGGCTAAATCAGATGAGCTGGACCAGCAATATTTAGGCTGTGATCCAACGGATCCTGTGCTCGAAGTCGAGCAGGTTGCTTATTTAAACACAGGCCGGCCGTTTGAGTACTCCTTTAGTCATCACCGCTATGATAAGTTCGACTTTTCAACGGTTGAAATTACGAAAACAGGACGTTAAAAAAAGAGCAGAACCCCCGAGGGAGACTGCTCTTTTTTATTTCATTTTATATATTCCACCAATGATATCCGTCTTTTTCTAGAAGCTGATCGGCTTCTTTTGGTCCCATTGAACCAGCAGGATAATTTGGTTTTAATGTTTTGTTTTCTGCCCATTTTTCAGAAATCGGATCAACAAAGTTCCAAGAAAGCGCCACTTCATCCCAGTGAGCAAAGTTCGTTGCATCGCCTAGCAAGCAGTCATGAATCAGCTTTTCATATGCTTCTGGTGTATTCATGATGTCGTTATAGTTTGTTTGGTAGTCGAGCTTAATCGGTTTCGCATACGTACCGCCATCAAGCTTGCGAGCGTTCAGGTGAAGGGTAATGCCTTCATCTGGCTGAATGTGAATGACGAGTAAGTTTGGATGCATGGAATTTCCGTTTCCATAGTACAGGTTCATTGGAATGTCTTTAAATTGAACAACGATTTGAGTAGATTTCTTTTCTAATCGTTTTCCTGTACGAATGTAAAATGGCACCCCGGCCCATCTAAAGTTATCAATGAGCAGCTTCCCTGCAACGAATGTTTCTGTGTTTGAGTTCGGGTCTACATTTTGCTCTTCAAGATAGGAAGGAACCATGCGGCCATCAACCGTACCAGCATCATACTGTCCGCGGACAAAGAATTGATCGACCTCATCTTTAGAGAAAGGACGAAGAGCGCGTAATGCTTTCCGTTTTTCGCTGCGGATCTCCTCTGTATTCAGCTTAATTGGCGGCTCCATTGCTAAAAGTGCCACCATTTGAAGCATATGGTTTTGGACCATATCTCTTAGTGCACCTGAACTTTCGTAATAGCGAGCCCGGTCTTCAACCCCTAATGATTCACTAGATGTAATTTGAATGTTTGAGATATATCGGTTTGTCCAAAGGGGTTCAAAGATGGCATTCGCAAAACGGATGACCTCAATGTTTTGAACCATTTGTTTACCGAGATAGTGGTCAATACGATAAATTTGATCTTCAGAGAATGCATCTCGAATTTCTTCATTTAATGTTTTGGCACTTGGCAGGTCATGGCCAAATGGTTTTTCAATGACAAGTCTTGACCAGCCGGTTGTTTTTGATACGCCTTCACTTTTTAGGAACTTCGCAATCGTTCCGAAGAATTCCGGTGCCATCGCTAAATAGAACATCCGGTTATTTGGGATACTGTACGTATCTTCAAGGCCTGCTAAAAGTGTGTTAAGCGATTGATAGGAAGCAGGGCTTGATACGTCAAAGTCGTGATAATAAAAATGCGAACTGAATTCCTCTATTTTCGCTTCTGCATCATCAGAAGAAACAGATTCTTTCACCACAGCTCTGAGATCCTCATGAGACCACGGACGGCGTCCAACACCGACGACGGCGAATTGATCACCAAGCTTTCCGCTATGAAAAAGTCTATGTATAGAAGGGTAGAGCTTGCGTTTGGCAAGATCTCCTGTTGCGCCAAAAATGACAATGACTGCTTTTGGATTGTTAGTTTCTGTATTCACGAAAAGTACCTCACTTTATTCGTAGCATTGTTGTAAAAACCGAGATTGTATGTACATTTTCTTTATTTTAAAGGTTCATTGTTCGTAAAGCAAACATTTGATTCGACTTTTTCTGCTCTCGTTTGACTTTTTTCGAAAATTCCGCTGAATTCACATTTACCTTGTCTTCATGTATTCTATATGAATGAAGATATTGTATACCGGCTTTAGGAGGAAAAGTAATGGAACTGCTCTTTTTAGGAACAGGTGCAGGCATTCCTGCAAAAACTAGAAACGTCACTTGCACTGCGCTAAAGCTTTTAGAAGAAAGAAAAGCAGTGTGGCTTTTTGATTGCGGAGAAGCGACGCAGCATCAAATATTACATACAACGATTAAACCGAGAAAGATCGAGAAAATATTTATCACTCATATGCATGGTGATCATGTATACGGTCTCCCAGGACTGCTTGGCAGCAGATCCTTTCAAGGCGGAGAGGATGAACTAACAATCTATGGGCCTAAGGGCATCAAAGCGTTTGTGAACGCAGCACTTTCAGCTACACAAACGCATTTGACATATTCGCTGCATATCATAGAGATAGATGAAGGGATCATATTTGAAGATGATACCTTTCAAGTAGAAGCAAGACGAGTATCTCACGGTATTCCAGCTTACGGCTATCGGGTAGTGGAAAAAGATGTACCAGGTGCATTAAAAGCCGAAGACCTAAAAGAAATCGGTGTAAAACCTGGACCTTTGTATCAGAAGTTAAAAAATGGGGAAACCGTGACACTCGAAGATGGAAGAATCATTGATGGAACCGATTATTTGGAACCCCCTAAAAAAGGGAGAATCGTTGCATTTTCAGGAGATACCCGTTTATGCGAGAATATAACAAGGCTTGCCAAAGATGCGGATGTGTTAGTCCATGAAGCAACATTCGGTAAAGAAGATGCTGATCTAGCCTACAATTATTATCACAGCACGACAGAACAAGCAGCGAAAACGGCGCAGGAAGCAGGCGCAAAAAGATTAATTTTGACCCATATTAGTGCACGTTACCAAGGAGAAGAGGCACTGAAACAACTATTGAAAGAAGCCCGCGATATATTCCCGCTGACAGAAGCTGCACATGATTTCTTTTCTTTTTCCATTGACCGCACGCTGTAAAAATTGGATGAATCGTCAAAAAAAGTTGTGTGATTTTTTTGATATTTATAATGACTCTCTTTTTCAGGTAGTGGTAAAATGGTGAAGAAAAAACAAATGACGAATGAAACTATGAAGAATACGGGAGGCACAATCAAAGATGAGCGGTTTTACAGCGTTAAGTGAAGCAGAATTAAATGACCTATATGCAGCACTACAAAATGAGTACGAAACTTATAAAAGTAAAAACTTACACTTAGACATGTCTAGAGGAAAACCTTCACCAAAACAGCTCGATTTGTCTATGGGCATGCTCGATGTTGTGACATCAAAGGATGCGATGACTGCTGAAGATGGCACAGATGTGCGAAACTATGGCGGCTTGACAGGGCTTCCTGAAACGAAGACATTTTTTGCAGATGTACTCAATCTGAAGCCAGAACAAATCATCATCGGCGGTAATTCCAGCCTTAATATGATGCACGATACCATTGCCCGTGCCATGACTCACGGCGTATATGACAGCAAAACACCTTGGGGAAAGCTACCAAAAGTAAAATTCCTTGCACCAAGCCCAGGATATGACCGTCACTTTGCCATTTGTGAGCTATTTAACATAGAGATGATCACAGTCGATATGAAGGCTGATGGACCTGATATGGATCAGGTAGAAAAATTGGTCGCAGAAGATGAAGCGATTAAAGGCATTTGGTGTGTGCCAAAATATAGCAACCCAGATGGCATTACGTATTCAGATGAGGTTGTTGACCGCCTCGCTTCTATGAAAACAAAAGCAGACGACTTCCGCATTTTTTGGGATGATGCATACGCAGTCCATCATCTAACTGATACGCCTGATACGTTAAAAGATATTTTTCAAGCAGTAGAGGAAGCAGGGCACCCAAATCGTGTGTTTATGTTTGCGTCTACTTCTAAAATTACATTCCCAGGCTCAGGTATTGCACTGATGGCGTCTAGCCCGGACAATGTGAGCTTCACTCAAAAGCAATTATCAATTCAAACGATCGGACCAGACAAAATCAATCAATTAAGACATCTTCGTTTCTTCAAGAATCCAGAAGGCTTGAAGGAACATATGAAAAAACATGCAGCGATCATTAAGCCAAAGTTTGACCTCGTTCTTTCCATTCTTGATGAAACACTTGGCGGGAAAGACATCGCTGAATGGCACAAGCCAAATGGCGGATATTTCATTAGTTTAAATACGCTCGATCATTGTGCAAAAGCTGTTGTGCAAAAGGCAAAAGAAGCAGGTGTTACAATGACAGGTGCAGGCGCGACATATCCTTATGGAAAAGACCCGCTTGATCGTAACATTCGCATTGCGCCAACGTTCCCAACACTTGAAGAGCTAGAGCAAGCGATTGACATCTTTACATTATGTGTTCAGCTTGTCAGCATTGAAAAGCTGCTTTCTAAAAAAAGTCAGTCTGCTCCAACGGCATAAAGAAAAGAAAACTCCTTGACTGATAACTAGTCAAGGAGTTTTTGTTTTTAATTGGCTGTTTGATAATAGGAAACAGGTTGTTTGGCTGCGCACCATACATCATAGATCGCAAGCTGCACAATATGCGGTTCATCATGATGAATATAGTGCGAGCTGTTCTGCGCCTGAATCCATCCGCTTTGGGATGACAAAGACAGCATCCGTTTATGAAGTCTGAGCCAAGCTTCATGCGCTGGATGAAACAATCGGCTCTTACCTGATGAAATGACAAGGAGCGGCATCATCCCATAATGGGTTTGCTCCTCTTTCATTGTACTTAGCATTTGCTGAAAGTCCTCATGCGTACATTCTCCTTTGAATTGCGCCATATATAAGGTGCGTTCTTCCTTTGATAAAAGCGGCAGGATGACCTGTTCTTGCTCCTCACTTGCTGGGTCTAACATCACCATGCCAATGACGTCATCTCCTCTGCGGCTTGCCCATAACCGGCTGACAAGAGAGCCAAATGAGTGAGCCACAATGATAAAGGGCGGCTGAATATTGGCTTCTTCTAGCAGCGCATCTAAATCATCTGCAAGATCATGCAATGTTCTTCCTTCACTGCTGTCACTGCTCTTTCCATTTCCTAATCGATCGTATAAGAAAACCCCAAGCTCAGGATCAATATCGCGGGCCATATTCGACCACGTATCACCCGAAATGCCGTAGCCTGCTTCAAAGATAATGGTGGCTTGCCTTTTGCCTTGACGATGTTTTGTATAAAAATGATGTCCATCTATATGATACATTCTTTCAATCATTGCCGAGTTCATTCTTCCATCTCCTCTAAGTGGTTCTTTAGCTAAAAGACGGCACAAAAGGCTGATATGTTTCTCTTAAAAACAAAAAAGATGCCTATTTCAAAAAATAGACACCTTTTTTTCTATGAGCTTTTACCAAGCGCGGTCATATTGACGCGGGCCTTCGATAGATGTACGAAGTTCTTGAGCAGCTGTTTTTGGAAAGTATGGATCCCGTAAAAATTCTCTGCCTATAAAGATTAAGTCTGCACGCTGATTTCGTAAAATTTCCTCTGCCTGTACACCAGATGTGATCAGACCGACTGCCCCTGTTTGAATACCGGCACCTTCTTTTATTTTTTCTGCGAAGGTCACTTGGTAGCCAGGGAATGTGTTGATTTTCGCCTGTACGACAGCGCCTGAGCTGACATCGATTAAGTCGACACCTTGTTCCTTCAGCCATGTAGCAATGCCAATGTAATCTGCAATATCAAGTCCTTTTGTCGTGTAATCAGAAGCAGACACACGGACAAATAATGGTCCGTCCCATACTTCATTGACTGCATCGATGACTTCTCTTAAGAAACGATAACGGTTCTCTGGTGAACCGCCATAGTCATCTGTTCGATGATTTGCCAGCGGTGAAAGAAATTCATTGATCAAATAGCCATGCGCCCCATGAATTTCAATGATGTCAAAGCCAGCCTTTTTTGCTCGGACAGCTGCATCCTGAAACGCCTGAACGGTATCTTTGATTTGATCGATAGACATCTCGGCAGGGGTTTTAGACTGTTCATCAAATGGAATGCTTGATGGTGCCAGGATGTCACCACCTAGTTCAGCCTTACGCCCTGCATGAGCCAGCTGGATAGCTGTCTTGGTTCCGTATGCTTTGATTTGTTCGTTTAATGAAGCAAATCCTTCAATGTGCTCATCACTCCAAATACCGAGGTCTTGATCACTAATTCTTCCCTCGGGAGAAACAGCACTTGCCTCCACCATGATCAGGCCAGCCTGACCTTGGGCACGGGAAATATAATGTGTAAAGTGGAAAGGCTGTAATTTCCCATCATGGTCATAGGATGAATACATACACATCGGGGACATCACGATGCGGTTTTTCAGTGTAACACCTTTTAATGTCCAAGGTGAAAAGAGTTTTGTTTCCAAATACCTTCGCCTCCTCATGGAATTGTATAGCCGATTATAACAGCCATTCAAACTTTCGTCATAAAAGGTGCTCAAAGAATATAGCTTTTATACGCGTTTTTGTATAATGGAGAGATAGAGACAACAAAGGGGGAAAAGGGATGAAATGGCAAACAGAGAGTGAACTAAAGGAACTGCTCACCGCTCTTATGCAGTATGAAAGCATATCGGGTACAACTGGAGAAGTCGCGTTAGCTGAATATTTATATTATTTGCTGAGGGAGCGGCCTTATTTCAAGCAGAACCCTGATCATTTGGCTTTGCATCCGATGAAAGATGGCCGGTATTATTTAACGGCGCTTGTAAAGCGCAGTTCGCTTTCTCGTACCGTGTTACTGCTTAGTCATTTCGATGTCGTCGATACAGAAGATTACGGTGAATTTCAAAACATGGCATGCAAGCCAGAAGAGTTAATGGCGTCATTTTCTCAAAAAAGTGCGCTTCTCCCAAAAAGAGCAAGAGAAGATCTAGCTTCAGGTGACTGGTTGTTTGGAAGAGGTGCCATGGATATGAAAGCAGGTCTTACTGTACAGCTTTCTATGCTGGAAAGAGCGATGACAGAAACCTTTCATGGAAATGTCCTGCTCGTCACAGTCCCTGATGAAGAAGTGAATTCTCAAGGAATGCTTGAAGCTGTTCCGAAACTAAAGGAGCTTAAGGAAAAGCATGACCTTCACTATACCGCGTGCTTAAACAGTGAGCCCATGTTTGAAAAGTATCCAGGTGATGAACACCATTATATGTATACAGGCAGTATAGGGAAGGTGCTTGCCGGATTTTTCTGCAAAGGAATTGAAACACATGTAGGAGAGCCATTCTCAGGCTTAAATGCGAATTTTATGGTATCTGAATTAAACCGGCTGTTAGAGCTGAATAGTGATTATTGTGAGGAAGTAGACGGAGAAGTCACGCCGCCGCCAACCAACTTGATGCAAAAGGACTTAAAAGAAGCCTATTCCGTTCAAACACCTCACACAGCTGTTTCTTTATTTAATGTGCTGATGATGAATCGTTCAAGTGAAGAACTGCACGGGCTTCTCTATGACACTGCGAAACAAGCAGCAGACGAAATCGAGGCCAATCTCAAACAGAAAACAGCTGAGTTTCAGCGCTTTAAACCTTTTACACCGATTGATACGAAGATTACGGTTCTCACGTATCATGAGCTGTATCAAAAAGCTGCAGAACGCTCAGGTAAACAGGAGGTTGAACGCATTGTTAACTATGCTTTCGCCAATCGAGGTGAGCTTGGAGATCGTGATTTTTCAACCAAAATCGTCTCTGAGCTGACGACGCTTTGTAAGGAAGAAGGGCCGCTGATTGTTCTATTTTATAGTCCGCCATTTTATCCTGCGGTTTCCTCAACGGAAGATCCGCATATCCAAACAACTTTAAAGAGGATTCAAATAGAGGCAAAAAAGAGTTATGGACTTGAAATAGAAGAAGTGAAATATTTCCCTGGATTGTCTGATTTAAGTTACTTACAGCTCGAAAAACAGGACGTAGGTCATTACACGACCAATATGCCACTTTATCAAAAAGGCTATTCTTTACCGGAAGGAGAAAAGGGAGCACTTTACGTTCCAGTTATCAACGTGGGGCCATTAGGAAAGGACCCGCACAAATGGACAGAGCGGCTGCACATCCCGTTCTCATTCGGCATTTTGCCAGAATTACTAGAATCAGCGATTCATGCTTTATTAGAGAAACATTAAGTATATGTGATGAAGAGCCCTATTGTGATGATAGGGCTTTTATTTTTAAATAGACGATCCATCGACTTAGATAGAGTATGATAAAGAATAAGACTTACATTTATTTGAAGGGAGATTGTAAGGATGAAATGGAAACTGGAAAATTAACAAAAACAGACATCATTACATCGCTTCAGGAAAGTATTCGTGAACTAGTAAAGCTAGTGGAAACATGTGATGAGCACACGCTAGATCAATCTTTGGGAGAGGGCAAGTGGTCGATCAAGCAAATCGCAGGGCATTTGTATGATACAGAAGAAGTCTGGTCAGAGCGGATAGAGCAGGCGATATCAGATGAGCAGATGCCTTTTCAATCGTATGATCCTGAAATATATGTGAAGGAAAGAGGCTATGAAAGGTATAACGAGCAGGAGATCAAAGCACTGATTAAACGATTGAAAGAGAGAAGAAGCAAGACACTTCATCTATTAGAAAAGGATACATGGGAGCAATCGGGTCTGCATCCTGAAGAAGGGATGATGACAGTGCAGATATTAGCTGAAACCATCGCTTTACATGAACAACATCATCTGGATCAAATTAAAGCCATTATGTCAAAGAGTGAACGTTAGCAGTATGTAAAAAAGCACCTGTCATCAAAACAGGTGCTTTTCTCTATCATTTATACGTGCTTGCTGAAAACATTTCGTTTAATTCTGCTGCGCGTTTTGTTGCGGTTTTGACACAATCGACAACGGCTTCTTCAAATTGATAGGCAGCAAGTGTGTTCAGGCCGGCTTCTGTCGTTCCGCCTTCACTTGTGATTTCTTTGCGCAATTCAGCAGGTTCTTTACCGCTGCTTTGAAGCATGTTGGCGGCGCCCGCAATCATCTGGCAAATGAGTAACTTCGCTGTTGCTTGGTCCATCCCAAGTTCCGAGGCGCCTCGCTCCATTCCTTCAATCAAATGATAAATGAAGGCAGGGCCGCTTCCTGCAATAGCTGTAACAGCATTCAGCTGTGATTCATCCAATACCGTCACATGACCGATCGTTTCAAACAGCTCGATTGCTTTATTCTTTTGATCCTCTGTCACTTCTTGACTTACGGCAATGCCTGTTGCTGATTGCTGAATGGCCGCTGATGTATTTGGCATCGCGCGAACCACCGCAGTCTTCTCGCCGGCATAGTGCTGAATCGTTTCAATGGAGATGCCAGCTAAAATCGAAATGATCAGCTGCCCATGTAAATGAGGCCGCACATCAGATATCCCGCTTTCCGCATCTTTCGGTTTTAAAGCAAATACGAGAATATCCGCTTCTTCATAAATAAAAGAACGAGAGAAATCCGTTTTGACCCCATAACGCACCTTTAATTCTTCTAGACGTTTTTCATTCGTTTTGTTTGTGACAATAATATCTTCATTTGACATGATGCCGCTTTTTAATAAACCTTTTATCATCGACTCTGCCATCGAGCCTGCACCAATAAATCCAATTTTACTCATAAGCTGCTCCTCCTTGTAGAAAATAAAAAAACCTTTCGCCTGAAAAGGACGAAAGGTTTTTCGCGGTACCACCCTCAATTAGCATGCAGACATGCATACTCAGCTCTAGTCCCTTAACGCGGGAAACGTTTAGGTTTGCCTAACAGCTCAAAGGGCAGGTTCAGCAAATAAGAGGACGGTGAGGCCTTACAGCCGGCGGACCTCACTCTCTTTCATCATTATTTTGCTTACTAATCCTTGTCATCGCGCATCTTATATTTGTTGTTCATTATGCAACGGTGGACAAGTTTGTGTCAATAGGGACAGATAAAAAAATTGACCGCCTAAACCGCATGACAGTCTGCCTTTTGCAAGATACAATGAATAAAGAAGACAGAGTTACAATGAACCATGAGTCAAAAAGCAGGAGATGACATATAAAAGTGAAAGAAGACATCATTCAATTATCCATCCCTACACCGTTTGCTGTTGGGGATGTACATGCATATATATTAAAAGGAGAAGCCGTGACCTTAGTGGACTGCGGGCCGATGACAGAAGAGGCGGAGCACGCCTTTGTCGCGCAATTACAAGAGCATCGTTTATCGATAGACGATATTGATCAAGTGGTGTTGACCCATCATCATGCAGATCATGTCGGTCTTTTAAATCTGATGAAACCTCATGTCCGTGTGATCGGACACGAGTTAAATGAGCCGTATATTAGCCAGGACCCTGTGTTTAAAGAGCGTCAAATTGCTTTTATGGAACGCTTTTTTCAGCAGTTAGGTGTGCCGCTTCGTCAAGGTGAGTGTGAAAGAATCGTGAAGCAATCTTATACATATTCCTGTACTGCACATGTAGATGACGTCATCAAAGAAGGCGATCGGTTGAAAGGGCATGAACACTTCTTCGTGATGGAAACACCGGGACATGCACAATCTCATCTTTCCTTTCTAGATGAAACAACGGGCCATTTCATTGGTGGAGACCTGCTTTTGACGACCATTTCCTCAAACCCGTTAATGGAAGCGCCGTTTGAAGGGGAGGAACGCCAAAAATCGCTGCTTCAATATAAAGCATCACTCAATCGATTATTGCATCTGCCAATCAAGACGATTTATCCAGGACACGGTGAGCTCATCACGTCTCATCATGAATTGATCGAAGAAAGATTTAAGAAACAAGAAAAACGGGCAAATACGATGTATCAGCTGCTTAAACGAAAAGAAATGACTGCCTTTCATCTTTGCCGCAAGCTATTTCCAGTGCTGTATGAAGAGGCCTTATTTTTAACGATGTCGGAGACAGTTGGGCAGCTGGATGTCCTCTTAGAAGCCGGGCAAATTGAAGAAGTGCAAAAAGACGGAATTCTCTATTACAGGGCAAACTAAGGAGTGAAACGCATGGGGAGATTAACAGGAAAGAGGATATGGATTACAGGCGCATCTGGGGGCATTGGTGAAAAAATGGCGTACTTGGCAGCAGAAGAAGGCGCAGAAATCATTATTTCAGCAAGACGAATCGAAAAGCTGACGGGTGTAAAAGAAAAGATTATGAGTGCTGGCGGGGTGTGTCACATCGCTCAGCTAGATGTCAGTCACCTTGAGGACGTTGATCGCGCATATCAAGAAGTGGGGGCTGTTGATATTTTGGTTAACAATGCCGGTTTTGGTGCGTTTGATCTCGTTGAAGATGCGTCCATTGAGGAAATGGTGTCGATGTTTGAAGTAAACGTGTTTGGCTTAATCGCCTGCACGAAAAAGGTCATTCCAGAGATGAAACAAAGAGGACATGGACATATTATCAATATTGCCTCCCAAGCAGGAAAGATTGCCACCCCGAAATCAGCCATTTATTCGGCATCAAAGCATGCCGTCCTTGGATTTTCAAACAGCCTCAGAATGGAGCTGGCAGACCTCGGCATTCACGTCACCACGGTGAATCCAGGACCGATCGCCACTGACTTTTTTACCATCGCCGATCGCAGCGGTGAATATGTGAAGAATGTTGAATTCATGATGCTTAGTGCGGACAAGGTGGCTGGGAAGGTCGTATCCGCCATGATGACGAAAAAAAGAGAGATTAATCTGCCTGGATGGATGAACGCTGGCAGTAAATTGTATCAATTATTCCCGTTTTTATTTGAAAAAGCAGCACGCAAAGCGATGATGAAAAAATAACAAAAAGAAACCGGTCGTGAGCTGGTTTCTTTTTTTGAGATAAGACGCCATTGTGACCGTCTTTTTATCTCCGCCTTGCCGCTTGCTGAAGCGGGTCCCACACACTGTTAAAAGGCGGGGCATAGCTAATATCTAAATCTTCTAGATCTGTTATGGTCAGCTGTTGGTAAAGGGCTGTTGCCATCACATCGATCCGTTTATCTACACCGTTTCTTCCGATGATTTGGGCACCGAGCAAGGTGTAGTCATCACTTCTGTAAATCAGTTTGACTTTCATTTTCTGCGCATCTGGAAAATATCCAGCGTGATCCGTACTGTCAATGGTGATGGTGGAATAAGGAATGTCAGCTGCTTGTGCTTCCTTTTCTGATAAGCCCGTTCGTCCCGCTGTCATGCTCATAAATTTCATGACTGCTGTTCCAGTCACGCCTTGAAACGCCCGGTTTGTTCCCGTCATATGAAAACCAGCGATTCTTCCTTGTTTATTCGCCGTTGTGCCGAGCGGAATATAATCTAGTGATTGTTTGATGCGGTGATAAGTTGCTGCGCAATCCCCGGCAGCATAGATGTCTTTTACATTGGTTTTCATGTATTCGTTTACAACAATGGCGCCATTTGGAAGCCGCTTGATTCCTGTTTTGTCTAAAAAGGATGTTTGCGGTGTGACGCCGATGGCCATGATGACCATATCCGTTTTAATGGTTTGTTTGTCTGTTTGAACAGCTGTTACATGTGACTCGCCCTCTAATGTCTGCACGGTTTCCCCGAGTGTCACGTGAATACCTTGGGCATCCGCCTCTTCTTTCAGATGCTTTGCCATATCGGGGTCAAAGCCCGGACCTAGTGTTGAACCCCGCTGAATGATATGTACTTTTTTTCCCAGCGCTTTTGAATTTTCAGCCATTTCTAAGCCGATATACCCGCCGCCAATGATGGTGACATGTGTGATATTTTGTTTTAAATGGTCTAAAATGGACAGCGCATGCGGAATGGTTTTTAATACGTGTACGCCTTCTAGCGGCTGATTGTCTAAACCCAGTGTGACGGGGCTTGCTCCTGTCGCAATTAAGAGGCGGTCATAGCTTTCGGTAAATGGTTCTTTTGTTTTCGTATGATGACCTGACACCGTTTTTTGCTTTGGGTCAATGGAGGTCACTTCGTGTAAGCATCTAGCATCAATTCCATATTTGTCGCGAAAGGTTTCAGCGCTGCGTGCAATCAGCTTGCTGTGATGATCAATGAGACCGCCGATCAAGTAGGGAAGGCCGCACTGTCCATATGAGAAAATCTCTCCTTTTTCAAAAGCGACAATATGTGCCTCTGGATCCTCTCTATATATTTGCATAGCACAGCTCATTCCTGCTGCATCTCCGCCAATCATCACATATTTCATTTGGTGTGCTCCCTTCTATCTATCGAACTGAATACTCTTATTTACCCTCATTTTCCTTTTTTTAATGCTTTTTTTCGCAAAAGAAGCAAACTTTAGTTGAAAAATAAAGACAGCGCCTTCATTTTAAGCTACAATCGGATTATCGTCTTTTTGGTTACGAGTTTAGTGAAGATTGGTGGGAAAGACTTTGAGTGACACGCGACTAGATTTTAATACTTTATATACACGCCATACAAGAGAGGCTTGGTCTGCTCTTGGGGAATATATGCCGGTATCTGTTTCAGAAGAGGAAGCGAGAGCACTTCAAGGATTAAATGACTATTTATCGCTTGAAGAAGTTCAAGATATTTACATACCACTTATTCGTTTTCTGACATTGCATGTCTTTGCAGAAAAACAAAAAAATCAGCATGTAAATGCCTTTTTAAACTACCCGCATCATGCGAAAATCCCTTTTTTAATTGGGATTGCTGGAAGTGTGGCTGTCGGGAAAAGTACAACGGCTCGTATCATTGAAACGCTTTTATCGAGGCTTGGAGATGGGCTGAAAGTGAGTCTTGTGACAACAGATGGCTTTTTGTATCCTCAAAAAGAATTAAAGGATCGAGGACTCATGGAAAAGAAAGGCTTCCCGGAAAGCTATGATGTCAAAGCCTTGTTGTCTTTTTTAAACGAATTAAAATCGGGCAAACAAACTGTTCATGCACCGGTATATTCGCATCTGACCTATGACCGGCTTGAAGGGGTGTATGAAACAGTGGAGGATGCCGATATTGTCATCATTGAAGGAATCAATGTGCTGCAATCCCCAGCGCTGGATGATCTGAAGGATGAACCGCGTGTGTTTGTATCAGATTTCTTTGATTTTTCAATTTATGTAGATGCTGCTGAAACGCAAATTCAATCATGGTATGAAGAACGGTTCCGTTTGCTAAGGGAAACAGCTTTCCAAGACCCTGAATCCTTCTTTCATCAATACAAAGATTTGACGGATGAAGAGGCAGATCACATGGCAAGCACGATTTGGAATACCGTCAATCGCCCTAATTTATATCAAAATATTTTACCGACAAAATATCGAGCCGATCTCATTTTGAAAAAAGGTGATCAGCATAAGGTGGAAGAGATTGCTATCCGCCGAGTATAAAGAAAAACCGCTCAAACGAGAGCGGTTTTTTTAATGATCTCCACTGACTTTAACAGCGACCGCAGCTGCGGATCGCTTTTTCAGGCGGTAGTATCCAATGAGTAAGAACGGGACACCTGCGATGGTGACCATCGACAAGACTGAAAAAATGGAGAAGGGATGGGCTGCGCCAAAATAGTCAATGCACAGTCCGCCGACAAATGGTCCGATGACGCTGCCGAGCTGAGAAAATCCCATCGCACCAAAGTACGATCCCTTTACTTCTGGCTTTGCCACATTGTCTACAAAAAGATCCATCATCGCAAACAGCAGAACCTCTCCAATTGTAAACACGACAATGATGAAAGCAAGCATGCCGAGACTCTGTGAAAAAGCAATAGCAAACAAACTGCCGGCAAGAAGAATATTCCCAGTGGTCAGCGACAAAATGGTGGAGTAGCGCTTGGCGATCATGATGAGCGGATATTGTACGACAATGACAACAACTGCATTTAAAGATAAAAGGTATCCAAACAGTTTCGGACCATCCTCAATCATAGGTGAAGCGGATAAATATTGAGGCAGCGTTGAGCTCAAATGCGAATACCCGAACGAACATAAGGTCACGCCGATGAGGATAATGCTAAAGACCGTATCTTTTTGGATAATGGAAAGGGCTTTTTTGACACCAATTTGTTTCGTGCTTTCTGGAGCAGCAACTGGATGTTTCTGAAATTGCCAGACCAGCGTTAATCCGTATAACAAGTAAATGAAGGCAGCAACGAGAAATGGGAACGTTGTTTTCGATGACCCGAGATATAAGCCAAGCAGAGGACCGAAGATGACCCCTATGTTAATGGCTGTATACCGTAAATTAAACACAAACAACCGAATACTTGATGGGGTGACATCAGATAAGAGCGCCTTAGATGTTGGTTCAAACAGTGCCCGGCACAGTCCGTTTAAAGCGTTCATGATAAAGAAGACCCAAATGGCATCTGCAAATGCAAAGCCAACAAAGACAAGTGACCAACCGAAGATCGATAGAAGCATGACCTTTTTTCTGCCGATACGATCAGAAATATATCCGCCGTAAAAACTCGCAACGATCCCAATCAGAGAGCTAACGGCAATGATTAATCCAGCAGAAGACGCTGAGGCGCCTTTGACTTGTGTCAAATAAACGGCCAAAAAAGGAATGCTCATGGACGTCGCCATTCGGCCAAATATGGTGCCGATGATGATCGTCCAACTAAGCGGATGTAACGTACGTAAGTTATTTTTCATGCTGTTTCTCCCCTGAGTTTGTAAGATGTTCCAATCATACATGAAAAATTGTGCAAATTAAATACACAATTTGATGGAGGAGACATCTGCCATATGGCAAAGAAGCAAGATTGGCTCGCCATTTGGAGGTTTGCTTTTTGCTGCCAGTGCTTCTATGTCACTGATTCGCGCGGTCATTTGGCGAAAATTTAATCAAGGTCGATCGCGACGATTTGCTGCAAGGACAGGTTGAGAACATCCTCATCATTGACGATTTTTATGCGCTGCGTTTCATAATGAATGGCTTTTACCCAGCCCCAAAACTGCTCTTTCATACCTGCTGCGGCATATGTCACGTAAATCGCTTGATCCTCGGTAATCGACTGTGTGATCAAAAAATTCATTTCCTCCAGTTGATCGGTGCTCAGCGGGGGAGGGGTGTACTCTTTTTTCTTCCGTTTTTGAGCAAGCAGCTGCTCCCGGTGCTCTGGAAGCATCATTCGGCTTGATTCCCACATGAGGTTGTATCCAGGTGTTAATTTATTGGGATTCATGGCTGTTCGCCTCCGTTATTTGTAATGTCCGCCAATTTTTTCGGCGCGGTGATACGCCTGCCCTGCGCTTGTCAGTGACGAAGCGTGCAGCAGGGCAGCAGGTCCATACTTCATGTGGATCGCATCAAATACTTTGCTGAGTTTGTCTTTTTGAACATGGTGATCAAATAAAGTCAGCTGATATTGGCTGTCAGACTGCAGCTGTGAGAGAGTAATACCCACACTGCGAATGGGCTGGCCATCCCAGTGCTGCTTGCATAGCTGAATGGCTGCGTCTGCAATATCTGTCCCGTACTGTGTAGGTGAATGAAGCTTGATTTGTCTATGAAATCCAGTCGGATGAGAAAAATCAGCGCCTCTCACGCCAACAGACACTGTTTGCCCAAGATAATGCTTAAAGCGTGCACGTCTTGCCACTTCTTCACTCAATTCAAGAAGAGCGACTTTGATATCCTCAAAAGACGCATAATCATGGGGAAGAGTCATATGATGTCCAACCGCTTTTTGCTGATCATGTGTGTGAATGGTGACCGGAGAGGGATCATGCCCTAAAGCTGTTCGCTGCAAAAGCTCTCCGTTGATTCCCCAGCGTTTTTTAAGCCGGTCTAACGGATAAGCAGCAAGCGTCCCAATGGTACTGATGCCCATTCGTTTTAAATGGTGCTCCATTCGTTTGCCGACGCCAAATAATTTTCCAATCGGAAGCGGCCATAAATCAGCCGCAACACTGTCTGTACGAAGTTCATAGATACCAGATGTGTTTTTTTTAGCAAAATGGTCACAGGCCATTTTAGCGAGCACTTTATTAGGACCGATGCCAACACGTGCGTAAATGCCAGTCTGGTTCATAATGGTTGTTTGTATATTTTGAGCGATCTCGCGGGGAGAACCGAGTAGTGTCAGACTGCCTGTAATATCAAGAAATTGTTCATCAATTGAATAGGGTTCGACAAGATCTGTGTATTGTTCGAGCAGCTCTGTTATCATGACAGAGATATCAAGATAGCGCTGCATACGGGGGCGTACGACGACAGCTTCGGGGCATTTCTCCTGCGCTTCCCATAATCTTGATGCATTTTGTACGCCTCGTTTTTTAGCGAGCGGGCAGGCGGCAAGTACGACCCCGCTCCGCCGCTCAGGATCTCCAGAGACGATGAGCGGCACATCCTTCAAGTGGGGAGCCTCCACTTTTTCGACTGACGCATAAAACGATTGCATATCCACAAGCAGAATGGCTCGTTCATTCATTATTTTCACCTCTTAGAACATATGTTCCGTTTATATTGTAACCGTCAGGAGGCGAAATTGATACTGGTAAATCATTCAAAGAAAAGAGCGTAAATCCATACAAAAAAGACGAAGTGTCTTCCACTTCGTCTCATTTGATGCAACATATTTTAAGCATGTGCCAAGTTGTGGGATGTTTGGAGCGGCTCAGAACGCAAACGATAGGCCGTCAATTTTTTCTTAGGCTTATGTGTAAACTGCCGCACCACATCCACGTGGTCATCGTAATGATACAGATAAAGGGTCACATCATGTTTGCCAAGCTTTGTTTGCATGGTAAGCGGTGCCGGCCCTTCCTGCGGATGAAGAAAACGCTCTTCATCACCAGGATAAATATAATAGCGTTCAATAAAGATCGCATCATTAAAATGTTGAATAATTTCAGATACTTGCTGATCATTGAGCGGACGATCTTCAAACATGATCGTTGTTTGATCACTTGTTACTTTTGCATGCACCGCATAACGACTAAAAAGGCGTTCCACAACACCAGAAGGCAGCGAAGTGACAAGAAGCTTTAAAAGACTAAACACAACAAGTGAAGTAACAATCCAAACCAATATCATCATCTCCAATAAACATTTGTTACATTTCCTATATGAACCATCTTAACATACCAAAAGAATGAAACTTTCGCACAAAAAGTGAACTTTTTGAAATAAGTGTGAAGATTTAAAAGGAGATGACGGCGAAAGAACGAAGAATCAACAAAGCTGAAAGGAAAAAAGGCTGACACGTGATCTTTACAAACAATTAATCGGACAGGTAGACTATTGAAACAACAGTTTTTTTTAAAAAAAGAGCGGTAAGCCAAAAATGAAAAGGGGCGAGGTCATCATGATACGTCAAGTGAAGCCGTCAGATTTTTACGCCGTCACATCCGTCATCCAAAGCTGGTGGGGAGGCAGAGATTTGCGCGCAAAATTGCCGAAGCTATTTTTTGAACATTTTCAGCAAACAAGTTTTGTCGTCGTTGAAAAAGGTGAACTGATTGGCTTTTTAGTCGGTTTTTTATCGCAATCTCATTCAGATGAAGCGTATATTCATTTTGTAGGTGTACATCCAGACCATCGGAAATTAAAGATAGGAAAAATCCTATATCAAGCCTTTTATGATGTGGCAAAACAGGAAGGAAGAACAACCATTAAAGCGGTAACAGCACCTGTAAATAAAGTATCGATTGCCTATCATGCAAAATTGGGCTTTCAAATTGAAAAAGGGGACAAAACTGTAGAAGGAATCTCCGTGTTTTCAGACTATGATGGAATAAATGAAGATCGTGTTTTATTTGTGAAAAAATTAGAGGCAATGCAATGATTATCAATTTAGATCAAACAATAAGTGATGTAGCAAAGCAGATCTTACATATTCAACTAGCTGCATACCAACAAGAAGCTGAACAAATTGGCTATGCCGATCTCCCACCATTAAAAGAGACCATTCAAGATGTAATGAAAGCAAAAGAGCAATTTATTGGTTTTGAGCAAAAGGGAATCTTACTAGGCGTTGCCTCTTATGAAGAGCAGAAAGATTATTTGATCATTAGTCGATTGGCTGTACATCCAAAAGCGCTAAAGCAGGGTATTGGAACAAAACTTATGTCCACAATTATGGAGAAAAATGTCCCTATAGAACTGACCACAGGGCAAAAAAATACCCCTGCAAAAAGGCTATACGAAAAGTTAGGATTTCTTGAAACAGATGTGATTCATGTTGCAAAAGAGCTCACCTTATCAAAAATGAAATGGAGACCAAGGCGAAAGGTTGAGGTTGTCGAATTCAAAAAAGAGTGGCATGAAGAATTCCATCAAGAAAAGCAGCAACTCAAGCAAATCATTCAAAAGAACTGGATAGAAGGACATCATATTGGTAGTACGTCAGTTGAAGGGCTTGTTGCCAAACCAATTATTGATATCTTAATAGAAGTAAGTCATATAAAAGAGATCGATAGAAAAAGAGAGAGCTTTGAACATCTTGGATATCAAGCGCTAGGTGAAAATGGCATAAAAGGGAGACGTTTTTTTCAAAAGGGTGGCTTGAATCGTACGCATCATGTCCATGTTTATGAGAGAAATCACCCTGATGTGAAAAGGCATTTATTGTTTCGAGATTACTTAAGGGCCCATCCAGAACGAGCTGTAGCGTATGCGTCTGTCAAGGAACAATTAGCAAATCAGTATCCGGAAGATATACAAAGCTATATGGCAGGAAAGAATGAAATCATAAAAGAAATAGAAAATGAGGCATATCACTGGGATAGAGAAGGAAGAGAGGAAGCTCTTAAATAAGCTACCTCTTTCCCTCGTTAATTAGGAAGCTGAACATTGCCTTTTACAATATAGGCCTGTGAAGCAGCAGTAGATGGAAGAGCGGGTAATTTATCCTTTACTATGACCCCGCGGATATCTGTGATTCGAACAGGAAGAGATTTAGACCCCATATTAAATCCAAGGAAATGGTTGTAGTCTGTCTTTTCCATGTTCACCCATTGTCCATCTTTGTAATATTCCATTTTCATAATCGGATATTTATGATTGCGCACTTGAATCGCAGCCCACCACTCACTGCTGCCTTCTTTTATTCTGTAAGCTACATTTCCGCTAATCGGTGCTTTTACAATTTTCCAACTAATTGGGATTTTTCCATCTGCCATATTACCGATTTTGGCAAAGGCATTAGGAGAAAGATCAAGAGCTCCTTTTGCTCCTTCTGGATATTTATCGGTTACATACACAACGGTTTTTCCTTTTGGACCCTTTACTTCAAGGTAAGAACCTGCAAGTGCCGCATTTACCCCTTTATAGTTATAGTCATGGGGATTTAAAGCCGTAATTTTCATGTCAGATGGAATAGGATCTAATAATGCGGAGCCCCCTGAGTAACCAGATCCCGTATAAGTCGCATAGCTTTCTCGTACTTCATCAAGGACAGATGCCGCTTTCATGTTTGGCACAGCGAAACTCAACATAAATATCAGTGCCCCGATGAAGCAGAGAGATAATCTTTTTTTCACGATCTAAAACCTCCTGTTTATTCTTTTAAAATTGGTAGCGTCATAAGTATAATTCTAAAAAACAAGAAGCGAAAAGAGCCAATAGATAGATATAATCCTAGTGAGAAGAGCGTGTATTTCAAAGAATATGACTTTCGGATTTAGTCGTGTGTCATGTTTTATGGTGTTTTATGTGTTACAATGTAAGCATCAATTTAAAAAGGATGTTCGCCATGTATATTCACATCACAGAACTGGCTAAAACATATATAGAAAAACAGCAAATAGGAAACGAAACTAAGGAATTACTGCTTCGCTACGATTCAGAAGGTTGTGGCTGTGCAGTGAGTGGCGTACCAATGCTTTGGTTAACAAGTGAAAGAACAGGTGAATGGGAACAACTGAATAATAGCCAACATTTAAAACTATATATACACATTGCACAGAAGGTATTTTTTGATGAGGAAATGACCATCGATTTTAATGAAAAAGCTAATACATTGATGCTGAAAAGTCCTCAGCAAATACTCAGTCCAAGAATGGGCATACTTGTAAAGTAAGGTGGAAACGTAGTGGATCAGAAGCTTAGAGTGATACAAAACACGGCACAAAATAAAACATGGGTGTCGTTTTTAAATAACAATCATCCCTATACCCTTTTGCACTGGTCAATAGGTGGAATGGATTCGGTGAAAAAGGACGTTTGGCTTCTTCAAGATGAAGTCACATTTGAAACGGAAGAATTTCCAACGCTCGAATTAGCTGTCAATTGGATCAAAGAGAATATGGAACAGGTAACAGATGTATTATAAAAGCCCTTTTTTGACAAAAGGGTTTTTTTCGTGCCTTCATCATCTCATCAAACAGCAGGGATGTCTAATCTGAAAAATGATCTTTTAAAACGCAAAAAAACCGTTTTATAACAACCAATTCGACAAAATGAGAAAAATAGAAATGAAAAAACCGTGGTTATAAATGCCGAAAAATAGGCAATGAAAGCGTTTATTGCGGGATACCGAAAACTTTGCGAAAAATGACATTTCATATTTCTTCCATTCGAGGGAATGTGATAGAATACAACATGTATCGTATATGAGAAGGGAGGTGCTAAAGTGAATTGAAGCTCAAGCTGTCATCGCCTCAGGTTGGAATCAAAATAAACGAATGGTATAGGCAGATTTGCGGATTTCATGTCATGAAAGCAGAGAAGCTGAAGGCCGAGATCGAGCAGGAAATTCTGGAGATGGAACAGGATCAAAACTTGTTGCTGTTTTACCAGCTGATGGATTTTCGCCATAAGGTGATGCTTGAATATTTTGAACCGGCAAAGAAAGCCTCAAATGATGAAGAAATTAAGAACCTGCTAGAAACGATCGAACATTCGCAAACGAAATTAACGGACATGCTTGAATACTATGTTCATTTTTTCACAGGAATGTTTGAGTTTGAACAGCAAAACTATTTAAGTGCCATTGCTTATTACCGTTCAGCAGAAAAAAAGCTCAATCTTATATCAGATGATATAGAAAGAGCAGAATTTTACTTTAAATTAGCTGAAATATACTACCACATGAAACAAACCCACTTTTCGATGCACTATGCCTTGCAAGCGTTAGATACGTACTCTGCCTACAGAACGTACACGCTGAGAATCATCCACTGTGAATTTGTCATCGGTGCAAACTATGATGATTTGAAATGCTATGAACATGCATTACCCTACTTTAAAAATGCTCTAAATCGAGCACGCTCAATTGGAAACCCTCGAGTCATAGGTTCGGCCCTTTTCAACTTAGGTAACTGTTATTACCAAATGAACGATCTTGCGGAAGCAAGCCGTTATCTGAAAGACTCTCTTGAAGTGTTTGAAAAGGAGAATTTAACCCATCTTAATCGCTCTCTAGACCCACTATTTATGCTGACCCAAATCCTGTTTAAACAAAAACAAATAGAAGAGTCGTTAACTCTCTATCAACAAGGTATTATGAAAGCCTGTGAATTAGAAGATGAAATTTACATCTGCAAATTTCAGTTCTTAAAAGCATTATACGTTGATGCAGAAATAACGATCATAGACGATACATTAGACCTGCTCGAGGACAAGCGCTTATACCCAGATATTGAGGGATTGGCACTTGATGCGGCTCATTATTACAATGAGCTTGGACTGTATGAAGCATCTACACGGTTTTACGAAAGGAAGATTCAAGCCATATCAAAAATTCAAAATGGGGGTCATTTATATGAAAACGAGTTTGATAGTTCTTTTATTGGCAGCAACTGCAGGATTATCGGTCATGAGTCAGCAGCAATCGGAAGAGAGTCATATGGAGCTGGCGGGCAGACATCATACAACAGTGGTGACTATCGCATAAGTTAGCTCAAAAAGAGGAGACGAACCGCTGTTCATTCTCCTCTTTTATCTTCATTCGATTCAAATTGTTGAAGAAATCCTTGAACTTCTTGTTCATAAGCTGCCTTATTTTCGCTAAAAGACATCGCATGTGCCCCGTGCGGCGCTATAAATAGCTGTTTATCACCTTTTTTTCGAGCATATAGCTGCTGACTCTGCTCGCATGGAATATAGTCATCATGAAGACTATGGATAAAAAGCACAGGTTCTTTCACCTGATCGATCACATCCAGCGGTGAAACTTGCCGAATGCTGTATCCATCCCGCCATTTTAACACTCGATCACTTAGTGGAAGAATCCATTGCCCTGAAAGACGAAAATCTATTTTTAATCGATAGAGAAGCTGATCCTCAAAAGAAGCAAAAGGACAGTCAGCTATGTAAAAATTGGCGCTTGCTTCCGGCTTTGCAGCATATAACAAAGTCGTGACTGCACCCATTGATTCTCCATGTATGCCGATAATGGCATTTTCCCCGAGTCTTTGTCTGAGCCACTTCACGACCTGCGCTAAATCTTCTTTTTCGTAGTATCCATAACTCGTGGTTTTCCCGCCGCTCATTCCATGTCTTCTATGATCATAAAGCATCACATTCCATCCGAGCTTTTGGAATAATTTCATATACTTAACGGAATTAATCAAACTGACTGTGACGCCATGACAAAGTACGATGGTGCGTGTTGTATGTGGATGTGGGTGCGGCACAAAATAGCCATGAAGATCATAACCAAATGCTGAAGGAATACACACTTTCTCTTTTTTAAGCTGTTGAAACTCTTCGTGATGATAGTGTCCTTCATCTGATTCTCTTTTGATGAGCTCTTCATCTGTTAATTTTCGAATATACATCATTTTATTGGTGAAAAAAATACCGATTGCAGCGAGCGGACATAATATCAAGGCAAGTATAGCGATCCATTTCTTCATCCAGCTGATTCTTCCTTTCCGAAGTTTTTCCTATGACGATCATACCACATGTTGGGAGATTGGCGTGACTCTTGCTCAGCAAATAAAACGGATGATACACTTAGGACAAAAGGAGAGAGGCACGATGAAAAAGACCAATCAAGAACAAGCGAAATTAAAGGACGGTATAAACGAGGATCTCAAACAGCAGCTTCTTCAAATGAAGCAGAACCTTGCCGCCCAGACAGAAAAAAGAGAAGAACAAAAACGACAAGACCTCCTTAGGCAGCAGAAAGAAAAAGAAAAAAATAAAAGCTTCTCCGAGCTGCTAGATGAAAGTCATTTGGACTGGAGAAAATATAAAAGCTAAAAAAAGGGAGCTCTGATGCTCCTTTTTTTCATGTCATCATTGAGATTGATCAACACGAAATGAACTTGTTCAAAACATAGGTGATTTGAGAGCAGACTCTTCTGACTCCTTCGAATTTCACTTCATTTCAGCTTCGTGAAAATATGATTTAAAACTAAATCCCATCACCTATTTTATACGTGATCAAAATAGAAGAAACGGGAGTATTGATTTATTAAAATTCCTTTTTATTACAAATATAGTAATTAAGACCCTTTTAATAGAGGAGCATTCTTCTTATAATGAAGATGAATTGAAAAATTTGGAAATGGAGATGATTCACATGAAATTGAGAAGAACAATGACTGGAGTTGCTTTATCTTTAGGATTGCTTTTACCTGTTTCTGGACAAGCTCTTGCTACAAATGATTCAAAGGAAGCGGATTTTCGTACGTCGGTGACTACAATTGTTGATTGTTCTGTAACTCCTTTTAAAGGTGGAGGTAATCGATTATGTATGCATTCAGATAATGGCGTATTTGCAAATAATTTTCAACGTTTTGGTACTACATTTCACCTTAAAGGCAAAGCCGGAAATTATGCGTATTATGAAAGTGCAAATAGATAAGAGTACAGGGGCTTTTAGCCCCTTCTCATTTTTAATAGAGAAAAACACGATAAAAAAGAGATCACATAAAGCGATCTCTTTTTATGTTATTTAAACCGGTGCGCCTCATACACAGATGGTTTTGTATAGTAAGTCAATGCTTTTACTTCTTGGTCACTTAAAGAACGTGCATTTGCCGCTGCTACATTTTCTTTTAGTTGTTCCACCGAGCTTGCGCCAAATACAACGGAACTGACCGCAGAATGCTTAAGCAAATATTGAATGGACAGCTCTGTGAATGATAGGTCATAAGCGACTTTCTTTAAAGAAGGAATGACCTGCTGGAGCTCGTCAAATGAATATTGAAGATAGCCGTTTTTTTGAATCGCTGCACTTGCTTGCGAAAGTGGTTTTTCAGTTAAAAGCCCTTTTGCTAAAGGTCCTCTTGCGACGACACTAATGCCTTGTTCTTCAAGAAGAGAGAACCATTCCTCTGGACGGCGGTCGAGTAAACTATATTGCATCATCACACTGACGATGTTGGATTTTTTGGCGTATTCTTTAATGACGTTTGGACGGATAGAAGAGATGCCATAATAGCGAATAACGCCTTCTTCCACTAATTCTTCAAAAGCCTCAATCGTCTCATCGATAGGATCATCTATCGTGCCTCCGTGCAGTTGGTATAAATCAATATAATCTGTTTGCAGCCGCTTGAGGCTTTGTTTCACGGCCTTTTTTATGTACGCCTTTGAAGGGTCCCAGTCCCAGCCAGATTTGCCTTTTTCAAAGCGGTTGCCGCCTTTTGTGGCCAAAATCAAATCTTGCCGCCTGTTTTTAATAGCCTCCCCGACAATTTCTTCATTTGTCCCAAAATCATATAAATCGGCTGTATCCAAATAATTAATTCCAAGGTCTATAGCCTCATCTAATAAAGAGAGCGCTTTTCCTTTTTCCGTTCCAAGGGACATACATCCTAGTGCTGCCTCGCTCACCAAAAGATCCGAGGTACCAATTCGTCTTTTTTTCAATTCCATCACACTCCTATCCCTTCACATTAAGTGAAAAAAATCTGGAATTCAAGCTAGGTGATTTCAAGTGGCGCATTGAAGCAAGCGTTCGCATTTCGCTTCTCCTAAATCATCTATGTTAAAATGAATGAAGTAAAAAGTGAAAGTAGAACGAGGAGCTGACAAAATTGAAGGACTTTGAAGAAAAAACATTATCGACTAAAGAATTATATAACGGAAAAATCATTGATTTGGTTCTTAAAGATGTAGAATTGCCAAACGGAAAACAAGGCAAACGCGAAATCATCAAACATCCTGGTGCAGTAGCCGTCATTGCTCGTACAGACGAAAATAAAATCATCTTGGTCAAGCAATACCGTAAAGCACTAGAGAGAGCCATCGTTGAAATTCCGGCTGGAAAATTAGAGCCAGGGGAAGAGCCGGCACATACAGCACTGCGAGAATTAGAAGAAGAAACAGGGTACACCACTCAGCAGCTCCAAAAGCTGACGGCCTTTTATACATCACCTGGTTTCGCAGATGAAATCGTCCACATTTATCTTGCAGATCAGCTGGTTCCGCTTGAAGAAAAAAGAGAGCTGGATGAAGATGAATTTGTTGAAGTGATGGAAGTTTCATTAGAAGAAGCCTTGCACCTCATTGAAAAGCAGCACATTTATGATGCAAAAACAGCCTATGCCATTCAGTACTTACAATTGCAAGAGGTACTTAAGTCAACAAAATGAGGGAGTTTTTTGCAGACATCCATATTCATATTGGCAGAACAAGAACAGGCAGAGCTGTTAAAATTACAGGTGCAAGGTCACTGACAATTGACCAAATTCTCATTGAAGCAACGCAAAGTAAAGGGATGGGGATGATTGGTGTGATTGATGCACAATCTCCAGAAGTCCTAGAAGAATTAATAGAGGGTGTAGAGGAAGGCAAGTACACTGAACTAAATGATGGCGGTCTATCATTTGGACAGACCGTGCTGCTTTTAGGCAGTGAATTAGAAATTAACGATAACCATTCAAAAGGTCCAATTCACGTGCTTGCATTTATGCCCACACTTCACAAAATGTCTGAGTTCTCCGCATGGCTCGCGCTTTATATGAAAAATGTGCATTTGAGTTCACAGCGCCTCTATGTTGATGGGAAAACACTTCAGCGCAAGGTCAAGGAGCTAGGAGGCTTGTTTATTCCTGCTCATATTTTCACGCCGCATAAAAGCTTATTTGGCAAAGGAGTCAACACGTCTTTAACGGAAGTATTCGACCCAGACCTCATTGATGCTGTTGAACTAGGACTTAGCTGCGATACGTCAATGGCGTCCCAGATAAGTGAACTGAATCGTTATCCCTTTTTAACGAATTCAGACGCTCATTCTTTAGGAAAAATTGCGCGAGAATATACAAAAATCCGAATGGATCATGCCTCTTTTGCCGAATTCAAACTAGCCCTTGAAGGGAAAGAGGGAAGAGCCATTACAGGAAATTATGGACTCGCTCCTCGGCTTGGGAAGTACTATCATACAACCTGCGAGAAGTGCGGAGTAAGACCTAGCGCGCTAGATCAAGAAAAGTGCCACGCATGCGGACATACCCGGATGACAAAAGGGGTGAGTGAGCGTTTAAAGGAGCTTGCTGACCAAGAAAGTGACAAAGGAACAAGACCTCCTTATGTTCATCAGCTCCCGCTTCAATTTATTCCGGGTGTCGGAGCCAAAACGCTGGAGAAGCTAAAAGCCGTGTTTCACACAGAGATGAATATCCTTCATCAAGCAACAGAACAAGAACTAAAAGCTGTCCTGCCAGAAAAAACAGCCAATTACATCATCAAAGCAAGAAAAGGTGAAGTCGAACTGATCGCTGGCGGGGGCGGAGTGTACGGTAAGGTGGATATCAATCATGAATCAAGTTAACTGGACATGTCAAACGTTTGACCAATTAACAAAAGAGGATCTTTACCTGATTTTAATGGAAAGAGTCAATGTGTTTGTTGTCGAACAAACATGCCCTTACCCTGAAATTGATCACCGGGACCAAGAAGCGCTTCATCTGTCTGCAAAAGAGGACGGCACGATTGTGGCTTATTGCCGAATTTTTCAAAGCGGAATCATGTACGAAGAGGCGTCCATTGGCCGCGTTCTTGTGATGCAGGCAGGCCGAAAAAAAGGCTATGGAAAAATGCTGCTCAGCAAGGCTTTGGAAAAGCTGAGTGAATTAGGTGAAACAAGTGTCAAAATTCAGGCGCAGGCCTACTTGAAGTCGTTTTACGAATCATTTGGTTTTAAGGCCGTTTCAGATTGTTATGATGAAGATGGAATTCCGCATCTTGATATGGTGAAAACAGAAAGATAGGCGTGTATACGTCTATCTTTTTTATGTCACATCGTGTATCATAACGTCAACGAAAGGGGTTTTGCCAAATGGGAAAAAGCAATGCAAAGAAAAAACGAGAACATATTCAAAGACAGCACAGCCGAAACCCGGAACTGTCGAGAGGAAACATGCCGCATTTTAGCACACATGAAAGAAAGACAAAAACAAAACAAGAAGCCTTGCAGCACATGATGAAAAAACATAAAAGAAGGAATGCTTATGATCACTATCAAGAGGATCATAAGCATTTTTATTTTGCTTTTTTGTGACAACTAGTTCAAATAAATGGAAAAATTTTAAAAAATAGGACAAACGGTCGTTTCTTTTTGTCTGAAAATGTAGTTAAATGACAAAAAGATGAAAGGGAGAGTGAGTATTGTGAACGTCAAGTCAATTGGAGCAAGGCTTTGTATGGCAAGTATGATGCTGGCATCGGTCACGTTCGGCGCCTCACATATTTCTGCAAAGGAGCAAGCAAAAAAAGAGTACATGATCGGCTTTTCTTCTTCCGTTCAAGACCATACACAAAAACAGCTTGTCGAAGAAGCTGGTGGGCATGTAAAAGAATCCATAGAGCAAATAGATATGATGAAAGTTTCCTTGAATGAGGCATCGAAAGAGAAACTGAATCAGGCAAAAGAAGTGACCTTCATTGAGGAGGACCAAAAGGCAAAAACAAGCGGTCAAACGATCCCATATGGCATCAAAAGCATCAAAGCACAAAAGGTACATAAACGGGGATACGCCGGACAGAATGTCAAAGTAGCCGTTCTTGACAGCGGCATCGATGGCAAACATGAAGATTTACATGTCACCGGCGGAGTCAGCTTTGTTCCAACAAAGTCAGATCCGCTTGTTGACCCGCATGAACACGGAACGCATGTGGCAGGCACAATTGCAGCGTTAGATAATAAGGTAGGTGTCGTTGGTGTTGCGCCAAAGGCTTCTATCTATGCGGTCAAGGTGGCAGATGAAAATGGTGACGGCTACTATAGCTGGATCATTAAAGGAATTGAATGGGCCATTGAGAATGACATGGATGTCATCAATATTAGTATGGGAGGAGCAAGTGAATCTGAAGCGCTGAAAGAAGCGGTAGATCGAGCATACGACAAAGGGATTCTCATTGTGGCTTCTGCTGGGAATGCAGGAAGTTATGGCTCTCTCAACACGGTTGACTATCCAGCTAAGTACGCCTCAGTGATGGCGGTTGCCTCTGTTGACGAAAGAAAACAAAGAGCCTTTGATTCATCTGTCGGCGAAGAAGTGGAAGTCTCAGCACCGGGCGTTTCAACGCTCAGCACCATTCCTCATAATGAATATGGCTATAAGAGTGGAACATCCATGGCATCACCGCATGTAGCGGGCGCTGCGGCTGTCATTCTATCAAAACATCCGAATTTGACAAACGATGAAGTGCGCGAGAGACTTTCAAAAACGGCTGCAAAGCTTGGAGATCCTTTTTATTATGGTGCCGGGCTTGTGAACGTACAAAAAGCCGCCCGATAAATGATAAGAGGGAGCAGTGTTTAGGCTGCTTTCTCTTTTTTCTTTCAATAAAACTGTCATGTTTCGTAATCTCTCTCATAGAATCTAGTAACCTTTACTATTTGGGAGGAAGACGCATGCGGAAAAAGTCTTGGAAGGAACATCTTCTTCAGCACGTAAAAGACCATCTATCGATTTATTTGTTTGTCTCTGTACTCTTTTTAATGGGCGTGATCTTTGGGGCCATCATCGTTAATAGTATGACAATTAGTCAGAAAGAGGATTTATTCTATTATTTAAATCAATTTTTTGGTCAGCTGACGAATGAGAAAGCAGCAGAATCAAAAGAAATGTTTTTGCAAAGCTTTTTGCATCATATGAAATATTTAGGTCTTATGTGGATACTAGGAATATCTATCATTGGCCTGCCGCTCATCTTTCTCATGATTTTTTTAAAAGGAATTGTCGTTGGGTTTACAGTTGGTTTTCTAGTAAATCAAATGGGGCTGAGTGGTTTTTTCCTTTCGTTCGTATCGGTTCTTCCGCAAAACATATTGCTTATTCCAGCCTATTTAGTGATTGGTACATGTGCGATTGCGTTTTCCATCCGTCTCATTGGGCAGCTGTTCATGAAAAAAACCATCAGTCAAGCACCTGTTCAGTGGTTCGCCCGGTATGCATCTGTTTTGCTGATGATTTTAACGCTTGCTGCACTTTCGTCCTTTTTTGAATCTTACGTATCTTTCATGCTCATGAAAAAGCTGGCAGGTGTTCTTTTTTCATAATTTTATAATCGTTATTAAATAATAATCAATTTATTTATCAATTTAAAATGATTATAGTTGGCTCTCAGCACATCATTTGATATAATGATCAAGTAATGTGGCGTAGGAGGGAAAGTCAATGGAAAATCGGATTGATCGAATTAAGAAACAGCTTCATTCTTCCAGCTATAAGCTCACGCCACAGCGTGAAGCAACAGTAAGAGTACTGCTTGAGAATGAAGAAGACCATTTAAGTGCAGAAGATGTATACCTCCTCGTAAAAGAGAAGTCTCCTGAAATTGGTCTTGCTACTGTTTATCGAACGTTAGAATTGCTAACTGAACTGAAAGTTGTTGATAAAATTAACTTTGGAGACGGCGTTTCGCGATATGATCTTCGCAAAGAAGGAGCCGCTCACTTCCATCATCATCTTGTCTGCATGGAATGCGGGACAGTCGATGAGATAGAAGATGATTTATTAGAAGACGTTGAAGAGATTATTGAACGTGACTGGAAATTTAAAATTAAGGATCATAGATTGACATTCCATGGTATTTGCCACCGGTGTCATGATGATGAATCCGGCAAATAATCCGAATTGGAACCTTTTCATTTAAGATGAAGAGGTTTTTTGCATTTTCGCTGTATATTCCTTGTCCCACCTGGCATATGCTGAAGTAATGAGAAGCTTGAGAAAGGACATGAAAATCATGCGAAAATGGCTCAAAACAACAGGTGAAGTGATGAAAGTATTCATCTTGTTCACTGGTTTTACCGTCTTGTTCTATTATGCTATGATATGGATAAATTCAGAATATGAAAGCTACCATCGTTATGATAAACCAGAGGGTGCAGCAATTAAAGTGATGGAAATGGATCAGCCGAATCAAGACAACTGGCAAGACCGATTGATTTATTTTTATCAAAACGGGGAGTAGAAATCATTGAACGATCAATTATCCGACTTTATTCATTTTATGACAGTAGAGAGAGGACTCTCTGAAAATACCATTGTTTCTTATAAACGAGATTTACAGAACTACTTGTCTTTTTTAATGACACATGAGCAGCTGACGGATATCAAAGATGTCACGCGCCTGCATATCATTCATTATTTAAAGCAGCTAAAGAAGGAAGGGAAATCGAGCAAAACGTCAGTGCGGCATCTATCCTCGATCCGTTCCTTCCATCAATTTCTGCTCCGGGAAAAAGTGACAACAGATGATCCGTCGTGGAACATTGAAACGCAAAAAACAGAGCGGAAACTACCGAAAGTTCTATCACTAGGGGAAGTCGAAAAGCTGATTGATACACCAAATCAGCACACTCCCTTTGACTACCGTGACAAAGCGATGCTCGAGCTCTTATATGCAACAGGCATTCGCGTCAGTGAAATGCTGGATCTGACTCTTGCTGATGTTCACCTCACAATGGGCTTTATCCGTTGTTTTGGAAAAGGAAGAAAAGAGCGGATTGTGCCAATTGGTGAAGCTGCTGCAAGTGCGATTGAAGAATATATCGAAAAGGGAAGAAGCAAGCTGTTAAAAAAACAGCCGGCAGATGCCTTATTTCTCAATCATCACGGGAAAAAGATGTCGCGGCAAGGTTTCTGGAAGAATTTGAAAAAAAGAACCATCGAAGCAGGGATTCAAAAGGAACTCACACCCCATACACTCAGGCATTCATTTGCAACACATCTGCTTGAAAACGGTGCAGACCTAAGAGCCGTGCAGGAGATGCTCGGACATGCCGATATCTCAACAACACAAATTTATACACATGTGACGAAAACAAGACTGAAAGATGTGTATCACAAATTCCATCCAAGGGCATAAGTAAAGCATGACACAGTGAACGTGTGTCATGCTTTTTCATGTTTGCGCCGTTTATGGTTGTCAACCGGCTTGTAAACGGTTTATACTTGAGATGTCAGACCTCTCTTTTTGAAAGGTCAAAAGACAAGAATATTGAAGGAGGCGCTTTTTAATGCCTGATTATCAGTATAAACGCATTTTCCTCGTCGTAATGGATTCAGTAGGAATTGGGGAAGCACCCGATGCTGCTGATTTTAATGATGTAGGTGCAGATACACTAGGACATATTGCTGAAAAAATGAACGGGCTTCATATGCCGAATATGGCGAAGCTTGGGCTGAGTCATATTAAAGAAATCAAAGGAATTCCAGCGGATGAAAAACCGCTTGCGTATTATGGAAAAATGAAAGAAGCATCAAATGGTAAAGACACAATGACAGGACACTGGGAAATAATGGGTCTTTACATAGACACACCGTTCAAAGTCTTTCCAGACGGATTCCCAGATGAACTATTAAATGAACTAAAAGAAAAAACAGGCAGAGGCATTATTGGAAATAAACCTGCGTCTGGTACTGAAATTTTAGACGAGCTTGGCGAAGAGCACATGAAAACAGGCGATCTAATCGTCTATACATCTGCGGATTCTGTGCTGCAAATTGCTGCGCACGAAGAAGTGGTGCCATTAGATGAACTTTACCGTATTTGTGAAATTGCACGTGAACTCACATTAGATGAAAAATATATGGTTGGACGCATTATCGCTCGCCCGTTTGTCGGGGAGCCTGGCGCATTTGTCAGAACACCAAACCGTCACGACTATGCTTTAAAACCATTTGACCGTACAGTCATGAATGAGCTGAAAGATGATGGGCTCGATGTGATTGCGATCGGCAAAATCTCTGATATTTATGATGGTGAAGGGATCACATCTTCTCTTAGAACAAAATCGAACATGGATGGAATGGACAAGCTGGTCGATACACTTAAAACAGACTTTACAGGACTCAGCTTTTTAAACCTTGTTGATTTTGACGCTCTTTACGGACATAGAAGAGACCCAGAGGGCTACGGAAAAGCACTAGAGGAATTTGACGCACGACTTCCTGAAGTGTTTGACCTGTTGAAAGAGGATGATCTCCTTGTGATCACAGCAGATCATGGAAATGACCCGGTTCATCACGGAACAGATCATACAAGAGAATACGTTCCGCTCATTGCTTACAGCAAAAAGCATCAGGGAGCAAATGAACTGCCAACAGCAAAAACCTTTGCTGATCTTGGAGCAACAGTCGCAGACAATTTCAAGTCAACGATGCCAAAATACGGCACAAGCTTTTTATCTAAACTCAAATAGGGGGAAATCTCGTGGGAGCACAGTTTTCAGAAGCGGCGGCATACATTAAACAAGCATCGACAAACGTACCAACAGTTGGATTGATCTTAGGTTCAGGGCTTGGCATTTTAGCAGATGAGATTGAAAATCCAATCAAATTGAAATATGAAGATATTCCTGGATTCCCTGTTTCAACAGTAGAGGGTCATGCAGGACAGCTCGTCATCGGGACGCTGAAAGGCACTGTCGTATGTGCTATGCAAGGACGTTTTCACTTCTATGAAGGATATGATATGAAGCAAGTGACGTTTCCAGTCCGTGTGATGAAAGAAATTGGCATTGAGACATGCATTGTGACAAATGCAGCCGGCGGTGTGAATACATCCTTCCATCCAGGCGATCTCATGCTGATTACAGATCATATCAATATGATGGGGACCAATCCATTAATTGGACCAAATGACAGTCAAGGTGTTCGTTTCCCTGATATGTCTGCCCCATACGATAAAGGTTTGCTGGCACTTGCAGAAGAAACAGCTCAGCGCTTAGGTATATCTGTACAGCATGGTGTTTATGCAGGGATGACAGGTCCTTCATATGAAACTCCGGCTGAAGTTCGTTTCCTCAGAACAATTGGAGCAGATGCTGTAGGCATGTCAACTGTTCCAGAGGTGATTGTTGCGCGTCATGCAGGAATCAAAGTGCTTGGTATTTCATGCATTTCTAATGCGGCATCAGGTATTTTAGATCAGCCGCTGTCCCATGATGAAGTCATTGAAGTAACGGAAAAAGTGAAAGCGAGTTTCCTTGATTTAGTAAAAGATGTAGTCAAACAACTCTCATAGCATGTTTCAAGAAGCCTTCTGTTTTATCGACAGAAGGTTTTTTTATGGCAATCATACGATCTCTGAATAAAACAGCCTGTATGAGGAAAAAATAGAAAGGATTACGATAATGGAGGTCTGCCACTTGAAACGTCATATATGTGCATTGTTTATTTTAATGATCCTTATCTCAATGGTTTCACCATCAGCGATAGCAAAAGAAAAGATTGAAAAACCAGGAGAAAAACAAACATCAGAATTGGTGCACGAAGCCAAATCAGCGATCTTAATAGAACGTGACACGGGAAAAGTGCTTTACAACAAAAACAGCGATGAAAAGCTTGCACCTGCAAGTATGACCAAAATCATGACGATGCTTCTCATCATGGAAGCCATTGATCAAGGAAAACTGAAAATGACTGATAAGGTTAGAACAAGTGATTATGCAGCATCAATGGGAGGGTCACAAATCTTCCTTGAACCTGGAGAAGAAATGACCGTGAAAGAAATGCTGAAAGGCATTGCGATTGCGTCAGGAAATGATGCTTCAGTTGCCATGGCAGAGCATATTGCAGGGTCTGAAGAACAGTTTGTGGAGCAAATGAACAAAAAAGCAAAAGAACTCGGCCTCACCTCTACGGTCTTTCAAAACCCAACAGGACTTCCTGAAAAAGACCATTACAGTACAGCTCATGATATGGCAAAAATGGCAAAAGAGCTGTTGAAATATGAACAAATCACTAAATTCACAGGGGTCTACGAAGACTATCTCCGTCAAAACACGGATAAAAAATTCTGGCTTGTGAATACGAACCGATTGATTAAATTTTATCCAGGTGTCGATGGGTTGAAAACAGGTTTTACAGGCGAAGCCAAATACTGTTTAACTGCATCCGCTAAAAAAGGCAACATGCGCGTGATTGCAGTTGTCTTCGGCGCAAGTACACCGAAAGACAGAAACGCTCAAGTGGTCAAAATGTTAGACTATGCATTTAGTCAATACACCACTCACCCGCTTTACAAACGAGGACAAGACGTAGCGGAGATCAAGGTAAGCAAAGGGAAAAAGAAAAAAATTCAGCTTGTCACCTCTGAGCCAATCTCCCTTTTAACGAAAAAAGGCGAAAATGTGGATCAGATTAAAAAAGAAATCAAATTGTCTCAGGATGTCACGGCCCCATTCTCAAAAGGAACGGAACTAGGTACAATTGTCTTGAAAAAAGACGGAAAAGTGCTGCATGAAAGCCCTGTAGAAGCTAAAGAAGGAATGGAAAAAGCAGGCGTTTGGACTTTCTTGAAACGTGCGATGGCGGAATTTGTGAAATGGAAATAAAAAAATGTGAAAGGCTGCTGTAATTGGCAGTCTTTTTGCTATGAGTAAGAAGAAAAGAACATCTAAATGTGACGAATGGTCACTAGTTTTGTCATGGTGAAGGATTTACTTGATAAAAAAGAGAAACAATCTTTATCCGAAATTAGAGCAAGGAGGAATAAAAAGATGAGCCTTGAAATTGATTTTCAAGTAAAAGAGAGCGTACTTTGCATTCGGTTAACAGGAGAGCTTGATCATCACTCCGCAGAAACATTGAGACAAAAGGTGACGAATTATTTGGAAACAGAGGACATTCGCCACATCGTGCTGAATTTGGCTGATTTAACGTTTATGGACAGCTCAGGTCTCGGAGTGATTTTAGGAAGATATAAAGAAATTAAGCAGCTTGGCGGAGAAATGGTCGTCTGTGCTATCTCGCCAGCAGTGAACCGATTATTTGATATGTCTGGCTTATTTAAAATCATCCGTATGGAGCCTTCAGAGCAAACGGCATTGCAAACATTGGGGGTGGCATCATGAGGAATGAAATGAACCTGACCTTCTCTGCTTTAAGTCAAAATGAATCCTTTGCAAGGGTGACAGTCGCAGCGTTTATCGCCCAGCTTGATCCGACATTAGATGAATTAACAGAAATCAAAACCGTTGTGTCAGAGGCGGTGACAAACTCCATTATCCATGGCTATGATGGAAATCCAGATGGCAAGGTGCATATCCATGTCACACTTGATGACCATGTTGTGTACCTCACCATCCGTGACGAAGGCATGGGCATTACAGACCTTGAAGAAGCAAGACAGCCGCTATTCACCACAAAACCAGACTTAGAACGCTCTGGAATGGGCTTTACCATCATGGAGAATTTTATGGATGATGTCATGATAGACTCATCTCCAGAAATGGGCACGACCATCCGTTTAACAAAGCATCTATCAAAAAGCAAAGCGCTTTGTAATTAAAGGAGCTGCTCATATGGATGTGGAGGTAAAAAAGCAAGCAAAAAAAGCCCAGCTGTCAAATGATGAAGTCAAAGAGCTCATCAAAAAAAGCCAAGACGGTGATCAGCAAGCAAGAGACCTCCTCGTAGAAAAAAACATGCGTCTTGTTTGGTCCGTTGTTCAGCGCTTTTTAAATAGAGGATATGAACCAGATGATTTGTTTCAGATTGGCTGTATTGGACTGCTGAAATCTGTTGATAAATTTGATTTGTCATATGATGTGAAGTTTTCCACCTACGCTGTTCCAATGATCATTGGTGAAATCCAGCGATTCATTCGTGATGATGGAACAGTCAAAGTGAGCCGGTCACTAAAAGAACTTGGAAATAAAATTCGGCGGGCAAGAGATGAATTGTCTAAGTCTCACGGAAGAATGCCGACTGTCCAGGAAATAGCCGAATATCTTGATATCACACCAGAGGATGTCGTCCTCGCCCAAGAAGCGGTCCGCTCACCGTCATCGATTCATGAAACCGTGTATGAAAATGACGGAGACCCGATTACATTGCTTGATCAAATTGCGGATCATTCAGAAGAAAGATGGTTTGATAAAATCGCCCTGAAAGAAGCGATCAAGGAATTAGAAGAACGAGAAAAACTCATTGTGTACTTAAGATATTATAAAGACCAAACACAATCTGAGGTAGCGGAGAGGCTCGGTATTTCACAAGTACAAGTCTCGCGGCTTGAAAAGAAAATTTTAAAACAAATCCAAATGCAAATGGATCAAAAAGACAGCTAGCCAATTCGGCTGGCTTTTTTTGTGTGGTAATTACCGGTAAATCAAGTTCTATCGTATGAGAACCATTTTTCACCACATACTATTTTTAACCCATCGTTTAGGAAGTGACTTGGATGGACGGACAAATCTTTCTTCGGCTGCGCCATCGAATCAAGACCGGTAATGATCAGCTCATTTATTTAGAAGATATCGCCCAAATCACTGGTGATGAGTTTGCTGTGCAAAAGCTTAGCAAAATGCCGATATATCATGTCAGTAAAAAGGATCGTCACATCGCCGTTCTTGATATCATGCATGTGGTCAAAACGATCAAAAAAACATGGCCAGACATCGACATTCAAACCGTTGGAGGCGCTGAGGCCATTGTCGAAATTGATACAGGCAAACGCCAGCTTTCTCCCGTTTTATTTGTGTTTGTATGGCTCCTGTTATTTGTCGGAGCGGCGCTTGCCATTATGAATTTTCACGAGGATGTCAGTATGCGGCTCGTTCATATCCGCCTATATGAAATGATCACAGGAAAAACGGTTGAGCATCCTTATTTATTGCAAATTCCATATAGCTTCGGACTAGGCTTCGGCATGATTTTATTTTTCAATCATGTATTTAAAAAGCGTTTAAATGAAGAACCAAGTCCGCTTGAAGTGGAAATGTTTAAATATCAGCTCGAACTCGATCATTATGTCGCCCTCAAAGAAAATAAAGAGACAATGAAAGACATTCATGATCGGTAAGTGGCTTTTTGTCGTGCTTGTTGGACTTGGCGGCGGTTTAACGGTAGGAGCAGGATTTGTGGCATTTCTCACAGTGCTGGGCATCATCCCTCGTTTAATGCAATTAACCAAAACGCAGTGCTTCATACAAGGGTACGAGGCGGCTGTCATCAGCGGGGCGGTCGTTGGCGGCTGGGCAACCTTAAGTCCAATACATTTGCATTTATCCAAATGGCTGGCACTTCCGATCGGTCTTTTAGCGGGCATCTTCGTCGGCATGCTTGCAGCTGCGCTGACTGAAGTATTAAATGTACTTCCTATATTAACGAAAAGAATTGGAATGGACGGGAAAATTGTTTTGCTTCTCATGGCCATTGTCTTAGGAAAGGTATTTGGTTCACTATTTCATTGGCTGATTTATATTTAAGAATTTGGAGGGAACAACACGTGTCGAGTTTAAAAGAGAACTATCCATCTAAGGTGAAAACGTATCAGCCTAAACCTCCTTATGTCCTCAACTGCATCAAGGCTTTTCTTGTTGGTGGATTGATCTGTGCCATAGGTGAGGGGCTGCAAAATTTCTATATTCACTTTTTTGATTTTAATGAAAAGACAGCAGGGAACCCAACCGTAGCGACCCTCATTTTAATTTCTTCTATATTAACTGGTATCGGTATTTACGATAGAATCGGCCAGTTTGCTGGAGCGGGATCCGCTGTCCCGGTGACAGGGTTTGCAAACAGCATGACAAGTGCTGCTCTTGAACATAGAAGTGAAGGGCTTGTGTTAGGTGTAGCCACGAACATGTTTAAGCTTGCTGGGAACGTCATTGTTTTTGGTGTCGTCTCGGCATATGTCGTAGGGATCATTCGATACATCTTGGAAAAGGCGTTTTCGTAGGAGGAATGAAACGTGAAACTAACAGGTAAACAATCTTGGGTATTTGAGCACAAGCTTTATGTCAATGCAGAAGGAACAGCTGCAGGACCGAAAGAAAAAGAAGGCCCGATCGGTCATCTAATTGATAAAACATACGACGAAATGCATTGTTATCAAAAGAACTGGGAAATGGCTGAAAGGCAGCTCATGGATGATGCGATATCAACCGCTTTATCAAAAGCAAATTTGCAAAAAAGCGATGTTGATCTTTTGCTGGCAGGAGACTTACTGAATCAAAACGTCACAGCAAACTATGTGGCAAGAGAACTTAAAATCCCGTTTCTTTGTTTATTTGGAGCATGCTCCACATCAATGGAATCGGTCGCCATTGCTTCGGCATTAGTAGATGGTGGTTTTGCAAAAAGAGCCATTGCTGCGACAAGCAGTCATAATGCGACGGCAGAACGCCAATTTCGTAATCCGACAGAATACGGCGGACAAAAACCAGATACAGCGACAAGTACAGTGACTGGGAGCGGGGCCGTTATTATCAGCCAAGAGCCCTCCCAAATTCAAATTACAAGCGCAACTGTGGGACGAGTTATGGATCTTGGGATTACAGACCCATTTGACATGGGGTCGGCAATGGCACCGGCAGCAGCAGATACCATCAAGCAGCATTTAGAAGATCTAGGGAGAACGGTTGACGATTACGATCTTATTTTAACAGGTGATCTATCTGGCATTGGCTCACCGATCTTAAAGGATCTGCTCAAAGAAGACGGCATTCAGCTCGGCCGAAAGCACGATGATTGCGGATTAATCATCTATACACCCGATCAAAACGTGTTCGCTGGAGGCAGCGGCTGTGCGTGTTCAGCTGTTGTGACATTCAGTCACATCTTTCAAGAAATGAAGGCAGGGAATTTGCAAAGAGTACTGGTTGTCGCAACCGGGGCACTTCTCAGCCCGACGATGGTCCAGCAAAAAGAGACCATTCCAACCATTGCGCACGGTGTCGTATTTGAGCGTGCAGGAGGAGAGAGCTAATGGATTATCTTATCGCTTTTGTTGCAGGCGGACTTATTTGCGTCATTGGCCAGCTTTTACTAGACGTACTCAAACTTACGCCTGCACATGTCATGACCACCTTTGTTGTGGCGGGTACCATATTAGACGGTTTCGGTATTTATGATAAATTTATTGAATTTGCTGGTGCGGGCGCAACCGTACCAATCGTCAGCTTTGGTCATAGCTTGCTTCATGGGGCGATGCATCAGGCAGATGTACACGGGTTCATCGGAATCGGGATCGGTATTTTTGAATTAACTTCTGCTGGAATATCAGCTGCGATTTTATTCTCATTTATTATCGCTCTTATCTTTAAACCGAAAGGATAACCTAATATGGGGCAAAGACGGAAAGTCATTTTAGTGACAGACGGAGATATATATGCTGCCAAAACCATTGAGCTTGCTGCTAAAAAAGTCGGTGGACGATGTATTTCCAGCTCAAAAGGAAATCCAAGCAAACGGACAGGGCCTGAACTTGTACAGATGATTTTAAAAACGCCGTATGATCCAGTGTTTGTCATGTTTGATGACTCTGGCCTGACAGGTGAAGGAACAGGGGAGACGGCGATGAAGCATGTGGCGCGTCACCCTGAAATTGAAGTCATAGGAGCGATCGCCGTTGCATCCAAAACGCATCAAGCTGAATGGACAAAAGTTCATGTTTCCATTGACCGGGAGGGTGAACTGACAGAATACGGTGTCGACAAGCATGGTCTTCCTGAAATGGAGCCTCATAAAATGAGCGGGGATACAGTGTATTGTCTTGACTCGCTCCATCTTCCGTTTGTTGTTGGGATTGGAGATATTGGCAAAATGGGACGTAAAGATGATCTGAGCAAGGGATCTCCGATCACAATGAAAGCAGTTGAATTAATTTTAGAAAGGAGTGGTTTCCATGAAGAAAGACAAGGTAAACGTGTACCGAGACCCGAAGAAAAATGAAGATTACTTCAAGGAAAATGTCGGAATGGGTCTCAGCTTTGACCTTGGCGTGCGGAAAATTTATATACACGATCAGGAAATCCAACTTTACTATGTAAACGGACTGTGTGATACACAGTATGTCATCTACTTATTAAAAGAGCTAATTGAAATCAATGACAACGAACCTGAATCAGATGATCTGGCACGTGTGGTCGAGAACCGTCTAGTCAATCAGCAGGTCTCAAAGGTTGAAACGCTCGATGAAGCGGTAGACCAAGTACTGTCGGGGCTTGTGGCAGTTGTAGTAGAAGGTGAAAACTACGCATTTATCATTGATGTCAGAAGCTATCCTGGCAGAATGCCAGAGGAGCCGGATACAGAAAAGGTTGTCCGGGGCGCAAGAGACGGCTTTGTTGAAAACATTATTGTCAATACAGCGCTCATACGAAGACGGGTGCGAGATGAAAAACTGAGATACAAAATGCTCAAAGTAGGCGAACGTTCGAAAGCGGATGTATGTGTTTGCTACATTGAAGATATTGCGGACCCAGATCTTGTCGATATTATAGAGAAAGAAGTATCAGGAATCAAAGTCGATGGGCTGACGATGTCTGATAAAACGATTGAAGAATTCATTATTAAACAAGGATACAATCCCTTTCCCCTTGTACGCTACACCGAGCGTCCAGATGTCGCCGCTAACCATATACTAGAAGGTCATGTCATCATCATTACGGATACATCTCCTAGTGTCATCATTACGCCAACCACCATTTTTCACCACGTTCAGCACGCAGAAGAATACCGCCAGGCACCTGCAGTTGGTACGTTCCTAAGATGGGTACGCTTTTTAGGCATTTTATGTTCAACGTTTCTTTTACCGATTTGGTTTCTGTTTATCCTCGAACCAAGTCTTCTGCCGGATCATTTAAGCTATATTGGCTTTAATAAACCTTCTCATATCCCGGTCATATTACAAGTATTCCTTGCTGATTTTGGGGTGGAATTTTTAAGGATGGCAGCGATTCATACGCCAACCGCTTTGTCGACCGCCATGGGGCTGATTGCGGCTGTTTTAATTGGACAAATCGCCATTGATGTCGGTTTATTTACGCCAGAGGTCATCTTATACGTCTCACTAGCGGCTATCGGGACATTTACAACGCCAAGCTATGAGCTGAGTGTCGCCAATAAGATTGTACGACTCATCATACTAGCACTCGTTGCGATCTTTAAGCTGAATGGACTCATCATTGGTTTTACGTTGTTAATCATATATTTAACATCCATACGTTCATTGCAGACGCCTTATATGTGGCCGTTTCTTCCTTTTAATGGGAAAGCTTTATGGCAAGTGTTAATTCGGACGTCTGTTCCTGGCTCAAAAGTAAGGCCAAGCATCGTTCACCCTCAAAACAGATCAAAAATTCCGCCAAATTCTTAACGCTCATTGAAAGTGGCTGAAGATTGTGATATTGTATTTTTAACTTTGAGAAACGGCAAAAGGCAGCTCACGCAGCTGTCTTTTTTCAGCCGAGGCGGAGAAAGAGGGAATGACATTGTATTTACACGGCACTTGCAGACAAAATGAACTCGGTCATTTAGAAATTGGTGGTGTTGATGCCGTTTCTTTAGCTGAAACGTATGGGACACCACTTTATGTATATGATGTGGCTTTAATACGGGAGCGTGCAAAAAGCTTTCAAAAAGCATTTATAGAAGAAGAGTTAACAGCGCAGGTAGCATATGCGAGTAAAGCATTTTCCTCCATCGCCATGTTTCAGCTTGCCAAGGAAGAAGGATTATCTCTTGATGTCGTATCAGGAGGGGAGCTTCACACAGCCATTTGCGCCGGGTTTCCGGTAGAAAAAATTCATTTCCATGGCAACAATAAAAGCAGGGAAGAATTGAAAATGGCGTTAGAGCACGAGATCGGCTGTATTGTCGTAGATAATTTCTACGAAATGAAGCTCATTGAAGAGCTTGGTCAAGAGCTGTCAAAACAGGTGAAAGTGCTGCTCCGTATTACACCAGGTGTCGAAGCGCATACACATGATTACATTACAACAGGCCAAGAGGATTCCAAATTTGGCTTTGACCTTCACAATGGACAAGCAGATGAAGCGGTGAAACAAGTGCTTGGATCAGAAGTGATCGAGCTTTTAGGCGTTCATTGCCATATCGGTTCACAAATTTTTGATACGGCTGGTTTTGTCCTTGCAGCAGATAAAATCTTTTTGAAGCTAGATGAATGGAGAGAATCATTTGGTTTTATTTCGACCGTGTTAAACTTAGGCGGCGGCTTTGGTATCCGTTATACAGAAGAAGATGAACCACTTCCTGCGACAGAATACGTCGAGAAAATTATCCAAGCTGTAAAAGAGAACGTAGCCCGCTATGAGTTTGATATGCCGGAAATTTGGATTGAGCCAGGCCGCTCTCTCGTTGGAGATGCAGGGACAACGCTTTATACGATCGGCTCATCAAAACATGTACCTGGCATTCGCGATTATATTGCGGTAGATGGGGGAATGAGTGACAACATTCGTCCAGCTTTATATCAAGCGAAATATGAAGCGGCAAGTGCCAACAAAATGAGCCAAGCGCATGATCAAACGGTTTCCATTGCAGGGAAATGCTGTGAAAGCGGAGATATGCTCATTTGGGATATCGATTTGCCAGAGTTATCACAAGGAGATTTATTAGCTGTCTTTTGTACCGGAGCTTACGGCTACAGTATGTCAAACAACTATAACCGCATCCCGCGCCCGGCTGTTGTATTTGTAGAAGACGGGGAAGCGCAGCTTGTCGTTGAACGCGAAACATATGCCGATATTGTCAAACTTGATTTACCGTATCAATCAAAAGTGAAATCATCTACGTAAAAAAGCTGCCTGATGTACAGGCAGCTTTTTATGATGACTTATTTTCCTCCAGTAAATACAGAGACGATTGCGTTCCAAATGGAGACAAAGAAATCCCAAATCTTTTGAAGAAGGTTTTTCCCTTCATCTGATTCTATGAATTTCGTAATCTTGTCTTTTGCTTTATCGATTTGAGATCCTACTTGGCTCCAATCGATATTGATGTTCTTCATTTTATCGAATAGTGAAACAAGCTGATCCTTTTGATCTTGCGTTAGATTTAAGTTTAAATCAGAAGCAGCCTGATCCACTTTTTCTTCGACTTCTTTTGTTGTTTTAGGGACACCATTTTTCGCAATGTCATCCTTGATTTTTGCAATAAGGGCAGAAGCATTGTCTTTCCCGATGGAGTCACCCAATTTAGAAGTTGTCACAAGCTCTTCGTTTGCTACCTGTTTCACATCTTCTGGAATGGCTTTGTCGCTTGACACTTCATAGGCTTTTAATAGACCCGTCAGTGCGGCTGTACCAGAAACTTCAAACGGCGCAGTCACGACAACCTTGGCATCCTTGACACCGGCTGTCATTAAAGCATTTAAATACATCTCATCTGTAATGGTCTTGATGTTATGTGTATCCACAGTCAGACCAGTACCTGATTTTTCAATGGTGATAGATGAAGATGATAATGCTCTCGTCCCGATAGAAGAACGAGGGATATACTTTCCTAAATATTCATGCTCTTCTTTATTGGTTACTTCAATTTTTGTCGCATTTTCAGGTGGATTCAACTCGTCAAGCACCTTCTGGCGATCAGCCGGAGTTAAGTCTTGCCCAAGTGTGACGATGACATCGCCGACAGCTGCATCCGCTAAGCTGACTTTTGGCGCACCAATGAGGAAAAGGAGCGCTGCCATCATACCAAGCATTGATTTTTTAAACATGTTGACCTCCTTCAAGTCGAAAGGGTTCCTCTTTTAGAGAAACTCATCTTTTGAGCACACGTAAAGAAATGCACTCCATCATATAGACGTAACAAATCGATTCGACGTTTCAATTTTCTTTTTAAGATGTTTTCCTTTTCTAATAAATGAAGACATGTTGCACAGTCTGTCATCAATTTAATAGGAAAAAAGGATCAAGCTCTTCTATTGTATCAATCCTAAGAAAAGAGGTAAATCACAATCAAAGAGCAGGGGATGTTTAACATCACCGAAAATGTGCTATAATGAGCGTTGTTTAACCTGAAAGGAGAATGTGAAAAATGGCGAAAAAAGGATACATACAACTAACGAATGGTAAGAAAATTGAGTTTGAACTATACCCAGAGGCTGCTCCAGGTACAGTAGCAAACTTTGAAAAATTAGCGAATGAAGGCTTCTACGATGGATTGAAATTCCACCGCGTCATCCCAGGCTTCGTAAGCCAAGGCGGCGATCCAAACGGTAATGGAACTGGTGGTCCTGGTTACACAATTAAATGTGAAACAGAAGGGAATCCACATCAACACGAAAGAGGTTCATTATCAATGGCGCATGCTGGTAAAGATACAGGCGGCAGCCAATTCTTTATCGTACATGACCCTCAGCCGCATTTAAACGGTGTTCACACTGTTTTTGGCAAAGTAACATCTGGTATCGAGGCTGTTCTAGATATGGAACAAGGCCAAGGTATGGAAAAAGTCGAAGTTGTCGATGCTTAATCCAAAACACCGCTTAATCGCGGTGTTTTTTTATGTTAAATCTGATTTTACGGTTATTTGTTCCGTGAGGCGGTAGGTGATGATCCAATACAAAAGGGCAATGGCACTGACAGAGGCACCAAATAAACATACCCCGATCCAGCCATCGTTTGCGTATATGCTGGTTGAAACAATAGAACCAGTCGCACTGCCGATGGAGTAAAAAATCATATAAGCAGCAGTAAGCCGGCTTCTCGCCTCAGGCCGCACAGTGAAAATCATACTCTGATTGGTCACGTGTACGGCCTGCACAGATAGGTCAAGAATGATAATACCGATGATCAATAAAATAAGTGAATATTCAGTGAAAAAGATAAAAAACCATGAAACGATTAATAGGACAAGGGCTATACAAGTTGTTAACTGTCCTAAGCCCCGATCAGCAAGGCTTCCAGCCCGAGCAGCGCCTAGAGCTCCGGCAACTCCAGCAAGACCAAATGCACCAATCGCCGTATGTGAAAGATTGTATGGCGTGGTACTGAGGGGCAGCACGAGCGAAGTCCATAACGTACCAAACACAATAAAAATAAGAAGAGCCAGAATTCCACGGATGCGCAGGATTCGTTCTTGTCTGAACAATGTAAACATTGAACGAAGCAGGTTTGCATAGGATAATGACTCTCTTTCGCTGTCATCACCCGGGAGAATTCGGAACAACACGCCAGTTATGATAAGCATCATAATGGCAGAAACTAGGTAGACTGACCTCCAGCCGGCGAGATCGGTTAGTACACCAGCAAACGTTCGTGCGAGAAGAATCCCGATCACGATTCCACTTTGCACCAAGCCAACAATACGACCGCGCTCTTCTGGAGCGGCCCAAGTCGCTGCGAACGCTACGAGTACTTGAGTGACCACAGCAAGCAGTCCGACCACAGCTAATCCTATAAAGAGGACGGTGACGATAGGAGCGATGCCGACTAGAATGAGAGACAACACGGATAAAAGCATCTGACCAATGATGAGCCGGCGTCTATTCAATAGATCACCAAGTGGTACTATCAGTAGCAGCCCCAGCGCATAACAAAGCTGAGTAATCGTAATGACCATGCCAATGGATGAATAGGTGATACCAAACTCGGATGCGAGGGAGTCTAATAACGGTTGTGCAAAGTATATGTTTGCAACTGCCATCCCGCAGGCTATCGCAAACAGCAGTGCCATATAGCGAGTCATCGTTGATCTCGGTTTGATTGGTAAATGAGTCGTTTCCATATCAAGATGTTCAATGGAAGTGATTTTTTCTTTCACCATGCATTTCATCGTCTCCTTTTGTACTAAAAAGTATAATATACTGTTTGGTATATTATGATTCATGTTAAGGATAACCAACAAAACGTTTTAAAGTCAAGACTTTGATACAGTTAATTGATGCTGATCTTGAAAGGGTAAGGCAATTTGACATTAGTACGTCAATAAAATAAAATTATAATGTACCGATTGGTAACCAAATAGAGAATAATATCAAGAAATAGATGGCTGACTTTGTGAAGAAATTTTATTGTTGAAATGAGGAATTGCTGATGGTTCGACAACGGGAATTTGATAAGGAAAAAGCGTTGGATGAGGCAATGGTGCTTTTTTGGGAAAAGGGGTATAGGGCCACTACATTAAGCGATTTGACTGCAAAAATGGGAATACAGCGGCCAAGCTTATACTCAGCTTTTGGAGATAAAGAGGAATTATTTGAGGCCGCATTACGCAAATATACAAAGCAGCATGCTGGCCATATTCGAACAAAACTTCAAAGCAATCTTTCTGCAAAGAAAGCATTTCATGCATTATTTGCAGATTTAGTAGAAGAGGAATATAGAGATGGTCCGAGTAAAGGATGTTTTTGCATCAATACAATAGTGGAACTTGCGCCACACGAAGAGAAATTTGAAATTCTTACAAGAGAGCATCAGATGTATCTTTCGGTCATTTTTGAAGAAAGGATTGTTCAAGGTATTCGCTCGGGTGAGCTCGAAAGCAGTCTGAATGCTAAAGCTTTAGCACAGACACTGGTCGTTTCTTTCATTGGACTTACCGTCCTCATGAAATCTCGTCCAGAGCGTTCATTTGTAGATCATTCTGTAGCGACGATACTTTCCATATTGAAATAAACAGTCTACGTGGAAAACAGTCAATATAGGGAAAGCGTATTTTGATCAAGCTATCAAAACACGCTTTTTCTTTTAGGACAGTTATGGACAGAACTCGATTTTGTGATATGATAAGAGAACAAATATTCGCATTTGTGGGTGTCGCCACATTCAACTGAAAAACAGATGTCAATGCAAATTAAAAAAGCGTGTTTCATGCTGAAAGAAAGCAGGAGATAATTTGAAACCATTAACAAAAGAAGAAAAAAATCAAATGATGATTGCTATTCAGCGTTACTTTGCCGAAGAACGAGAAGAAGAGATTGGTGAATTAGCAGCCATTAATATACTAGAATTTATCACAAAAAATCTTGGAAGTTACTATTATAATCAAGGGGTTCGTGACAGCCGGAACATTGCTGTTCAGAGATCGCAATTGTTAGAGGAAGATCTATTCGCACTCGAAAAAAGATGATCATCAATGGTGTGCGCCCTACTAACGGATAAAGAGGAAAGAGACCCCCTTAATAAAGAACGCATATTCGTATCATATGTAATGATGAAAAGGTGGAACCAAAGGTCCAACTCAATCGTTATATAAGTAACCATTAATGGAAATCAGCTTTTTTGGTTTTATTTCATCAAAAGAAGGAATAAAACATACAAATAGGCGAAGTGCAGATGATGGAGGTTCTAAATATGGGGAAAATTAAATTGAAAATTGCCGTCTTATTTGTTTTACTGCTTTGTTTAGGCGCAGGTTATTTATACATGAATGGCATGAAAATTGAAGATGTGCCAACAGCCATTGGTGAAAGCTTAACAAATAATGATAAAGATTATACCATCTATGAATATACCATTACGAAAATTGATGGAGATGAATATTACGGTCAAGCAAAAAACGGCACAAAAATCATTTTTAATGGAAAGAAATTCGAAGATGATGTGGCCGACTTGAAGAAAGGCGATCGTATTAAAGCCTACTTTAGTAATGAAAAAAGAATAGATGGTCTTATAAAAGTAGTAAAAGTCGTTAATTAACAAGTCTCCTTTCCTATAAGGAGACTTGTTTGTGAGAAATCTTGATTGTTGCATTTGACAACAAGGATCGCTATAATAGCCCCTAAGGACAGCTAAATATCGATTGTATCCTTCGGGGCAGGGTGAAAATCCCGACCGACGGTAATAAAGCAAATGCTTTACAGCCCGTGACCCGTTAATTTATTAACGGTTGATTCAGTGAAAAGCTGAAGCCGACAGTGAAAGTCTGGATGGGAGAAGGATAAAGAAAGCTATGAACGAAAAATATTTGTTGATCATAGTTTTATTTCTGATGCAAAAAAGCCAAAGCCCCGGAATTTTTTCCGGGGCTTTCTGTATGTACATGTAGTTAATAGACCGGCATGCAGTGTTTATTAGGTGATCCCTCATCTACCTTGTATGGACCTTAAAAAGCGACGAAGGTGCTCAATCGATCACATGTCCCTAACATCGCTTTTTTATAAAGTGAGAAATACAAATGAAAAGAAAGGGAGGATCACATGTTTACGGGGATAATTGAAGAAGTTGGCACCGTACAGTCATTAAGTAAAAAGTCAGCAGATGCCATGGAAATTGTCATAAAGTGCAGCCGTGTGCTAGAAGATGTTCACCTCGGAGACAGTATTGCGATCAATGGTGTATGTCTTACAGTCACAAGCTTTACAAAAGTACAGTTCGCAGCAGATGTGATGCCAGAGACGGTCAAAGCGACATCACTGGATCAGCTGACATCAGGCAGTCCAGTGAATTTAGAGCGGGCCATGTCCTCGAATGGACGATTCGGCGGCCATTTTGTCTCAGGTCATGTTGACGGGACGGCAGTCATTACCCGAATAGAAAAGAAAAGTAATGCCATTTACTATGATTTAGAGATGGACAAGACCCTCACAGATATGCTCACGCAAAAGGGTTCGATCGCAATAGATGGTGTCAGCTTAACCATTTTCGATTTGCAAGATTCACACGTCACAGTCTCTATTATTCCTCATACACTTGAAGGAACTATTTTCCTGACTAAATCTATGGGAGAGATCGTGAATATAGAGTGTGACATGATCGGCAAATACATTTATCGCTTTTTAACAAAAGAACAAGGCGATAAGCAGCCATCCCGATTGACCCCATCATTTTTAAAAGAGCACGGATTCTAGGAGGCGATTGTATGTATCATTCAGTAGAAGAAGCAGTAAATGCTCTTAAGCAAGGAGAAATCATTATCGTAGTGGATGATGAAGACAGAGAAAACGAAGGAGATTTTGTGGCACTTGCTGAGCATGCCACGCCTGAAGCCATTAACTTCATGGCTTTACATGGAAGAGGCCTCATTTGTACACCGGTCCATACGTCGATCGCCAAACACCTGAACCTGCATCCAATGGTAGAACAAAATACAGATGCACACCATACAGCATTTACAGTGAGCATTGATCATGTGACAACGACGACTGGTATTAGTGCTTTTGAGCGCTCTGCGACCATGCTTGCCATGTTAAATAAAGACGCAACACCAGAAGAATTTGCCCGCCCAGGTCATGTGTTCCCGCTCATTGCAAAAGAGGGCGGTGTACTAGAAAGACCAGGTCATACAGAGGCGGCGGTAGATCTTGCGAAACTGGCAGGTTCAGAGCCAGCGGGTGTCATATGTGAAATTATGAATGTAGATGGCACAATGGCGCGCGTCCCTGAACTAAAAGAGATCCAAAAACAGCACGGTTTAAAGATGCTGACAATCGAAGCATTGCAGACCTATTTAAACAATAACGAAACAGCAACTATCGAAACAAAATAAAAATCACAAAAAAGGATGATCCACATATGAATACAATACAAGGGCATGTAGTAGCAGAAGGACTAAAATTTGCAATCGTCGTCGCGAGATTTAATGACTTTATTACAAGTAAACTGCTTGACGGAGCAGAAGATACATTGCTCAGACACGGAGCAAACGGTGACGATATTGATGTCGTGTGGGTACCGGGTGCTTTTGAAATTCCGTACATGGCAAAAAAACTAGCTGAAACAAAGAAATACGATGCCGTCATTACACTAGGAACCGTAATCCGGGGCGCAACAACTCACTACGATTATGTTTGTAATGAAGCCGCTAAAGGAATTGCTCAAAGTGCCATGTCAACAGGGGTACCGATTATCTTTGGTGTACTAACAACAGAATCCATTGAACAAGCCATCGAAAGAGCCGGCACAAAAGCTGGAAATAAAGGCAGCGAATCGGCTGCAGCTGCCATTGAAATGGCGAATCTCAATCGAACCTTTCGTTAATTTAGTGAAAAAGAGTTTAAAAACGGTATAAAAATGTTTATAATGTGTGATGAGCAAATGATTCGTGAGACATTTGCTGGACATTAGGATAATTTGAATATTGAGGGGTATATATGTTAATTCGTTATAAGAGGTCTTTTGAAAAAATTGCCATGGGGCTACTCTCCTTCATGCCGGGTGAGAAAGACGTCAAACAGCTTCAGCAGACGATGAAGTCATATGAAATGGATGAAAATCGGCAGCTGTTCCTTTGGAAAGATGGCGAGGATATCGTAGGTGCCATTGGTGTGTTGAAAACAGACGACCAAGTACAAATCGAGCATATTAGTGTGAATCCATCCCATCGAGATCAAGGAATCGGCAAGGAAATGGTTTTAGCCGTGGAAGAGGTATTCAAAACCAAAACACTCATTCCAAATGAATTAACGCAAGGCTTCTTTCATAAGTGTCACAGCGAAACAAATTAAATATCACACATGTAAAAGCAGAGGCTACAGTCCTCTGCTTTTTTTACGTTCGATCTGCTTTTTTCGTTCAAGCAATACATCTGTCCGGTCACGCAGTCTATGTTTTTCGATCAAAAATGTGTGGGATAAGTTGCTCTCCTGTCCAAAGGTCAGTCCTTCTTTTTGAGCCATTTCTTGGCATAAAGAAAGAAGCGCTTGATCTTTGATCGGGAGCAACACACTTTCGTAGGGCATGTCTTCATTCATTTTCTTCTTTAGCGTTCTCAGAAGTATGAGAAACGCCTCATCATCTAGACCGAGGTTCGCTAATACGGGCCGGTTTGCTTCCAGCAAGTGGAGGCTGTTTGAAATGAGCCGTTTTGCCCCTTTTCCATTTCCCCGTCTTTGATGATACAAAGCAACGGCAAGCTGAATGAAACCAACCCAATATTCTTTGCGCTGCTCAGGCGGGTCTTCCTTCCAATATTCCTCAAGAATTTCATGACACTCAAAATAATCTCTTGTCGTATGAAATTCATGTAAAAAAGCCACGTACGCTTCAGGATACACAGTGGTCATCTCCTTTTCCACTCTCAGTCTAACATATTGAAAAGAAAAGAAGAAAGAGCGCCCTTCGTGAAAGGACGCTCTGTTTCTTTAATAAACCCAAGCCGCGCCAACGATGATCAGCAAGATGAAAAGCACGACAATAAGCGCGAAACCTCCGCCAAAGTTATAGCCATCTCCCATAATGATACGGCCTCCTTTTTCATCAGTTCTGTTTACAATGGTATTCTATGTATAAATGCCCTGAGTGGTATGGGCGAAACCACTGTTTTTCTTGTTTTGCCTAGGACATCATGGTCGAAATTATATTGGACGAGAGCTTTATCCTGTCTTATACTAAAGGTTAGCCGGTGAAACGGTACTTAGAAGACAGTAGAAATGGTGAGAAAAAAATGCTGGAATATCAGGTGAAAATAGATTCGTTTGAAGGTCCTTTGGACTTACTTTTACATTTAATCAACCGGTTGGAAATCGATATTTATGATATTCCCGTTGCTAAAATTACGGAGCAGTATTTATTATATGTCCACACAATGAGGGAGCTTGAACTTGATGTGGCAAGTGAATATTTGGTGATGGCTGCAACCCTCCTGAGTATTAAAAGCAGAATGCTCCTTCCCAAACAAGAGGAAGAGCTATTTGATGAAGACCTGCTCGAAGAGGAAGAGGACCCTCGAGAAGAGCTGATTGGCAAATTGATTGAATACCGCAAGTATAAAAATGCAGCACAAGAACTAAAGGAACGCGAGGAAGAAAGGCAAAATGCCTTTACAAAACCTCCGAGTGATTTAAGCGAATTTGCAAAAGAATCGGAAGTGAAGGACACAAACTTACATGTCACGGTGTATGATATGTTAGGTGCGTTCCAAAAGGTATTGAACCGAAAAAAAATAACGAAACCAGCACCATCTAAGATTACAAGACAAGAAATCCCGATTGAAGACAAAATGAATGAGATTATGAACCATTTAAGAAAAACGAAAAAGCGGACCAATTTCATGACTCTATTTCAACATGATCAAAAGGAGCACCTTGTCGTGACGTTTCTTGCTGTTCTTGAATTGATGAAAAGTCATCAAATCATGTTAGAGCAGGAAGGAAACTTTGAAGACATTTATATAATAGGGAGTGAAACGATTCATGACGCTTGATATCGTGAATTGGAAAGCCATCATAGAAGCGCTGCTTTATGCAGCAGGTGACGAAGGCTTAACAAAAAAACAGCTCATGTCTGTTCTTGAAGTAGAAGAGGCAGCGTTACTCGACATGATGTCTGCCGTAAAGGAAGAATATCAAAAACAAGAACGAGGAATTGAGCTCATTGAATATGCAGATTCTTATATGCTGCTGACGAAAAAAGAATACAGCATTTATTTGAAAAAATTAGTCGAGACCCCATCCAAAGGTTTGTCACAGGCAGCGCTTGAAGTACTCGCAATCGTTTCTTATAAACAGCCGATCACACGCAGTGAGGTAGAAGAAATTAGAGGAGTCAAATCAGAGCGGGTGCTTCATAGTTTAGTAGCCAAAGCGCTGCTCTGTGAAGTTGGACGTGCCGAGGGCCCTGGGCGAGCAATTCTTTATGGGACAACACCTACTTTTTTAGAGCAGTTTGGCTTAAAGGCATTGGATGAATTACCGCCGCTGCCAGAGAATGTGGAAGCAGATGGTGTACAAGAAGAGGCTGATCTATTTTTTGAAAACTTCAATCAAACATTCGAAGAGATAAAATAGTTCAAAAGAATGAAAAATGTATGATAAAATATAAAAAAGATTTTAGGTCTAACATCTATTGATGTCAGATAAAATGGTAATAAAGCCATGAGGGGAAGGTAAACACGAAACAAATGGCACATATGAATGTAAAGGCTCAAGTTGATCAAGCAGGCGTCTTTTTATCAAAGGTTGCAACTGAAATGAATGGTTTTCTGAATGAAGCTACCTTATCAAGCATGAAACGATTAAACCCTGAAGCGGAAGCCTATTATTGTGACATATTGAATACATTACGGAAGCTTGCAGTGTACAGCGAGGATGCAGCGGCAGTTTGCAGGAAAATCAGCCAGCAGCAGACATTCCCGCAGCAAGCCGCGCAGCAAACGCTTCACCGTATTTATCATCAATGTATTGAAGAGTTTTTCACGCCGAAAAAGGATACATGGTATGAAGACAGCCGTTCCGCGTATACAGGAAAGGGCAGCATTGTTTTCCACCATGAAGTATCCGCTGATATGAAACGATTATTTTCTTCATTAGAAAACGATTTTTTAGCGATGAGAGAAGAGCTAGAATATACGACATCTCATCAGCAAATGAAAATGGTATAGCAAGAGGAAAAAGTGTCTCTACATATAGAGACGCTTTTTTTTATGGACGAGGCATCATAACTTTTTCAGGCGCGCATACACTTGTACAAAACGGACAAGGACGTGAATGAACATGCCCTATTTAAAAATTGGAACAGCAGTCCTTCTTCTATTTACACTCTTACTGCCTTTTTCCTCACATGCCAAAGCAGACATATCATTATCTGTGAGTGCAAGAAGCGCCATTTTAATAGATGGACAGTCAGGCAGAGTCCTATTTGGAAAGGACGAGCATGAAAAAAGGAGAATCGCCAGTATTACGAAAATTATGACGGCGGTATTAGCCATTGAATCAGGAAAAATGAAAGACACCGTCAAGGTATCAAAACGCGCGATTCAAGCAGAGGGCTCATCGCTCTATTTAAAAGAAGGGCAGAAGGTGAGCTTAGAAGACTTGACGTACGGGCTTATGCTGCGTTCTGGAAATGATGCAGCTGTTGCCATTGCAGAGCATGTGGGCGGCAGCTTAGAAGGATTTATTTTTATGATGAATCAAAAAGCGTCTGAACTAGGAATGGAGAATACAAATTTTCAAAATCCGCATGGACTCGATGATCATAAACATCATTATTCATCAGCCTATGACATGGCCATCTTAACAAAATACGCCATGGAGCATAAACAATATCAAAAAATTGCGGGCACGACTTTCTATAAAGCGAAAACGATGGAAGGCTATTGGAAAAATAAAAACAAGCTCCTCACTGGTTTATATCAATATTCAACTGGGGGGAAAACGGGATATACGAAGCTTGCAAAACGCACACTTGTCTCTACAGCTGCAAAAGGGGATGCGGCGCTGATCGCTGTGACCATTAATGCCCCAGATGACTGGAAGGATCATATCTCTATGTTTGAATATGCATTTGATCACTATAAAACGTACGTACTTGCTGAAAAAGGAAGACTCGCTTCGTTAAAAGGAACCTTTTACGAAAAAAAAGCATTTATCAAGCGTGATGTGGACTATTTTTTAAATGAAGATGAGAAAAAGCTAGTGGAAATTGAAACGGAAATGCTTACCCCTCAAAAGAAGTGGGAAAAAAACGCCGAAGCCATCCCGGATGTTGTAGGGAAAATGACATTTTTATTAGATGGCCAGGTGATCGAGCAAGTGCCGATTTTTTATGAAAATAAACGAAATCGAATGCCTCAAAAAAGCTTTCAAGAAATGTTTAAGTCTGTCTTTCAGACATCTATAGGCGGATCTTCATGGTCAATCTAATTTGGGTATTCCTCACTGTCATCGGTCTTGTGTATGCGATGTTCAACGGAACGATGGAGGAAGTAAACGAAGCTGTATTTAAGGGCTCAAAAGAAGCAGTTACGATTTCAATTGGTCTGATTAGTGTCCTCGTTTTTTGGCTCGGACTGATGAAGATTGCAGAAGAGGCAGGTTTGTTAAATTTCTTTAGTAAATTGTGTCGTCCCTTTATTTCAAAGCTATTTCCGGATATTCCGCCTAACCATCCCGCAATGGGATATATTTTGTCCAACCTTATGGCGAATTTCTTTGGTCTCGGGAATGCCGCAACACCGCTTGGGATTAAGGCAATGGAGCAGATGAAAGCATTAAACGGCGGAAAAAATGAAGCAAGCCGGTCCATGATTACATTTTTAGCGGTCAACACATCCTCTATTACACTTGTGCCAACAACCGTCATTGCGATTAGAATGACCTATGGTGCAGATCAGCCAACAGACATTGTAGGCCCAACCATTTTGGCAACACTCATTTCAGGAATCGGTGCAATTCTCATTGATCGCTATTTCCACTATCGCAGAAGCAGGCGGGGGTGATCTCGTGTCATTAATTAACTGGCTGTCACTTGCTTTGATCCCACTGATCATCGCAGGAATTTTAATTGCGGGAACCATTAAAAAGGTACCGACCTATGAAACATTTGTCGAGGGCGGGAAAGAGGGCATTCAAATTGCCTTTTCAATCATTCCTTATTTAGTCGGCATGCTTGTAGCCATTACGATATTCCGTGCGTCTGGTGCGCTTGACTTTGTCATGGGACTGTTAAAACCCGTGTTTACAGCGATCGGCTTCCCGGCAGAAGTGGTGCCGCTTGCGTTTATTCGTCCGATATCTGGCACGGCCGCACTCGGGATGACATCAGACCTCATTGCGACATATGGACCAGATTCTTTTATCGGACAGCTCGCAGCTGTCATGCAAGGGTCAACTGACACCACTCTATACATTTTAACGGTCTATTTTGGAGCAGTCGGTATTAAAAAGATGGGGGATGCGCTGAAAGTAGGACTGTTAGCGGACCTCATTGGAATCATTGCATCTGTCATCATCGTCAGTTTGTTATTTAGCGGCGCCTAATGAGGCGCTTTTTTGTATTTCGTGGATGGAAAATCGCTTTTTAGCTGAAATTAGACAGACGAATCGCTTATTTTTCCACGAATGCTTGTTTGTTTTAAGTCAAGCAAGTAAGATAGTACATGAGGTGAAAGACAAATGGAACGTTTACAGAAAGTAATTGCACATGCCGGCGTCGCTTCTAGACGAAAGGCAGAAGAATTAATTAAAGAAGGACGAGTTACCGTTAATGGCCAGACAGTGACAGAGCTCGGAGTAAAAGTGGGCTCTTCAGATAAAATTGAAGTCAACGGATTAAAGCTTGAAAGAGAAGAACCGGTTTACTTTATGCTTTATAAACCGCGCGGCGTCATTTCAGCTGCTGAGGATGATAAAGGACGTAAGGTCGTCACAGATTTCTTTGATGACGTCCCGCAGCGCCTTTATCCAATCGGCCGCTTAGATTATGATACGAGCGGTTTGATTTTAATTACAAATGACGGGGAATTTGCCCATAAGCTCATGCATCCGAAATATGAAATTGATAAAACGTATGCAGCGAAGCTAAAAGGCATCCCATCAAAGGAATTGCTTAGAAAGCTAGAAAAAGGGATCATGTTAGATCATAAAAAGACAGCACGTGCTCGTGCCAAAATGCTTTCTATCGATAAACGAAAGCAGACATCTATCGTTCAATTAACCATTCATGAAGGCAGAAACAGACAAGTGCGCCGCATGTTTGAAGCGATCGGTCATGATGTGTTAAAGCTAAAAAGAGAGCAATATGCGTTCCTTCATATTGAAGGCATGAGACCGGGAGACCGCAGAGAATTGTCTCCGCATGAAGTCAAGCGCCTGAGAGCGATTGCAGATCATGGGAAAAGCGCTTTTTAATTTTCACATAAACTTCAAAAAATGAAGAAGCATCAAAAGAAGGAGAATGCTATAATTTACCTGAATGTCTATGGGGAAGGGGTACTTCAGATGAAGAAAAGACGGTTTTTCATACGGACGGGCATTCTCCTCGTGATGCTTGCTGCACTTTGTTATACGATGTATAACTCAGTATTTGCCAAACAGGATCAAGTCAAAGAAGGATCTATTGCGCCAAACTTTGTCCTTCAATCAGTGGATGGGGAACGGATTGAATTAAAGGAATTAAAAGGCAAAGGCGTCTTCCTTAATTTTTGGGGGACCTGGTGTGGTCCGTGTAAACAAGAATTTCCTTACATGGCAAATCAATATGAAGTATTCAAGGATCGCGGTGTGGAAATTGTTGCAGTCAATGTTGGGGAATCCAATATTGCCGTGAAAAATTTTATGGAATCCTATGGCGTGAATTTTCCTGTTGCGATGGACAAAGATCGTCAAGTGACAGAGGCATATGATATTACGCCGCTGCCAACCACATTTTTAATTAATCCTGAAGGCAAGGTAATCAAAGTCATAAAGGGAACCATGACAGAACGTAATGTCTATGAATATATGAATTTGATTAAACCAAAGGGGTCATAGAATGAAAGAGGTAAAGTGCGAGTGTGGACATATTAATCCAATCGGTACTGTTTTATGTGAATCATGCGGGAATCCAATTGCAGCTATAGAGAAAAACTCTTCAAAGCTGCTTGATATGAGATATGACGGCAGTGCAAGACGCTCGCAAACATACAACAAAACGATTGTGGATAAAGTATGGAACTTTTTTTCTTCCGTTAAAGTGGGTGTGTGGCTGATAATTATTACACTGCTTGCTTCCTCACTAGGAACCATTTTTCCGCAGGAGCGGTTTATTCCGCCAGGTGCATCTGCTTCCACCTATTATGAAGAGCAATATGGGTCGTTTGGTAAACTGTATTACATACTTGGATTCCATGATCTTTATAATTCTTGGTGGTTTTTAGCTTTAGTCGCATCAATCGGAATCTCCCTTGTCATTTGCAGTCTCGACCGGGTCATTCCTCTTTATCGGGCACTTAAAAACCAAGGGGTTATCAAAAAAGAAGGCTTTATGAGAAGACAGCGTCTGTTCAGTGAAACAGACAAAACGTTAGATCAGCATACATATGAAGGCATCATAAGAGCAATGAAACAAAAGCGTTACCGCGTGCGAGAAGAAAACGGACATATTTTAGCTGAAAAAGGCCGCTTTTCACGCTGGGGGCCTTACGTCAATCACATTGGATTAATCATCTTTCTCATTGGATCGATGCTCCGATTTGTCCCAGGCATGTACGTGGATGAAACGCTCTGGGTCAGAGAAGGTGAAACGGCCCCAATCCCAGGCACAGATGGTCAATACTTCTTGAAAAATAATGCGTTTTCAATTGACCGCTATGAAACTGGAAATGAAAAAGAAGTGTTTGAGAATGCGATTGAAAGAGCTGGCGACGGTCAAGTGGTGAAAAGTTATAAAACCGATGCCACTTTATACAAACGTGAAGGGGAAGTTGTGTTTGGTGAAAAGCCCAAGCTGAAGCAGGTAACAGAACACGATATCAAAGTGAACGAACCGCTCAAGTTTGATCATTTCTCATTATATCAAGTGGATTTTAAACAAAATGAACTCGATCAAATGGTCTTTCAACTGATTCGTAAAGATACAGAAAAATCTTTCGGAACAGTGAAGATTAATCTGCTGGAGCCTAAGTCAGAATATGATCTTGGTAGCGGTTACAAAGTCAAAGTGATGAGCTATCTCCCTGATTTTTATTTTGACGATGATGGAACGCCGAGTACGAAAACAAGGAATCCAAATAATCCTGCTTTCGTGTTTGAAATGATTTCTCCTGAAAAGCCTAAAGGTGAAAAAAGCTTTGTGGCGATTCAAGAGACAGTAGAAGGCTCTGATAACAACATATATAAAATGAAGTTTGATCGAGTGGAAACGAAAAACGTCACGGGATTGACGGTTAGAAAAGATTTAACTCTCGGGGTGCTCATCGTAGGCGGGATTATCTTCATGATTGGTGTCGTGCAGGGGATGTATTGGCAGCATAGAAGAATTTGGCTGTCTGCAAAGGATGGAAAAGTATTTGTGGCAGGACACACAAACAAAAACTGGTTCGGCTTAAAGTCTGATCTCAACGTGTTACTAAGTGACAGTGGCATCAAACAGCCAGTTGATCAAAAAGAACTGCCTGATACAACAAGTATCAGCAAAAGCAAGGGGGAAGGATTAGATGGCAGCAGTCAGTGAAAACCTGTTATTTGCAGCTTTTCTATTGTATTTAGCGGCAGTTCCTTTTTTTGGTGGTGCCATTAAAGGAAAAAAGCAAGTTGATGGACCGCGCAGGAATAAGGCAGCACTTATCGGCATTACGCTCACCATCATCGGTTTTTTAAGCCAATTTGGCTATTTTATTTCAAGGTGGATGGCGTCTGGTCATGCACCAGTCAGTAATTTGTTTGAATTCACAACCGCTTTTGGCATGATGCTTGTGCTCGCATTCATCATTTTATATTTTGTGTATCAAGTGTCTGTACTTGGTTTATTTACACTTCCAATCGCTTTATTGATTATTGCCTATGCAAGTATGTTCCCATCAGATATTTCACCGCTGATTCCTTCACTACAAAGTAATTGGCTTTATATTCACGTGACAACAGCAGCACTTGGGCAAGCCATTTTAGCGATCAGCTTTGTGGCAGGTGTCATCTTCCTATTAAAGCATGTCGATCAAACAAAGCCAGGGAAGAAGACATTTGGTTTAGAGCTCGTCATGTTTATGATTGTTGTTACACTTGCATTTATCGCTGTCACGTCCATCTTTAGAATGACAGGGTACGAGGCAAAATTTAATTGGGTCGATAAAAATAAAGAGGAAAGTGTGATGGTCTATGAGCTGCCAGCTCTAGTTGGACCTCATAAAGGAGAGCTTGTGACGCAAGATCGTTTGGAACCATTTGTTGATTTGCCGCCTGTTTTTTCAGGAAGAAAGGTCAATACGGTGTTATGGTCATTCGGCACGGGGCTGATCTTGTATGGACTGATTCGGTTGATCATTCGCAAACGACTCAGCGCTCTGCTTCAACCGCTTGTGAAACAGGTGAACCTAGATTTAGTCGATGAAATTGGATATAGAGCTGTTTCCATTGGTTTCCCTGTATTTGCGTTAGGCGGGCTGATTTTTGCAATGATTTGGGCGCAAATTGCCTGGACTCGGTTCTGGGGCTGGGACCCGAAGGAAGTATGGGCATTGATTACGTTTCTCTTTTATGCAGCCTACCTTCACCTTCGCTTATCCAGGGGCTGGCATGGCGAAAAGTCCGCTTGGCTAGCTGTCATCGGATTCGCCATCATTATGTTTAATCTCATCTTTGTCAATCTTGTGATTGCAGGGCTTCATTCTTACGCTTAATCACATGAAAAAGGCCAACTTTTTATGAATCGATTTGGCTTTTTGTTAAAATGAATGTAACAACGGAGAAAGCAGGAGGATTGTCTAATGGAACACACAACTCAAACGAAAATATTAGTCGTAGATGATGAGGCAAGAATTCGCCGCCTTTTAAAAATGTACTTAGAACGTGAAAATTATGAAATCGATGAAGCAGAAAATGGAGATGAGGCGATTCAAAAAGGACTCCAAACAGATTATGACCTCATTTTACTCGATTTAATGATGCCTGGGACAGATGGAATCGAAGTGTGTAATCAAATTCGAGACAAAAAAGCGACTCCAATCATTATGCTGACGGCAAAAGGAGAAGAAGCCAACCGCGTCCAAGGGTTTGAGGCAGGAACGGATGACTATATCGTAAAACCTTTTAGCCCGCGTGAAGTTGTTTTACGTGTAAAGGCATTGCTCAGAAGATCTTCTCAAACGTCTTATCTCAATACTGGGACAACAACAAAAGATGTACTTGTGTTTTCTCATCTTTCAATTGACCACGATGCGCATAGAGTGACGGCTGATGGCAAAGAAGTCAGTCTCACGCCGAAGGAATATGAGCTTTTATATTTCCTTGCGAAAACACCGGATAAGGTTTATGACAGAGAGAAGCTGTTAAAAGAAGTATGGCAGTATGAATTCTTTGGAGACTTGAGAACAGTCGATACCCACGTCAAACGACTTCGCGAAAAGCTGAATAAAGTGTCACCAGAAGCTGCGAAAAAAATCGTGACGGTATGGGGTGTCGGGTACAAATTTGAGGTCGGCGCTGAATGAAACTGTGGAAAAGTGTCGTTGGAAAGCTATGGTTAACCATTCTCTTCCTCGTCCTGATCGTTTTATCTATTTTAACCGTGCTTCTTTTAGAGTTCATTGAGAATTACCATGTAGAAGAAGCAAAGTCAGATTTAACGCAAATGGCAAACAAAGTAGCGGTCATTTTAGAAAGCCACGAGGATCAATCGCTCGCAAGGTCGATTACATCAGAGCTTGCTGACAAATTGACGAGTATTGCGATTATCCAAGAGGACGGGCTAGAGTGGTATTCGTCTGAAAAAGACGGGAAGCTTCCTGCGATTACAAAGAAACAAATTGAAGCGGACAGTGATTTAAATCAAGCACTAAAAGATCGTAAAAAAATCAGTAAACGTGCAGAACCAAATGCAGGCAATCAGAAAGATGAACGAATTGTCGTCGGTGTTCCATTTGAGGCAAACGGAAAAAAAGGCATGGTCTTTCTTTCTCAATCATTACTCGCTGTAGAACAAACAACGAAACATACGACGCGTTATATCTTCCTAGCAGCCGGAATTGCCATTATTCTGACCACTATCTTCGCTTTCTTCTTATCAACACGTGTCACCTATCCTCTCAGAAAGATGAGAGAGGGGGCACAGGATCTGGCGAAAGGGAAATTTGATACCAAGATTCCTATATTAACGCAAGACGAAATTGGAGAACTGGCCATCGCCTTTAATCAAATGGGCAAGCAGCTTAAATTCCATATCACAGCCTTAAATCAAGAAAAAGAACATTTGTCCAACATTTTAAGCAGTATGGCTGATGGTGTCATCACCATCAATATTGATGGAACGATTCTCATGACGAATCCTCCTGCAGAACGATTCTTGCAGGCATGGTATTACGAGCAAAATATGAAGATCAAAGATGGAGATGAACTGCCGCCAGAAGCGAGAGAACTGTTTCATACAGCCGTCAGCACAGAAAAAGAGCAAATGATCGAAGTCACGCTGCAAGGACGTACCTGGGTTCTTCTCATGACCCCGCTTTATAATCAGCAGGATGTCAGGGGAGCAGTTGCGGTCCTTCGTGATATGACAGAGGAACGAAGACTTGATAAGCTGAGAAAAGACTTCATTGCCAATGTCAGTCATGAACTTCGTACACCAATTGCCATGCTGCAAGGGTATAGTGAGGCGATTGTAGATGATATTGCAGGCTCAGAAGAGGAAAAGAAAGAGATTGCGCAAATTATCTACGACGAATCACTTCGAATGGGACGTCTTGTGAATGACCTTCTAGATCTAGCGAGAATGGAAGCGGGCCATATTACACTTAATCTTGAATCGACAGATACAGAAGAGCTGACCGAGAAGATTTACCGCAAGTTTCTCGGTATTGCGAAAGAAAAACAAGTTGATCTCACATATGACATTCAAGTGGATGAACCGCACTTTGTACTCGATCCGGATAAGATTGAGCAGGTGTTTACGAATCTCATTGATAACGCCATTCGTCATACACCAGAGGGCGGAGAGGTTCACTTCTCGGTTCAATCGGTGGAAAGCGGTCTGAAAATGGATGTAAAAGATTCGGGAAGCGGAATCCCGGAAGAGGATCTGCCATTTATTTTCGAACGTTTCTATAAAGCGGATAAGGCAAGAACAAGAGGGCGTTCTGGTACTGGGCTTGGTCTTGCGATTGTGAAGAACATCGTAGAAGCGCATCAAGGCTCCATTCATGCACATAGCAAAGCGGGTACAGGTACACACTTTACCTTTTATATTCCGAGAAAAAAGCAGGAACTCGTCTAATCCTGACGAAGAATCTTGTTACATGAGAAACACTTCTTTTCGAAAAAAAGAAGTGTTTTTTTATTTTCATATTTTTAAGGAGAAGTTAAACAAAAAGCCCTTCCCAAATTGTCGAACTTGTAATATATTTGTCATAAAGTTGTAATGTAACGTTTTGTAAGAGTCAATCGACAAAAATAAGTGAACGGAGGGGTTTCCTATGCATGAAACCTTTCAAAAAATATATGATTCGTACCATCAAGATTTGTACCAGTTTTTATTTTATATGGTTAAAGATAAAAATCAGGCAGAGGATCTCGTTCAGGAGGTTTACATCCGGGTACTTCACTCATATAAAACTTTTGAAGGAAGAAGCAGCGAGAAAACTTGGCTGTTTTCAATTGCAAGGCATGTGGCGATTGATTGGTTTCGCAAACAGCAAACCATTAGACAACGGGTACTCGGCACGTTTGATTGGGATAAGCAGGATGTAAAGGACCCAGACTTGCTCCCAGACGAACTAGCTGTACAGGATGAAAATGTAAAAGAAATCTATGCCGCACTTGATCATTGCACAATTGATCAACGAGCTGTCATCATTTTAAGATTTATCCAGGGCTACTCAATCATGGAGACGGCAAAGGCGCTAAAGTTCTCGGAAAGCAAAGTCAAAACAACGCAGCACCGAGGCCTGAAAGTGCTCCGAAAACATATGGAGCTTTTGAAGGAGGAGCTAGTGAATGAAAACGAACAGGTCCGATTGGAGCGAAGAACGAATCAAGGTGTTACTAAGTCAGCTTCCAAAGGTGGAGGACAACCGTTCATCTAAGCAGATATACCAGCAGATGCTGATGGCAAGCGGGCAGAAAAAGAAAAGTGCCAAATGGATTGGTCCAGCGGTCGCAACCGTTGTGGTTTTATTTATGGCGTTTTTGATTTCTCCTCATTTATTTCAGCCGGCTGCTCAAGATCATCATAAGCAAGTGGAAACAAGTGCTGACAAAAGTCAGGTGAACGCCACATTAGAGGCGGTCAAACAGACTGATGGGCCCTCACACGTTGTTTCTCGTAAGCAGCAGCAAAAGTATATGACCATTGCATACATAGATGAATCAACCTCTCAGGTAGTTCCAATTAGCATTGAAAAAGAGGATGAGTATGATCATTTGCAGGAAATGATGAACACATATGAGCAGGTGCAGCTGCCTGAAATGACAAAACCTCTTCAATCTTATATTGATATGGTAGATCTTCGAGAAAAAGGAGATACACTCATCTTTCAGTTAAAAAATGATTTGTCCCTCGATACGTTAAAAGAAGCCAACCGGTTTAAAGATATGGTAAAAGAAACGCTAAAATGGAGTAAGTATAAGCAGGTACAGGTCAAGACATCCAAAGGTTCTCAACTTCAATTAGGAGCAAATGGCCGCATTGGAACAATGTCGATTGAGAAACAAACAAAGCACGCTTATTATGTTTTAGACAACAAAAGCGGGACTTTTTTAGTGCCTTCAAAAACCCATTATCCTTCGTATGAAGATGCGGTAGAGGCCATGAAGCGGACAAGTGATGCCGGACTTGATCCATTAATTAAAGATGAATCGATTAAAGAAGTGACGACTAAAGGAAAACATGTGACTATCACGTTTGGAGCATCAGCGCAATTATCGGACTCAAATGATCATATTCTACTCATTGAAGGTCTGCTGCTCTCAGCGAAAGATTTTGGTTTTACAGAGGTCACCATTCAACAGGCGGGGGCAGATCAAGTTGGTCCATATGAATTAGAAGAACCCATAGAGGTGCCGGCTCTGCCGAATCCAGTTGTTATAAGAGACCGTTAAAGGACGCAAGAAATTGCGTTCTTTTTTGATGTATAGAAAATAGCTTCCTTGCTGTATACTAAGCTGTCATAAAAAGAACCTCAAAGAAGGGGAGTCACTGATGAAAAGGTATTGCTTCATATGTGCCAGCTGTTTTTTGCTGTTGATTTTTTCTCCTTTTGCTCATGCACAGAAAACAAGCGAATGGGTGGAGCCGATAAAAGGAGAAGTCACGGATTTGTTTGGGACAAGAGGTGGCTCGCACAAGGGATTAGATATAGCTGCGCCTGAAGGAGAATCCATATTTGCTGCAAGTGAAGGTGTGGTCTCGCGTTCGTATGTATCTGCTACATATGGAGAGGTTGTGTTTATTCAGCATCCAAATGGATATGAAACCGTCTATGCACATTTACACGAGCGTTTTGTTAAAAAAGGCGACCATGTAGAAGCAGGGCAGCCGATCGGCATTATCGGCAACACAGGGGCTTCTAGAGGCACTCATTTGCATTTTGAGGTGCACAAGGGTAATTGGTCAGTCAGTAAAGAAGATGCGGTAGATCCACTCACAATCATTGCGATGGATCGTTTCCAAGAGCCGGCTCTTCATGTAAACGGGCATGAAAAAAATACATATCTCATTAAACAAGGAGATACCCTTTGGTCGATTGCAAAGGCGCACGAGATGACTGTGGAACAATTGAAAAAAATCAATGAGCTTACTACTCATCTCATTCGAACGGGAGACCGTTTAATGATTTCAACAAAATAAACCTCATGCATTTGCATGAGGTTTAACATTATTTTTTATAGGTCGATCAGACGGACAGAAAGTATATCTTGCACTTCGGTTAATTCTTTGACAATTTCGTCCTCAAGATGTTTGTCGAAAGAAAGCATCATGATGGCTTCGCCGCCTTTTTCTTTACGTCCTACTTGCATTGTCGCAATGTTGACATCATGGTCGCCTAATATTTGTCCAACCTTTCCAATCACACCAGGTGCATCAGTATGCTGGATGTAGACAAGATGTCCATCTGGATAAAAATCAATATTAAATCCATTAATGGAAACAACGCGTTCTCCTAAATGCGGGATGTAGGTTGCTTTTAGAGTAAAGGTTGAAAGGTCACCTTTGACTTCAATAGAAATGCTGTTTTCGTAACCAGATTCGCTGGAAGAAATTTTTTCACTAAAGCTAATGCCGCGTTCTTTTGCCACCATCCCAGCATTTACTTCATTTACAGTCGAATCGACGCGTTCTTTTAAAAAGCCTGACAGGAGACTTTTTGTAATAAAGGAGGTTTCGAGTTTTGAAATAGAGCCTTCGTAAGAGATGCTTACTTCTTTTACAGGTTCTCTCATTGATTGAGAGACAAGACGTCCGAGCTTTCCTGCAAACTGATGATAAGGCTGAATCTTTTTGAACTCGTCTTTTGTCATCGCTGGTAGATTAATAGATGACATGACAGGGAGTCCTTTTGCAAATTGAAGTACTTCTTCAGAAACTTGCGCCGCTACATTTAATTGTGCTTCCTTTGTCGATGCGCCAAGATGCGGAGTCGCAATGACGAGCGGATGGTCTACAAGCGGATTATCAGTAGGAGGTTCTACCTCAAATACATCGAGTGCAGCTCCTGCAACATGGCCGCTTTCAAGCGCTTCAAGAAGGTCACCCTCGTCAATAATACCGCCGCGCGCACAGTTCACTAGGCGAACGCCTTTTTTCGTTTTTGCAATTGTTTCTTTATTGAGAAGCCCTCTTGTTTCTTTTGTTAATGGGGTATGTACAGTGATAATATCTGATACTTCGAGTACTTCATCAAGTGATTTGGCATTGACACCAATTTTTTCTGCACGTTCCTTTGTGAGAAATGGGTCAAATACGTTGACTGTCATGCCAAATGCTCTTGCACGCTGAGCGATTTCGCTTCCGATTCTGCCAAGTCCAACAATCCCAAGAGATTTTCCATAAAGCTCAGCACCAACATATGCGCCTCTGTTCCATTCTTTTGATTTCACAGAAATATTGGCTTGTGGAATATGACGCATGAGCGAAGAGATCATGGCAAATGTATGCTCAGCTGTGGAGATCGTATTACCGTTTGGTGCATTGATGACAATGACGCCATGCTTGGTCGCTTCATCAATATCAATATTGTCTACTCCCACACCGGCACGGCCGACAATTTTTAATGAAGACATTTTTTCATAAAGCTCTTTGGTCACTTTCGTAGCACTTCTGACAAGTAAGGCATCAAATGTGTGTAATTCATCTTCTGCTTCTGTTACATTTTTTTGGACAATTTCAACAAAATCTGATTCTAACAGTGGTAAAAGACCATCATTGCTCATCTTATCTGAGACTAATACTCGAAACATCGTAAGATTTCCTCCTAAAATAAACGTCATAAATATCTGATAATTTACCATATTCCTTTTCACTGTGTCAATCAAATTAAAGCAGTAAAGCGAAAAAGAAAACACGAACATTTATTGGTATCTTTATAAAGAATGGACACCTTTAAACAAAAGATAACCAATTTTTGCGCATTTGTCATTATAATTTTTAAGTTTTTTACGATTTCTTAAAACTGATGAAATTGCTCAGGATTTTTATCTGTACAAATGCTCATATATCATATATAATGATGTCGAATTGAATAATGATCAATCTTCGGGGCAGGGTGCAATTCCCTACCGGCGGTGATGAGCATAGTCTCTAAGCCCGCGAGCCTTTTTTGGCAGGATTCGGTGTGATTCCGAAGCCGACAGTATAGTCTGGATGGGAGAAGATGGAGGTTCGTAAACGTTGAAAACATGGTTTTTCACACGTTTATTTGTCTAGCCCAAATTCCCCGCTCCTGTTTTCATGAGCGGTTTTTTTGCGGCTGAAATTGAACAATCCTTTTTTCGAAAGATTTGATCGAAAAGGAGAGAGAATATTGAATCAAAGTAAAGTAAAACGTTTAGTCGTCACCAGTATGCTCAGCAGTATTTCGTTCGTGTTAATTTTATTGGATTTCCCTTTCCCAGGGCTTCCGGCGTATTTGAAAATTGATTTCAGTGATATACCAGCGATTATTGCGATTTTAATTTATGGGCCGGGTGCAGGAATTGCAGTTGAGGCATTAAAAAATGTTCTGCATTATCTCATTCAAGGCAGTATGTCTGGTGTTCCAGTTGGGCAAGTCGCGAACTTCATTGCAGGCACATTATTCATCTTACCAGTCGCCTTTATGTTCAAAAAAATTAAATCAGCAAAAGGGATGGCATGGTCAATGATCATCGGTACATTACTGATGACTGTGATGATGAGCATTTTAAATTACTTCTTATTCCTGCCAGCTTACACATGGTTTTTAAACGCACCTGAACTATCTGATCATGCGCTCAAGACGACCATTACAGCAGGGATCTTACCTTTTAACTTTATTAAAGGAATGATCATTACCATCGTGTTTAGCTTCATTTTTGTGAAAATGCGTCCATGGTTTGAAAATAAACGCCGACTTCAAAATAGTTAATATAAAAAAAGCCCCTGCATAAGGGGCTTTTATACTATTCATGCTTAAGTGGGTCACCCTCGAAAGATTCGTCCGCAACTTTGATTGAGTCAGTTGGACATCCTTCAAATGCATCAAGCATATCTTCTTCAAGTACTTCTGGAACTTCTACAGTCCCTTGGTTGTCGTCAAGCGTAACAAATGCAATGCCTTCATCATCATAATCATAAATGTCTGGAGCAGCTGCACCGCATGCGCCGCAAGCAATACATGTGTCTTTGTCTACAATTGTATATTTTGCCATGTTAAAAAATACCTCCCAGATAGTTCGATGGAACACATGGTTTAACCTTTTTAGTTTCACCGATAAAAAACAATTTCCTCAAACCTTATTGTAATGATTTTAAATTCACATTTCAACTGTAAAGTGATTGAGAATGCTTATCACATAAGGGTTTGTTCATAACTTTCCCCCATAAATTGAGTTTAAACATTTCTTCTTGTATGAAATCTGTTAAAATAAAGGGAGAAAATATTCGAATTTTGTCAGGAAGACAGGTGCTTTGATGAATGACTCTTCATTATTTGGATGTCATGTTAATGGACAGCGTATATAAATTGAACGGCGAACGCTCCATTAGTGCTGTCTACCATCTTTTTAAAGGAAAAAAATCATCACAAACCATACAGGATGCCAGCTTGTTTGAGCTTTCCAGGTACTTCGGCTGTTACCCGGGGTTTACGAGGGATCTGCTGAATCGTTCTGCTTTAAAGCTTGAAGAGAAGCACTACATTAGAAAAAACGATGAGACATTCAGCATCACTGAAGCAGGGCAGCGAATGCTAAACCAGCATTTTTCTGAAAAACCGATGCCCGCTTATTTTCATGGTGCCAAATATCACGATAAAGCAAAGATGCTATGGATGAGGCTCTCTTTACTTGTACAAGTGCTTTCTCACTATATGGCTGGATCGCATCAATATGTTCCGATACAAAGAGATGTCTCGGTTCAAAGCTGGACGAAATCTTTCTTGAAACAGCATCAGCAGAAAAGCAAGCTTTCAGAAGATCTGCATCATGAACTAGAAAAGCTCCTTGTTTGTTTAAGCGATCAAGAGGCACTGATTTTTGTTTATTCATTGACCTCAAATGAACGAATCGGGCGTACGTATCAGCAAATGGCGGAGTGGATGAAAGAAGATGTGTGGTATGTGTACCTGCTTTTTTGGAATGTACTCCATTATTTTATTCAATCTGCCCAAAAAGGTGAGGCACCGATTTTGCAGCAGCTCGTAGGTGACCTTGAATTCAAACGCGTGTTAACAACTTCTACCCATAAAACACTTGAGCTTGTCCAAAAAGGATTTGATATTGAACAGATTGCTCACATTCGTTCACTAAAAAAGGCAACGATCGAAGATCATATCGTGGAGCTGTCGATACATGAGCCAAGCTTTTCAATAGATCCGTATGTGAGTATAGAAGAGCAGCGGGCGATCCTTACTGTAGCCAGGGAGCTTCAAACAAATAAAATGAAGCTGATTAAAGAAAAACTCGAGCATCCATTTACTTATTTTCAAATACGATTGGCACTGACAAGGATGGTGAAAGCAAATGGATAAGCTTCATCAGACGCTCATGCGATACTTTGGCCACGACACATTTAAAGTGGGTCAAGAGGACATTATTCAAAGTGTACTGCATCAAAAAGATACGGTTGCCATGCTGCCTACTGGCGGAGGGAAGTCACTTTGCTATCAAATTCCTGGCTATATGACAGAAGGATTAGTTCTGATTATTTCGCCTCTTTTATCGCTTATGGAGGATCAAGTCGAACGAATGAAAATGCGCGGAGAAAAACGAGTGGCGGCGCTTAACAGCACATTGTCTTTTCAGGAGAGACGACATATCATTCGGCATTTGCCATCATATAAATTTTTATTCGTCGCACCTGAGGCATTAATGTCAGAAGTGCTGCTAGAACAACTCAAGTCGATGCATATTGGTCTGTTTGTCGTCGATGAAGCGCATTGTATATCAGAATGGGGGCATGATTTCCGTCCTGAATATTCAAAGCTGGGAGAATGGAGAGAAGCGTTAGGTCATCCTGTTGCTTTAGCTCTTACAGCTACAGCAACGAAACAAACGCTAAAAGATACAGTGCAAACGCTAAGATTACAGCATCCTGACTTTCATATTCATTCCGTCAACCGCCCGAACATTGCCTTCGTCAAAGAAGCGCACGAATCGAAAGAAGCAAAAGAGAAACGGGCCATTGAGCTTGCGGACTTCCTGCAAGGACCAGGTCTTATTTATTGCCCGACCCGGCAAATGACAGAAGAGCTTGCACTCTGGATGAAACAAAAAACCAATCAGCGTGTTGAGTTTTATCATGGCGGAATGGATGCAGGAGACCGTATGCTCATTCAGCAGCAATTTATCAGCGGTCAGCTTGATCTCATTTGCTGCACGAGTGCTTTTGGCATGGGAATTGATAAAGCAAATATCCGATTTGTCATTCATATGAGCCCGCCGCAATCGATTGAAGCATTTATGCAAGAGATTGGAAGAGCGGGAAGGGACGGGAAAAACAGTGTGAGCATTCTTTTATATACAGAAGAGGATGCAGATATTCAGCAACACTTGATCCAAGCAGAAGGATTTGACGATCCAGAAATTGATTTCTTCTTAGCCCAGCTCACACAAATGCAGACAAATGATGAAAAAAAATTACGTGAACGATTAATGGAAACAGGGCTTCAGGAGACCCGTGCAAGAATGCTGACGCATTATTACATGATGCATGAGTCCGAACAGCGCCCGGCAATCCTCATGAATCTAAAAGAAAAATTGCAGGACAGACAAACTGAAAAGCTGAGAAAAGTGTGGCAATTTAAAGAGCGGATCATGGGTCATGACTGCTTTAGACAATCTCTGTTATCATACTTTCACGAACAGCTTAATCAAACAGAGCATGCGTCCTCTGATCATTGCTGCTCTTCTTGCGGACTTGACCTGTCTGATTATGAAAAAAAAGATCAATCATTGGAGCTGAATGAAATGAAACACTGGAAGACCGTGCTGGATCGTATGTTTCATCTGACAAAAGAGGCGCAGCATTGATTGAACAACATCGTCAAATCATTGAAAAATTAACCGATCGACAAGTCGTAGAACAGCTGTATTTCACGCAGCTCCTCATGCTTATCGTTTCTTTTTTACTAGGCATATTTATGTTCGATCAATGGATGGATTTTACAGCACTTTGGCAGATTCATGATATGCGCATTCTGACATATGGAATTGGCGGTGCTTTGCTCGTCATCATTGTGGATGCGATTGTCATGAAGGTGTTTCCCGCTCATATGTATGATGATGGCGGTTTAAATGAAAAGATGTTCAAAAACCGAAGCATCCCGCATATTGTTTGGTTAGCACTTCTCATCGCTTTTTCAGAGGAAATACTATTTCGCGGAATCGTTCAACAGCAATTTGGGCTGGAGATTGCCAGCATCGTGTTTGCGCTTCTTCACTTTCGCTATTTATCAAAAATACTCTTGTTTATCCTCGTGGTTTCCATTAGTATTTTTTTAGGACTTTTATACGAGTGGACGGGGAATTTATTTGTTCCTGTCATGACTCATTTTATCATTGACTTAGTCTTTGCTTGTCAAATTCGTTTGAAATATAAGGGGAGGGATGAACATGGAAGAAATGTCGAGAATGCAGAGAAAGAAGGAGCAGCTGACAAACAACCATGACGACGATGTAGAGGAAATTCTTGAAGAAAAAGTACATCCTTCTGATGACTCTCACTTTCCTACACGAGAAGACTTTCATGAATATAAGAAGCAGCGCACGAAAAAAGTGCGCAATCCTTTGTTTACGACATTGGCTATTATCTTTCCTATCATCGTCATCACTGTTTTCTTTCTATTGATCTATTACACATCAAAGGAAATCAACGATAATAACAATCAAGGTGTATACATCGATAAAACCTCAAGTGCTGACACAGACCCAGTTCCGTCAGCACTTGTCGAAACAAAAAATGACGCTAGCGATGATAAAGCGGATGCGTCTGATGAAGAGAAGAAAAAGAAAGATGAAGAAAAAGAAAAGCAGCGATCAAAAGAAAAAGCAGAGCAGAAGAAAAAAGAAAAAGCCGCTAAAGAGAAAGAAGAGCGTGAAAAAGCCGCAGCTGCGAAAAAGCGTGAACAGCAGCAGCTCGCACTGCAAAAACAACAAGAAGAGAAAAAACGAAAAGAAGCCGAAGAGAAAAAGAAGCAGGAAGAAAAGCCGGTTCGTGTCGTACAGCACACTGTGGGCCCAGAGGAAAACCTGTATCGAATCTCGATGAAATATTACAAAAACCGATCGGGTGAAGAGAAAATTAAAGCCTATAATCATTTAAATGGGAACAGTGTATACAGTGGTCAAGTACTCAACATTCCATTGGAAAACTAATTACCTGACATGATCGAATGAAAAAGCACATACATATGTAGAAAAAAGGGACAGGGTGTATGTGATGACATTGCACGTAATCAGCCGCTATATGGATCAGCCGACACAGAAAATGATGGAAACGTTGATCAAAAGAAAGCACAAATATGAGGGCTTTGCTAAGCAGTGCAAAAGATGGCAATGGACAGCCCTATTGTCGCTGGCGATTCTTTTGTTTTATTTTGTAATAACGGCAAATAAGGGAGGCTCTCTTCAGCCGGAAGCGATGATTGCAACACTGCTTGGTCATGAGATCTTTCTATTTTGGATAATGGCTGAGGTGTTTGCTTTTTACGCATCTTATTACTATAAGAAAAAAGAGGAAAAGGCTGAGGATGAATATCATCGGCTTAGATGTGAGATTATACAAAAAAGCACAGACTTATGGCCGCAATCAGACCAGTGGAAAGAGCGTGAAGCGGTTTTTCACTATATGCAGAAGCAATATGACATTAATCTCTATTATGAAAGTAAATAAATGTGTAAAAAGACGTTTTAATAGTTGAAACGTCTTTTTTCATTCAAGCGTCTTATGAACGAAACAAATGCAAGGGAGCCATTTATGATGAAATATGCCATCGGATTTACTGCCGCCATTGCGGCTGTTACAACAGGTGTGTGTGTAACGGCAAAAATGGTGAAAACGGCAAAACAAAACAACATCAAAAAGCATTACTTTACAATAGAGGCACTTCAATCAGATCGACCAGCAGTGATTTTCTTTATTTCTGATACACACCGGCGTCTTATTAGTGACTCATTATTAGCAGAAGTCACACAAGAAGAACCAGATGTCATTATGGTAGGAGGGGACTTAGCAGAAAAAGGTGTACCCTACGCCAGGATTGAAGAAAATGTGAAACGTTTATCAAGAATTGCGCCCGTTTATTTTGTTTGGGGAAATAATGATCATGAGCTGCACCAGCAGAAGTTTAAAGAGATACTTCATGCATATGATGTCACGACTCTGCAAAATGAAACGGCTGTGTGGGATTTCGAAGGCCAGCCAATCAAAGTTGGAGGTATCGATGATATTCGGCTTGAAAAGGCGGATTATGAAGCGATACGGCCTGAGTTTGTGAAAGATGAAGTGAATATTCTCTTATCACACAACCCAGATGTACATCATTTGATGAGTGAAGAAGAGGGAATCGACCTTGTTCTGAGCGGTCATACGCATGGAGGTCAGATCCGAATCGGAAAATTTGGTCCATATGAAAAAGGAAGAACAGGTCAGGTCAAAGGCGCGTTTTTTCTCATTAGTAATGGCTATGGAACAACAAAGATTCCAATGCGTCTCGGGGCAGAACCAGAAACCCATCTGATCTATTTAATGCCTGTAAAAACGCGATGACTTGCTGCACCCTCAATATTTTCCATAAAAGTCACCGTAAGCATAGCTTCATGCTTGTCTTCCGTCTTGACACAGTGTAAACTGAATACAAAATTAAGAACCTATGACTCATCATCTCATATACTACAGTATGATGTGTGTTTAGAAGAGGCAGGAGGGAACGTTATGCGACTGGAGCGTCTGAATTATAATAAAATCAAAATTTTTCTCACACTAGATGACCTGACAGACCGGGGTCTTACGAAAGAAGACCTTTGGAAAGATTCGTTCAAAGTCCATCAGCTGTTTAAAGACATGATGAACGAGGCGAATCAGGAGCTCGGTTTTGAAGCGAGTGGACCGATTGCTGTTGAAGTATTTTCTCTTCAGGCGCAGGGGATGGTCGTCATTGTCACAAAGAGTCAGCAGGAAGATGCTGATGATGATGAGTTTGATGAAGATTACATTGAGATGCAAGTCAAGCTCGACGAGAGTAATCATGTGCTCTATCAATTTGCCTCGTTTGAAGATGTGATTCAGCTGTCCCATAGTTTAAGTCGTATTGGGCTTTTAGGGGGTACAGTTTACCATTATGAAGGTCAATATTTTCTCAGCCTAGATGATTTTGAAGAACTGTCTGCTGATACAGTCATTTCCATTTTAGCGGAGTTTGGTTCTCCTACGACATTAACGATTCATCGGCTAAAAGAATATGGAAAAGTGATCATGCAAGATGATGCAGTGAAAACGATTCAAATGTATTTTTAATCACTTTTTTCTATTATATTTAATACTGTTGTGATGAAACAACAGTATTTTTTATATCCTTTTTTATATTTATAAACACTGATATTTTATTTTGATAAAAAACGTTTTTTACCTTTGCTTTACCAGTACGAAGGTGTATACTATTGCTTGAAAGGGAGCAGTAGATCATGAAAGATTTCTAGGGGGTTTATTTTAATGGCAGCCGATCAAAACGCCGCTCATAACGCAGAAGATAAGCTAGATGTTTTAAAGTCAACTCAAACCGTCATACATAAAGCGCTAGACAAATTAGGGTATCCGCAAGAAGTGTATGAATTGCTGAAGGAGCCAATTCGTCTATTAACGGTCAAAATTCCAGTACGGATGGATGATGGATCAGTGAAAATTTTCACTGGTTACCGCGCACAGCACAATGATGCTGTCGGACCGACAAAAGGCGGCATTCGTTTCCACCCAAACGTTACTGAAAAAGAAGTAAAAGCGCTTTCAATTTGGATGAGTTTAAAATGTGGTATTGTGGATCTTCCTTATGGCGGAGGAAAAGGCGGTATTATCTGTGATCCAAGAGAAATGTCATTTAGAGAGCTTGAAAAGCTAAGCCGCGGCTATGTTCGCGCAATCAGTCAAATCGTTGGTCCAACAAAAGATGTACCAGCACCAGATGTGTTTACAAACTCTCAAATTATGGCATGGATGATGGACGAATATTCTAGAATTGATGAATTTAACTCGCCAGGATTTATCACAGGAAAACCAATTGTTCTTGGAGGGTCACACGGACGTGATACTGCAACAGCAAAAGGTGTGACGATCTGCATCAAAGAAGCGGCGAAGAAAAAAGGAATTGACATCAACGGGGCTCGTGTTGTCGTACAGGGATTCGGAAATGCAGGAAGCTACTTGGCTAAATTCATGTATGATGCCGGAGCAAAAATCGTAGGGATTTCAGATGCTTATGGCGGATTATACGATGAAGATGGTCTTGATATTGACTACTTGCTAGACCGGCGTGACAGCTTTGGAACCGTGACTAAATTATTTAACGATACCATTACAAACCAAGAGCTGCTTGAGCTTGATTGTGATATCTTAGTACCTGCAGCCATTGAGAACCAAATCACTGAAGATAACGCGGCAAACATTAAAGCCAAAATTGTCGTAGAAGCAGCAAATGGTCCAACGACACTTGAAGGAACAAAAATTCTTTCAGATCGTGGAGTACTGCTTGTCCCAGACGTACTTGCGAGTGCGGGTGGTGTAACGGTTTCTTACTTTGAATGGGTGCAGAATAACCAAGGGTTCTACTGGACTGAAGAGGAAGTCGAAACTCGTTTAGAAGATATGATGGTGAAATCATTTAATAATATTTATGAAATGGCGCAAAACCGCCGCATCGATATGCGTCTTGCTGCATATATGGTCGGCGTACGTAAAATGGCTGAAGCTTCTCGATTCAGAGGCTGGATTTAAGCGGCTTATTTGCATCGCGCCTTAAAATCTCCTATCCTTAAATAGGAGATTTTTTTATGGAATGGAACAAATCATCAAACAGCTAGCAGTTGTTATTGTATTGAAACGACAGGAGTGGAACAAATGAAACAAGAAAAAGCGATCATAATAGGAGGCGGCCCTTGCGGGCTATCAGCTGCCATCGCGTTCAAGCAAATCGGAATTGATGCACTTGTCATTGAAAAGGGGAATGTCGTTAACAGTATTTATCATTACCCAACACATCAAACCTTTTTCAGTACAAGTGAAAAGCTTGAGATTGGTGATGTCGCTTTTATTACTGAAAATCGCAAACCCGTTCGTATCCAGGCGCTTTCTTATTACCGAGAAGTAGTCAGACGAAAAAGCCTGCGTGTGCATGCCTTTGAAAAAGTAACCGCTGTGACGAAAAAAGATGGCTGTTTTACCGTGAGCACATCAAAAGACGACTATTCATGTGATTATGTCGTGATTGCTACTGGTTACTATGATCATCCAAACTATATGAACGTCAAAGGAGAAGACCTTCCTCATGTGTATCATTATTTTAAAGAAGGACACCCTTACTTTGATAAAGATGTGACGGTGATCGGCGGGAAAAACTCAAGTGTCGATGCAGCGCTAGAACTTGTGAAATGCGGAAGCAGAGTCACTGTGCTGTATCGAGGAACTGAATATTCGTCTAGCATCAAACCTTGGATTTTACCAGAGTTTGAAGCGCTTGTGCGGAATGGAACCATCCGAATGGAGTTTGGAGCGCAGGTGAAGGAAATCACAGAAGAAGAGGTGATTTTTACAAACCAGCAAGATCAAACGGAGCGAGTGAAAAGTGATTATGTTTTTGCCATGACAGGCTATCATCCAGATCATTCTTTCTTAGAAAAAATGGGTGTGACAATTGATCAAGAATCAGGCCGTCCAGCATTTGATGAACAGACGATGGAGACAAACGTAGAAGGTATTTTCATTGCAGGAGTCATTGCAGCTGGAAATAATGCCAATGAAATTTTCATTGAAAATGGAAGGTTTCATGGGGGGCTTATTGCAGAAGAAATCAACAAAAGAATGAACGGATAAAAAAAGAACTGGATCCTTACAAGGGATTCGGTTCTTTTTGATATAAAATGGGATTATATAGAAGAATATTTTCATAAAAATGGGCTCGAGTCATATAAAAAAAGGGTAAATCATGGTACGATAATGAAGGATAATGTAGGGAAAGAGGTCTGGTTATGATCGCAATCATCTCAGCAGGTTTAGCTCCCGGCATCGCACTTTTAAGTTATTTTTATTTGAAAGATCAGTACGACAATGAGCCGGTTCACATGGTCATCAGATCTTTTATGCTAGGTGTCATACTTGTGTTTCCAACCATGTTTATTCAATATGTCCTTCAAGAGGAAAATATCGCAACGAACCCTATCTTGATTTCATTTGTGACGTCGGGCTTTTTAGAGGAATCATTAAAATGGTTTATTTTAATGGTCAGCGTCTATGCGCATGCCCAGTTTGACGAACACTATGATGGGATTGTGTATGGAACAAGTGTCTCACTTGGTTTTGCAACATTAGAAAATATTCTTTACTTGGTCGGGCATGGGGTTGAATATGCGTTCACCCGTGCTTTATTACCCGTCTCAAGTCACGCTTTATTCGGTGTTGTGATGGGGTTTTATATCGGGAAAGCCCGTTTCTCTGCAAAAAAAGAGCAAGTGAAATGGTTGATCCTATCTTTAACGCTCCCAGTACTTTTTCACGGCTTATATGATTTTATTCTTCTTGGCATGAGAAATTGGGGATATATTATGCTGCCATTCATGATTTTTTTATGGTGGTTTGGCCTGCGGAAAGCAAAAAAGGCCCGTTCAGTGAAAATGGTGCAAATTTAATGTGGAAAACGTCCTATCAGTTGATAGGGCGTTTTTTTTGTCTTTTCATCCAATTCACTCCTGTGATGAATGTATAAAAATAGGGATCGGAAGAAATATATATTCAAACATCAAAAGTACAGGAGGATCAAATATGGACAAAGCTCGTTTCATGAAACAAATCGTCCTTATCTTCTCAATTGTTCTACTCGCAACTTCACTGATGTCAGCTGAAAAAAGTGAAGCCTTCACCAGTCAAGTCATCCAGCGAGGTGCAACAGGAGAAGATGTAGTCGAGCTGCAAGCACGGCTCCAATATAATGGCTTTTACAATGGCAAAATTGATGGTGTATATGGCTGGGGGACGTACTGGGCCGTTCGCAACTTTCAAAGCCAATATGGTGTAAAGAAGGTCGATGGACTTGTAGGTAAACAAACAAAAAGCCTATTAGTTCAAAAGACAAAATACTATAAAGACTTTGTTCAGCAGCAGCTGCAAAAGGGGAATGAGTTTACCCATTATGGCGGGAAACCTCTTGATCAGCAAACAAAAGCTTCTGCGAAAAGAAGCTCACAAAAAAAGACAGCTCAAGGGGCAAAAGAGAATCAAAAAAGTCAAAGCGGAGGAAGCGGGACATCTGGAAAGACTGGGAATCAGTCAGGCAATCAGCAAGCAAACCAAACACCGAAACAAACGGCAGCCAACATGCCAGGTGGTTTTTCTAGTAATGATATTCAGCTCTTATCACAAGCTGTTTATAGCGAAGCAAGAGGCGAGCCGTATGAAGGTCAGGTGGCGATCGCTGCCGTTATCTTAAATCGATTGAACAACCCGACTTTTCCAAATACGATCGCAGGTGTTATTTTTGAACCGCTTGCATTTACAGCTGTGGCGGATGGTCAATTTTATATGTCGCCAAATGACACTGCTAAAAAGGCTGTGTTTGATGCCATTAACGGCTGGGACCCATCTGAGAGCGCCGTCTATTACTTTAATCCTGATACAGCAACAAGTCCATGGATTTGGGGAAGACCACAAATTAAACGAATCGGGAAACATATTTTCTGCGAATAAAAAGAGGTGTAAATAAATGATCAGAGGAATATTGATTGCCATTTTAGGAATTGCTGTCATCTCAACAGGTTATTGGGGCTATAAAGAGCATCAAGAAAAAGACGCAGTGCTGCTGCACGCAGAGAACAACTATCAAAGGGCTTTTCACGATTTAACGTACCAAGTGGATCAGCTGCACGACAAACTTGGGGCAACGCTTGCGATGAACAGCCAAACGTCGATTTCACCAGCACTTGCAGATGTATGGAGAATGTCATCAGAAGCACATAACAATGTGAGTCAGCTTCCGCTCACATTAATGCCTTTTAACAAAACGGAAGAATTTTTGGCGAATGTCGGAGACTTTAGCTACAAATCATCAGTCAAATCCTTATCAGATGAACCATTAAACAAAAATACGCACAAAACCATTACGTCTTTATATCATCAAGCGGCTGATATCCAAAACGAACTGAGACAAGTACAGCACCTTGTCCTCAATAAAAATTTAAAATGGATGGATGTTGAAATGGCGCTTGCTGATGGCGACCGAAAGAATGATAACACCATCATTGACGGGTTGAAAACAGTCGAGAGAAATGCAGATGCATTTGCGGATGTCAATCTCGGTCCGACAAATGTGTCGACAGAATCAGAAACACGTGGTTACAATCATTTAAAAGGGAAAAAGATCTCAAAGAAAGAAGCGATACGCATTGCCCAGCAATTCGCACCTGATCATAATCAACATTTTAAGGTCAGAAAAAGCGGAAGCAAAACCAATCGAGATGTGTACAGCTTATCGATGTCAGATCCTGATAGTAAAGCGAATTTCTATTTAGACTTGACTGAAAAAGGAGGGCACCCAGTCTACCTTCTTCAAAATCGAGACGTAAAAAAACAGAAAATCAGTTTAAATGATGCATCAGAAAAAGCACTCAGCTTCTTAAAGAAGCAAGGATTTGATGCAGAGTCGTTCCATTTAGATGAAAGCGCGCAATTTGATAATATCGGTGTATTTACCTATGTACCTCTTCAAAAAAATGTACTGCTTTATCCAGATAGTATACGCATGAAGGTCGCATTAGATGATGGTGAGGTGGTTGGATTTTCAGCGAAAGACTATTTAACGAATCATAAAACAAGAGACATAAAAGCACCTAAAATCTCACAAAAAGAAGCGAAGAAAACATTGAATCAGCATGTAAAAATCGAAGATTCTCATGTAGCGATTGTTCAAAATGATATGTCAGAGGAAGTTTTGTGCTATGAGTTCCTCGGAACTATTAAGAATGATACGTACCGAATGTTCATTAATGCGGATACTGGAAAAGAAGAACGAGTAGATAAACTAAAAAACGCAGAACCTATATATAAAGACCTATAGAAAAGGAAGCGAGGAAAAGGCGACTAAGCCTTTTCCTTTTGTTTTATACATGGTTTAATATAGGAGAGGATATGATTTCACAGATGAAAAGAGTGATGAGGAATGTTACAAATAGGGGATGCAATCACAATTGAATACGTCAATGAGAACAAAGAAGTGAAAACTGCAAAATCGAAAGTTTTGGAAAATAATAACGATGATATTTGCATTAATTATCCAGCTGATAAAGAAACGGGCCGCACGATCTATTTAAACCAGCAAACAGAAATCACCGTTTTCTTTTTCGATGAAAATCAAATTCCATACAAATGTACAAGCGAAGTCATCGGAAAGAGGAAAGAAGATATTCCGATGATTGTCATTTCCATTCCGCCAAAAGAAGAAATGATTCGGCTTCAGCGCAGAGAATACCTGAGAGTCGATACAATGGTCAAAGCGACGATCACGCCAACGGATGAAGAAGCCTTTGACACGTTTATTGTCAATATGAGTGCTGGCGGCTTAGCTATTGCTGTTCCTGAAGGTGTCTCATTGAAAGAATACGGAGAAGTGGTCACAGAGTTTGAACTTCCGCTGAAAGAGCCTGTGAAAATTAAAGCGGTTGCAGAGATGAATCGAGTATATCAAGATGAGCAGACTGGCAAAACAAGAGCGATCATGGAGTTTTCTGAGATTACAAATGACCACCAGCAGCACATTATGAAGTACTGCTTCCAGCAGCAGCTTTTAACACGGGTAAAAAAAGCATAAGAATAAAGGATGTTAAAAGCTTCCATACTAGAGGTGAAAGAATCTAGCGTGGAGGCTTTTTGTATGAAGACAATGGAAAGATGGTTATTGAAAGCGGTGCTCATTCAGCTTGTCTTATTATTAGCCGTTCAGATCACACTTCATTTGACAAAAGGAGAACTCTTTTTGTCAAAAGTCGTGCAATACGAGGGTGTAAATAACATGAGCATTGAAGATTGGATCGAAACGTTTAAGCAGAAGGATTGATAGAAAATTCCCCCGTTTGAGCGGTGATCGTGTTACAATTCATAAGGGAGATTCAATCAAGGAGAGGTATTATGAAAAAGAAATTATCTATCGCAATTGACGGTCCTGCTGCTGCAGGAAAAAGCACTGTGGCAAAAATTGTCGCAGCAAAAAAATCATATATTTATATCGATACAGGTGCCATGTACCGCGCGATTACACTTGCGGCACTTAATCATGGTGTAGACCTTGAGGACGAAACAGCACTTGATGCATTACTAAAAAAAACTGTGATTGATCTGGTCTCAACGGACGAGGGCCAAAAAGTTCATCTAGACAATACCGATGTCACAGAGGATATTCGCACAGACCGCGTGAGCAACCAAGTATCGGTTGTCGCAAAGCACAGAGCTGTTCGGGAAGAAATGGTCCGCAGGCAGCAAGAGCTTGGTCAAAAAGGCGGTGTCGTTATGGACGGAAGAGACATAGGTACGCACGTTCTTCCAGATGCCGAAGTGAAAATTTTCTTGCTTGCATCAGTAGAAGAAAGAGCAAAACGCCGTTTTGAAGAGAATCAGAAAAAAGGCTACGATGTCAATTACGATCAGCTGATCGAAGAGATTGCAAGACGTGACAAACTTGATTCTGAGCGCGAAGTTTCGCCACTTAAGAAAGCGGATGACGCCATTGAAATTGACACAACTTCTCTTTCCATTCAAGAGGTAGCAGGTAAAATTTTAGATGCAGCAGACCGCGTGGAGAAACAGTAAGAAATTTTAGAAAACTTTAATAAGTTAGAGGTTTATCTCTTGACAAACAAGGTCTTTTATTAGAAGTTTATACTAATACTATTTTTATTGATCATTCAAGCAATTATGTTGATTTGAATGTTTCTTTAATACATATTCGGCTGGTAATCATCATGCTTAAGACACATATTCGCCCAGTCGTTTTAACTAAGCTGTGTAGGTTTGGACCAAGGAGGTTATCGAAATGACAGAGGAAATGAATCAAATCGATGTTCAGGTACCAGAGGTTGGAGATGTAGTGAAAGGGATTGTTTCTAAAGTTGAGGACAAGCATGTCAATGTAGATATCGTCAATGTGAAACAGCCTGGTATCATCCCAATCAGTGAATTATCAAGTCTTCACGTTGAAAAAGCATCAGATGTCGTGAAAGATGGCGACGAGTTAGAGCTTAAAGTAACAAAAGTCGAAGACGATGCTTTGATTTTATCGAAACGTGCTGTTGATGCAGACCGCGCTTGGGAAGACCTAGAGAAAAAGTTTGAGACAAAAGAAGTATTTGAAGCTGAAGTAAAAGACGTTGTAAAAGGTGGTCTTGTCGTAGATATTGGTGTGCGTGGATTTATTCCTGCATCTCTTGTAGAAGCGCACTATGTAGAGGACTTCTCAGACTACAAAGGTAAAACACTCTCACTTGTCGTGGTCGAACTTGACCGCGAAAAAAATCGTGTGATTCTCTCGCACCGTGCAGTAGTGGAGCAAGAGCAATTAGACAAAAAGCAAGACTTCCTGCAAAAGCTTGAAGTAGGCAGTGTGATTGATGGTAAAGTGCAGCGCCTTACTGATTTTGGTGCATTTGTAGACATTGGCGGCATTGATGGATTGGTTCACATTTCTCAACTATCCCATGCGCATGTTGAAAAGCCATCTGACGTAGTGGAAGAAGGCCAGGAAGTCCAGGTCAAAGTACTTGCTGTTGATCGTGATAACGAACGTATCTCACTATCTATTAAAGAAACATTACCAGGACCTTGGAGCCAGATTGGCGAAAAGGTAAAACAAGGTGATGTGCTTGAAGGAACTGTTCAACGTCTTGTGAGCTTTGGTGCATTTGTTGAAATTCTGCCAGGCGTCGAAGGACTTGTGCATATTTCCCAAATCTCTCATAAACATATCGGTACACCGCAAGAAGTCCTTGAAGAAGGGCAGACTGTGAAAGTGAAAGTGCTTGATGTGAATGAAGATGAAGAGCGCATTTCATTAAGCATCCGTGATTTAGAAGAAAATCCTGAAAAACAAATCGAAGAGAATTATCGTCAATATCAGGCGAAAGAAGAAAACACAAGCGGATTCCAGCTTGGTGACCTGATCGGCGATAAGCTTAATAAATTAAAATAATTTGGTGATCAAAATTGACGAGAGCAGAAAGAAAGAAGCAGCATATTGAACATGCCTTGTCCACTGGACAGCATGCAGCAACAGGTTTAAAAGATGTTTCCTTCGTTCACGTCGGTCTACCAGATCTTGCGACATCACAAATTGATACACATACGACAATTGGCGGACTGACTTTCGGTTCGCCAATTTTTATCAATGCAATGACTGGCGGGGGCGGAAAGTCGACCTATGAGATCAACCGCTCTTTATCGATCGCAGCGAAGGAAACGAATATTCCGGTGGCAGTAGGATCACAAATGGCTGCACTGAAAGATAAAGAAGAAAGACGTACGTATGAAGTTGTTCGAAAAGTCAATCCAGATGGAATTGTGTTTGCGAACTTAGGCAGTGAAGCAACGATTAAGCAAGCGAAGGAAGCAGTCGAGATGCTGGAGGCCAATATGCTCCAGATTCATTTAAATGTGATCCAAGAGATCGTCATGCCTGAAGGAGACCGTGATTTCAGGGGGGCGCTTGAGCGCATCGCAGCCATCGCTGAATCAGTTGGTGTGCCTGTTGTCGTAAAAGAAGTCGGATTTGGCATGAGCAAGGAAACGGCAAAAAAGTTATTTCGTGCTGGAGTTGCGGCCGTTGATGTAGGAGGATTTGGTGGTACGAACTTTTCAAAGATCGAAAATCTTCGCCGCCAAAAAGCGCTTCATTATTTTGACCAGTGGGGGATTCCAACAGCAGCGAGTCTTGCTGAAGTACATACAAGTTTTCCAGATCAAACGGTTTTAGCCTCTGGAGGTATACAAGACGCCCTTGATGTAACAAAATCAATTGCTCTTGGCGCATCCGCTGCTGGTCTAGCTGGCTTTTTCTTAAAATCACTGACTGGCGGAGGGGAGAGCGGCCTCATCGCTGATATCATAGATCTTCAAGAAGATGTGAAGATGATGATGACAGTGCTTGGCGTGAAGACCATTGAAGAACTGAGACAAACCCAGGTTGTCATTTCCGGGGAAACAAGTCATTGGCTCAAAGAAAGAGGCATCGACACAACGTACTATAGTCTAAGATCAAAGAAGAAAAAGGACTAAAATCAAGTTTAGCCCCTAAACATCTAAGGCATGTGGTCATCACATGCCTTTTTTTATTGATTTCTTCTTCGTGCGCTATCTGGACCTTCTAATGCTGTTGCCCCTTTATGATGAATGGATTGATCACGGTCAGATTCCACTCTTTTTGATGCCTTTAAGCGTTTTTCCTGTCTATCTTTTCCCATCATGCATCCCTCCTCAATTATTAGAGTGTCACCTCTTGTTTATTTCATACAATGTCCAAAGCGATCCCTTACGTTTAAAAATTGGGGATTTTCCCATAATGTAATTGAGGTGATGAGACGTTGGAGGCTTTGTACTATTATTGGTCCATATGGTTCGTTTGGATTATGGTGACATTTATTATGGAAAAAAGCTCATGGCGCAGTATGCTAGGCGTTTGTGTCCTCGTCCATATTATATGTAGTCATTTCATGGTATCCATGTTTGATATGAGCCTCAATGCGGGGTACTTGATGACCTTTTTATATGCATGTGCAGGTTTCGTTATATTCCGGTCTGGCCATCAAATGATGAGAATCATGCAATTAGGCTCTATGGTGAGCGCATATGCCTTTTTTATGATTTTTGCATTATATGACCCGGTTTGGTTCACGCTAATAAAAGTGGATTGGGTCGTATTTGCCTTGCTGATCTTGATGTCTTTGACATATGGACATCATTTCACAGAACGAGTCACCCTATGGATGATGTCTGTATGTCTTGGCGAAGCCCTTTATGCGCTGACGATTCACCGCCTGACATCATCGATTGTCATAGGAGATCTCTCTTTTCTGTCCCTTGTTGTTCAAGGGTCCATCTTCCTATTAGGTGTCGATCAGCTTGAAAAGCTCTTGAACGCCCGTTCATCGAGAAAACCAGTAAAAGGGGCTGCAAAATCAACATGACGGATTATACGTTTCCTGTGATTATTGGTGTCATCTTTGGGATGGCGGCCAGACTTTATATGCTAAGAACAGATTACCGGCAATACCCCACGTATATTCATGGACAAGTGATTCATATTGCGCTTGGTTTTATCGCTTCAGGACTTGGTGCGATCATTATGCCTGCACTCATTCAGGAGGAATTTACGGCGATTACCTTTCTCACGCTGGCGGCCACGCAATTCCGAGATGTCCGCAATATGGAAAGAAATACGTTAACTCAAATGGATTCATATGAGCTAGTCTCAAGAGGCAGTACATATATAGAAGGCATAGCCATTGCCTTTGAAAGCCGGAATTATATTGCGATTCTCACGGCACTGATTACTACCACAGCCTGTATTTTCTTCTCGCTCGTTATTGGTACAGTGGTCGGTATTCTTTGTTTTTTCTTGGCAAAGCTATTAATGTCTGGCAGCCAATTAAAGGATATTGTCAATATACAAAAAGGAGAGCTTCGCTTTGATGGGGCAGGGCTTTATGTGAATGATATTTACATCATGAATATCGGACTGCCCGAAAAGCAAAAGCTCATTTTAGAGCATGGGATGGGCTTTATTTTGACGCCGAAAAATTTCAACTCAGCCACAACGATTGCCAATCTTGGGCAGCGGCAAGCCATTTTATTTGATTTATCCAACGTACTTGGCGTGTATCGCGACTCTGGTGAACCATCGCTCTGTCCGCTCGCAAAACGTGATCTAAATAACGGCACACTTGGCGTGTTCATTTTACCGCAATGGTATCGTGAAGATTTGGCTGTCCGTGTATTGGAAGAAGTACCTATTTTAGAAAATGCCATCAGAATGCCGACAGAGTTCATAAAAAAGAAAGTGAGGTAATAGGGCATGGCGAACACCATTGAACAATTTATACTCGCTGTGGCTACAACAAATAAAGAGCGGGTCATGGGCGGAACAGCCGTTTTTTTCTGTGAAAATAAAGAAGAACTCGACATGTACGCCATGAATTTAGAGGCCATTTTAGATGGAATTGCACACGGAATTGGAGAAGATCTTTACTTGATTGTCAAACATTTTTAAGTTATTCATTGTGGTCTGATTAAAAATTGATATAATATATAAGTTGAACCCTTCATGTTTGAAGGGTTTATTTCATAAAACTGAATGAAAATTTTAAATCCCGGTTGAAACATGATGATGAACATATTGAATCGCGGCTGGATTGAAAGGAAGGGTACTATGGGTAAACCTGTCGTAGCCATTGTTGGAAGGCCCAACGTTGGAAAATCTACAATTTTTAATCGAATCGCAGGCGAAAGAATATCGATTGTAGAAGACACACCTGGTGTAACAAGAGATCGAATCTATAGCTCTGCTGAATGGTTAAATTATGACTTTAACTTAATAGATACTGGTGGAATTGATATTGGAGATGAGCCATTTTTAGCTCAAATTCGCCATCAGGCGGAAATCGCAATGGATGAAGCGGATGTCATTATCTTCATGGTGAATGGACGAGATGGTGTCACATCTGCGGATGAAGAAGTCGCAAAAATTTTATATCGCACGAAAAAGCCAGTTGTACTTGCTGTCAATAAACTGGACAACCCTGAAATGAGAAGTGACGTGTATGACTTTTATGCACTAGGGTTTGGCGAACCGTATCCGATTTCTGGAACGCACGGATTAGGTCTAGGTGATCTGCTTGATGCTGTCGCAGAACACTTCAAAAACTTACCGGATACACAGTATGCGGAAGAAGTTGTTCAGTTCTGCTTAATCGGCCGTCCGAATGTAGGGAAATCTTCTTTAGTGAATGCAATGCTTGGAGAAGACCGGGTCATTGTGAGCAACATCGCTGGTACGACAAGAGATGCTGTGGATACGATGTTTACGTACAATCAGCGTGACTTTGTCATTGTCGATACAGCAGGTATGAGGAAAAAAGGAAAAGTATATGAAACAACAGAGAAATACAGTGTGCTTCGTGCATTAAAAGCCATTGATCGTTCTGATGTTGTCGCTGTTGTTCTAGACGGTGAAGAAGGCATTATTGAGCAGGATAAACGTATTGCAGGCTATGCACACGAAGCTGGTAAAGCTGTTGTGATCGTTGTGAACAAATGGGACGCTGTTGAAAAAGATGAGCGTACAATGAAGGAATTTGAGCAAAACATTCGCGAGCATTTTCAATTTCTGGATTATGCACCTGTCTTGTTTATGTCTGCTCTTACGAAAAAGAGAATTCATACGTTAATGCCATCCATTATTACAGCTAGTGAAAATCATGCGATGCGCGTTCAAACGAATATTTTGAACGATATCATCATGGATGCAGTGGCAATGAATCCAACACCGACTCATAATGGACAGCGTCTGAAAATTTACTATGCGACACAGGTGGCTATTAAGCCTCCGTCCTTTGTGGTGTTTGTAAATGATCCAGAGCTTATGCACTTTTCTTATGAACGTTTCCTAGAAAACCGCATTCGAGATGCATTTGGTTTTGAAGGAACACCGATTAAAATATTTGCGAGAGCGAGAAAATAAAAAGGGTGAGCAGGATGAAGAAAATTTCAGTACTTGGAGCAGGCAGCTGGGGAACAGCTCTTGCGCTTGTATTAGCTGATAATCATCATGATGTACACATGTGGGGACATAGACAAGAGCTTATTGATCAAATCAATGAGAAACATGAAAATCATGATTACTTGCCTAATGTCGAACTGCCAGCGTCTATTCAGGCGACGACAGATATGAAGCAGGCGTTAGAGGGGACAGACGCTATTATTGTCGCTGTGCCAACAAAGGCCATTCGCGAAGTATTAAAGCAGGCAAATGAGCTGATCACATCGAAAGTGCCGTTTGTCCATGTAAGTAAAGGGATTGAACCAGATACACTTCTTAGAATTTCTCAAATGATTGAACAAGAAGTACCTGCTGAGAAAAGAGAAGCTGTTGTTGTCTTATCAGGGCCGAGCCATGCCGAAGAAGTAGGCTTGCGTCATCCGACAACTGTCACTGTCTCATCAGAAAATATTGAAGCAGCTCAATTTGTTCAAGATTTGTTCATGAACAACAACTTTAGAGTATACACAAACCCTGATGTGATTGGTGTAGAAATAGGCGGAGCACTGAAAAATATCATTGCTCTTGCGGCAGGGATCACAGACGGACTTGGATATGGTGACAATGCGAAAGCGGCGCTCATCACTAGAGGACTCGCTGAAATCGCACGTCTTGGTACGAAAATGGGAGGAAATCCTCTGACATTTGCCGGATTAACAGGCGTGGGAGATTTGATCGTGACATGTACAAGTGTTCATTCGCGTAACTGGCGCTGCGGAAATCTGCTTGGTAAAGGGTATAAGCTTGAAGAAGTGCTTGAAAAAATGGGGATGGTTGTTGAAGGCGTCCGTACAACAAAAGGCGCTTATCAGCTCTCCAAAGAATACAAGGTCAGCATGCCGATTACAGAGGCGCTTTACCACGTCTTATTTGAAGGGAAAAAGGTCGACGATGCTGTAGAATCATTGATGGCACGTGTGAAAACACATGAAATGGAAGACCTTGTGAACATGTTTGAAAACCAAACAAAATAAATGGAAGACTGAACTTAGGCATGTAGAGGATGCAAGAAGGGGAAGACTTGCATAACATAGCAATGAAGTTTGAATAGAGCTTTGCCTCTACAGAATGAGGAAAAATAGTCGATTTAATGACTGAAGCAGAGTCCCCCTCTTTGCTTCAGTTTTTTTATGCGCTTTTTTCTGAATGATTGGAAAAATGATTGATATTTACCTTATTTTTGGTTTAGAATGAAATATAAACGCTTACAATTTGTTCGTTTTGAAGGGGGACAGGCACGATGAGTTTTGCTTTAATCAAGATGTGGTTTGCGCTTGGTTCCATGGGGCTCATGTTTTTAGCCGTAGTAACCATTTATTTCAGTCGATTTAAGCTGAAAAGCCGGTTTCTTAAAATAACAGCCTCGACCGTTGCATACAGCTTGATGCTTATATCAGGTATCATTGTGTTTTTAGTTGTATTTAGCGGGCCGGTCAATGAATAAAGAAAAAGGAAGAATGTGATGATCAAAGCAAAAGTCAGTGTCACGTTGTTAGCACTTATTTTACTAACAGGATGTCTGTATCCAGAAAATCGCAAAACTGAAAACCATGTGCCATATGAAGAACAGCTGCAAAGCGTTCAGACAGCGATTGAGGAATTTCAAAAAGCAACTAATGGCCTTTTGCCGATTGAAACGAAAGAAGCAGACACGCCGGTTTATCAGAAGTACGTCATCGACTTTAAGCGCTTGTCACCAAGATATTTACACGATGTACCGTCTACATCTTTTGAAGGCGGGGGCGAATATATGTATGTCCTCACAGACGTCGAAAAAAAACCAACGGTGAAACTGCTTGATGTCAAAATGACGCAAACCATCAGTGAATTACGGCTTAGAATCAAAATATATCAAGATGAACATACATATCCGCCATATGGCAAAGTAGTATCAAGCAATTTATATACGTTAAATGAAAAAAAGCTAGGCTTAAAATCGCCGCCTACGGTCATGAGTCCGGTGACGGGGAATTCCCTCCCGTTACTGATTTCATCAAATGGCGAAATCTATGTGGACTACCGCAGTGATTTTGCTCATATTTTGAAGAATACGAAACAAAAGCTCAAACCAGGTGAAAACATTCAAGATGTCTATTGGCAGGAAACCCCGTTTGTACCCGCGTTTTCTGTCCCATATACCATCAACAAAAAAGGTGAGCCTGACTTTTTAGAAAAAAAGACGTCATAAACAAGAATGAACCTTTTTCCTCTGCATATAAATGAGGAGAAAGGTTTTTTTATGGCTAAACATACTCTCAAAACAAAAAAGGTGTCATATTCAAATAGGACAACGTCATACACATATATTGTCCAGACACCTTTCAAGCACAGTTTGATTGAAGAATAGAGTATTTTATTTGAAAACGAGGATAGCAAGTCCGGGAGGGGATCACTTGGAAAAAGTCGATATTTTCAAGGATATCGCTGAACGAACAGGAGGCGATATATATTTAGGAGTCGTTGGCGCTGTTCGTACAGGGAAATCTACGTTTATTAAAAAGTTTATGGAGCTCGTGGTGCTCCCGAATATCAATAATGAGGCAGATCGTGCAAGAGCACAGGATGAATTGCCGCAAAGTGCAGCAGGAAAAACCATTATGACCACTGAACCAAAATTTGTACCGAATCAAGCGGCATCGATCCATGTGAGTGACGGTCTTGATGTCAACATCAGGCTTGTTGATTGTGTCGGATACACAGTCCCTGGTGCGCGCGGGTATGAAGATGAAAATGGTCCAAGAATGATCAACACGCCGTGGTATGAAGAGCCAATCCCGTTCCATGAAGCAGCGGAAATTGGCACACGCAAGGTCATTCAAGAGCATTCAACCATCGGTGTTGTGATTACAACAGATGGTTCCATTGGAGAAATCCCAAGACATGATTATATTGAATCTGAAGAACGTGTGATTGATGAGCTCAAAGAGGTTGGAAAGCCGTTTATTATGGTGATCAACTCTGTGAGGCCATATCACCCTGAAACAGAAGCGCTGCGGCAGGAACTCAGCCAAAAATATGATATTCCAGTACTCGCCATGAGTGTAGAAAGTATGAGAGAGCAAGACGTCCTTAGTGTGCTTCGTGAAGCATTATATGAATTCCCAGTCCTAGAGGTGAATGTGAACTTGCCAAGCTGGGTCATGGTGCTGAAAGAAGATCATTGGCTGAGAGAAAGTTATCAGGATTCAGTGAAGGAAACCGTAAAGGATATTAAAAGATTAAGAGATGTTGACCGTGTCGTTGGTCAATTCAGCGAATTTGACTTTATTGAAAGAGCGGGCTTAGCAGGGATTGAAATGGGTCAGGGGATTGCGGAGATTGACCTGTACGCCCCAGATGATCTATATGATCATATTCTAAAAGAAGTGGTTGGTGTGGAAATTAGAGGGAAAGACCATCTTCTAGAGCTCATGCAAGATTTTGCGCATGCGAAGACAGAATATGATCAAGTATCAGACGCATTAAAAATGGTGAAGCAGACGGGATACGGGATTGCGGCCCCGGCCTTGTCAGATATGAGTTTAGATGAGCCGGAAATCATTAGGCAGGGCTCGAGATTCGGCGTGAGATTAAAGGCGGTTGCGCCATCTATTCATATGATTAAGGTAGATGTAGAGAGTGAATTTGCACCGATTATTGGAACAGAGAAACAAAGTGAAGAGCTCGTCCGCTACTTAATGCAAGACTTTGAAGATGATCCGCTTTCGATTTGGAATTCTGATATATTTGGGCGCTCACTCAGCTCCCTTGTCAGAGAAGGTATTCAAGCAAAGCTGTCGCTGATGCCAGAAAATGCAAGATATAAGCTGAAAGAAACGCTTGAAAGAATCATCAACGAAGGATCAGGCGGTTTGATCGCCATTATTCTATAGCATGTGAGACCTCTCATTGACAGGGGTCTTTTTTTGCGTATTGAATGAGTCATAAAAAGACAATTGTATAAAGATTAGTCAGATTCAGGCTGAAATTAGGAATATTCGTTCGTAAAAGTGCCCTTAATCCTTGACGAATAAGGATTCTTCCCTTTAAAATGCTTGATATGGTATTTCATATGTGTTAATCTACTTACAGAAAATCTTCACTTTGTTGGACAAACATTCCTTCAAAGAGTTGTTTTCTAATGAATAGCCATGTATAACGCTTTCTAGACGCTCTTTTTTTCGAAAAAAGTGTATAGAAAGAAGATGAATTGTGAAGAAATGATAACAATCTACTGAATGCATATTTTTGGGAGGAGGTGAAAGGCATGAACAAGACAGAACTTATTAACGCGGTTGCTGAAGCAAGCGAGTTATCTAAAAAAGACGCGACAAAAGCAGTTGATTCTGTTTTTGATACAATTTTAGATGCACTTAAAAATGGTGACAAAATCCAACTTATCGGTTTTGGTAACTTTGAAGTACGTGAGCGTTCAGCTCGTAAAGGACGTAACCCACAAACTGGTGCAGAGATCGAAATCCCTGCAAGCAAAGTACCTGCTTTCAAACCAGGTAAAGCACTTAAAGACGCGGTGGCAGGTAAATAATCGTTATGTGTAATGATCCTATTGCAGGAGTTATACATATACAGTTTCACACTGGTCTAGAAAAGCCCCTTTCATAAGGGGCTTTTCCTTTTGAATCAAAAGGTTCGTTTAGAACGCTCTCCTTTGCTTTTAGGATCTGAAGTGTGCTAGAATCTGATTGAAATGTAATCGCCTTTGGAGGATATAATACATGAGTGAAATAAATAAAGAACTAATCGAACACGCAGTACGCGATATATTAAAAGCCATCGGAGAAGATCCAGATCGTGAAGGACTTCTTGATACCCCAAAACGAGTAGCAAAAATGTATGAAGAAGTGTTCTCGGGATTAAATGAAGATCCAAAAGAACATTTTAAAACCATTTTTGGTGAAGACCACGAAGAACTCGTTCTTGTAAAAGATATTGCTTTCCATTCAATGTGTGAACACCACCTTGTACCTTTTTACGGAAAAGCCCATGTCGCTTATATTCCGCGCGGCGGAAAAGTAACGGGACTTAGCAAACTTGCAAGAGCTGTAGAGGCTGTTGCCAAACGCCCGCAGCTTCAGGAACGCATTACATCAACCATTGCAGATAGTATGGTGGAAACACTCAATCCGCATGGCGTGATGATTGTCGTTGAAGCAGAGCATATGTGTATGACGATGCGCGGAGTGAAAAAGCCAGGTGCTAAAACCGTGACATCAGCAGTACGCGGTACATTTGCAAATGATACGGCGGCAAGAGCAGAAGTGCTTTCCTTTATTAAAAACGACTAATTCAATAGATGGAAGGTGAACAGATTGAGTGAAAATAAAGCATCTGATTTTGTAGTGATTAAAGCCATTGATAATGGTGTAAATGTCATCGGCTTAACTAGAGGCTCTGATACAAGATTTCACCATTCCGAAAAGCTCGATAAAGGTGAAGTCATCATTGCACAATTTACTGAGCATACGTCAGCGATCAAAGTAAGAGGCGATGCTGTCATTCAAACGAGCTTCGGTGAAATTCAAAGCGAAGCAAAGAAATAAGCACTTGAATGCACTTGATAGCATAAAAGTGAGAGCTGATATGGTATAATAAATCTCTATACAATGTGCAGGGCTACATATGAAACTGTAATTTTTGGGACAAGGGTGATATCTTTGCAAGACATCTACGGAATTTTATCTAATCTAAATATAAAATTAAATAAAAAGCTTTCTCATCCTTATTTGGCGAAGCATTTACGTGCGCCACTCATCGATGAAGATAAGCTCCTTCTTTTTCATGCAATGTTTGATGAAGCTCAAATTGATGCAGAGAAAAAAGAAAATTATATTTTAACGGCGATGCTTGTACAAATTGCCCTTGATACCCATGACGAAGTCACAACTGCTGCAGCCATCAAACAAGACGAATTCAAAAATCGTCAGCTGACCATCCTAGCAGGAGACTATTTCAGCGGTCTCTATTATTCTCTTCTCTCTGACATGAAAGACATCTACATGATTCGCACGCTCGCAACGGCGATCAAAGAGATCAATGAACATAAAATTAGACTGTATGATCGATCCATTCAAGATGCAGCGCACTTTTACAAAAGTGTAGCAACTGTTGAGTCTGCGTTATTCCAAAGGGTTTCTGAGCATTTTCAATTAACGCATTGGAATGAGATTGCAAGTCGTTTCCTTGTTTATAAGCGTTTCATGAAACAAGCAGAAGATGACAAACATTTAAAACTTTTTTTGAACGATAGCTATACGGACGCCTATACATGTTTTGACAACTTTGAGAAGGAAGGCTATGAGCAAGCCAAACGATCGATCAAGGAGCTTCTTGTTTCATCTCCGGTCGTTCAAAAAGAGCTATTAAATCGCTTGGATCATATGAAAAATGAGCCTGCGTACCATCAGAAAGTGGAAGAAGGGTAAGTCATGCAGCAATCAAAAGAACAGCGAGTACACGGTGTATTTGAAAAAATTTATAAAAATTATGATCAAATGAACTCTGTCATCAGCTTTAAGCAGCATAAAAAGTGGCGCGATAAAACAATGAAACTCATGAATGTTCAAAAAGGAGCCAAAGCATTGGATGTATGCTGCGGAACAGCCGATTGGACCATTGCGCTTGCTGATGCTGTAGGCGAAAAAGGCGAAGTCAAAGGCCTTGATTTTAGTAAAAATATGCTGAGTGTTGGAGAAACGAAGGTGAAAACTGGGGACTATAATCAAATTGAACTGCTTCACGGCAATGCGATGGAGCTTCCTTTTGAGGATAACACATTTGATTATGTCACGATCGGTTTTGGCCTACGAAACGTCCCTGATTACTTAACGGTGCTAAAGGAAATGACAAGAGTCGTGAAGCCTGGTGGAATGGTTGTCTGTCTTGAGACATCACAGCCTGAAATGATTGGGTTTAAACAAGGCTACTATGTCTATTTCAAATACATCATGCCGCTCTTTGGTAAACTGTTTGCCAAAAGCTATCAGGAGTATTCATGGCTTCAAGAATCAGCCAAAGCGTTCCCTGGCATGAAAGAACTGGCGGCTCTTTTCGAAGAGGCGGGTCTGTCTGATGTCTCGTATCATCCATTTACAGGCGGTGTAGCAGCAACACATATCGGAAAGAAGCTTTGAATAAACGATATTTGGGTGAAAATAATGAAACTAAAAGCAATGATCTCTTTTTTAAATCATGATATCGATATTATTGAAAAAGAGCTTGAACAAACAGTTCGCTCTGATTATGCATTATTAAGTGAAGCAGGTCTTCATTTGCTGCAAGCGGGCGGAAAACGAATCCGCCCCGTTTTTGTTCTCCTTTCAGGCATGTTTGGCGACTATGACATTAATAAAATTAAATATGTTGCCGTTGCTCTTGAGCTGATTCATATGGCATCGCTCGTTCATGATGATGTCATTGATGATGCTGAGCTGAGAAGAGGCAAGCCAACGATTAAGGCAAAATGGGACAATCGAATTGCCATGTACACAGGAGATTATATGTTTGCAAGATCGCTTGAGTATATGACAAAGATCAATCACCCAATGGCGCATGAAATTTTGTCAAAGATGGTCGTCGAGCTCTGTCTTGGTGAAATCGAGCAAGTGAAAGACAAATACAATATGGATCAAAACCTGCGTACATACTTAAGAAGAATCAAACGAAAAACAGCCTTGCTCATTGCAGGCAGCTGCCAGTTAGGTGCGATAGCAGCAGGTACAGATGAGAAAACACATAAAGCCCTTTACTGGTTTGGCTATTATGTCGGTATGTCCTATCAGATCATTGATGATGTGCTTGATTTCACATCAACTGAAGAAGAGCTTGGTAAGCCTGTTGGGGGAGACCTTTTACAAGGAAATGTCACACTCCCGGTCTTATATGCACTGAAGAACCAGGCACTCGAAGGCCAATTAAAGCTGATTAATAGTGAAACAACGGAAATGCAGCTGAAGCCTGTGATTGAACATCTCAAACAAACAGATGCGATCGACCGCTCGATTCGAGTGAGTGAAATGTATTTGAAGAAGGCATTTGAACAGCTGGACAAACTTCCTCGAGGACGAGCGAAAACGTCACTCGCCTCCATTGCCAAATATATTGGTAAACGAAAATTCTAATCAACATGTTGTTGATTGGTTTTTTTGTGAAATTTTTTGTCAAAAATTGATTATTATAAAAAAAAATGATACGATCACTTTGTAACAATGTAAGCCTATACATACATAACGACGGGGTGGAGAACGTATATGGACAAAACATTTCTTATGGTCAAACCTGATGGTGTGGAAAGACAATTAATTGGTGAAATTGTGTCAAGATTCGAAAAAAAGGGGCTTCAGCTTGTTGGTGCAAAACTAATGAGTATTCCAAAAGAAGTAGCAGAAACACATTACGGAGAGCATAAAGAAAAACCATTTTTCGGGGAATTGGTTGACTTTATTACGTCAGGACCAGTATTTGCAATGGTATGGCAAGGTGAACAGGTAGTAGATGTAACAAGACAGATTATCGGCAAAACAAACCCGAAGGAAGCGCTTCCAGGCACAATTAGAGGAGACTATGGATTGACGGTTGGAAAAAACATTATCCATGGCTCAGACTCACCAGAAAGTGCTGAAAGAGAAATCAACTTATTCTTCAAACAAGAAGAACTCACAAGCTGGGATCAAACCATCTCAAGCTGGATTTATTAATGTTCAAGCCAAGGTGTTCATCAAATGAGCACCTTGGCTTTTTTATATGAATATTTCTACACGAAATTTCGCATGAGAAGATACAAATTTTCGATAAAAACAGCTATACTAGGACAAAGATAGATGAGACAGGAGAGGACTTTGATGGATCAATATCAAGTATTTGTCGGAAAATGGAAAAAACTAACCGGGGTGGATCTGAATTTATATAAAGAAGCACAAATGAAACGAAGATTAACATCACTTTATGATAAAAAAGGATATAGAGATTTTGAAGCATTCGCGGCTGCCCTTGAAAAAGATAGAGCACTATTAGATGAGACGATGGATCGAATGACGATCAATGTGTCAGAATTTTACCGAAACTATCAGCGCTGGGAAGTGCTTGACCAAAAAATTCTTCCGCTGCTTTCGAAAAACAGCGGCACCCTAAAAATATGGAGTGCAGCATGTTCGACAGGAGAGGAGCCGTATACACTCTCAATGCTTCTATCAAGCCATCCGCTTGTGAAGGACTTCCAAATTATTGCAACTGATATTGATGATAAAGTTCTGCAATCAGCTCAAAAAGGAAGATATCATGAACGATCATTGCAAGAGGTACCAGATCAAATCAAGCAAAAATATTTCACAAAAGAAGATTCTTCATTTTACACTGTGAAGGATGAGGTGCGAAAGCACATTCAATTTAAGAAGCACAACCTTTTAGCAGATCCTTATGAAAAACAGCTTGATCTTATCGTGTGCCGAAATGTCCTCATTTACTTTACAGAAGAGGCAAAAGAAGAAATTTACATGAAAATGAGCAGCAGTTTAAAACCAAATGGCGTATTATTTGTTGGTTCTACTGAACAAATTTTTCACCCAGAAAAGTTTGGACTGACATCTGCTGATACTTTCTTTTATCAAAAGAAGGGGTTGTAGCTGACTTTTTAGTAGTAAGTGTGTTATCATAGTTTTACTTAAAAGCGTTAATGCGATGAAGGGAGATCAAGTCATGAGATACTTAACAGCAGGTGAATCACATGGTCCACAATTGACCACAATTATTGAAGGCGTTCCAGCGGGACTTTACATAGAGCAGGATGACATCAATTATGAATTGGCTAGAAGACAAAAAGGTCACGGCCGCGGGCGAAGAATGCAGATTGAAAAAGACCAAGCGAAAGTGTTAAGTGGTGTTCGCCACGGGAAAACATTAGGTTCTCCTATTGCACTTGTCGTTGAAAACAACGACTGGAAGCATTGGACAAAGGTGATGGGGGCAGAGCCGATCACAGAAGAAGAAGAGAGTGAAATGAAGCGTCAAATTTCACGCCCTAGACCAGGACATGCGGATTTAAATGGTGCGATTAAATATGGACATCGTGATATGCGAAACGTATTAGAGCGTTCATCAGCCCGCGAGACAACCGTTCGCGTAGCAGCAGGCGCAGTCGCCAAACAAATCTTGGCTCATCTAGGAATCAAGGTAGCTGGCCACGTTCTTGAAATTGGCGGAGTGAAAGCAGCTAATACGACATATAAATCGATTGAAGATTTGCAAAAGGTAACGGAAGAGTCGCCTGTTCGCTGCTACGACAGTGAAGCAGGTCAAAAAATGATGGATGCCATTGATGAAGCGAAGAAAAACGGTGATTCAATTGGCGGAATTGTTGAAGTCATCGTTGAAGGAATGCCGGTTGGAGTCGGAAGCTATGTTCACTATGACCGCAAATTAGACAGCAAGCTTGCAGGTGCTGTTCTGAGTATCAACGCTTTTAAAGGGGTTGAATTCGGTATCGGCTTCGAGGCGGCTTCTAAAAATGGCAGTGAGGTCCATGATGAAATCATCTGGGATGAAGAAAAGGGCTATACGAGAAAAACAAATCGCTTAGGCGGTCTTGAAGGCGGAATGTCAACTGGTATGCCAATTGTCGTAAGAGGGGTCATGAAACCAATCCCAACGCTTTATAAACCGCTTCAAAGCGTTGACATTGAAACAAAAGAACCTTTCTCCGCAAGTATTGAACGTTCTGACAGCTGTGCTGTTCCTGCCGCAAGTGTTGTCGCAGAAGCAGTCGTGGCTTGGGAAATTGCCAATGCTGTTGTTGAGCAGTTTGGTCTTGATCAAATCGACCGCATTAAAGAAAATGTTGAAAAAATGCGCCAGCTTCAGAGGGAATTTTAATGAAAACACTGGAAGTTAAGACGTCTTCAGCCACTTATCCTGTATACATCGGTGATGGGATTAAACGCAATATCGTCGACTTGATGACTTCCACGGGGCATTCCTATACGAAGCTCCTAATCGTTACAGATACAGCTGTTGATGCCATTTACGGTGATGAAATGGTTCGATTACTTAAGCAGAAGTGGTCTGTGCATAAAGTGGTTGTGCCAAGCGGAGAGCAGTCGAAATCTTTTGCTGAGTTTGAGCATATTCATACGAAGGCCATTCAGTTTCAGCTGGATCGCTCCTCGTGCATCATTGCGCTGGGAGGAGGCGTAATTGGGGATTTGGCTGGCTTTGTTGCTGCTAGTTATATGAGAGGCATTGATTTTATTCAAGTTCCGACGACGCTGCTGGCACATGACAGTGCAGTTGGCGGGAAAACAGGGATTAACCACCCGCTCGGTAAAAATTTAATCGGTGCATTTCATCAGCCGAAAGCTGTGATCTATGATACGAGTATGCTTGAGACACTATCTCAAATTGAATTGAGGTCAGGCTTTGCTGAGGTCATCAAACATGCCCTCATTTCAAGTGAAGACTTTTTATCAGAACTGATGTCCATTCGTTCTTTGGCGGAATGTTCAAAGAGCGAGCTGGCACATATGCTGTATCAAGGGATTCAAGTCAAAGCGTCGATTGTTCAAAAAGACGAAAGAGAACAAGGCGTGCGTGCATTTTTGAATTTAGGTCATACACTTGGGCACGCCATTGAAGCAGAGTATGGATACGGCGTTATCACGCACGGAGATGCTATTGCAATCGGCATGCAGTTTGCGCTATATGTGAGCGAAAAGAAGCTGGGACTCAGCCTCAATCGGATGGAACTAAAAAATTGGATGAAAGAACTCGGATTCCCGGTACAAGTCACTCAAAACATTTCCACGAAAACATTTGTTGACCGAATGATTGGTGATAAAAAGGCAAGAGGCGGAACCGTTCAATTTGTTTTATTAAAACAGGTTGGAGACGCTGTCTTGCAGTCTTTCACAAAAGATGAGCTGCATCACTGGCTCGAAGAATGGAAACGGGAGGAGGGATGTCTATGATGTTTCGCGGGATACGTGGAGCTACAACTGTGACAGAAGATACAGAAACAGAAGTGTTAAACAAAACGAAACAGCTGCTAGAAGCGATTATTTCAAGAAATCAAGTAGATCCAGAACGTGTCGTGCAGATCTTAATTTCAGCTACACAAGATATTCACTCCGTTTTTCCGGCAAAAGCCCTTCGTCAGTTTGAAGGATGGACGTATGTGCCTGTTACTTGTATGCAGGAGCTGGACATTCAAGGCGGTCTAAAGCATTGCATTCGCGTTTTAATGACGGTCCAAACAGACACAAAGCAGGAAGATGTGCAGCATGTGTACTTGGAAGAAGCTGTGACGCTTCGCCCTGATTTACAGTTGACAAAAAACAAGGAATTATAATACGATATGAACAGCCGAAGTTTACACACAGGTGTAAACGGCATTGCAAGCTTAGAGAAGATGAGAATGAGACTAGGGTAGTTGAGATGAGTAGAGTTGAGCAGAGATACGATACGTCTATTTCATCATACTGCCTAAAAGAGCAACCCTCTTTTAGGCTTATTTCGTATACTCATACAAACCCTCTATATGTCCCCTCATTCTCCTTAATCCCATTTAAGGAGTGTGCTTATGAATTCCCAATCAAACCTGACCCAATTTTTAAGGGACAGCGAGTCCCACAAAACAATCCCGATTGTTGAAACCATTACAGTTGATACGCTCTCACCGATTCAAATTGTCGAAAAACTCAAGCAAGATATTGTGTATCTGCTAGAAAGCAGAGACGAGTCTTCTAGCTGGTCGAGATATTCCTTCATCGGATTACATCCTTTTTTAACCTTACATGATGACCAAAACCAATATATTGCACGTGACGATGCAGGGCAGGAAGTCATGAAAAAGCAAGAACTGAAAGACTTACTAGACTGGATGAAAGAGCAATACCAAATCAAGACACCAGATGTTGACATCCCATTTACAGGCGGGGCAGTTGGGTACTTAAGTTACGATCTTATTCCAAGCATTGAACCTTCTGTCAGGCCTCACCTGAGCGCATCGACGACAGACAATTGTACTCTATTTGTCTGCCAAACGATGATTGCCTTTGATCATGAAACGAATCATGTTCATTTTATCCAATACACCCAGCTAACCGGAAATGAAACAGAAGACGAAAAAATACGAGCTTACAAAGAAAATCAAAAGCGGCTTGAACAGATGATTCACAAGCTCCATACAAAGGTCGATATGAAAGAACTGATTTTATCAGGGAATATGAACGAATCACCGTCCTTTGAACATGTGACATCAACCTATGAAAAAACACAATTTCTAAAGGACGTAGAAAAAATCAAAGAATACATTCGAGCGGGTGATATTTTTCAAGGCGTACTCTCACAGCGCTTTGATATCCCAGTGTCAGTGAGTTCATTTGAATTATACCGTGTGCTTCGCATTGTGAATCCATCTCCATACATGTATTTTATGAAATTAAAAGACCGTGATTTAGTCGGAAGCTCGCCAGAACGATTAATCCATGCCAAAAATGGGCACTTAGAAATTCACCCCATTGCAGGCACAAGAAAACGAGGAACAACAAAAGAAGAGGACGCTGCGCTTGCAAGAGAGCTGTTAGAGGATGAGAAAGAAAAAGCAGAACATTACATGTTAGTAGATCTAGCCAGAAATGATGTCGGCCGCGTAGCAGAATACGGCAGCGTGTCCGTACCGACCTTTACAAAAGTTGTGAACTTTTCACATGTCATGCACATCATCTCCATTGTGACAGGGAAGCTAAAGCAGGATACACACCCAGTCGATGCGCTCATGTCCGCTTTTCCTGCAGGCACATTAACAGGGGCACCGAAAATAAGAGCGATGCAATTATTAAATGAAATGGAGCCTGAGCCAAGGGAAACGTATGGCGGCTGTATTGCCTATATTGGGTTCGACGGCAATATCGACTCTTGTATTACCATTCGCACCATGAGCATCAAAGATCAGACCGCTTCCATACAAGCAGGCGCTGGCATTGTCGCAGATTCTGTTCCAGAAAATGAATGGGAAGAGACTTGTAACAAGGCAGGAGCGCTTCTGAAGGCCATTCAGCTTGCTGAACATATTTTCTCAGAAAAGGAGAGTGTGCAGGATGAATCAGCGACTTTCAGCTCTTGTTAACGGAGGCTTCCTATCAGAAAATGAAGCCCATAGGCTAATGCATGATATGATGAGCGGATCTTTAACAGACTCTGAAGTCGCTGCAAGTCTATCGATTTTAGCGCACAGAGGAGAAACCGCTGAAGAAATGACAGGCTTCGTGAGGGCCGTGCGGCAAAAGGCAGCACCAGCGGAAAGATCGCTCGATGTCGTTGACACATGCGGTACAGGAGGCGATGGACTCTCTACATTTAATATATCAACTGCAGCTGCCATTGTGGCTTCCGCCGCTGGTGCTAAAATCGCAAAACACGGAAATCGTTCAGTCTCTTCTAAAAGCGGAAGTGCCGACGTGCTAGAGTGTCTTGGCATTCACATTCAATCCACTCCAGAAGAAACGAGAAGACAAATACAAGACAAAAACATGGGCTTTTTATTTGCACCACTGTACCATTCATCGATGAAACAAGTAGCAGCAGTCCGCAAGCAGCTCGGCTTCCGGACGGTATTTAATCTATTAGGACCGCTTTGCCACCCGATGCAAGCCAAAAAGCAAATCATCGGTGTGTACTCAAAGGAAAAGGCAAAATTAATGGCGAAAGCCCTTGCCCCATTAGAGCCAGAACATGTCCTGTTTGTGAGCGGGGAAGACGGGCTGGATGAATTAACGATTACAGCAAATTCATATGTGATTGAACTCAAAAAAGGTACCATGACAGAATATACGCTAAACCCGGAAGACTTTGGACTGGAAAAAGGATACTTATCAGATATTCAGGTCCAATCACCGGAAGAGAGCGCAAAATTGATTCAGAATATATTGAATCATCAAACAGGAGGGGCGCCGCTTCATATTACAGCTCTGAATGCCGGGGCGGCTTTATATGTCGCAGGCAAGTCAGAAAGCCTCATGGCAGGAACATTAAAAGCGTTAGAAACGATTAAAAACGGCACAGCCAAAGAACAATTGGCTCGTTTAAAACAAAAAAAGAAAGAGGAAGAGATCTATGCTTAATCAAATCATTGCACGCAAAAAAGAACATATTCAAACGTTGCAGTTACCTGTGGATGGAGACTTTGAAAGACGATCATTTAAAGAAGCGCTCATGAACCCTCACCGCTCGATTGGTCTAATTGCTGAGGTGAAAAAGGCATCTCCTTCTAAAGGAATCATTCAGCCGAATTTTGATCCTCTGCAAACAGCAAAAGCATACGAAAAATCAAATGCTGATTGCTTATCTGTCTTAACAGATGAACCATTTTTTCAAGGGAAGAACGAGTATCTTTCCTTAATTAAAGAACACGTCGCACGTCCAATTTTAAGAAAAGACTTTATCATCGACTCCATACAGATAGAAGAGTCAAGACGTATCGGTGCAGATGCAATTTTATTAATTGGAGAAGTACTTGAACCGCAACAGCTGCATGAGCTCTATGCTGAAGCGAAGGAAAAAGGACTAGATATTCTTGTCGAAGTTCATGCAGCAGATACACTGGAAAATATCTTAAACATATTCACCCCTGAAATCATTGGAGTGAATAACCGAAATTTAAAGACATTTAAAACAACAGTTGAACAAACAAAAGAGATTGCACCACTTGTTCCAAAGGAGGTCTTACTAGTGAGTGAAAGCGGTATTCAGACATTTGATGATCTGACCTTTGTCAAAAAACATGGAGCGAGTGCTGTCCTTGTAGGTGAATCATTAATGAGAGAACCATCACAAGAAAAAGCCGTTCAGACGTTATTTGGAGAATGAGGAAGATGAAGCCTTTTTTAAAATATTGCGGGGCGGTATCACAAGAAGATGTAGATTGCATTGCGCAATCTCAAGCAGATGCGATCGGGTTTATTTTTGCTCCAAGTAAAAGACAAGTCGATCCAGAACAAGTGAAACAATGGCTCACCGAGTCGCAGTGCGAGAAAGAGATTACTGGTGTATTTGTAAATGAAAAAATCCAAAAAGTGTGTGACATCACAAAGCATATTCCTTTAGATATCGTGCAGCTGCATGGAGATGAAACACGAGAGGATGCAAAAGAAATAAAACAACAAACAGGAGCGATTGTGTGGAAAGTCTTTCACCACGAGCCCGATGTAAAAGAAACACTCGATAAAATGACGGCATTTGCGCCGTTTGTCGATGGCTTCCTCATTGATGCGAAAGTAAAAGGGATGAGAGGTGGTTCTGGCACAGCTTTTACATGGGAAGCGGTACCTGTATACATTCAGCAGGCAAAACGACTGGAGAAAACATGTATCATTGCAGGCGGAATAACACCAGAAACGCTGCCAGAGCTGCTTGCCTATGGCCCAAAAGCGATCGATCTTTCAAGCGGCATAGAAGAAAACGGGAATAAAAGCAGCGCTAAGATCAAAGCGCTCGAAGAAAGGATGTTAAACGATGTACGCATATCCAAATGAGCTTGGCAGATATGGAGAATTTGGAGGGAAATTTGTTCCTGAGACGCTCATGCAGCCGCTCGAAGAAATCGAACAAGCATTTAACGAATTAAAAGAAGACCCTGCTTTTGAGCAAGAGTATCTTTCCCTTTTGCAAAACTATTCAGGCAGACCGACTGCGCTGACATATGCTGATCAATTGTCAGCATACCTCGGCGGCGCAAAAATCTATTTAAAAAGAGAAGATTTAAACCATACAGGCGCTCATAAAATCAACAATGCACTTGGGCAGGCCCTGCTCGCAAAAAAAATGGGGAAATCGAACATCATTGCGGAAACAGGCGCAGGACAGCACGGAGTAGCAGCTGCAACGGTGGCCGCAAAATTTGGATTATCCTGCACAGTATTTATGGGAAAAGAGGATGTGGAAAGACAATCACTCAATGTATTCCGAATGAAGCTCCTTGGCGCTGAGGTTATACCTGTCACAAGCGGGAACGGCACATTAAAAGATGCAACCAACGAAGCGATTCGTTACTGGGTCCAGCACTGCAGTGATCATTTCTATATGATCGGCTCAGTTGTAGGACCTCACCCGTATCCCCAAATCGTCAGTGAGTTCCAACGGATGATTGGTGATGAAGCAAAAGAGCAGATACTTAAAAAAGAAGGCAGGCTCCCACATAAAGTCATTGCTTGTGTCGGCGGCGGAAGTAATGCCATTGGAATGTACCGAGCGTTTTTAGATGAAGAGATTGATATTATTGGTGTAGAAGCCGCTGGAAAAGGAATCGATACGCCGCTTCATGCAGCAACCATTACGAAGGGGACAAAAGGGGTCATTCATGGATCTTTGACATATTTAATCCAAGACGAATTTGGCCAAATTATTGAGCCCTATTCCATTTCAGCTGGTTTAGATTATCCTGGGATCGGGCCAGAGCACGCATATTTACATGCGAGCGGCCGGGTTCAATATGTGAGTGCTACAGATCAAGAAGCACTGGATGCGCTAAAGCTGCTGACGGAAAAGGAAGGAATCCTGCCAGCGATTGAATCAGCACACGCTTTAGCCAAGGCGTTTGAGATGAGCAGGACGATGAATGAAGATGAAATCGTCCTTGTCTGCCTGTCAGGAAGAGGAGATAAGGATGTGCATACATTAATGAATGTGCTTGAAAGTGAGGGCAAAACCAAATGATCACATTTCAATTAGAGCAAGGCGAGAAGTTATTCATCCCATTTATCACGGCAGGAGATCCGTCAGAAGAAGTCACGATTGATTTAGCTGTGTCCCTTCAAGCAGCCGGTGCACATGCGATTGAACTAGGTGTCCCTTATTCCGACCCGCTAGCGGACGGTCCTGTCATTCAAAGAGCCTCCAAAAGAGCTCTAAATCATGGCATGAATATTGTAAAAGCGATAGAATTAGCAGGGAAGATGAAAAAAAACGGTGTAAAAATTCCTGTAATTCTATTTACGTATTATAATCCTGTGTTACAATTAGACACAGAATACTTTTTCGCTTTACTGCGCAAAAATCATATTTCGGGACTCTTAACACCCGACTTGCCGTTTGAAGAGAGCAGTGAGCTGCAAAGGAACTGTCAAACTTATGACATTTCATATATTTCGCTCGTTGCACCAACCAGCAAGGAACGATTAGTAAACATTGTAGAGCAGGCAGAAGGTTTTGTGTATTGTGTTTCATCTCTTGGTGTAACAGGTGTCAGACAAACCTTTGACGAATCGATTACTGATTTTATTCAACAAGTGAAACAGCTGAGTCACATACCGGTTGCGGTCGGTTTTGGCATCTCAACAAGAGAGCAGGTAGACTCAATGAATAAACTGAGTGACGGTGTCGTTGTAGGCAGTGCACTTGTGAAAAAAATTGAAGAACTTCAAGATCAATTGTTAGCAAGTGATACACGTCAAGAAGCTTTAAGAGAATTTGAAACCTATGCAAAAACATTTAGTCCCCTCTATTCATTCAAATGAGGTGAAACTTTTGCAAATCAAAGATCAATTAAAACAACTAAAACCGTATCAGCCTGGGAAACCAATTGAAGAGGTCAAAAAAGAATATCAATTAGACAAGATTGTGAAATTGGCTTCAAATGAAAACCCTTTTGGATGTTCCTTACATGCAAGAGAGGCGATACAAGCTGAGCTCGAACATTTAGCGATCTATCCAGATGGATACAGCGCAAGTTTAAGAACGGAGCTTGCTGAGTTTCTTCAAGTAAATGAAAAACAATTAATATTCGGGAATGGCTCAGATGAACTTGTGCAAATTATTGCTAGGGCATTCCTTGACCAACATACAAATACCGTCATCCCAGCTCCATCTTTTCCGCAATACCGTCACAATGCCGTCATTGAGCAGGCAGAGATTCGAGAGGTGCCGCTTTTAGACGGAGGAGCTCACGATCTGAAGGGCATGCTGGATGCGATTGATGAGAACACGAAGGTCGTCTGGGTATGCAACCCGAATAACCCGACGGGAAATCATTTGTCAGAATCTGAGCTTGTGGCGTTTTTAGACCAAGTACCAGCTCATGTGCTTGTTGTACTAGATGAAGCATATGTCGAATACGTTCGTGCGGAAGACTTTCCGAACAGCTTATCTTTATTACATTCCTATCAAAATGTCATCGTACTCCGAACGTTTTCAAAAGCGTATGGACTGGCTGCACTTCGAGTAGGCTATGGCATTGCGTCGGAAGAGTTGATTACTGCGATTGAACCAGCGAGAGAGCCGTTTAATACGAGTCGTATCGCTCAGGCAGCTGCACGTGCAGCGATAAAAGATCAGGATTTCATTCAATCTTGCAGACAGAAAAATGAAGCAGGTCTCAAGCAATATCAAGAATTTGCTGACCGTTTTGGACTTTTTATTTATCCGTCTCAAACAAACTTCGTGCTGATTGATTTTAAGAGAGATGCAGATGAATTATTCAATTCATTATTGAAAAAAGGCTACATTGTTCGTTCTGGTAAAGCACTTGGTTTTCCGACTTCTTTACGTATTACGGTCGGAACAATGGAGCAAAATGCAGAAATTCTAAGTACACTTGCCGATTTAATGCAAGGCATTCGTGCGTAGCATAACCATAAAGTCATATCCTAAGGCAGGATATGGCTTTCATTGTACCAACCTCATATACATATAAGCTGTTGAAATGGCTTTTTTAATTTTCGTGAAAAAACAGGTGATGAACATGAATGATGCAAACGAAACAATATTAATCGCTGGACTTGGTTTAATTGGAGGTTCCATCGCACTGTCGATTAAAAAAGAGTATCCCCATAAAAAAATTGTAGGATACGATGTGTCCAAAGAACAAATGGTTGCGGCAACAAAGTTGGGTATCATTGATTTAGCAGCTGATTCATTTGCGGCAGGTTTGGATGAATCTGCGACTATTATATTGGCAACACCAGTTCAGCAAACAGTCAAGATGCTTCGTGATATTGCAAACTCTGGAATTGAGAGAGAGCTCACAATTACCGATGTTGGCAGCACAAAGCAAAAGGTCGTCCATTTTGCTGAAAAAACGCTTCCTAAGCACTACCAATTTATTGGTGGACATCCGATGGCAGGCTCTCATAAGTCAGGAGTCATTGCAGCGAAAGACTTTTTATTTGAAAATGCATTCTACATTTTAACGCCGGCAAAGGAAACAAATCGCCAGGCTGTTGATCGTTTGAAGGACTTGTTAAAAGGGACAAATGCTCATTTCATTGAGATGACCCCAGAAGAACATGATGGTGTAACAAGTGTGATTAGTCATTTCCCTCATATTGTTGCAGCCGGCCTTGTGCATCAAGCACATCATTTTGAAGAACAATTCCCACTTGTCAAACGGTTTGCTGCTGGAGGCTTTCGTGACATTACACGTATTGCTTCAAGCAATCCTGCAATGTGGCGAGATATCCTTCTGCACAACAAAAACAAGATTTTAGACCGGTTCCATGAATGGAAAAAAGAGATCGACCGCATTGAGACCTTTGTACAGCAAGAAGACGCTGAAGGCTTGTTCTCTTATTTTCAAGAGGCAAAGGAATATCGCGATGGACTTCCTCTTAGGAAAAAAGGTGCCATTCCTGCTTTTTATGACCTTTATGTGGATGTTCCAGATCACCCTGGGGTCATTTCGGAGATTACAGGGCATTTAGCAAATGAAAACATCAGTATTACGAATATCCGTATTATTGAAACGCGAGAAGACATTAATGGGATTTTGCGCATTAGTTTTCAAACAGATGACGACCGTAAGCGTGCAGAGATCTGTATAAAAAATAGAGCGAATTACGATACATTTTATGCTGACTGAGGTGACAAACATGAAAATTCATAAAAATGCTCCTATGAATGGAGTCATTCATATTCCAGGTGATAAATCCATTTCTCATAGATCAGTGATGTTTGGTGCAATTGCTGATGGGACTACAGTGGTGAAAAACTTTCTTCCTGGAGCCGATTGTTTAAGTACGATTGATTGCTTTAGAAAGATGGGCGTTGAAATTGAACAAAAAGGGACAGATGTTGTGGTCCACGGTAAGGGACTGAAAGAGCTCAAGGAGCCGTCTGACGTCCTCGATGTTGGGAATTCTGGTACAACCATTCGATTAATGATGGGAATATTAGCTGGTTGTGAGTTTCACAGTACACTGATCGGTGATGAGAGTATTGCTAAAAGACCAATGCAACGAGTAACAGGTCCACTTAAACAACTGGGAGCGAAAATAGATGGCAGAGCAAACGGCGAGTATACGCCACTGTCTATTCGTGGCGGTCATTTAAAAGGTATCTCATATGAGTCTCCGGTGGCAAGTGCCCAAATTAAGTCCGCTGTCCTTTTAGCGGGGCTTCAAGCAGAGGGAACAACAACATTAACTGAACCGCATAAATCAAGAGATCATACAGAAAGAATGCTCTCTATGTTTGGTGTAAAACTAGACGAAGATGAACAAAGTGTTTCCATTGAAGGCGGTCAAACATTAAAAGCAACAGATATATTTGTTCCTGGAGACATCTCTTCAGCTGCATTTTTCCTTGTTGCTGGATCTATTGTTCCTAACAGCCGGATTGTGTTAAAAAATGTCGGGCTAAACAAAACAAGAACGGGTATTATCGATGTACTGAAACAAATGGGTGCGAATCTTGAGATCAAAGAAGTAGATGCAAAAGACGGAGAACCGTATGGTGATTTAACGATTTCAACCTCTTCATTAAAAGGGATTGAAATTTCTGGTGACATGATTTCAAGACTCATCGACGAAATCCCGATTATAGCGCTTCTAGCGACACAAGCAGAAGGAACAACGATTATTAAAGATGCTGCTGAGTTAAAAGTAAAAGAGACCAATCGAATTGATACCGTCGTGTCAGAACTTAAAAAACTCGGTGCTGATATTGAAGCAACTGATGATGGTATGAAGATTCATGGTAAAACCACACTTCAAGGCGGCGCGGTCGTGTCAAGCTACGGAGATCACCGAATCGGTATGATGCTGGGGGTTGCTGCTTGCATCACAAAGCAAGCTGTTGAGATTGAAGATACAGATGCTGTTCGTGTATCATACCCGAATTTCTTTGAACACATTGAATACTTAACCAAAACAGTCTGAGGATGTCCTCAGGCTTTTTCTTTCCTTATGCATATTTGTAAGAAAGATAGCATAGCTTGTCTCAAGATGAAACCTGGAAAAAAATCATTTTATCCGATAAAAAAATGAATTTCAGGTGCTTGCAGTTTACAAAACTTCCGTTTCGTAAAGGATGAAATGAAAAACAGTCTTTAAAACAAAAAAATGGGTTCATTTTAAAAGAGCAACATATTTGCTGGATGAGTACCTGTCGATTATGATATGAAGTAACAATAGTTTAGGTTTTTGGAAACAGAAAGGAACGGTTTGATTTGAATAGTTCATTACAAGAAGCCATAAAATTAGTTGAGGCGGGTGAGACTGAAAAAGGACTCCAAACACTTGCTCAGGCAGAAAAGCATTTGCATGATGAAGAAAAGGCGCAGGCAGCTCAGTTATATTATGATTGGGGAGATATCGATAAAGCGCGGAATCTCATCAGTGATTTACATGATTTATATCCAGAGGAAACAGGGTTAACATGTTTTTATGCAGAGCTACTGATTGACTCTGATGAAGAAGAAAAGGCGATTTCGGTATTAGAGACGATTCCTGAAGATGATGATGCGTATCCAGAGAGTTTATTGTTAATGGCAGATTTGTATCAAATGCAAGGACTATTTGAAGTCAGTGAACAAAAGCTCTTAAAAGCGAAAGAACTGCTTCCAAATGAAGCCATCATTGATTTTGCGTTAGGTGAATTGTATTTTTCACAAGGTCTTTCAAAGAAAGCCGCCGACTATTTCTACAAAGTCGCAGATCAACAACATGAGGTTGGCGGCGTCAATGTTTACCAGAGACTCGCTGAATCACTCAGCACAGCTGGAGAATTTGAAGATGCGCTTGAATGGTACGAAAAGGCAGTAAAAGATCAAACAGACCCGAATACACTTTTTGGCTACGGATTTACAGCGATGAGGGCCGGCAGAACGAAAACAGCCATTCAGCAGCTTTCAGAACTAAAAGATATTGATCCGTCTTATTCGTCTCTTTATATGCCTTTAGCGAAAAGTTATGAGGAAGAAGGACTATATCAGGAGGCTTTAGAGGTAGTAAAAGAGGGTATTAAAGTTGATGAGTATAACAAAGAATTATATTTATATGGTGCAAAGATTGACTTGAAAAATGGGGATTCAGAAGATGCGAAAAAGCTGCTTCAAGAAGCACTTGCTCTTGATCCGGGATATATTGAAGCGGTTCAAACATTGCTCGCGATCTATTTAAATGAAGAGCTTTTTGATGAAATCCTGGATGTCATTAAAGAGGTTAAAAGCTTTGGGGAAGTTGATCCAAAATGGAATTGGTATGCTGCATCTGCTTCTGTTGGACGAGAGGAATACAAAGAAGCCGCCGATTACTTCAAGCTGGCTCTGCCTGATTTTGATGAGGAGCGTGACTTTTTATATGAATACGCTTCGTTCCTTTTAGAAGAAGGCAGACAAAAAGAAGCATTGCCGCTATTACGCAAAGTTCTTCAGAAAGATGGCACGAATGAAGAAATCGAAGAAACGATTTTAAGAATTGAAGACGAAATTTCCTTATAGTTTGCAGGAATGAAGAACTGGTTTGTTGAATAATTCATGTATAGCAATTTAATTTACGATAGAGGAGGGAATAACATGCAGACCCCTGTTTCTGTCAATGAAAAGAAGGAATTCATCCGGTGGTTTTTAAACCATTATCAGCTAAAACGAAGAGAGTGTGTTTGGATATTAAATTATTTAATGAGTCACGACTCTTTGATGGAAAAGGTTCATTTTGTAGAGCAAGCAGAATTTTGCCCAAGGGGAATCATTATGTCAACACACTGTGTGGATGAAGTTCCCTTTAGATTTTATAAAGAAAACATCATGACGACAGATGCTGAAAAGTCATTTCATGATATTCGTTTGAATAAACAGCAAGATTTGTTTATTCAATTGAATTTCCGTTCTGCTTATCGTTCGCCGGAATATGCAGCTGTGCTTGAAACAAATCCTCATATTCCAAAGGATCTTTATGAGAACGAAAAAGATAAGGATCTTGCGGAGAAAGTGCTTGAACACTCGATCGCAACGTTCCAAAAAGAACGGCTTATGAAAGAGATAGATGAGGCACTTGACCGTCATGATCAAGAAACATTTAATAAGTTAGCAAAAGAATTAAGCCTATTGTCATAAACTGAACGAATAAGCCTTGCCCTATACAGGCAGGGCTTATGTCATGAAAGAGGGGAAATTGATGAAGTTTCAAGCGGAGGATGCGGATCGCTTTTTGCAATCTAAAGATTACATTGATACCTCTATCATTCCAATAGTTGGAATAGATGCGAATCAAATCAAACAAACTGTATCTTTAGGTGAGTTTACCATTCTTGTAGCAGAGGAACTTGAAAGGCAGCTGAAAGGGCGGGTCTTTCTTTTTCCGCCACATACATATGTAGAGATCAATGATCGAAAACTAGAAGACATCTTCACGATGAAGCAGTCGCTAGAAGATCATTTTCAGCATGTCGTGTTGATCTCATCTGATCATCAATGGAAAGAGCAAGCGGCGGTTAGTGAAGCGCTATTTTTGTTAAAGCCGGTTCCGCTCGAGCATTTAAAGGTAGAATTAAAGCAAAAAATCGTTCAAGACAGTGTAGAACAAATTTTGAACTTTTTGTTACAAAAGTGGAACCCTTCATAAAAACCCTTACATTTGCATTGTACATAGCTTTTTAGGCTGTTGACCTTGTGAATAGATTGATATATTATGAGGGTGTCCTAGTTTTATGAAATTTTTTCTAATTCAGTTATAAAGTAGCTGACGACCTGAGGGGGGGAGAAAAAAATGAGCGAGAAGAGACATGGAGTGTCCAGGCGTCAATTTTTGAATTACACGTTGACCGGCGTGGGGGGATTTATGGCCGCTGGAATGCTCATGCCTATGGTTCGCTTTGCGCTTGACCCTGTGCTAAAAGGAACAGAGGATCAGGATATGGTTCAAGTTGTCAGTGTAGATGAACTGACGAAGGAACCGAAGCGCTTTGACTTTAAAATTGATCAAGTAGATGCATGGTATGAGTCAAAGGAATCTAGGTCAGCATGGGTGTACAAAGAAGGGGATGAAATTGTCGCTTTATCGCCAATCTGTAAACATTTAGGATGTACAGTGAACTGGAACAGTGATCCGAAAAATCCAAACAAATTTTTCTGCCCATGCCACTATGGGCTGTACGACAAGGATGGTACAAACGTACCCGGAACTCCACCGCTTGCACCGCTTGACCATTATAAGCAGCAAGTGAAGGACGGATACCTCTATCTTGGAAAAGCTGTGCCGAAAGGGGAAGGGTAACGATGCTTAACAAGATTTATGATTGGGTAGATGAGCGGCTAGACATTACACCAATATGGAGAGATATTGCGGATCATGAGGTGCCAGAGCATGTCAATCCAGCACATCATTTCTCCGCTTTTGTGTACTGTTTTGGCGGTTTAACGTTTTTTGTGACAGTCATTCAAGTCCTTTCGGGCATGTTTTTAACGATGTATTATGTGCCGGATATTAAAAATGCCTGGGAATCTGTCTATTATTTGCAAAATGAAGTGGCATTTGGTCAGATTGTCAGAGGGATGCACCACTGGGGTGCGAGTCTAGTCATTGTCATGATGTTTTTACATACGCTAAGGGTCTTTTTCCAAGGGGCGTATAAAAAGCCTAGAGAGCTGAACTGGATTGTTGGTGTGCTCATTTTCTTTGTGATGCTTGGACTTGGTTTTACAGGATATCTCTTGCCATGGGATATGAAGGCGCTATTTGCGACGAAGGTTGGTCTTCAAATTGCAGAAGCCACACCATTCATTGGAAAAGAGATCAAAACGCTGCTTGCAGGTCATCCTGACATTGTAGGGGCACAAACGCTGACGAGATTTTTCGCTATCCATGTCTTTTTCTTGCCAGCGGCATTATTTGGGCTGATGGCTGCCCACTTTATTATGATTCGTAAGCAAGGAATTTCTGGACCGCTATAAAAAAAGTTGCGTTTGATGAATGTTCAATGAGGAGGGGATGACTTTGCATAGGGGAAAAGGGATGAAGTTTGTCGGAGACTCCAGAATTCCGGCAGAAAGAAAACCTAACATACCTAAAGACTATTCCGAATATCCGGGAAAAACAGAAGCCTTTTGGCCGAACTTTCTTTTAAAGGAATGGCTTGTAGGTGCCGTTTTTTTAATTGGATTTCTTGTCCTAACTGTTGTTCATGCACCTCCGCTTGAGCGGATGGCTGATCCAACAGATACCGGCTATATTCCGCTGCCAGACTGGTATTTCCTATTCTTGTACCAGTTATTAAAATATGAATTTGCTGCAGGAGGCTATACAGTAGTTGGCGCGATGATTATGCCTGGAATTGCGTTTGGTGCACTTTTGCTCGCACCATTTCTTGATTCTGGTCCTGAACGCAGACCGTATAGAAGACCGGTTGCAGTGGGGATGATGATCCTTGCAGTCGGCGCAGCAACATATTTAACGTGGGAGTCTGTTGCTACTCATGATTGGGAAGCAGCGGCGAAGCAAGGTGAAATTAAGAAAGAAGCAGAGATTGATACCTCAGCGGAAGAGTATAAAATTTATCAGGAGCAGACATGTATCTCCTGTCACGGGGATAACATGCAGGGCGGAGCAGCCGGACCGTCACTTGTTGACAACGGTCTTGCACCTGAGGAGATAGCTAAAATCGCTGTTGAAGGAAAAGGCAACATGCCTAAGGGTATCTTTAAAGGCAGCGATGAAGAACTTGAAAAGCTTTCTAAATATTTATCTGAGGTCAAATCTAAATAATTCAGTTGTTTAAAAGCAAGTACAAGGATATACTCAAAAGAGAAAAAGCTGGCGCTGTCAGCTTTTTTCTGATTTTAACAGATCGTGAGTGAAGAGACGTATGAGATGGATTCAATATCTGCTAGCCACGCGCTACATGCTTGTGCTAGTCCTGATGATCAATTTCCTTGGCACTGTGTACGGCTACTATTGGTATATTCCTCAGCTTGTAGAGACGCCGGCTATCTTTTTAGCTTTTGTTCCAGACAGCCCAACGGCAAGCTTTTTCTTTTTATTTGTACTACTTGCGTTTTTGATGAAACGAAACGCTCCTTATTTTGAAGCACTTGCCCTTGTGACCTTGATTAAGTACGGGTTATGGGCTGTAGGAATGAATATCTTTGTGCTTTTATCTGTTGATGACTTTCCGTGGGAAGGATACATGCTGATTGGGTCTCACTTTGCGATGGCGGTTCAAGCTGTATTGTTTGCACCGTATTATCGTTTTAAAATGCGTCATTTGGTGGTAGCCGGCATATGGATTTTACATAACGATGTGATTGATTATGTATTTGGTATGATGCCGCGTTATTCTATGCTGTCTGCCTATTCAAACGAGATCGGCTATGTCACGTTTTGGTTAAGTATTGCTGTTCTTCTTGTTTCGTATTATCTCGTCCTATCGAAAAAATCGGTCAAGCTTGAACTCCCTTAACAATATTGGTCTAACCTTGTCCTTTTCTTCATACGCTGTATGGAGAAGGGCTAGGAGGGACTTGCATGAAACGAAAGCCAATCGCGATGATTCTATTATTTTTTCTCGTATTACAGCCACCTGTTGCCAAAGGCGAGGAAACAGCCGCTAACGTGCTGCAAGAATTAACGGAACTATCAGATTCAATCTTTCAATTAACGAGACAAGCTAAATATGATGAGGCGTTACAGGTCGCATTGTATGTTGAAAAGACATTTAAAGCTGAGAATTGGCGTGGTACTCTGACAAATACGCAGATTCGGCAAATTACACTTGGCTATCAAGATATTATAAAAGGGCTGCCGCAGGAAGAATTGAATGAGCGCGAAAAGCTTCGTTATGCCTCTCAGTTTAGAATGCTGCTCGATGCGATCCAGTCAGACTCTGAGCCTCTTTGGGGTTCGCTGGAGAAGCCCATTATGGGGTCTTTTCCTACTTTGAAAAAAGAAGTGAGGGATCCGGAGTCGACGACGTTTTATGAAACTTGGAATGAGCTGGTTTCTTTATACGATATGATATACCCTAGTTTAACCATTGATGTTTCGCCTGAAAAGCTGCAAACGATTAAGCAGCATATGGAAGTGATTGAGCAAGGTGAATTTTTAAAAGCATCAAGTGGGACAAAGCTTGAGCGTCTCACGAAGCTCGAAGAGGATTTATCGAGTGTGTTTGCTCACGTCGATCAAGATGAAGCTGATCCATCGCTTTTATGGGTCATTTTAACAACAGGGAGTATCATTTTATTAACGTTAACGTATGTTGGGTTTCGGAAATACCGTGCTGAAAAAGAGAAGAAGCAAAAGCGTCAGGCTGATTATCCGAAATCATAAAAAAAGAAGCACCATTTTTGGGCTTCTTTTTTTAATGCGGATTAAGCGGCTTTTTGTGTTCATCTAATGTGAAGCCTTCACCAAGCACATCATGCACGTCACTGACGGATACAAATGCATGAGGATCGACTGAGGTCACGACGCTTTTGAGATGGACAAGCTCGTTTTTCGGGACGACGCAATAAAGGACGTTGCGCTCCTGTTTTGTATAGGAACCAACCCCTTTTAAAATGGTCACACCGCGCTCCATTTCCTCTGTGATTTTCTTTTGAATGATGTCATCTTTTTCAGAGATAATCATGGCGCCTTTGGCTGCGTAAGCGCCTTCTTGCATGAAGTCAATGACCTTTGCGGCAACAAACACTGCGACGAGTGTATACATGGCTTCTTTGTAATTTAAATAAGTAAGAGAAATCGTAATGACACATGCGTCGAAGATGAACATTGTTCGTCCCATGGCCACCTGATAATGCTTGTTGATGAGTCTTGCGATGATGTCCACGCCGCCGGTTGTACCGCCGAACTTAAAGATGATCCCGAGGCCTGTTCCGATAAACACACCAGCAAAGAGCGCGGCTAGAGCCAAATCGTGCTGGAGAGGCATATGTATTTGAAAGCGCTGGAAGATGGCAAGAAAGACAGAAAGACTGACGGTTCCTACAATTGTATAAGTAAACATGGTTCTGCCGAGCATTTTCCAGCCGATAAAAAAGATCGGAATGTTTAAGACAAGGTTTGAAATGGATGGATCAATGTGAAATAGAAAATATAAAAGCAGTGTAATACCTGTAAATCCGCCTTCCGCCAAATTGTTCTGCATATTAAAATGAACAAGACCGAAAGAAAAAATCGCAGATCCTATTAAAATAAATACGATATTTTTAAGACGAATTTCTTTTAGCAAGAGACCACTCCTTTTTTTGCTTAGACAGCGATAATATTATATGGTATGGGAGAGAAACAAGCAAACTGAGTCTTAAACATTTGTCAAATATTTATGATTTCGCTAACATGTAAGAGATGGATAGGAGGATGAGCTTCATGACGAATGAAAAAACGCTGCGTCACGTGCAGCAAGAAGTAGATGATTACATAGGACAATTTAAAGAAGGCTATTTCAGCCCGCTTGCCATGATGGCCCGTCTGACAGAAGAATTAGGCGAGCTAGCAAGAGAGGTTAACCATTACTATGGAGAAAAGCCGAAAAAAACAACGGAAACAGAAAGAAGCATGGAAGAAGAAATTGGCGATGTTTTGTTTGTGTTAACATGCCTCGCTAATTCACTAGATATATCACTAGAGGAAGCACACGATCGTGTGATGCATAAATTCAATACAAGAGACAAAGACCGCTGGACGAAAAAAGAAGGGAAGTAGAGACGATGACGAACCAAACCATCAAAGTAGTAATCGCTGGAGCAAGAGGAAGAATGGGGATAGAGGCTGTGAAGCTGGCAGAAGAAACGAGCCATTTTGAGCTTGTGGCAGCCCTTGATCACGCGCACGAAGGAAAAAAATTATCTGATGTGATTCATACGACATCTGAGGCGCCAATTTATACAGATATTGATGTGTGTCTTTCAGAGACAGCACCTGATGTATTAATTGATTTGACGACACCAGAAATCGGGAAAGTACATACAAAAAAGGCACTTGAACATGGCGTCCGACCAGTCGTAGGAACCACTGGATTTTCTGAAGCTGACCTGAAAGAGCTACAGCAATTAACAGAAGAAAAGGGCATAGGCTGTATTATTGCGCCAAACTTTGCTGTCGGTGCGGTCTTAATGATGAAGTTTGCCAAAATGGCAGCGAATTACTTTCCTGACGTTGAAATCATTGAGCTTCACCATGATAAAAAACTAGATGCTCCGAGCGGTACAGGGCTTAAAACAGCTGAAATGATTGCAGAAGTCAGAGAAAGCAAAAAGCAGGGACATCCAGAAGAGAAAGAATTAATCGAAGGTGCACGAGGCGCAGATTATGACGGTATCCGTCTGCACAGCGTAAGACTTCCGGGTATGATTGCACATCAAGAAGTACTGTTTGGAATGGACGGACAGACGCTCACAATTCGCCATGATTCTTATAACCGTGCATCATTTATGTCAGGTGTGAAGCTTTCAGTTGAACAGGTCATGCACATTGATCAGCTCGTCTATGGTTTAGAAAATATCATCGACTAATAAGGAGTGGATTCCTGATGAACATTGCTTTAATCGCTCACGATAAGAAAAAAAGTGACATGATCCAATTTGCCATTGCGTACCGTGATATATTGGCAGATCATACACTTTACGCAACAGGGACAACAGGTTTGAGAGTGAAAGAAGCGACGGGGCTTCCCATTCATCGTTTCCAGTCAGGACCACTTGGAGGAGATCAGCAGATTGGTGCTTTAATTGCTGATAATGCAATGGATCTTGTGCTCTTTTTTAGAGACCCGCTTACCGCGCAGCCGCATGAACCGGATGTATCTGCACTCATTCGGCTTTGTGATGTGTATACCATTCCACTAGCCACCAATATGGGGACCGCTGAAATTTTAGTCAGGAATTTAAATAAAGGCACGTTTGATTTTCGAGATGTAGCAAAAAACGGAGGAACAAATGAAACGACTTGATATCCTTGCATTCGGTGCCCACAGCGATGATGTTGAGATCGGTATGGGCGGAACGATTGCAAAATACGTAAAAAAAGGGGCGCGTGTCGGGATTTGCGACTTGACCCAGGCCGAATTATCTTCGAATGGAACGGTAGAGAGCCGTAAAGAGGAAGCAAAAGCTGCTGCCGCCATTTTAGGTGTGTCAACGCGAATCCAGCTCACACTGCCAGACAGAGGACTTTATCTAAATGACGAAGCGATGAAGGACATTGCAGGCGTGATTCGAACATACAAGCCAAAACTGATTTTTGCTCCGCATCACCAAGATCGGCATCCAGATCATGGTCATGCGGGCTCACTTGTAGAAGAGGCTGCTTTTTCGGCAGGTATACATAAATTTGAAGATTCATACAAGCAGCCAGCGCATAAAATAAGTCAGATGTATTATTACATGATTAACGGCCATCATCGTCCAGATTTTGTGATTGATATTTCTGAGGAAATGCACCAAAAAATTGATAGCTTGCATGCGTATAAAAGTCAATTTGTTAAATCGGCGAATTCAGTTGAGACACCTCTTGTGAACGGTTATATTGATTTTGTCAAAATGAGAGAGTCTATGTATGGAAGGGAAGTCAATAAAGCTTATGCAGAAGGGTTTATCACAAAGAAACCACTTTTGATAGATGACGACTTACTTGGGGGGTAATTATGAAAAAACTGAAGGTCGGAATCACTTGTTATCCAAGTGTCGGCGGCTCGGGCATTATTGCTACGGAACTTGGAAAACGTTTAGCTGAAAAAGGGCACGATGTTCATTTCATTACCTCAAGTATTCCGTTTAGGCTCAATAAAGTGTATCCGAATATTTATTTTCATGAGGTGGATGTCAATCAATATGCTGTTTTTCAATATCCGCCTTATGACCTTGCATTAGCAAGTAAATTGGCAGAAGTCGCAAAACGAGAGAAGCTTGATATTATTCACGCGCATTATGCGGTTCCGCACGCCGTCTGTGCGTTCTTAGCGAAGCAGATGACGGGACACTCTGTGAAAGTCGTCACGACGCTTCACGGGACGGATATTACGGTATTAGGCTATGATCCATCACTAAAGGAAGTCATTCGATTTGCGATCGAATCATCAGACCGGGTAACGGCGGTATCGCATTCATTAGCTGCGCAGACGTATGACCTTATCAAACCAAATAAAAAGATCGAGACGATCCATAATTTTGTCGATGAACGGGTGTATTTGCGCGAAGATCACGAAGTGCTAAAGACACATTATGGTCTTTTACCGGACGATAAGGTCGTCATCCATGTATCAAATTTTCGAAAGGTCAAACGGGTGCATGATGTCGTTCATGTGTTTAAAAAGATCTCAGAACGGGTGCAGGCAAAGCTGCTGCTCATCGGTGATGGTCCTGAAAAATCGGTCGTATGCGAACTCGTGAAAAAACTGGGGCTGACAGACCGCGTGTTATTTTTAGGAAAGCAAGAGAAAGTAGAAGAGCTGTATTCCATCAGTGATTTGAAGCTGCTTCTTTCTGAGAAAGAGAGCTTCGGACTTGTGCTTCTTGAGGCGATGGCATGCGGTGTCCCATGTATTGGGACTGATGTTGGCGGGATTCCAGAGGTCATTACACATGGAGAAACAGGTTTCCTTGTCCCGCTCGGCGATATAGACGCGGCAGCTAAACACGCAGTCTCTATACTCAAAGACAAAGCGCTTCATGAACAAGTGTCTGCGGCGGCCCAGTCTAGTGTTCAGGCCCATTTCTCTTCTGAAAAAATTGTGAGTGAATATGAAGAGCTTTACCTAGAATTGATCGAAGGTGATGATGAACATGAATGAACCATTCACACATGCGATCCCTATTTTACATACACTGCACGAACATGGGCATCAGGCTTACTTTGTCGGCGGAGCAGTGAGAGATGTCCTTTTAGGCAGGGAAATCGGCGACATCGATATAGCAACAGATGCAACGCCTGATACGGTCGAATCCTTATTTGAAAAAACAGTTGATGTTGGCAAAGAGCATGGCACTGTCATCGTGTTACATGATGGGGTCAGCTATGAGGTGACGACGTTTCGAACTGAATCAGAATATGAAGATTTTCGCAGACCGAAAGAAGTGGCGTTTATCACATCATTGAAGGAAGATCTTTTAAGAAGAGATTTAACGATCAATGCGATGGCCATGGATATAAATGGGGAGATCATTGACCATGTAGGGGGCAAACAGGATATTGAGCGGAAACGAATTCAAACCGTAGGAGATCCTGCGTGCCGCTTTCAGGAAGACGCGCTTCGTATGATGAGAGCGGTCCGTTTTTTAAGCCAGCTTGGCTTTGAGCTCGCTGCAGAAACGGCTGAAGCGATGAAAAAAGATAAGCACCTGCTTGCCAACATATCAGTTGAACGCAAAAAGATTGAAATGGAGAAGCTTTTAAAAGGCCGTTATTGTGAGCGGGCGATTAAGGTGCTCATTTCTACCAAATTGTATGAAGAATTGCCGGGTCTCAAAAAGGATGGTCTGCAAGAATCCTTTCAATCATTTCCGTATTATTTACTGGATGGACTAGAAGAAGTATGGGGGGCTGTTATCCATTTGCTTGGCTTAGATGAAGCGGAGGCTGTGCTCTTCTTAAAAGAATGGAAGCTGTCAACAAAGCTTTTGAAAGACGCGGTGGCGATTAGCCAATACGTCGATTGTGACTGGGATGCGGATAAGATGTTTGAGGCTGGTGAACACGTGCTCTTATCTAGCTTGAAGATCTCACAGCTAAAACACGAGCGCCGCATTTTCTTTGACGAGCTTGAGGCAGCGAAGCGTTCTTATGATGCCCTTCCGATTAAAACGCTTCAAGACCTCGCTGTTTCAGGAAAAGATTTAATGGCCTTTCGGCAAAAGACATCAGGAAAATGGATCGCAGAAGAGCTCGATTTGGTGAAAAAAGCCGTTCTGCAAAATCATTTGGAAAACCGAAAAGAAGCCATAGAGGAGTGGCTTACAGCATGCGATCAGCAATTAGAAAACGATTAATCGAACTATTTACAGCATCAAGTGAGGACTTTGTCTCAAGTCAGCAAATATGTGATGAGCTTGGCTGTTCTCGAACGGCTGTCTGGAAGCATATAGAGGGCCTCAGAAAAGAGGGCTATGAGGTAGAAGCCGTCAGAAGAAAGGGGTACCGCCTGCTTCGTAAACCGGACAAAATTAGTGAGGATGAAATTCTGTTTGGTCTAGAAACAGAGAGCTTTGGCAGGCACATTTATTTTCAGAAAGAAGTCGCCTCCACACAGCTGATTGCCCATGATCTTGTAAATGAAGGTGCGCCCCACGGTACGCTCGTTGTCAGTGATCATCAGACAAATGGGAAAGGCCGCCTTCAAAGAACGTGGCATTCACCAAATGGGACAGGCATCTGGATGAGTCTCGTTCTACGGCCTGAAATTCCGCTGCACAAAGCGCCGCAGATGACGCTTTTAGCATCTGTAGCCATCGCAGAAGCCATTGCAGAGCAAACAGGACTCAGTCCATCCATTAAATGGCCAAACGATATTTTGTTAAACGGGAAAAAGGTCGTTGGCATTCTGACTGAATTAAAAGCAGAGGCGGACCAGGTTCATGCGGTGATTATTGGCCCGGGCATTAATGTGAACCAAACGGCTGATGACTTTCCGGATGAACTAAAGGATGTCGCCACGAGCCTGCGAATGGAACTGAATGAAAAAGTGGACCGTGCTGCCCTCATACAACAGATCATGTCCACCTTTGAAAAAAGGTATGACGATTATATGAAGCATGGATTTACACCGATTAAACAATTATGGGAATCGTTTGCGATGACGATCGGTCAGCATATTGTTGCCCGCACCGTCAATGGGCAATACACTGGAAAAGCGCTCGGAATCAATGAAGAAGGTGTTTTATTGCTTGAAACGGAGGAAGGTATTCAAAAAATCTACTCCGCAGACATCGAGATAAAGTTAACTTAAGTGGAACACCCGGCACATTTTTGATATACTTCGTGTGGGCAGTATCTGAAAAAGAGCTGTACCTGTAGAAACAAAAATTTGATAAATTTCTGCCTTGATCCTAAGGGACTTGGACAGAGGGATGATTCGCCGCGCATGAGAGATCAAAACATGTGATGTGAGGCAAGCCATCTCCTCTCCAGAATGAGGAGGAACAAATGAAGACAAAGCTAGATTTTTTCAAAATGAAAGAACAAAACGAACCGATTGTGATGCTGACAGCATACGACTATCCATCTGCAAAGCAAGCAGAAAAAGCGGAAGTCGACATGATCTTAGTTGGTGATTCACTTGGGATGGTTGTACTTGGACTCGATTCGACAGTACAAGTCACAATCGATGACATGATTCATCACACAAAAGCAGTGAAAAGAGGCGCAAAAGACACATTTATTGTGACGGATATGCCATTTATGTCTTACCATTATTCATTAGCAGAAACATTGAAAAACGCAGCACGCATCATGCAAGAAAGCGGTGCGGATGCCTTAAAGCTAGAAGGCGGAGATGGCGTATTTGAATCCATTCAAGCTCTCACAAGAGGCGGGATTCCTGTCGTCAGTCATTTAGGCCTCACACCTCAGTCAGTTGGAGTACTTGGCGGATATAAAGTGCAAGGAAAAGACCACGAAAGTGCGCAGAAATTGATTGAAGACAGCTTAAAATGTGAGGAAGCTGGTGCGATTGCACTTGTGCTTGAATGCGTACCTGGTGAACTGACAAAACGTATTACCGACATGCTGAAAATTCCTGTCATCGGGATTGGTGCAGGAGCTGAGGCAGACGGACAAGTTCTCGTTTACCATGATGTGGTAGGATACGGGGTGTCTAGAACACCTAAGTTTGTGAAACAATACGCGCAAATTGATACTGTACTAGAAGAAGCGCTTATTCAATATACGAAAGAAGTAAAAGCACACACATTTCCAGAAGACAAGCATACATTTCATATCAAAGAAGAAGTCCTTAATGGTTTATATGGGGGTATGAAAAAATGAACGTTGTCACCCATATTCACGAGCTGAAAGAATGGATCAAGCAGCATCAAGAAAAACAGCATTCCATCGGCTTTGTCCCAACGATGGGCTTTCTTCATGAAGGACATCTGACGCTCGCGAAAGAGGCAAGGGATCAAAATGACATTGTGGTAATGAGCATTTTTGTCAATCCTTTGCAATTTGGACCGAACGAGGACTTTGAATCCTATCCAAGGGATATGAAAAGAGATCAGCGCCTTGCAGAAGAAGCAGGTGTGGATATTTTATTTACACCTGATGTGAAAGAAATGTACCCAAATGAACCATCTATCACGATGACAGTTCAAAAGCGGACTGATGTCTTATGCGGGAAAAAACGTCCAGGACATTTCGACGGCGTTGTTACTGTGCTTACAAAGCTATTTCATCTTGTAGCACCAACAAATGTATATTTTGGTCTAAAGGATGCACAGCAAGTCGCTGTGATCGATGCGATGATCAAGGATTTCTTCTTTGATCTTCACCTTGTATCTGTGCCGACAGTTAGAGAAGAAAACGGTTTAGCGAAAAGTTCAAGAAATGTGTACTTATCTGAAAAAGAAAGACAAGAAGCACCTGCTTTGTACCGCGCATTGAAAAAAGGACAGTCAGCGGTTGAAAAAGGTGAACGTGACGTCAGTCGTATTTATCAGTTGGTAGAAGAGGAAATTCTTCAAACGAGCGGGGAAATCGATTATATTGAGATCTACTCCTATCCAGAGCTTGAGCCGCTTCAGCAGTTGGCAGGTCAGGTCATCATTGCGATTGCGGTGAAATTCTCACGGGCAAGACTGATTGATAATGTGATATTCCATGTTCCTGAAAGCGGTGAAAAACATGTATAGAACCTTTATGACCTCTAAACTTCATAAAGCGACGGTAACAGAAGCAAACTTACATTATGTAGGAAGTATCACCATTGACGAAGATTTACTTGATGCGGCAGGCATGATGGCAAATGAGAAAGTACAGATTGTCAATAATCACAATGGCGCGAGACTTGAAACATATATTATTCCTGGTGAAAGAAAGAGCGGTGTCATTTGTCTAAATGGCGCGGCAGCAAGATTGGTTCAACCGGGGGATGAAGTGATTATTATCGCTTATGGGATGCTCTCAGAAGAAGAAGCAAAGACACATACACCAAAAGTGGTCGTATTAAATAAACAAAATCAAATTGAACAAATGATTGGGCAAGAGCCTGCGAGAACGATTTTATAACGCATGCTGCAAGGAAACAGAACAGTTTTAAGAAAAGAAGCTGTTCTGTTTCAGCTATTTTGCCCAGAGCGTGTTTCACTTCGAGTGAAACGAGGAATTGAGGTGTCCATTTTATGGCCGATCAAAGGTTTGTTGTCGTTGATATTGAAACCACCGGAAATTCACCCAAAAAGGGTGATAAAATCATTCAAATTGCTGCGGTGGTCATTGAAAATGGACAAATTGTCGAACGGTATTCAAAATATGTGAACCCGGGAAAAGCGATCCCTGGATTTATTGAACAGCTGACAGGTATTCAGCAGCACATGGTTAACGATGCAGTGTTTTTTGAGGACATTGCCCAAGAGGTGTATGATCTTATTCAAGGCGCTTATTTTGTTGCGCACAATGTTCATTTTGACTTGAATTTTTTAAATGATGAACTAAAAGCATGCGGGAAAAATGAGCTGGATGTGCTAGCGATTGATACAGTTGAGATTTCTAGAATTCTTTATCCAGAGCTTGAAGGTTATAAGCTCACTGAATTAAGTGAAGAGCTCATGCTTCCACATGACCACCCGCACCGGGCGGATAGTGATGCGGAAGTTACTGCCATGTTATTTTTAACCTTATTACATCAATTAACACATACACCGCCAAATGTTCTAAAGCAGCTGCGCAGATTATCCTCTTATCTCTTAAGCGATATAGGACTTTTAATACAGCAGCTTGAAACGAGTCGTGCTAGCCGTGAAGATTCTTTGGTAGAAGTGGGCTCTTTTGCTGTAAAAGATGTCACCAATCCTGAAACGGATACGACAGATTCAGTAGGGGAAGACGATGAACAGCTGTTTGAGGAGATCAAAAAGAAGCTTCCCCAAACAGTGGAAGGCTATGAAGTAAGAGAAGGCCAGCTCACGATGATGAATAAAGTGAGAGATGTGTTTCATGAAAGGGCCTATGCTTTAATTGAAGCGGCACCAGGTATTGGAAAAACGCTGGCATACCTCATACCAGCTGCACTAGAGGCAAAGAAATCAGGAAAACCTGTCATTATTAGTACATATTCCATTCTTTTGCAGCAGCAAATGCTTCAGCGCGATGTGCCGATTTTAAATCAATTGCTTCCGTTTGAGCCAGCTGCCTGTGTATTCAAAGGACGGGCGCATTATATTTGCTTAGATAAGTTTGAGCATGTGCTGCATGAGGAAGATGATAACTATGATGTGGTCTTAACGAAGGCGCAAATATTAATGTGGCTCCTTGTCACAGAAACGGGTGATTTATCTGAACTGAATTTACCGTCAGGAGCTGCCAATATAAAAGACCGTATTTCGTGTGTGCACATGCCGTTTACATCGAAAAAGCGCCGCTTTAAAGAATACTGCTTTTATGAACGCGCCAAAAAAAGAGCCAAAACAGCCAATTTAATTTTAACAAATCATCGCCTGCTCTTATCACAAACGGAAGCATCGTCTATCTTTCAGCATGCAGACGTATATGTGATTGACGAGGCTCATCAATTTGAGAAAACAGCCAATGAAACACTAGGAGATAGTGCGTCGTATATCCAGCTTCATGCGAAATTAACTCAGCTTGGCTCCTTACAGGGCGGTCTTTTAAACAAGCTGAAAAAGAGATTTCACGGTGCAGGTTTACAGACGGACACCTTTATCGAAATGGATGAGTATCTTCATCAGCTTCAAATGGAAAGTGACGCCTTCTTTAGTACCGTTCATTCTTTTGTCAAAAGGACAAAACCAAAAGCAGACATCAATCGTCTCATTCATAGAGTACGTCATCATTCGAAGCATGCGCAGTGGAAACGGATTAAAGAGACGGCAAGTAAGCTTTGTTCCTTGTTAATTGCTTGTGAAAAGCTGTATGAGCAGCAAAAAAGCGAGCTTCTTCAAAAAAGTGATCAGCTGACAGAACACTTTGCCTTTGAAGCAGAGGAATACGATCAAGTGATGTCGTTTATGCATACATTTTGCAGTACGCTGTACCGGTTTATTTTTGAACCGAAAAATGATGAAACGGTTTGGATTGAGATTGATGCAAAGGGTGCCAAAAATGCTGTCTTTATGCATGCACAGCCGCTAGATACAGGAGAGCTTTTAGCTGATCGTTTTTTTATGAACAAAAAAAGTGTTGTTCTCACATCAGGAACACTCACAATCAATGGGCGCTTTGATTATTGCTTAGAACGATTTGGTCTGCAGGATTTTTATCCGCATCTTGTACAGATTGAGTCACCGTTTGAACTTGAAAAACAGCTCAAGGTGATTGTACCAGCTGATATGCCGCCGATTACGAACCGTGATGAGCACGACTATGTAGAGCAAGCAGCACGGTACATTAAGGTGATGGAAAAGCAGCATCAAGCGAAGATATTGGTGTTGTTTAATTCACATGAGATGTTAAAAGCAGTGTATGAAGAGCTGAAAACAGAAGGGATGCAAGCCGCCCTTTTTGCTCAAGGTCTGACGGGCGGGAGCCCTGTTAAATTAACGAAAATGTTCAAATTAGCAAAACATGCGATTTTACTTGGTACGGGTAGTTTTTGGGAAGGTGTCGATTTTCCTGGATCAGAACTGACAACAGTCATTATGGCACGTCTCCCGTTCAGGCCGCCTGATTCACCGCTCATTGAAGCAAAATGTGACGCCGCTAAAAAACAGGGGAAGAATCCGTTTAAAGCCGTTGCTCTCCCAGAAGCTGTGCTAACCTTTAAACAAGGTGCAGGACGCTTGCTGCGCTCTGAAAAAGACATAGGTACATTGCTCATTTTAGACCGCCGAGTGAAAACCGCTTCATATGGAAAGCTATTTTTAGAATCACTCCCTCATGCGCCAGTCCACGAGATGTCAAAAGAATCACTTGAGGCGTATATAGAGAAGCTCAACAACGAAAAGCCGCTGTCATAAGCGGCCTTTAGCTGGTGTGGGTTTGGAGTTAATTTATCGTAACGGCTTTTTGTGTTCCGTTGTAAAAATAGTATCGGTTCCCGCGCCGAAAAGTATGACTAACAATATTTACGTACCGAGGAGGAATTAGAAGTGGAAAGTAAAATAGAGGTACTTTCAACTGTTCAAATTAAGCATTCAGAGGACCTGTATAAAATTGTTGACTTATTGAACAGAACGCTTAAAAGAGAAGATCTCATGTTTGGATTAGCATTAGATCAAGAAGATCAAAATCAAGCGATATTTACGATATATCGCACATAGGGGAAGCTTGACATGAAAAAAATAGTCTGGATCATTTCATCCGTTGTAGCTCTCGTTTTGCTCATTGGCATCATCAGTTTTACGTGGATTTATCAGATTGCCATGGGACAAAAAGAACAAGGTCATGAGGCGGCGATTGAACGAGCAAAAAAACAAGCAAACATCGTACAAGTGGAGCAAGTGGAAACCTTTGTCGGGAAAGAAAAACAATTTATTGTTGAAGGAAAAAACAAACAAAATGAAACAACCTATGTTTGGGTACCTGCCAGCAATAAAGAAAAAGTGATCGCAAAAAAAGCAAAAGAAGGCATTACCTCAAATCAAGCAGTACAAGCCGTTCAAAAGGAGAACACTGTATCTAAGCTAAAGGACGTTCAATTAGCAAGAGAAGGTGACGTACTCCTTTGGGAAGTGACGTACTTAAATGAGAACAATCAATACAGCTTCAGCTATGTCGACTTCTCGACAGGACACGTGGAAAAAAATGTAACGCCATAGTTTCTCCTGTCTTGCGTTGACCATGCTGATTTAGAACGGTTATAATAAAATGTATGAAAAAAGATTCACACCTGTCGAAAAGGTGAGTTTCTTTCTGGCTTTGGAGGGAATTATGTTGAAAACAACGATTAATCAAGTGTTCAAACATGTCGATGAAGATGTAACCATCGGCGCATGGATTGCCAATAAACGTTCAAGCGGTAAAATTGCATTCTTGCAGCTGCGTGACGGGACAGGCTTTATTCAAGGAGTCGTAGTAAAAGCAGAAGTGGAAGAGGAAGTCTTTAAGCTTGCGAAATCAGTCACTCAAGAAACATCTGTCTATGTGACAGGACAAGTGACAAAAGACGAGCGTTCACCTCTTGGTTTTGAATTGCAAGTGAAATCCATTGAAGTGATTCACGAAGCAACTGACTATCCAATTACACCAAAAGAGCATGGAACAGAATTCTTAATGGATCACCGTCATTTATGGCTTCGTTCTAAAAAGCAGCATGCCATTATGAAAATTCGTAACGAAATTATTCGTGCTACATATGAATTCTTCCATCAAGAAGGTTTCGTGAAAGTAGATCCGCCAATTTTAACTGGAAGTGCACCTGAGGGCACAACGGAGCTGTTTGCGACGAAATATTTTGATGAAGATGCGTACCTTTCTCAAAGTGGACAGCTTTACATGGAAGCTGCGGCAATGGCACTCGGAAAAGTATTCTCATTTGGCCCAACATTTAGAGCTGAAAAATCTAAAACAAAACGTCATTTAATTGAGTTTTGGATGATCGAGCCTGAGATGGCTTTTGTCGAATTTAATGAAAACCTTGAGTATCAAGAACATTATGTGACTCATGTTGTTCAAAGTGTACTTGAAAACTGTAAAGTTGAACTGCATACACTTGGCCGTGATACAGCAAAATTAGAAAACATCAAAGCACCATTCCCGCGCATCACTTACGATGAAGCGATTAAATTCTTGCAGGAAAAAGGCTTTGACGATATTGAATGGGGAGATGACTTCGGTGCGCCTCACGAAACAGCGATCGCTGAAAGCTACGATAAACCAGTGTTTATCACTCATTACCCAACATCATTAAAACCATTTTACATGCAGCCTGCACCGGATCGTGATGATGTCGTCCTTTGTGCAGACTTGATTGCACCAGAAGGCTACGGAGAGATCATTGGCGGTTCTGAGCGTGTGCATGATCTAGAGCTGCTTGAAGCAAGATTGAAAGAACATGGGCTAGATCAAGAAACTTACAAATGGTACACAGAATTAAGACAATATGGTTCTGTACCGCATTCAGGTTTTGGTCTTGGACTTGAACGTACAGTTGCTTGGATTAGTGGAGCGCCGCATGTGCGTGAAACCATTCCTTTCCCAAGATTATTAAACCGTTTATATCCTTAAGACATGAAAGCCTCCAACATATGGAGGCTTTTTCAAACGTTTTTTGGAGGGGCACGTGAAATAAAACGTGATATACTTAAAGTGAAGAGGTGTATCCGATGAATAGGCAGCAATTTATAAATATGCAGCAAATGGGTTCGACCAGTTTGCCTAATTTGCTGATTGCTCATTATGAGCAGTTAGGACTGAATGAATCACAAATGATGGTGATGCTCAAGATTAAAATGAATGAAGAACAAGGTGTTTTCTTTCAAACATTTGAAGAGCTGTCCCATGGCATGACCATTTCAGCTGAAGAGTGTGCGTATATGGTTCAGCATTTAATTCAAAAGGGATTTATTTCGATTCAGCCGTTTGAGGACGGGTCTGGTATTCAGCATGACCGATACTCAGTTGAGCCTTTATGGGGCGTACTGTATGACTTTTTAGAAGCAAAACAAGCGAAGGAAGGTCAAAAACTTCATGTGCAGGCTGAAAAGTCTTTATATGCTCTATTTGAAGATGAATTTGGCAGACCGCTGTCTCCTCTTGAAGGAGAAACACTCTCGATCTGGATGGATCAAGACCATCATGATGCTGAAATGATTCGCCTAGCGTTAAGAGAAGCGGTTTTATCAGGAAAATTAAATTTCCGTTATATCGACCGAATTCTGTTTGAGTGGAAAAAGAAAGGGCTGAAAACAGCGGAAGAAGCAAAAGAGCATAGCCAGCACTTCCGTTCTCAGCAAAAAGCGCCACCTTCAAAAGAAGAGACGTCAACATATAAACGACAAGTTCCTTTTTATAATTGGCTGGAACAATAACCAATAAAGGAGAAGTCATGTTATCAAAAAAACAAATCAATGAATGTTTAGATATTATAGGAGATATGTTTCCAGAGGCTGAGTGTGAGCTTGTTCATTCCAATCCATTTGAACTTGTGATCGCTGTGGCACTCTCTGCGCAGTGTACAGACGTGCTTGTCAACAAAGTCACCAAAACGTTATTTCAAAAATATCAAACACCAGAAGACTATTTAAGTGTACCGCTTGAAGAATTGCAGCAAGATATTCGTTCGATTGGCCTTTATCGAAATAAAGCCAAAAACATTCAAAAGTTGAGCAAAATGCTGATTGAAGAATATGGCGGTGAAGTGCCAAAGGATTGGGACGAGCTTGTGAAGCTTCCTGGGGTGGGCCGGAAAACAGCAAATGTCGTCGTATCTGTCGCTTTTGGAGTGCCGGCCATTGCTGTCGATACACACGTAGAACGAGTCAGTAAGCGTCTTGGGATTTGCCGGTGGAAGGATTCTGTTCTTGAAGTAGAGCAAACCTTAATGAAAAAGGTGCCAGAAGAAGATTGGTCTGTGACGCATCACCGCCTAATCTTTTTTGGCAGATATCACTGCAAGGCGCAGCGGCCGCAGTGCGAGTCTTGTCCGCTTCTTGATATGTGTAGAGAAGGGCAGAAGAGGCTGAAAAAAGGATTGGTGAAGCTGGCATGAGCGGGGCAGCTGTTTTTACCTCATATGTCGAAAAGCTAAAAGGGAAAAAGGTAGAGATGAAAGGCGATCGAGTAGACATACTTAGAGATAATCCACTCGCATATGATCTATCATCAGAACTTTTAACAGATGAGCTTCCATGGCAGAAAACAGAAGAATTTGTTCCTGTGATGTTCGAACTGTGGAATGAATTAAAAGAAAAAATGCTTCCTCGTTTTCAAACAAGAAAGTCCCGGTGTGAAGAAGATGATATGCTGCAAGGTATTGTCAGTATGATTGCGATGTTTTACTGGATCAAAGGGGAGAGACTTCAAACGCTTGAATGGGAACATATCAAGCAAGAGACTTTTCCTGTAGCTCCGATTAACTGGACGGAACGTTTAGAGTTCATTTTGCTAAAACCAACTCAATATCATTGCTTTATTCAACTGGACGAGCTATACACGGAACTAAAAAAGCAGTATGGAAAACATGAAGCACTTAAAAAGATCAGACAAAACCGTTAAAAAAAGCACTTGCCATATGGGCAAGTGCTTTTTCATTATTCATTTTCTTTTCGACTAGGAGAATTTGATTGCGAATTTGAGCTTTGAGAGTTTGTTTTCGCATCATCTTTCTTTTTATCTTTATTGTCAGTTTGTGAGTTCCCATTTGTACTGTCTGAGCCATCATCGGAAGAACCATTATTTCCATTTTCCGTATTTCCGCCTTGATCCTGATCCTTATCCTTATCTTGATCTTTTTTATCATCTGGCTTTTGCTCGTCAGTGCCTGGGGGTTGATTTTTGTTATCGTCAGTCTGGTCTGTCTGCTCGTCGTCAGGCTGCTGCGGTTCTTCTTCTTCTTTGTTCTCATCATCTGCTTTTTCTTCCTCATCTTCATCATCCTTGATGGTGAGGAAGGTAGAAGCTGCTTTACTTGTGACATCCTCTACAGTGGCTGTTACTTGGAATTTATAAGTAGAGCCAGGCTTCACATCAGAGATGACCGCTTCTTTAGCAGAACTGTTTTGAATCTCTTTATAGCCGCCGTTATCAACCGCTTGTTTTACATTAAATGTAGCATCTGCGTCGTCATCATAGCCCCAAGACAGTGTGATGGATTTTTTCTCTTCATCATACACCGCTTTTAAGTCAGAAGGCTTATCGGCTTCTTTTTTCTCATATGTGTCAGACACTTTTGTCGGAACAGTTCCTTTTACAAAGTATTCTGTTGTCTTCTTCTCACTTGGTGTATTTGGTCCGGCTAATCTTGCTGGATCTGATCCTTTTTCAACCGTAGCTTCCAAGACACTGTCTGGTTTTTCAAATGAGCCGCTTCCATCATCAATTTGAGAAATTAATCGCTGGAAGACGATTTTGGCAACGCGCTGCTCGTAATCTGTGAGCCACATTTTGCCGTCCGCATCTTTTGAATTACCGATTCCGGTCCAAACGGCTGCTGTATATTGCGGCGTATAACCAACAAACCACGAATCTTTCGCACCGCCAGAAGGGATATTGTATTTATTCATATCATCTTGTGTAAAGTTGGTTGTACCTGTTTTACCAGCTACTTGAACGTTCGGTACTTGTGCAAGTGTACCTGTTCCAGATTGTACAGCTGTTTTCAGCATATCAGTGATCATAAATGCTGTGTAATCACTCATTGCCGCTTTAGAATCTGGCGTAAGGTCAAGCTTTGTTCCGTCATTAAACTCAACAGACGTGACAGCATGCGGTTCATTATAGTACCCGTTATTACCGAATGCACTAAATGCTCCAGCCATCTTCAGGGAGGAGACACCATCGTCAAATCCACCGATTGAGTATGACTCTGGAATGTCAGACGGTAAGTCCATACCTAAGTTATTGGCGAATTGAACGGCATTGTCTGTGCCAGCTTCTTGGAAAGCTTTTAAGGCAGGGATGTTTCGTGATTGTGCCAAAGCACTTCTCATCGACATTTTCCCTAAATGTCTTCTGTCAAAGTTATTAATCGGTGTACCGTCTGAGTACGTATACGGTGCATCATCAATTTGCTGATATGTTGACCATTTTTTGTTTTCAATGACAGGACCGTAATCTAAGATTGGTTTGATTGTAGATCCTGGCTGGCGTTTTGCATCAGTCGCATAGTTAAAGCCGCCGGCTGGTACATCACGTCCACCGCCAATGGCGCGAATTTCACCATTTTTCGTATCAAGCAATGTCACACCAGCCTGCATGCCTTTCGTAAATCCAGCTGCATCTCCATTAATGATATCATCTAGGTGATCCTGTGCTTTTCGATCAAGTGATGTATAGATTTTTAGTCCATCGGTTGATACATCCACTTTGGCTTTTTTCTGTACTTCTTCCATGACTTCTTCAATATAAGCAGAGTACTTACTTGAGTTTTGGCTCTTATATTTATCAGCTGAAACAACTGTCTTGCTGACAGGGGTTGCTTTTGCAACGTCATAGTCTTTTTCTGAAATGTAGCCTTGTTTTTTCATGAGGCTTAAAACGATATTACGGCGTTTTTCCGCTGCTTCAGGATGTTTCACTGGGTTATAGGCAGAAGGACTTTGCGGCATACCTGCAAGTGTGGCAGCCTGTGCAACGGTTAGTTTATTTAAATCTGTAACGCCGAAAAATTGTTCAGCCGCTTTCCCAACACCGTAAGCATAAGGTGAGAAGAAAATGCGGTTTAAATACATTTCTAAAATTTCATCTTTAGAGTATTTTTGCTCAAGCTGAATCGAGAGCCATACTTCCTGTACTTTACGTTTTAACGTTTTCTGATTGTTAAGTAGAGAGTTTTTCACAACTTGCTGTGTAATCGTACTTCCACCTTCAGCTCCAAAGCCGTCCTCGACGTTTGCGACAAGGGCACCGCCGATACGGATTGGATCAATCCCGTGGTGTTTATAAAAACGTGCATCTTCAGTTGCAATAAATGCTTCTTTTACCACATCGGGTATATCTTTAATCGAGACATACGTTCTTTTTTCCGCACCTACTTCTGCAAACACTTTCTTGTCTTTGTCATAAAGCTTTGAAGAATACGGTGTTTTGAGCTTACTATCATCAATAGAAGGAGCGCTTGATGCAAAAACGGCAAAAGTTGTGATTCCGGCAACTACACAAAGAAGACCGATCACGAGTAAAGATAAAAATATTTTTTTAAATAGACCTGCTTTCTTTTTGCCTTTTTTGTTCTTTTGCTTCTTATTGTTTTCTTGACTTGCTTTACGTCGCTGTTCACGACTTGTAAATTGATCAGACATCACATCTCAACCTTTCGTGTTAAACCTTTTTCGAACGTCATTGCTACTCACTTTCATCCGAAAAATGAAGTGTCTCCACTACTTTAATATAATCAATTCTTGGCGAATATCCAAGTGTCATTAAGTGGCCAGCTTCCATTAATTCGTCTTTGCTAATGGATTTCCGGCCGTTTTGCTGCTGCCGCTCCCAGAAGAAAAAGAGATCTGAAGCGGACAAATAATAAACGGAGCCAAATGCGGATATAATAACGAAACAAATACCGCCTTGCTTTTCTACCTGTTTCATATGCTCAATTTGATGATCGTGAAAATTTTTGAGTGGAAACGAGGTGGTGCTTTTGGTTTCTTTTGCTTCAAAATCGATATAGCGCCCTTTGTACACTCCATTATAGTCTGTTGTGGATGATTGTTTAAAATAGGCTTCTTTGATAACAGCAGCGCTTCTTTTTGGATAATCCACATTCACAATTTGAACGGGGGTAGGCTTTTTATGAATGACTGCGATCCCGTTGACCAAATAGTACTGGTTGGTTTCATTTAAGTCAGCCTCAAGCGTCATCCCGCGGTTACTATAAGAGGATTCGCCGCTGAATCTTTTTTTTGTCCCAATTTGTTGAATGGGCTGATACGATTTTCCGTTTGGATACCGAATCATCAAGTTTCAGCCTCCTTTTAATGCATTTTGTATTGGAGAGATTACTATGTTGTCACAAGAAGAGCACATCATCACTCAGTATATATTGCGTGAAACGAAATCGAAAAATAAAGACAACCTGACGAGGACAAATGCTTACAAACGCTTTTATGACCGCCATCCAGAGATGAAATGGTCGCTGCTTGCTTCCTTTGTCTCGAGAAATGCTGGATGGTCTATGACGGATCTAAAGGGCGAGCTCTTTCATCCAGGTTTAACAGATCAGCAGGGGCACCTTTTTTTCACAGCATATGAAAGAGCGAATTGGCTGATCTTTTCGGATGCTTACCCTCAGCTTCTTTTGTATGAATGGTCTAAGCGGTGCAGCAAACCCTTGTTCCATCTGCTTCCATATTTTTCTGTTTCTCGTTTTATGAGCACTGAGTGGGAACGTTTTTGGCTAAAGCGTGACACAGAGCGCCTGCTTTATGCACTCATCATAAATGAACAATATACTATACAATCTCCTATTATACAAAATCCTCTTCTGAAAAAGAATGTTTTTCACTCGATTCAATATCTGTTCAGCGAGTGGGGACATTTTCAAACCGTTGTTTTTCCCACGGTGGACGGGCATTTGTACGGGTTAACCATACGGAAGTTTTCCCGCGTAAAGGAGCGTATTACATTAGGAAAAAAACTAGCGAAACTATTATTTCGAGCCGATTTATTTTCGGATTTTTATCATTTTTTGCATACTGTTCCGCATACCGGATCACGGTTTGATTTTGAGCCGTTTTTAGGGATCGCTAGGAGGTCAACACCTTTTCTTCGAACAGTTTATCCGGTGATGACACATTCATTAGACGATCAAAGGGACGATTGGTTTCAAAAGAAATTGAGCCCATCCTTATTTGATGCAGAGACGTTACCAAAACAAATTGAGCTGACCGACTGGTATTTTCATAAAAAAAGACAGCTTCGTTTTCTTTTCTCATTAGAGCACTATTTTTTGCATAAATAAAAAGCAGGGGGTACCTGCTTTTTTTACGTGGATGGTCGATTAGGACCGCCAAGCTTTTTATCAAGCTGATCTGTACTGTTTTCTTTCCCTTTTGGCTTTTGCTCTTTTGGTGCTGGCTGCTTTTTCATGAAATCTACCTCCTTTGTCCTTAGAATTTACACAATCGGACGCAATCATACAAAGAAGGACAAGCATATGTCGAAAAGGAAGAAATAGCGCTCATCTACACTTAGATTGGCGATTTGCTTCTAGTTTTGTCATGTGTGAAGGAGGGTGAGAAAGAAAAGAGAATGTAACGAGAGACGATAAAGGAGGAATCTGATGATGAGCGAATTTGTATCAAAAGAATCCATTATGCAGTTATTAGAGGAAATTGAGCGGAAAATTGATGCGGTGGAAGAAGAACTGTCTCTTGCTGTGAACCAAACAAAACGTGCAACCATAGAGGAGCAAGAACAAATGATAGACCGGCTTGAATCAGAAGTAAAGGACTGTGAAGTGAAGATTCACGCGGCTGAGTATAAACTGGCGGCAAGACCGGCATATCACGCCGGATAGCTTTTCTATTTGAGCAATAAGTAAACGTTTGATAGGATGGTTCATAGAGGTGAACATTTTGGATAATCAAACATTACTTGAACATACACAAGATCTGAGAATATGGACCGAAGAGGCGTATGAGCAGTACCAAAAGGGAAAGGCTGAAGAGGAATACCCCGTATATGATTTTCACACGGACATTCAGCCGGCCGTTGAGACATTTGATCAGAAAATGGAAGAGTGGCTCACTGCTGCGATCTCGTTTATTCATCTGGTCAAACCTAGATATTTACACCAAGAACAGCTTGAAGCCGTCAAAGAAAATGGAAAAGAGGTTGTCCTGCAATCTTATTTTGGCAAACAGCATGCACCCCGTGTGAAAAATTTAGTTGAGTCAGTGATTTACACACTGAACCTTTTAATAGAAGAAATCAACAAGCGCAGCTGAAGACATATGCTGCGTTTTTCTTATGGCTGCTTTAGGCACATCTTCTGTTCTTGATCATAATATATGAGTGACATCACTATGTGTTGAGAGCGAGAGGAGCGAGATATATGATCCCTTATTCAAACCAGCAGCCTTATGAATTCAATCCATTCAATCGAGGGCCTTTTCCGTATCCAGATATGCAGCAGCAGCCTCCGCAGCCTCCAGAATATTTTATGCCGCCACATCAAGGTGGAATGAGCCAGGCACCATCTGCTGTCTATCAGCCGCCTTATGGATACCAAGAAAATGTGCCGCCTTTTCATCCGCCTGAAGCGATCAATCAACCCCAGATGCCGCCACCAGGCATGATGCCCATGCAGCAGCCTATGAACCCTTATCCTTTGCCAAGACCGCAAAAACAGCAATCATCTCAATTTAAAAGTGTACTGTCACAATTCAAAAAAACGAATGGACAATACGACTTTAACAAAATGTTTGATACAGCTGGGCAAATGATGAGTACGATGAATCAAGTAGGTTCATTAGCGAAAGGATTTACAAGCATTTTTAAAGCATAGTTAAAACCCAATAGATGGACCTATTGGGTAGTTTGCTTTGGTGCCGTCACACGAAGCGTTTGATCTTTCCACACGCTCTTCATGTTCGTTTCATCTATTTTTGCCGGCATTAAAATGTTCTTGGTAAAGCTCGAATACGAGGAAGTTGTATCTGTTTTGATTGTTTCCTGCACGGATAAGTGTAAATATTGGGCTTTTACTTCTAGCGCGATATCCCCTTCGACAAAATGGTCGGGAAATTGGATCTCGATATACACAAACTGCTCATCCTCTGTCACATCGGTCGTAATCGATGCAAGTGAATGTGATGTGGTCATGAGCGCCTCCGCACTATTTATTATCTCGTGAAACGGGGAGGATGCGAAAAATTGTTCAATCGCTTCATTGAGAATATCTTCATTTGCCAGCAATTCATGTTTCTTTTCGCCTTCATGTTTCATTTGAATCACCTCTCATCTACAGCCTATGCAGAAAGGGCTCAGGCGGTTATCAATTGATGAGAGGAAAAAATTATGATTAAATAGTGTTGAATGAAGCAAGGTGTATGAGCGCAGCGTTTCATACGCGGAATAGAACTAGAAGCAAAGCTTGAAGGGAGCAATTGACATTGCTGAAAAAATTATTCGGTTTCGGAAAAAACCAAGATGATGTAAAGGAAGAAATCATTTATTCTCCAGCTGATGGAGAGTTAATGGATATGACGGATGTACCAGACCCTGTTTTTTCTCAAAAGATGATGGGAGACGGCGTAGCAGTAAAACCAAAAAGTGGCACGATTGTGTCACCAGTAGAGGGTGAAATCATCCAGCTCTTCCATACAAAACATGCAATTGGCATTCGAACACTCTCAGGGCTTGAGCTTCTGATTCATATCGGGCTTGAAACAGTGGGATTAAATGGTGAAGGATTTGAAGCGCACATAAAAGAAGGGGATAAAGTGAAGATCGGTGACCCTCTCATTACGTGTGATTTAGAACTGATTGAAGAGAAAGCGGCAAGTACAGTGACTCCGATTGTCATTATGAATGGTGACTTGATCGAGCATCTTGATAAAGAACCAAAGGGACCTGTGGAAAAACAGACTTCTAAGCTTTTTACCGTTAAACTAAAATAATCAGGACACAAAAAAAAACTACCCAATCGTATGAGGGTAGTTTTTTTGATGACATTAATCTTCCATCGGAACCCAGCCTTGACTCGCTTCCATGACAGACCACAATCCTTCTGGAATCAAATACTTATCTTTTTGGCTGCGTTTAATGACAGTTTCAATCTCGCTTTCTCTGCCTTCTTTAATCTTCTTTGCCCAATCTGGGTCGACGATCAGCTCTCGTGCGACAGCGATAAGCGGAATTCCTTGATTATAAGCACTTAGTGCATCTTCGGCTGTAATGACGCTGCCCACACCGATGAGCGGAAGGGTATCGCCGCAGCGTTCTTTTAGCAGCTCCATACGTGTCTTATGAGTATCTGCACCACGTCTTGCTTTAGAGTCAATCTCCATTAAAGAGATATGCAAATAATCGAGGTTTTTTGTTTTGAGAACATCCACTAAGGTAAACGTCTCTGTCATTGTTAAACCAGGTGTTTCTGGTTCTTCTGGGGATAATCGATATCCAAAGATAAACGGTTTTGTTGCATGCTTTTCGATTGCCTCTTTGACTGCATCCACAATAGCGATAGGGAAGGCTAGACGCTTTTCTTCATTTCCTCCCCACTGATCTGTCCGCTGATTGCTATGCGGAGAGTAAAATTGCTGTAATAGATAACCATTTGCACCGTGGATTTCCACGCCATCAAACCCTGCTTGAACCGCTCGTCTTGCCGCTTCTTTAAAAGCGTCAATGATATGGACAATTTCCTCTTCTTTTAAAGCGCGTGCAATCTGCTTTCCATCTTTAAACACATCACTTGGCGCAACCACATCACCGTTTGGAACTAAGTGAGGGAGAGCCTGAGAGCCGCCGTGATGAATTTGAATGATGGCTTTTGTTCCCTTTGCCTGAATCGCAGAAGCAAGTTTTTTCAGGCCAGGTATATCTTCATCTCTTGCAATAGAAGGCTGTCCTTCAAATGCCTTACCATCTGGAGTCACGTTTGCACATGCTGTGATCACCATGCCCATATCACTTGATCTAGCTGTAATGAAATCAATTTCCTCTTTAGAAATGGTGCCATCCTCGTGAGAACCGAAGTGTGTCATTGGCGCAACGACTAACCGGCCATCAATAGACGCACCTCCTGGAAACGTAAATGGTTCAAATAAAGGCTTAAATTCGTTTTTCACTCTCATCATCTTCTTCCTTGATAAAATCATTTCACTATAGAAGTGTAATAGATACTGTTACAACACTTCAAAGTATTTGCTCATAGGCTGCGCATCAAAAAATTGCCGCCTAGTCATGCAAACAAATATTCGGTACACTATGTAAGAGAGGTGATGCGATATGAAAAAGAAAACAATGAACGAACTCATAGAAGAATTAAAGAAAGACGAACAGGTAGAACATTGGCATGAAATTGATGCGAAGCCTGCACAAACCTCTCCGGTTCCTGAAAGAGTGAACGACAGGCTGAAAAAGGCGCTTGAGAAACGAGGCGTGAGCGAACTCTACATTCATCAAAAGGAAGCCTTTGAACGTGTGATGGATGGAGATCATGTGGTAACTGTCACACCAACAGCTTCAGGTAAAACGCTTTGCTACAATTTGCCTATCCTTCAGTCGATCGCAGAAGATCAGACAAGCCGCTCCCTTTATTTATTCCCAACAAAAGCGCTCGCACAAGATCAAAAAAGTGAACTTAACGAGATCATCCACGAGATGGATGTTCCGATTCATAGTGAAACATATGACGGAGACACCTCTCCGGCCATTCGGCAGCGAGTCAGACAAGCAGGACATATTGTCATCACAAACCCGGATATGCTGCATTCAGCCATTTTGCCTCATCATACGAAATGGGTCAGCTTGTTTGAGAATTTGAAGTATATTGTCATTGATGAGCTTCATACATATCGAGGTGTATTTGGCAGTCATGTGGCCAATGTGATTCGCAGGTTAAAACGAATTTGTGCATTTTATGGAAGTGAACCGGTTTTTATTTGTACTTCCGCAACGATTGCGAATCCAAAAGAGCTAGCGCAGCAGCTAACGGGGAGCAAGGTGCATCTGATTGAACGAAACGGGGCACCTAGCGGTAAAAAGAATTTTGTGTTTTACAACCCGCCAGTTGTGAATAAACCATTAAATATTAGACAAAGTGCCGCCACTGTCGTCAATCAATTGGCAAAAACTTTTTTGAAAGAAAAAATCCAAACGATTGTTTTTGCTAGAAGCAGAGTAAGAGTTGAAGTGATTTTAAGCCATATTCAAGAGCTAGTGAAAAAAGAGATCGGTCCAAAATCGATTCGTGGATATCGCGGAGGCTATTTACCAAAAGAGCGGCGAGTGATTGAAAAAGGATTGAGAGAAGGAGACATTCTAGGTGTCGTCAGCACAAACGCACTAGAATTAGGAGTGGATATAGGTCAGCTAAAGGTCTGTATCATGACAGGGTATCCTGGCAGTGTAGCGAGTACATGGCAGCAGGCAGGACGAGCTGGAAGGCGTCATGAGGAAGCACTCATAATTATGGTGGCAAGCTCCTCACCTCTTGATCAATATATTGTCAGACACCCTGAATATTTCTTTAACAGGCCGCCTGAAGCTGCCAGAATCAACCCTGAAAACCTCATTATCTTAGTGGATCATTTAAAATGTGCATCCTACGAGCTTCCGTTTCGGGAGGATGAACAGTTTGGCGGCATGGAGGTAGAAGAGATTTTGCAATACTTACATGAGGAAGGTGTTCTTCATTTTAGCGGGAACCGGTATTATTGGTCAGATCAATCGTTCCCAGCGCATGGCATCAGCCTCCGGTCTGCAAGCCAGGAAAATGTGGTGATTGTGGATCAATCAGATGTAGCGAATGTTCGGATTATTGGAGAGATGGATCGGTTCAGTGCGATGACGCTGCTTCATGATGAAGCCATTTATTTACATGAAGGGGTTCAGTATCAAGTGGAAAAGCTAGATTACGAGCATCTCAAGGCTTATGTGAAACAAGTAGATGTAGAATACTATACAGACGCGAATTTAGCTGTTCAACTTAAGGTGCTTGAAATCGATCAGACGACAGAGAAGGAAGCCGTATCTGTTCACTACGGTGATGTGACTGTCAACGCAATGCCGACGATTTTTAAAAAAATCCGGCTAAGTACCGGTGAAAATATCGGCTCTGGACCGATTCACTTGCCGGAAGAAGAAATTCATACGAGTGCTGCTTGGTTTGAATTACATGAAGCAGAGCGGAGATTTGAAGAGAAAACACTTGAACAGCTGCTGCTTGGCATCGCAAATGTTCTTCAGCACATTGTACCTGCTTTTGTGATGTGTGACCGTTCTGATATTCATGTTGTTTCACAAATTAAAGCGGCACATACCGGAAAACCGACGGTCTTTTTATATGACCACTACCCTGGCGGAATCGGCTTAAGCAAGGAAGTACAAGCTCGTTTCGATGAAATAGCAGGCGCAGCCATTCAGCTGATTGAGCGGTGCCGCTGTGAAAATGGCTGTCCATCCTGCATTGGCATGGAAATGAAAGAGGTGAGCGGAAAAAGCAGCATCGTTGAATTGATGTCCGTATTTTAAGGGAAAGGAGGGGGACACCTGCTCATGTCTTTAAAAGGGAAATTAAACAGAATGAAGAAGCACCTATCGCACAATCAGACACATGAAAACCGGCAGAAAACTTTAGAAGGACAACCACAGCCTGTGACTTCAGACAATATCCCATTTTTAAAAGAATGGGAAACATTAGGTGTATCTCCTTATCACTTTGAGGATTCCTTTTGTCTGATTCGGGAAGTCACCTATTCATTAGAAGATCAGCATGGGCGCTATTCGTTTGCGGAACTGCCGAAGATCATCGAGGCATGGAACGAAAGCGGCATCAAGCATTCGCTATCGGCTAAAGGGTACGAGCCGCACGAGCTGTTTTTCTTTGATACAGAAACAACAGGATTATCTGGCGGTACGGGAAATATGATTTTCTTGCTTGGACATGCACGTGTCTTTTCCGACAAAGTGGTGGTGAAACAGCACCTGCTCACCAATCCAGGAAATGAAGCGGCTCTGTACAAAAGCTTTCTCGATGAAGTGAACGTAGAATCATTGGTTACTTATAATGGTAAATCGTTCGACTGGCCGCAAGTGAAAACGAGACATACGCTCTTACGAGATCAAATCCCTGCACTTCCTGAATTCGGACATTTTGATCTTCTGCACGGATCTAGACGATTGTGGAAGCATAAATATGAACGAATGGCGCTATCCGTTGTGGAAAAAGAAGAGCTGCACGTGCATCGTGAAAACGACACGCCGGGGTTTTTGGCACCGATGATTTATTTTCATTTTTTAAAGGAACAAAATCCGAAGCTGATTGAAGGGATCTTGACTCATAATGAACTAGACGTCTTATCGTTAATCAGCCTCTACATTCATCTATCCAAAAAAATACTATCTGAGGATGCGGTAAAGGAACACAATGAGAAGTATGCGCTCGCCAGGTGGCATCTTGCTCATCGTGATGTACAGGAAGCAACGAAGCATTTGCAAAAATTAACGGATGCTGATTTTGAGCATGCGAATCAGGCGTCTTATGATCTTTCCTTACAATATAAACGACAAAACGAGTGGGATGAAGCGGTTCAAATATGGGAAAAATTATTTAAATCAAGTGATGTCCATTTAGCATTAAAAGCGGGTATAGAGCTTGCGAAGTGTAAAGAGCATCGTCAAAAAAATGCAAGGTCAGCTCTATCCATCACTGAATCGTTATTATCTTTCTCATCGTTAAGTCAGCGAGACACGGAAGAACTTGAGAAGCGAAAAAAACGGCTCTTGAGAAAAGCTGGGCAATGAACATTATTGCCCGGGAAAGCGCAAAACATGACAACGTTCGGCTCTCGGCCGAAAATAAAAATTGTTTAGCACTTTTATTGTAGAAAAGTCACGAATCCTGTAAAATAACGTTAGATATTGAATGAGGAGCGTAGAGCATGTATAAGGGTCTTTTCTACTTGTTTTTTCTTGTTGTCATTTTGGTCGCTTTTGTGTTTTCAAACTATAAGGATGTTTTTCTTGCAAACTTTTAAAATAGGTTAATGCATTAGTACATGTACACCTCTTAATTCATACATTGTTAATGTAAGAAAATTAAGGAGAGGGGAATGCTACATGTACCATCATCATCATCATTGCCAGCCGAATGTTACACAGCCAATTGTTCATCCGACGAATCATTGCTGTACACACAGCGATTCAACAACAATTGTGCCGCATATCCATCCGCAGCATGTGACAAATGTTCACCATCAAAATTTCAAACATGTTCACTATTTCCCGCATACGTTTTCTCAGGTGGACCCGGCAACACATCAACACTTTAACTGCGGTGGACCTTGCTGTAACAGATAAAGTGAAATGGGACTTTTAGAAGTCCCTTTTTTTAAAAGCAGGTGAAAAAATGAAAATTATTGCTGTCACAGGGTACAAGCCATTTGAGCTTGGGATATTCAAACAAGACGAGCCTGCACTTCAATACATAAAAGCAGAGCTTCAAAAAAGGCTGACAGCCCTGATTGAAGAAGGCCTGGAATGGGTTCTCATATCAGGCCAGCTTGGGGCAGAAATCTGGACTGCCGAAGTGGTATTTGAGCTTCAAGAGGAGTATCCAGCGTTAAAACTGGCCGTCATTACACCATTTTATGAACAGGAAGAGCGCTGGAATGAACAAAACAAAGAGTTGTATGAGGGGATTCTTGCACAGGCCGATTTTGTAGAAAGTGTCACGCATAGACCGTATGAAAGTCCGGCACAATTTAAACAAAAGAACCGTTTTTTTATTGAAAAAACAGATGGCCTTCTCGCCCTTTATGATCCTGAGCATGATGGCTCGCCAAAGTACATGATCAAAGAAGCGGAAACCTATACCGATTACCCCATTATGTACATCACAATGGATGATTTGAGAGCGCAAGTTGAGGCAGAAGATCCGTTTTTTGACTAAAAGCAAGAGAAAATTTGACAACGTCACGTATTTCTGAAAAAATATACTATGAATTCACGATATGAGGTGAAAAAGATGCTTGCTGATAAAGTAAAGCTTTCTGCGAAAGAAATTTTAGAAAAAGAATTTAAAACAGGTGTCAGAGGATACAAACAAGAAGAAGTCGATAAATTTTTAGATATGGTCATTAAAGACTATGAGACATTCAACCAAGAAATCGAAAAGCTTCAACAAGAAAACCTCCATTTGTCTAAACAGCTTGAAGAAGCCGTTGAGCAAGGAAAAAGACAGCCTGCACAGTCTAATACAACAAACTTTGATATTTTAAAAAGACTATCTAACCTTGAGAAACACGTTTTCGGCAGCAAACTTTATGATTGAGCCTTGCTGAAAAAAGCTTGTGCCTGATGTCATTGTCGTTTATAATAACGATTATTGATTAACGTTCGGGTAATCGCTGCAATGCTTTTAGACATTGCAGAGGAAAGTCCATGCTCGCACGGTGCTGAGATGCCCGTAGTGTTCGTGCCTGGCGAAAAAATAAGCCAGGGCAGCCTGGGAAAGGCTGACGGCAGGAAAAATGCCTACGTCCTTTTAGGATATGGCAAAGTATCCTTGAAAGTGCCACAGTGACGAAGTCTCACTAGAAATGGTGAGAGTGGAACGCGGTAAACCCCTCGAGCGAGAAACCCAAACTTGGTAGGGGAACTTTCTCAAAGGAACCAAACGGAGAGAAGGACAGAGTATTCTGTAGATAGATGATTACCACCTGAGTACGAGGCATTTGCCGTTTGCAGTACGATGGAACAAAACATGGCTTACAGAACGTTATATCCGTTATTATAAACATGATGAAAACAAAGCTCTCCTATTTCAACATATGGAGAGCTTTTATCTTGAATACATAAAAGGACGAGAAAACAGGTGATAAAACAATGAAAACCTATACACTCATCGCAACAGCTCCAATGGGAATTGAAGCGATTGTTGCAAAAGAAGTAAGAGACCTTGGCTATGACTGCACAGTAGACAATGGAAAAGTGATTTTCGAGGGGGATGCTCTTGCGATTTGCCGTGCGAACCTTTGGCTGCGTACAGCAGACCGGATTAAGGTACAAGTAGCTGAATTTTCGGCAAAAACATTCGATGAGCTGTTTGAACGGACGAAGGCGATTGACTGGTCCTCTTTTTTACCGAAAAACAGCACGTTCCCTGTCATCGGTAAATCTGTGAAATCACAGCTTGCCAGTGTGCCGGATTGTCAGCGTATCGTCAAAAAGGCGATCGCGCAAAAGCTCATATCCTCTTACAACATACAGTCTGAATGGCTTGAAGAAACAGGACCTGAGTATAAAATTGAGGTTGCCCTTTTAAAAGATAAAGCTGTGCTCACGCTTGATACATCTGGTGTGGGTCTTCATAAACGAGGGTACCGTACGGATCAAGGCGGAGCACCTATTAAAGAAACCCTTGCGGCTGCACTCGTGCTATTAACAAACTGGACACCTGACCGTCCGTTTGTTGACCCTTTCTGCGGGTCAGGAACAATCGCTATTGAAGCGGCCATGATAGGACAAAACATTGCCCCAGGATTTAACCGGGAATTTGCGTCCGAGTCATGGGAATGGATTGGTGAAGACGTTTGGAACAAAGCGCGTCACGAAGTGGAAGAAAAAGCAAAGTATGATCAGCCGCTCCACATTATTGCAAGTGATATCGACCATCGGATGGTAGACATTGCACAAATGAATGCTGAAGAAGCTGGTCTAAGTGAATTGATTCAATTTAAACAAATGCAAGTGAAAGACTTTCAAACGAAAGAAGAGTATGGTGTGATTGTCGGAAATCCGCCTTACGGAGAACGACTCAGTGATAAACCAGCTGTTGAAAAAATGTATCAAGGAATGGGCGAAGCATTTAAGAGCCTAGATACTTGGTCCATTTACATCTTAACGTCACACGAAAAGTTCGAAGAGTGCTTCGGCAGAAAAGCAACGAAAAAGAGAAAACTGTTTAATGGTTATATTAAAACAGACTATTACCAATATTGGGGAAAACGCCCGCCTAGAAAACAGACAACTGAATCATAAAAAATGGTCACACCTACAGAAGGTGTGGCTTTTTTTATCGCAGAAAGGTATAAACCTTCACGGGACGGAATAAACTGAACTTGATTTTAAAAAAAGAGGTGTCTCCATGATACAATATGATCAATTTCAGTTAATCCAAAAAGCACTCGCTTCGACTGCTCAAAAAATTGAAGGGCAAGAAGGTGGACAATCTGCTCAGTTGACAGCAGCCATCGAAGATTTAGCACTTGCTCAGGCTTACATAGAGCGTTCAGAGCATGCATTTTTAATGAAAGAAACCTATCAACATCGTTTGCGGTCGTAAAAAAGATTGTCATTCCCCAGCATAAATGTTACTATTGAATGTCTGAATGATTCAAAAGTTGGGGGTTGAAGCAGGTGACAGCATCTCGTTTGCCTTTTTCATTATCAAAAGAACATAATTTTTACGAAGAACTGGGCAACTGGATTGGTGATGTGTTCTATGACATTTTGCCAGAAAAGGGCTTTGATCTTCGAGATGAACAAATATTTATGGCTTTTCAACTAGAAAGAGCCTTTAAAGAAAAAAGTGTGATGTTTGCCGAAGCTGGGGTAGGCACAGGCAAAACCATCGTCTATCTATTATTTGCGGTCACATATGCAAGGTATACAGGGAAACCTGCGATTATTGCATGTGCAGACGAAACGTTAATTGAACAGCTGGTGAAACAAGAGGGTGATATCTATAAAATTGCCAATCACCTTGATATTCAAATAGATGCGAGATTAAGTAAGTCGCATGACCAATATTTATGCTTAAAGAAACTAGAGAAAACCATGCAGCGTGAAGATGATGAGAAGTGGCTCGATATTTATGAATCGCTTCCTTCATTTGTTCATGAATCACATGGCATGCAAAACTTTTATCCGTATGGTGATCGAAAAGAGTATCCAGAACTATCAAATGATGAATGGTCACGCATTGGCTATGATTCGTTTCAAGACTGCTTGACGTGCGATATGCGTCATCGCTGCGGTCTGAATTTATCAAGAGATCATTACCGGAAAGCAACCGATCTCATCATCTGTTCTCATGATTTTTACATGGAGCATGTGTGGACGAAGGAATCCCGCAAACGCGAGGGCCAGCTTCCGCTGCTTCCAGAACATAGCTCCGTCGTATTTGATGAAGGGCACCTTCTTGAATTCGCCGCACAAAAAGCACTGACGTACCGAGTGAAGCAATCAATGCTCGAAACATTTTTAGAGCGCCTGTTGCAAAACGATATACGTGAAGAGTTTGCCGAGCTCGTTGAAGATGCACTTGCCACAAACGATGAGTTCTTCTATCTCTTAAAAACACATGCCAAAGAAATCAAGGGCTCGCATCGACTTGAAATTGGACGTGTGGATGAAGTGAAGCGGTCTGCAAGTGAATTATGTGATTTGCTTGAAAAAATCGGAGAAGCACTTGTGTTTGAATCAGAGATGTATACAATCGATCAATACGAATTGTCTGTTGTGGAAGAGTACATTGAACAAATGGCGTATTCTCTGTCGCTATATCAAAAAAATGCGATTAGCTGGCTTGAAAAGCAGGAGTTAGATACGACATTTGTTGTGATGCCAAAGACAGTCGCAGAGGTGCTTGGTGAAAAAGTATTCTCGCAAAAAAGACCATACATTTTCTCTTCTGCTACATTGTCTGAAAATCAATCCTTTGATTATTTAGCTGAAAGTCTTGGGATCAAAGATTATTTATCAATGAGTGTCGCTTCTCCGTATGATTACGATGAGCAAATGAAGATTTATTTCCACGGGATTCAGCAGCTTCAAGAGCAAGAGGCAAAAGGACAGCAAGTGATCACTCAGCTGAAAGAAAACGGAGGACGATCTCTGATTTTGTTCCCTTCATTTGATGAACTTCATTTCTTTAGAAAGCAGCTTGAGGCATCGGATGAATCACTGCCTTTCCACGTGTATTTTGAGGGAGACGAGGAAATCAGCACGATTGTTCAAAAGTTCCAAGCAGATGAGACATCCGTGTTATGCTCTGTTCACCTTTGGGAAGGGCTGGATATTCCAGGGCAATCACTAACAAATGTGATCATCTGGGGACTTCCTTACCCGCCTCATGATCCGGTATTTGAGGCAAAACGGAATGAAGCAAAGGATGCTCGTGCTGAAGTTGACCTTCCGTATATGCTGCTGCGCTTGCGACAAGGTATTGGAAGGCTGATTCGGACAAGCCAAGATGCAGGAACCATTCATATTTATTTTGACCGTAAGGAAGATACAGAGCTTCAAAGTAAAATTGAATCCGTTCTGCCAGTCAAGCCAATCATCTAAATAACGCCCGAACGAGGAAAAGAGGAGGATACCATCTGAGTATCCTCCTTTTTCATTGACAAAAGAACATTCCTTGAAGTAGCCTTGAAACGTACATACATATTTTATTGATTGGGGGAACAAACGTATGAGTCTTGAAGCAAAAGAGAAAGCGTTTTATCAATTACTAGGAAAAATCGCCCATTATACGGAGGCGCTCCATTTACTTTATTGGGACTCTAGAACACAGGCGCCTAAAAAAAGCGCCGATTTCAGAGCTGAAACCATCGGTCAATTATCAAGTGATATTTTTAATATGAAGACTTCTGATGAAATGAGAGATCTTCTTCACGCATTAAACAAACATCGAGATGAGCTGTCAAAAGATACACAAAAGGCGCTCGAATTATCACAAAAAGAGTATGATGAAAACAGCAAAATTCCGAAAGAAGAATTTAAAGAATACTCGATTTTGCAATCAAAAGCAGAGCATGTCTGGGTAGAAGCAAGGGAGAAATCAGACTTTTCACTCTTTGCACCATACTTAAAACAGCTCATTGATTTTAACAAGCGCTTTATTCAATATTGGGGCGTGAAACAAACGCCATACGATGTGCTGCTCAATAACTATGAGCCAGATATGACAGTTGAACAGCTCGATCAAAAGTTTGGTGCACTTCGTGATGCCATTGTTCCTCTCGTGAAAAAAATCGAAGCCTCTCCTCATAAGCCGGATACTTCATTTTTATCGAAAAGTTTTCCGATCGACAAACAAAAGGAACTGAGTCTCTTCTTCTTAAAAGAATTGGGGTATGACTTTGACGCAGGACGTCTGGATACAACGGTTCATCCGTTTGCTGTGACATTGAGCAGAGGGGACGTTCGTGTGACGACCCGTTATGATGAGCATGATTTTCGGATGGCGATCTTTGGCACGATTCATGAGTGTGGTCATGCCATCTACGAGCAAAACATTGATGAGGCACTGAGCGGAACGCTATTATGTGATGGCACATCAATGGGGATCCATGAATCACAGTCTCTTTTCTTTGAGAATTTTATCGGCAGACATGAAGATTTCTGGAAAACGTATTATCATAAGCTGCAAGAAGCGTCTCCTGAGCAATTTAAAGATGTCTCTTTAGAAGACTTTGTGCATGCAGTGAATGAATCGAAGCCGACTTACATTCGAATTGAGGCAGATGAACTGACGTATCCGCTTCACATTATCATCCGCTATGAAATTGAAAAAGCGATTTTTAATGAAGAAGTAGCAGTTGAAGACCTGCCTACACTGTGGAATGAAAAATATAAAGCGTATCTTGGCATTACGCCTCCTAATGATGCACTCGGCATTTTGCAGGATGTTCACTGGTCTGATGGAAGCTTTGGATATTTCCCTTCATATGCGCTTGGTTATATGTATGCGGCGCAACTAAAGCACCAAATGATCAAAGATTTACCGAATTTTGATGAGCTGATTCAAAATGGGTCTTTTGCACCGATAAAAGAATGGCTCACAGAACATGTCCACCAGCATGGAAAACGCAAAAAACCATCTGAAATCATTCAAGATGCGACTGGTGAGGAATTAAATGTGCAATATTTAATCGATTATTTAACAGATAAATATACGAAATTGTATTTATCTTAAATAAAAGGCACCCTTTGCTCAGAAGGGTGCTTTTTTGATGCTTGAATATTCTAAAAACGAACATTTTGATCTGATCTATTATTTAAGTTCGGTATTTTTCTGGAAAAGTGCTTTCCAAGCGTCTGAAATCTTGTTATAATTTGAACACTATAACACTCATATAATCGCGTGATGATGGCACGCAAGTTTCTACCGGACACCGATACGGTCCGACTATGAGTGAGCAAAATGAAACAGCTCTTGTTTGAGCTGAAGATCCGTGGATCGTTTTCGCATTGCTTGCTCCTCATGGACAGCAATGCTTTTTTTATGCAAAAAATTAAAATGTTTGCCAATATGCTGGGAGGAAGAATGATGGAATTGTTACGTCAAAAAATTGAGAACGAAGGAATCGTTCTGTCAAATCAAGTGTTAAAGGTAGATGCCTTTTTAAATCATCAAATTGATCCTGTGTTAATGCATGAGATCGGGCAAGAGTTTGCTAGATTATTCAAGCATGATGGCATTACAAAAATTGTCACAATCGAATCTTCTGGCATTGCACCTGCTGTGATGGCTGGACTAGCTCTTCAAGTACCAGTTGTCTTTGCTCGAAAACGTCAATCACTAACACTAACAGATAACCTATTAACAGCGAGTGTGTACTCTTTTACGAAAAAAGTAGAAAGCACGATCGCTGTTTCAAATACGCATCTCAGTGAAAAAGATTGTGTATTAATCATTGATGACTTTTTAGCGAACGGTGAAGCCGCTAAAGGGCTTGCTGCAATCGCAAAGCAGGCGAAGGTGAAAGTAGCCGGATTTGGCATTGTCATTGAAAAGTCATTTCAGCCCGGAAGGAATGCGCTTGTTCAAATGGGCTACCGCGTCGAGTCCCTTGCACGTATTGAATCACTTGAGGAAGGGAAAGTCACGTTTGTACGGGAGGTACAATCATGAGTGCCGCTAAAAAAGCCAAAACGCTCTCGCTAGGGATTCAGCATGTGCTGGCGATGTATGCAGGTGCCGTTCTTGTGCCGCTCATTGTGGGAGATGCGCTCGGCCTCACCCCTGCACAGCTGACTTACTTAATCTCGGCAGATATTTTCATGTGCGGGGCTGCCACACTTCTTCAAGTATGGAAAAACCGTTTCTTTGGTATCGGTCTGCCTGTTGTATTAGGCTGTACATTTACTGCGGTTTCTCCTATGATTGCGATTGGCTCTAAATACGGGATTTCGTCTATCTATGGAAGTATTATCGCTTCTGGGTGTATCATCATTCTTCTTTCCTTTTTCTTTGGGAAGCTTGTGAAATTTTTCCCGCCTGTTGTGACTGGGTCTGTCGTCACCATTATTGGCATTACCCTTATTCCGGTAGCGATGAACAATATGGCAGGTGGAGAAGGAAGTGCAGATTATGGTTCTTTTGAAAATCTAGGCCTCGCTTTCCTTGTGCTGTTTATCATTGTGCTGCTCTATCGATTCACAAAAGGCTTTATGAAGGCGATCGCCATTTTAATTGGTATTCTCCTTGGGACAGCAGTCGCTGCATTTATGGGGAAAGTGGAAACAGCTGAGGTGGCGAACGCTCAAGTTTTTCGTATAATTGAACCATTTTATTTCGGCATGCCTACCTTTGAATTTGCACCCATTATGACGATGACGTTAGTTGCGATTGTGTCATTAGTCGAATCAACAGGTGTTTATTTCGCATTAGGTGATTTAACAAACCGGTCATTAAAAGAGAAGGATTTAGCGAAAGGCTATCGCGCAGAGGGGATTGCTGTTTTATTAGGTGGTATTTTCAATGCATTTCCTTACACAGCCTACTCGCAAAACGTTGGGTTGATCCAGTTGACAGGAGTCAAGAAAAATCAAGTCATCGTTGTGACAGGAGCATTGCTCATGTTATTTGGACTTTTTCCTAAAATTGCTGCATTTACGACGATTATTCCAAAATCAGTTCTTGGCGGCGCAATGGTCGCCATGTTTGGGATGGTCATTGCCTACGGTATTAAAATGCTCTCGCGCGTGGATTTTGCCAAACAGGAAAACCTACTAATTGTTGCTTGCTCAGTTGGGATCGGCTTAGGTGTCACCGTCGTGCCGCAAATGTTTGAGCATTTGCCAGAATCAATGAAATTATTAACAAGTAACGGAATCGTGGCCGGTAGCTTTACCGCTATTTTGCTTCATATTATTTATCACATGATTCCATTTAAAAAAGAAACAGGGCAGGACCTGATAGAAGAACCTAAGCAATCTGTTATGTAAACACCTCTCATTAAGAGGTGTTTTTTTTGCATAAAAAAAGCAGGTTCGCTTGGCTTGGAACGAACCTGTGAAGGAGGAAAACTACATCATGTTTTCAACTATATTATCCAATATTTATCAATTGTCGTCAAGACAAAAAGTTAGACGGAGGAAAATGTTTTGACTGAATTGTGACGATTTGGCATGTATATCCTTTTTTCGATAGGGGATATTAACCGAAAAAAGAGGTGAAGCCGATGACGTACATTCTTTCAATTGGAACGAGTCACCCGAAGCATCACGTGGATCAGAAAACAGCTGCTGAATTTGCTAGGTCTCAATTTAAACGATCGTTTAAAGATATTGATCGGCTGCTGAGAGCTTTTCAAAATGGAGAAATTCAGAGCAGGCAATTTGTACAGCCCATTGAATGGTATCAGACGCACCACTCTTTTGAAGAGAAAAACAATATCTATTTGGAGAAGGCACTGGCTCATGCAAAAGAAGCAATCTTACATTGTCTTCAAGAGAAGGCGTTTCTGAAAAAGCCGATCCCGGTTGAAGAGATCGATGCACTGTTTTTTATTTCAAGTACCGGCTTATCGACCCCAAGTCTTGATGCAAAGCTGATGAACGTACTTCCTTTTTCTCCTTATACGAAACGAATACCGATCTGGGGGCTAGGGTGCGGGGGTGGTGCGGCAGGGCTGTCTCGGGCTTATGAATACATAAGGGCATATCCAGAAGCAAAGGTGCTCGTCGTTGCCTGTGAGCTGTGCAGTTTAACCTTTCAGCCGCAAGATCAATCAAAAAGCAATTTAATCGGCACCTCCTTATTTGGAGACGGGACGGCTGCGGCTCTTTTAGCTGGAGAAACGGCTGCACTAGAATATGCCCATTTAAAAACAGTCCCTAAAGTACTAAGTACACAATCCGTCACGATGAAGGATTCTGAGGATGTGATGGGCTGGGAATTTACAAGTGACGGCTTTCGGGTTATTTTCTCCCGTGACATTCCGTCTATGATTTCAGGCTGGTTAAAAGAGCAGGTGGATCAATTTTTAGAGGAGCTTGGATGTTCAACTAAAGACTTATCCGTTTTTCTTGCCCATCCTGGAGGAAAAAAAGTGATTGATGCCTATGTTGAAAGTCTATCTTTACGAGAGGATCAGCTATTTTCTTCAAAAGAAGTACTCAAACAACACGGAAATATGTCCTCTGCCACAGTTTTGTATGTCATCAAGCATTTCCTTGAACATCAATCAATTGAAGCGGGGGATATTGGCCTTTGCGGGGCGCTTGGTCCAGGCTTTTCCTCAGAACTGCTGCTTATGAAATGGGAGGATGTCTTGTCATGATCATTTGGCTTGTTATCGGTTTCTTCGTTTGTCAGCGGCTCATTGAAATGATTGTGGCCAAAAGAAATGAAAGAAAAGTAAAAGCGATAGGTGCCATTGAATTTGGTGCTAGTCATTATCCCTATATGGTCGCTATGCATACGGCCTTTTTTCTCTCACTCATAGTTGAGATAGGGCTTTTACATAAGGGGCCGTCCCGGTATTTTCTTGTGCTGCTCCTTTTCCTGATGGCTACACAGGTCATTCGATACTGGGCATTATGCTCCCTTGGGACGTACTGGAATACAAAGATTTTAGTCGTGCCAAACGCAATGATTGTAAAAAAAGGGCCGTATCGTTGGTTGAAACACCCTAACTATGTAGTCGTGGCGATTGAACTTTTGCTGATCCCGCTATTGTTTGAGGCGTATGTCACTGCCATTTTGTTTACGTGTTTAAATGCATGGATGATGGCTGTAAGAATTCAAACAGAGGAGAAAGCGTTAAATCAGTATTTGCTAAATTAATATTGAAAATCATTATCAATTGTGCTACACTTTCATTAATGATAAACATTCTCAATCATGAAGGATGGACGGTGATCACATGACAATGATTTTCTTACTCGGTACGGTGTGTGTATACAGCCTATTAATTGGCTTCGTATTAAAAGGTGTCTCCAAAAAATCTGCTTCCTGATCTCAGTCAATTGCGACTGATCGGGCAGCAGATTTTTTTTATTTCCTCAGATCAGAAGAAAAATCTCTTTATTTTGTGTAAAATGGTATCACATACATAACTGACTTTTCTAAAAACAAAGGGGTTTATCGTCATGAAAGACTTGTCTATTCGAGATTCGCTCGTTCAAACTACAGGAGCTTTATATCAAAGCTTTCTCAAAAGGGATGATCATGAGCGCGCAGCCAAACTTGCATCGATTATCAAAAAGGAAGCAGAAGAAGAAGTGTATATCGCATTTACCGGCCACTATTCTGCTGGAAAGTCATCACTTGTGAATCATCTGCTTCATGATCACATTTTGCCAACGAGCCCAATCCCAACAAGTGCAAACTTGGTCGTCGTGAGGAAAGGGGAAAGTGAAGTGCAGCTTCACACCTCTGATGACCGTTTTGTAAAAATGAGCGGTTCTTATGATAAAGAAGCAGTACAGCGTTTTTGTAAGGATGGAGAACAGATTGAGATGGTGGAAATTAGCGGTGACTATAGAGGACTGGAAGAAAAGGTGGCACTGATTGATACGCCAGGAATTGATTCAACGGATCATGCCCACTTTTTGTCTGCTGCCTCTATTCTTCATCAAGCAGATGCTCTTTTTTATGTCGTTCACTACAACCATGTTCATTCTGAAGAAAACATTCGTTTCATTCGTTCCATTAAAGAAAAAGTGCCAAATCTTTATTTCATCGTGAATCAAGTGGACCGGCATGATGAGCATGAGACAGCATTTGAAGACTACAAAAATCAAGTGGTAGACATGCTCCTTAAAGAGGGCATTGAAGAAGATCATCTATACTTTACATCTGTAACCGATGAGACGCACCCAAGAAATGAAATGATTCGTTTAATCGAAAAACTACAAGAATTACAGACGTTGCCGAAAGCATCACTTCGGGCTTATACGGAGCAGAAAATTGAGCATGTTTTAAAAGAACACATTGACTCGTTAAAAGAAGAGCTGCAAGGTGAAGAGCTTGATTCACAGCTTCAAGAAAAAAGAAAAGAAGTAAAGGAGTTTGAAGCGAAAAACTACTTCATTGAAAATGGAGCCAAACAGTTAGAAGATGAAGTATCTTCTGAAGTCGAGAGCATTTTAAAGAATGCCAACCTCACTCCATTTAAAATGAGGGAACTCGCAAGCGACTATATTGAATCAAAAGCACCTGGCTTTAAAGTGGGACTGCTTTTTGCTAAAAATAAAACTGAGCAAGAAAAAGAAAAACGGGCAACCGACTTCTTAACAGATGTCAAAGCGAGGATGAAAGCTGAAGTGGACTGGCATATTGCTGAGCTGCTTAAAAAAGAAGTCAAGAAGCATCAGCTTGGTGAAGAGTTATTAAATCAAGTGATGGCATTTGAAACACCTGTGCAAGAAGCACTCCTTGAAAGTGTGATTCATCATGGTGCGACGTTCTCCAATGAATACGTACTGCAATATGCAAAAGATGCTGGCGAAGCCTTGAGAAGACAGGCAAAACAGAAAGCGATGACACTGATTGAACAAATGTCTGAGTCGCTGAAAGCCCAGGTTATGAAAGATAAAGCAAAACATCAAGAAAAATGGGCTCAGGCTGCAAAAGAACTCCAAACGCTCGAGCAGTGCATCGAAAAAAATGAACAAATGAAACGAGATATTCAACATGTATGGGATATATGGCAAAATGGAACGGATGAACAGATCGAAGAAGATTGGTTTTATGCGAAAAAGCAGCGAATGCAGCATCACCAGCTAAAGCAGGATCACGCGACCATTCATCCCGAAGAGAGCGAGCAAGAAAAACCGCACAAGCAGATAGAGCAACATCAAATGCGTCAGTCACAGCATGTCACGACGGCACAGTCAATTGACCAGTTTGAACAGCTTTCTCAGATTTTATTGCCATTAGACGCTCTCAAATCTCAAAGAAAGTCCTTTGAAAAACGAACAAAACGGCTGCAAGCGAAAGAATTCACACTCGCTTTATTTGGGGCTTTTAGTTCGGGGAAATCTTCCTTTGCAAATGCCCTTGTTGGGAAAAAGGTACTGCCATCCTCTCCCACGCCAACAACGGCAACGATTAATAAGCTGACGCGACCGACGGAAGATCACCCGCATGAAAGTGTAAAAGTGGTGTTCAAAACAGAACAGGATATATTAGAGGAGCTCAATCAGATCCTCGGATTTTCAATCTCAGAAGAAAAGGGAGAGACGTTTACATCCAAGCTTGAACGAACGCTGAAAAAAAGACAGCTTGAACAAGATCACCGCATCATTGTTGAACATTTTTTACAAGCGCATACACGTTTCCTTCATCACATTACGAAGCAAACGCCGCTTCATGTCACTCTTCAAGAACTGAGGCCATATGTGGCAGAAGAAGCTGTTTCTTGTGTGGTGAAGGAAGTGACGGTGTATTTGAGTACACCTTTAACAGATAAAGGGCTGACTATTGTTGATACGCCAGGCGCCAGCAGTATGAATAAGCGCCATACAGAGATTGCCTTTCAATATATGAAGGACGCAGATGCTCTTCTTTATTTAACTTACTACCAGCACTCTTTCTCGAAGGCAGATCGGTCATTTTTACGTAAGCTTGGGCTTGTAAAAGATTCATTTAGCATGGATAAAATGTTCTTTATTATCAATGCAGCTGACCTCGCAAAGGATCAAGCAGAGCTTGACACCGTCTTTGACTATGTGAAAAATGAGCTCACAAAAGAAGGCATCCGAAACCCAAACCTTCATCATGTGTCCAGTAAGGAAGAAATCGAAGGAAAGGGAGAGACAGCCTATAATCAATATGCAAAGCTTAGAAAACAGCTCGACTATTTTATTGAGGAAGAATTAACGAAAGATGCGATCGAGCTTTTGTATTTTGAAGCCGGCAGGTTATGTAGCACAGTCGACAAGCTGCATGCGACACTGCATCAGTCAGAAGATGAGAAGCAAGCGGAAAAGAAAAAGATAGACACATCCTATGAAGCGATTCTTGATCAAATGAGCCATATCAAACAATCTAAGCTAGTGACAGAAAGTGTGAAAAAGGACTTACATGAACAGCTCTATCATATTGTGCAGCGCCTATCACTATTTGCGAATGATCTGTTAAAGACAGCCTTTTACCCTGGAAGATCTCAAGGAGACTTCAGGCAGCAGTTGAAAAAAGCGCTTGAACAGGCACTGAAGGATTATGAATTTGAATTTGTACAGGAGTTAAAGGCGCTTGATATCCGAATGGAATCGTTTATTCATCAATATTTCCAAGAGGAGTGGGAGAAAGGATTGCAGGCGGCAAGTGCAGAAGACCCCTACTTTTCTCTCACACTCTCGCCGCCAGAAGAGAAAAATGCTGAGCTGAAACAAATTGAAGTCGAAGCTGAACTGACACCATTCGAACCGCTCTTAAAGAAGCAAAAATCAGCGAAAGTTTTCTTTGAACAGAATGGAAAGGCTGCGTTCATTGAAGCGATTCGAGATATTCTTCATCAGTTAACCACGAAATGGGCAGATAAAGAAAAAGAAGAATTACTGAGCAGGTACGACACAATGGTGAAGACCTTTACTGAAAGATATGAAACAGAAGCGCTCGAGCAGCTAAGTGAACAAAAACAAACATTTATCACGAGCCTAACGACAGATGCCAAAGAACAGGCGATTATTGAACAAGTATATGAACAAACAAACGAATGGAAGAACCAGTTGAAAACCATTTGATTCATGGTAGACTAAATAAAAAAGAAAGCAGTTGATAGAAAATGACGAGCGTACACGAAGAGATTTCCGCACACTCACAAAAGCAGCATGCTCATATTCAGTCCTTTCTTGAGCTTGAACAGAAAAGAGAACAAGCAATAGAGACTGCTGTATTCAAATGTGAGCAAAACGAGCCATTTACAACAGATGACATCAATGCCATTACGTCGAAGATGAATGAGCTTGCACGAGGCGGTATTGTTCCGCTGCGTAAGCATGTGACGAATGATATGGTCAGGGAGTATGTCAAGCGGAAACAGAAGTAAAGAGTAACTTTCTCTTTTTTGGTCATCTTAATGAATGTACCGAGAAAGGGGAATGATCATGAAAAAAAAGCAACAGACAAAGCAGCAGGATGAGCGTGACCCTAAACAAAAAGACATGCCGTCCTATGCAGAAGCAGAGTCGAAAAAAATGCAATACGGTCAAAAGTAAACAGGGTGCCTCTTCTTTTCTAAAAGAAGAAGGCGCCTTTTTTATGTCGAGTTTTGTGTTCTGTGATAGAATAGGAGTATTGTTTTGAAAAAGGGAGTTTATAAGAATGAATAAACACGTACTGCTTGTAGATGGAATGGCGCTTTTGTTCAGATCGTTTTATGCAACGGCTGTACATCGCAATTTTATGATAAATGATCACGGTGTGCCGACAAATGGAGTCAATGGCTATTTGAAGCACTTATTAACGGCTGTACAGACATTTGAGCCAACGCATATTGTTTGCTGCTGGGATATGGGAAGCCAAACATACCGAAACGAATTGTTTCAAGATTATAAAGCAAATCGGGGAGAGGCGCCTGTCGAGCTCATTCCGCAATTCGATTTAGCAAAAGAAGCTACAGAAGAACTGGGAATTGTAAACATTGGTTTAAAGGGCTTTGAAGCAGATGATTGTATCGGTACTCTTGCTGCGCTCTACCAAAAAGAAGCACGGGTGACTGTCCTAACTGGAGACAAAGATTTGCTGCAAATTTTGAATGAAAAAGTCACTGTTGCCTTGATGCAAAAAGGAATTGGCAATTATAAGCATTATACAAAAGTCTTATTCGAAGAGGAAATGGGAATCTCTCCAAAGGCGCTGATCGATATGAAAGCGCTCATGGGTGATGCAAGTGATAATTATCCAGGTGTCAAAGGAATCGGAGAAAAAACCGCATTAAAATTTATCCAAACATATGAAACGATTGACGGTTTGTTAGAAAATGTCCATGAACTAACGGCTGCACAGCAAAAGAAAATGCAAGCAGGATTAGAAGATCTGAAGCTTTCTCGTCTATTGGCAGAGATCAAATGTGATGTCCCGCTCAGCTGTCCAATTGATGAGACGAAAATGAACATCAATCAAGAACGTGCTGCTGCTATGCTGAGGTACCATCAAATCAAAGGAATCGAACCGATGATGAATCGTTTAAGTACAATAGAGATCAGCTAAAGCCGATCTCTCAGGTTCATCTTTTTGTATTGCTTTTCTTCGCTCTATTTTCCAGCTGAGAAAGTGGCTGTTTATCTTTTGTTTGCGCATCACCTTGTGGGGTTGTCCCATTTGTGACACGACCTTTATTTTCTTTATCCAATCAGTATCACCTCACACACATTAGCATAACCGAAAAAAAGCGATTCATCCTTTAGAAAGGTGAATCGCTTTTCTAGCGAGCTGATCCGCTATTTGATTTTCCTTACTCGGAATCCATTTAATGAAAAATAAATCAAACTGGCTTTGAAGTTCGATCATCTCTTTGATAAAATGCTGAAAGGCTGGATTTTTAGCAAATCCTGCATTGGCTGCGCGGTCAACTACTTGTGAATCTGTTCGAAATGAAACGGTACGCAATCCTTTTTCCGCGCATATTTTCATTCCCTCGATCAGAGCGGAAAATTCTGCTTCGTGATTGCTCATTGATCTAAGAGGAATGGAGAAGGATTCAGCCTTTCCATCATATTTAATGAAAATGCCGATGCCAGAGGGACCTGGATTACCTGCACTTGCACCATCAATGTATATTTCAGCTGGCACATTATTTCACCCTTTCATCAAGCGGAACCATTTTTTTCGCTGCATACGCGTAAGGTGTCGCAATCGCAGCTACGATAAATTTAATGACATATGTCGTGATGAAGATTTCAATCCATACATGAAATGGATACGTGCCAAGAAAGGCAATGGTCGTGAAAATCAGTGTATCAAGAAGCTGGCTAATCATCGTACTTCCGGCGTTGCGCACCCAGAGCGCACCATCGGAAGGAAATATCCGGCGAATAAACGAATATACATAAACATCTAGCATTTGACTGATGATATAAGCAGCAAGACTGCCAAGTGCAACCCTTGGCATAAAGCCAAATATCGTTTCCAGCGATGATTGTGAGATATCAGATGGAGCGGGATGGAAAAGCAAAGCCTCCTGCATGACAACAGTTAGTGTTAAAAGGGTGGCAAAGCCAATCCAGACAGCTTTTCTCGCTTCATTTTGTCCATATTTTTCATTTAATACGTCCGTTGCAAAGAACACACTGCCATATAAAATATTTCCAAGTGTTGCCGTTAAGCCAAATAATTCAACGGTTTTGACAACTTGTAAATTTGCGGCAACTGTCGCAAAGCCAATCCAGACAAAAAGGCCCATCTTGCCAAATCCTTTATAAAATAGAAGAACAATGATAAAATTAATGATCGCAAATAAGATCCAAATACCTTCATTAAACAAGTGACATGAACTTCCTTTCTCATTGTAAAATGTAACTTTTTGATTATAGCATAACGTATGTTTACCTTAAAAGCACGGGAAGGCGATGTGATCAATGAAATTAAGAGCACACTACACAATGAAAGTGAAATCAATTGGGTCCATTGCTTTTTTCCAAGAAGATTGGATGGAGCTAAATGAGGCCTTGAGGTTAGCAAAATATATCGACAAAAAAGAACCACAGTCACTCCTGTCATTTGAAGATGAAAAAGGGGCCATGTGGTCCATAAAAGAGCTTGAAAAGCTAAATGAAGAACTAAAGCTTGAACCTGATCAGCTTCAAGTCTATTTTGATGCAAGTTTTCATAAAGAAACTGGCGACTCTGGTCTTGGAGTTGTCGTCTACTATAAGCTGGGAAAAGACGCTTATCGATTGAGAAAAAATCAGCCTTTCCAAGGGAGCACCAATAATGAAGCAGAGTATGCGGCTTTATTTGAGGCAGTAAAAGCTTTAAAAGACCTAGGGGCAAGCAGAAATTCTGTCACGATTAGAGGAGATTCACTTGTTGTCATGAATCAGTTAAAAGGAGAATGGCCTTGTTATGATGATGTACATAACAAATGGCTTGACCGAATTGAAGCGGCTTTAAAAGAGCTGAAGCTGACGCCAACCTATGAAGTCATCGATCGGAAACAAAATGCAGAAGCGGATCAGCTTGCAAGACAGATTCTTGCAGACGTCCCAATCGAAAGTACATTGAAATTAGAAGCAGACGGAGCTGAATAATGTGGATAAAAAAACAGCAGTACAAGAATTGACCGATCTTCAAGACACGTATTGTTCAGATTGTTTGATTAAGAAGCATTTTCGGAAAGAATTTGGCAAAAAATATGCCCATTCCTTTTGTATACAGCAATGCACCGTTGGAGAGAAAATAAAAGAATATGGACAGACGCTGCTCAAAAAGTAAGCGGACGCACCGGTTTTCCCTGCTCAAACATCCGTTCATGAAAAAAAACGAATAGAATGTGTAAAAAAAGAACATATTCTGAAAAATGAGCCGATATAACTATAGAAAGTTTTGGTTGAGTTACTTTTCGACTAAGTGACGGATATTAGAGGAAAAGGGGAAGGCCGGTATGAATAATCAGGAGTTCGAAACGGTATTACATCGAACATTTCAAGAGGTGTACAGCGATCTAGAGCAACTAGTAGATGTAGCAAAGAAGGGAAGACCTTTTCTCGAAAAAGATATCTCTGAAATTGAACAACGACTGAAGCAAAATATTTTAGCGATTGAAATTCAGCTGAAAATCAAATAAGAGAGGCATAGGCCTCTCTTTATTTTGTCTTTACATCATTGATTTAGTTGATTAGATTTTTGTTACGTTTGCAGCTTGAGGTCCACGATTACCTTCAACGATTTCAAAAGAAACTTCTTGTCCTTCTTCTAAAGACTTGTAGCCGTCACCTTCGATAGCTGTGAAGTGAACGAATACATCGTCTCCGCCTTCAACTTCAATGAAGCCGAAACCTTTTTCATTATTGAACCATTTTACTTTACCGTTTTGCATATTGCTTTTTCCTCCTAGTACTGTAGCATACCTTTTGGCATACTAAAAAAAATTTTCATCACCTAACGACTTTGCAGTTGTTAAATGATGGTTCCACTATACACCATCAAAAGTAAAGCGTCAAGCGGAAGAGCCAAATTTTGAGCAGAATATTTGATTTTTTTTGGCGAATAACAATAATAGCTAAAACGTCCCCATTTTCTGAAACTTTATGCACACCTTGTCCGTATATAAAAAAAATACAGGAAGAGGTGCTATCATGAATCGTTATACACTTGAAGAATTTGTTCAGAATACGCAGCAGGAAGATAAAGGAGAAGGGGTCTTCGAACTTGAAACATCAAGACTTTTAGAAATTAATTTGACTGATACCATTTGGGCAAAAACAGGTTCCATGGTTTCGTACCGAGGCAAAATCAAGTTTGAACGCGAGGGCGTTTTTGAACATGGCGTCTCAAAGATGTTCAAAAAAATGCTGTCGGGAGAAGGCACTTCACTCATGAAGGCAACAGGTGACGGGAAATTATATGTGGCAGATCAAGGCAAAAAAATCTCAATTCTTCGTTTGGCTCAAGGGGATTCCATTTTTGTGAATGGGAATGATCTGCTCGCATTTGAACCGTCAGTGCGCTGGGATATCAAATTGATGAAAAAAGTGTCGGGCATGCTTGCAGGCGGTTTATTTAATGTCAAATTAGAAGGACCAGGCCTTGTTGCGATTACGAGTCATTATGAGCCGCTCACATTGATTGTTCAGCCGGGTGACTCTGTATATACAGATCCGAACGCGACAGTTGCATGGTCAGGGGATTTAAAAACTGAATTTGTGACAGATGTTTCATTCAAAACCTTTATTGGCAGAGGAAGCGGAGAGTCTATTCAAATGAAATTTAGCGGAAGCGGTTTTGTTGTCGTGCAGCCGTTTGAAGAAGTGTACACAACAAATGGAAATCAAGGATAAAGAAAAAGGTGTCCGTCATTGACGGACACCTTTTTATGATAATGCACGAGCATACGTTTTGTTATTCGTGATGAGATCTGATTGCTCAACGATATCTTCCAAAATGGTTTGAGAAGAATGCTTTAAGTGCAGTTTTTTAATGTTTTGTTTCATGACTTCTAACTTTTCTTCATCTTGCAGCAAGTTGGTCACAGATTCTAAAATGTCTTCATGTCTGTTGATGACGATGGCCGCACCATAATCTTCAAAGAAATGTGCATTTTCCTTTTCTTGTCCAGGGACAGGCTTGTAAAGAATGACCGGAACACCGATTGCTGTTGCTTCTGTTAAAGTAATGCCGCCTGGTTTTGTGATCATACAATCTGTTACTCTGAACAATTCATCAATTTGTTCCACATATCCAAGCGCCTTCAATTGATCTGGATGTGCTTGTTCAAGATCGCTCAGTGATTGTTTCAGCGCTTCGTTCTTTCCGCATACAACAACAATTTGTACTTCACTGTCTAGAAGCAGCGCTTCACATAATTCCTTGACATTTTTCAGTACACCATGAGCACCGGCCATAATCAGAAGAACTTTTTTGTTTGATGATAATCCATATTTTTTATAAATCTTCGATTTTGGCACGTCTGCTTCAAATTGTGGTCTAATAGGAATGCCTGTCACTTTGACATCGCTTGGATGTGTGCCGATTTCCACTAATTTTTGTTTCACATAATCGGTTGCAACATAGTACCGGTCGATGTTTTCATGTACCCAAATCTTATGAAGACAGAAATCTGTCATGACATTAAATGTCGGGATGACTTTGCCTGTTTTGTTCCGGTATTCTGGAACAACAATCATCGGGAATGTAATAATAATGATATCCGGATTGTGTAATTGAATGAGTTCATCAAGACGCTTATTTCCCATTTTTAAATAAATGTTAAATTTGCGTTTATTGTAAATTTTATCTACACCATAATAAAACAAGCGATAAAATTGTTTCCCAATGGAAAAGCTCTTCAAGTATAAATATTGAGTCACTTCCGACACAATGGGATTTGATTCTTGATACAAATTAGAAACTACAACATGTTCAAACCCTTGGGATTTGCATTCATCATACAGTGTTTTAGCCACCTGCATATGTCCATTTCCATAATTTGCGGTCAAGATTAATATTTTTTTATTGGTATTCAAGAATATTCACCTCAAATGTAATCAACAACAACAAAACTTCGTACGAAAACTATTAATCTCATAGGTCTACATATACATAAAGATAACATATAAACAGCCAGAGCATATCATTCGTTACGAAAGAATTAAACTAATTTTAAAAAACAACGAGACTAAATTGATAATGGAAGACAGAGCCATTTGTATTTTAACACATTTTGACCATTTATCATCAGACCACAGTCTATTTTATTCCCAAACGTATGGTGTTTCTTGATAAACATAATAATTGAGCCAATTCATAAACAGTAAAGTGGCATGGGCTTTCCAGCGATTCACTGGGACTAATGTGTCACCATCTTCTATAAAATAGTGGACAGGTTTTTGGACTGTATCATGCTTCAACAAATCTCTTTCATATTCCTGCTTCAATGTGTCCGTATCATATTCTGGATGTCCAGTTAAAAATACTTGTTTATCATCATCTGAAACAATTAAACAAACACCCGCTTCTTCAGAGATACTCAATACTTTCAAATTCGGTGTGTTTTTTAATTGTTCTGTATTAATATCTGTATGCCTCGAATGTGGGACATAGTATACTTCATCGAAACCTCTGACTAATCTTTCTTTTTTCTCTTTCACAAGATGCTCAAATACGCCAAATTTTTTCTCGGGAAGCTTGATTTTTTCAATCCCATAATGGTGATATAGGCCTGCCTGTGCACCCCAGCAAATATGAAGGGTAGACGTCACATTGGTTTTACTCCAGTCCAAGATGTCCTGAAGCTCTTTCCAATAGGATACTTCTTCAAAAGCTAAATGCTCAATTGGTGCGCCGGTGATGATCATTCCATCAAATTTCTTATGGCGAATCGATTCAAAGGTCGTATAAAATTCATCTAGATGCTCTCTCGACGTATTCTTCGGTGTATGCGTACTTGGAATCAAAAACGTAAAGTACACTTGCAAAGGAGAATTTCCGAGCATTCTTAGCAGCTGCGTTTCAGTTTGTATTTTTTTTGGCATTAAATTTAAGATCACGATATTCAAAGGACGGATATCTTGCTTGAATGCCCTTGTCTCATCCATGACGAAAATGTTTTCGCTCTCTAGTATTTGTTTTGCCGGCAGATGAACTGGTATGTTAATAGGCAACTCGCCACCCCCTGAACCAAAGCTAATTTCATTTCATTATAGGAACTTTCTGGCGATATTTCAATGTTTCAATTATGTTACAATAAAAAACAGAGCAAAAACAAAGCTGTTTCTGGAAAAAAAGGAGGCCGTTTATTTATGATCACAAAGCATTTATCAGATATTGACATCGCCCAAAAGGCAAAGCTGAGACCTATTCAAGACATCGCAGCAAAGCTACAAATACATGACGAAGAATTAGAATGCTATGGTTTCACAAAAGCGAAAATATCTTTGACTATTTTTGACCGTTTAAAAGAACAAAAAGAAGGACATGTGATTCTTGTCACATCGATCAATCCAACGCCAGCAGGTGAGGGGAAGTCCACCGTAACAGTCGGCCTCGGTCAAGCCTTCGAAAAAATTGGGAAAAAAGCAATCATTGCGATGCGCGAGCCTTCATTAGGTCCTACAATGGGCATAAAAGGCGGTGCAGCGGGTGGAGGATATTCACAAGTGCTGCCAATGGAAGAAATCAATCTTCATTTTACAGGAGATTTTCATGCCATTACTTCTGCACATAATGCCTTATCTGCGTTCATTGATAACCATATCCATCACGGAAATGAACTCGGCATCGACTCGCGCCGCATTGTATGGAAGCGAGTGCTTGATTTAAACGATCGTGCATTAAGACAGGTCGTTGTCGGACTTGGCGGTCAGTTAAATGGGTATCCTAGAGAAGACGGATTTGACATCACAGTTGCCTCCGAAATGATGGCCATCCTTTGTTTAGCAGAAGACTTAACCGATTTAAAAAAACGTCTTTCTTCTATTGTTGTTGCCTATAATCAAGATGGCGAGCCAGTCACAGTTGGAGCACTTGGATATGAAGGTGTTCTTACGTTACTTTTAAAAGACGCGCTCAAACCGAATCTTGTTCAAACGATTGAAGGAACTCCGGCCCTAGTACATGGCGGTCCTTTTGCCAATATTGCGCATGGATGTAATAGTTTAATTGCAACCAAAATGGCGGCGAAATTAGCTGATTATGTGGTAACAGAAGCTGGATTTGGAGCAGATCTTGGAGCAGAAAAGTTCCTGCACATTAAAACAAGAGCTGGTGATTTCAAGCCTGGTGCAGTTGTCATTGTGGCGACTGTCAGAGCATTAAAGATGCATGGCGGAATGAAGAAAACTGAACTCAAAGAAGAGAATGCACATGCCGTATTAGAAGGTATACATAATTTAGAAAAGCATATTGAAACTGTGCAAGCCTTCGGTCTTCCATACATCGTCGCAGTAAACAGGTTTATCACTGATACAAAAGAAGAGATTCAATCGATAGAAGATTGGTGCCACGCACATGGCCATCCAGTCAAAGCTGTGAATGTATGGGAAGAAGGAGGCGAAGGCGGAACAGCACTTGCCGAGGAACTCGCGACACTTATTGAAAAGAAGAAGAACCACTTTTCCTATTTGTATGAAGAAAATGATTCCATCGAAGAAAAGTTATCTAAAGTTGCCCAAGTGGTTTATGGAGCAGACGGGGTCACACTCACTTCAAAAGCAAGAAAGCAGCTGGCAGCCATCGAGAAAAACGACTGGGGTCATTTACCGGTTTGTATGGCAAAAACGCAATATTCACTTTCGGATGATCCAGCTTTAATTGGGAGACCTAAGGGCTTTACCATTACGATTCGTGAGTTAAAACCATCTGTAGGAGCAGGCTTTATTGTTGCTTTAACCGGAAGCATTCTGACAATGCCTGGATTACCTAAAAAACCTGCGGCGCTCGAGATGGATTTATTAGAAGACGGCAGTGTGACAGGGCTCTTTTAACAGGAGGCATAAAAAGCGATTTTATAAAAGAAGCATGTTACGATAGGAAAAAGTGAATCCTAGGAGGCTATGAGATGTCAATTTATGATATTCAGGTCAAGACCATTAACGGTCAGGAACAATCAATGGCAGATTACAAAGGAAAAGTACTCATTATTGTCAACACAGCAAGTAAATGTGGACTGACTCCTCAATTCAAACAATTGCAAGAGCTATATGATCAATATCATGAAAAGGGCCTTGAAATTTTAGGATTTCCGTGCAACCAATTTATGAACCAGGAGCCAGAAGGGGAAGAAGCGATTCAGGAATTCTGTTCTTTGAATTATGGCGTAACCTTCCCTATGTTTGCGAAAGTAGATGTCAATGGTGACAATGCGCATCCGCTTTTCAAACATTTAACAAGTCATGCAAAAGGTGTACTTGGAACGAAAACAGTGAAATGGAATTTCACAAAATTTATCGTGGATCAAAACGGAGAAGTCACTGAGCGGTTCTCTCCGAAAACATCACCAAAAGAATTAGAAAGCTCCATCATCGCTCTTTTGGACAAATAAGGTGCTCACAGTCATGCAGAAAAAACAATTGGAGGCAGCTGCCTCCTTTGTTTCAGATCAGCTGAAATATGAACCGACTGGACACGATGCGGCTCATATTGATCGTGTGCGCCAGCTTGCCCGCCAGATTGCTAATCAGGAAGGCGGCTCTCTTTTTATTATTGAAATGGCGGCGATTGTTCATGATGTCATTGATGAAAAGCTGTCGAGTGAATGGAAGCTTTCACCGCAACAACTTGAGCATCAGCTCCTTTCTTGGGAAGTTAATACGCGGGATATTCGTTATATCATGGATATCATTACCACGATGTCTTTTCGTCATCGACATAAGCAGAATAGGCCTATGACGTTAGAAGGGGCCATTGTTCAAGACGCAGATAGACTCGATGCGATAGGAGCAAGCGGTATTGCAAGAGTGTTTACTTATGCAGGCGCAAAAGGGGAGCCCCACTATACAAAGAACATGCAGCAGGGCTCCGTGCTAAAGCATATGGAAGAAAAATTGCTCAAATTAAAAGACTTGATGAACACCTCTGCAGGAAAGCAGCTTGCTGAGGAGCGGCATGAATTGATGAGCTTATTTATCAAGACGTGGAAAGAAGAATGCGGCCTTACAGATGAGTAGGGTCTTTATGTGTGTAAGGAGGATGTATAGATGAAAATAACAGCGATAGAACCGACGCCAAGTCCAAATACCATGAAGGTCATTTTGACAGAAGCACTTGCCGGCGGTAAAAGCAACAACTACAAAAAGGATCAAAAAGACGAAGCGCCAGAGATGATCAAGCGCATTTTGAACATTGAAGGTGTAAAAGGTGTTTATCATGTCGCAGATTTCTTAGCGGTCGAGCGTAATGCAAAGTTTGACTGGCAGGGCATTTTACAACAGGTGAGAGAAGCTTTTGGTCAAGAAACAGAAGGCCTTCAGGAAGGACCGCAGTCAGGCGGTGACACATTTGGCGAAGTCAAAGTGTTTGTCCAAATGTTTAATGGGATTCCGATGCAAGTCAAATTAACGGACGGTGAAAGAGAAGAGCGGTTCGGAATGCCTGAACGCTTCCAAGCAGCCATTTTAAAGCTCAGAAGCAGTTCAGACAATGTCGTATTTGAACGTGTGTGGAAAGAACATGGCGTTCGTTTTGGTGACTTTGCTGATATCGGCCAGGAAGTCACAGAAGAGCTGCAAGCAGCCTATGATGACGAGCGTTTAGCCCGCTTAACAGAGGCGGTCAAAGAAGGGCAAGAAGCCGTAGATAGACAGGTGAACCGAAAGGCATATGATGTAACAGAAGACATGCTGCGCGAGGAAGATTGGAAAAAGCGTTTTGCCCATTTAGAGCAAATGCAGCCAGAGCAAAAGGATATACCTGTTTTAATGAAAGCGATGGAGGACCCAAAAACATCCATTCGCAGACAAGCCGTTGTGAATGCTGGAATGATTGAAGATCCTGCTATACTGCCTATATTATATAAGGGACTTAAAGACAAAACTGTGACGGTCCGCAGAACCGCTGGAGACTGTATTTCAGACCTTGGTGACCCTAGCGCTATGGAAGCAATGATCGAAGCTTTAAAGGATCCGAGTAAACTTGTCCGCTGGCGTGCAGCTATGTTCCTCTATGAAGAAGGTGACGAAACAGCACTTGACGCATTAAAAGAAGCTGAGCAAGACCCTGAATTTGAAGTCAGCCTTCAAGTGAAAATGGCGATTGAGCGCATTGAGCACGGAGAAGAAGCGAAAGGCTCTGTATGGAAGCAAATGACAGAAAGTAGAAAAAATGCATCAGAATGATGAGAAATATGAGCAAGCTGCCAATGAAAGGCAGCTTGTTTTTCTTAAAGTGATAGACAGAAAAATTTTTTTAGAAAAATTATTTTGAATATTGTTGAAATATGCGAAAAAACTCTATATAGTAGTACCAATATAGAATATTGGAGGTCAGATTTTATGACACGAACCTTGCTGAGCGCTAGTTTCAGCAGACATATGGGTCATCAGTCATTCATCGGTGGCTAAATAAACAGAAAATTTGTAAAATAAAATCAACTCAAAATCATGCAGTCAACAAGACTTGTAGTATAGGAGGCTTTTTAAACAGATGGCAGAACTACGCAGTAATATGATTAAACAAGGAATTGACAGAGCACCTCACCGAAGCTTACTAAGAGCGGCGGGGGTAAAGGATGAGGACTTCGGCAAGCCATTTATTGCCGTATGTAATTCCTATATTGATATTGTCCCAGGACATGTCCATCTTCAGGAATTCGGGAAAATTGTGAAAGAAGCCATTCGTGAAGCTGGCGGGGTCCCATTTGAATTCAATACGATTGGGGTCGATGATGGAATTGCGATGGGTCATATCGGGATGAGATATTCATTACCAAGCCGTGAAATCATTGCTGACTCTGTAGAAACCGTTGTATCTGCTCACTGGTTTGATGGAATGGTTTGTATTCCTAACTGCGATAAAATTACACCAGGGATGATGATGGCAGCGATGCGTGTCAATATTCCGACTGTCTTTGTCAGCGGTGGACCGATGGAAGCGGGTAGAACAAGTGATGGCAGAAAGATTTCTCTTTCTTCTGTATTTGAAGGCGTTGGTGCATACCAGTCAGGTAAAATTAACGAAGAGGAATTAAATGAATTAGAACAGTTTGGCTGTCCAACCTGCGGTTCTTGTTCAGGTATGTTTACAGCAAACTCAATGAACTGTTTAGCAGAGGCGCTTGGAATTGCTCTTCCTGGAAATGGAACGATTTTGGCTACATCACCAGAGCGAAGAGAATTTGCGAAAAAGTCAGCAAAACAACTGATGGAGCTCATTAAAAAGGATATTAAACCACGTGATATTGTTACTGAAAAAGCAATTGATAACGCATTTGCATTAGATATGGCACTTGGTGGTTCAACCAATACCGTTCTTCACACACTGGCGATCGCAAATGAAGCAGGTGTTGAATATTCACTTGAACGTATCAATGAAGTAGCTGAGCGTGTGCCTCATTTATCAAAACTTGCTCCAGCTTCGGATGTTTATATTGAGGATTTACATGAAGCAGGCGGCGTCACAGCTGCGCTAAATGAATTGTCCAAAAAAGAAGGCGCACTTCATTTAGATACAATGACCGTCACAGCGAAAACGCTTGGTGAGAACATTGCAGGACATGAGGTAAAAGACTATAACGTCATTTATCCAATCGATAAGCCATTTACTGAAAAGGGCGGCTTAGCCGTTTTATTTGGAAACCTTGCGCCAGATGGAGCCATCATTAAAACGGGCGGGGTACAAGATGGGATCACACGTCACGAAGGACCTGCGATCGTATTTGAATCCCAAGAAGAAGCTCTTGAAGGCATCATTAATAGAAAAGTAGAAGCAGGACATGTTGTCATTATTCGCTATGAAGGACCTAAAGGCGGACCTGGTATGCCAGAAATGCTTGCACCAACTTCACAAATTGTCGGCATGGGACTTGGGCCAAAGGTTGCTTTAATTACTGACGGACGTTTTTCCGGCGCTTCTCGTGGTTTGTCCATTGGACACGTCTCTCCAGAGGCAGCTGAAGGCGGCCCGCTCGCCTTTGTTGAAAATGGTGACCATGTCGTGGTTGATATTGAACAACGCATTTTAAGCGTCGATGTTCCAGAGGAAGAATGGAAAAAAAGAAAAGCAAACTGGAAAGGCTTTGAGCCAAAAGTGAAAACTGGCTATCTTGCTAGATATTCAAAACTTGTGACATCAGCCAATACAGGCGGAATCATGAAAATTTAATCTGATATGGAAGATTTGAAAATTGGCTCTCTCTATAGTATCCTTTATTCACAACATAAGGATTTTTAGAGGGGGCTTTTTTATGTCAATGGCATATGAAGAATATATGCGCCAGCTCGTTGTGCCAATGCGCCAAGAGCTGACAAGTGCAGGATTTCAAGAACTTAAGACGGAAGAAGAAGTAGAACAAACCATGCAAGAAGCTGAAGGAACAACATTTGTTGTCATTAATTCTGTATGCGGATGTGCTGCCGGATTAGCACGCCCAGCAGCGACTCAAGCTGTGATGAAGGCAGAAAAAGCTCCAGACAGAATCGTCACAGTATTTGCTGGGCAGGATCGGGAAGCAACGGCAAAAATGAGAGAATACTTCACGGGTGAAGAGCCATCATCTCCTTCTATGGCCCTTTTAAAAGGAAATGAACTCGTTCATTTTATCCCGCGTGACGAAATTGAAGGTCATGAAATGGAAGATATCATGAAAAATGTCTTAACTGCATTCGAAAAACATTGCTAATACAAGTGTTGAAATGCCCTGTGATCAGATCAGGGCATTTTTTCTTGATCATGATGGAGGAACAATATGCTCATTACAACAAGCTTTAGAGCAAATGAACAAACGATTGAAACAGCGAAGGCTCTTGCAGAGGATTTACATGGTGAGTATGTAGAAAGACGCAAACAATCCGTCAAGCAGCTTGCGATGAAACGAGGAGATGTACTTGTTGTCGGGAAAGAAAGATTCGAATGGTATCAGCCCAATGGTGAAAAGTTCTTTTTTCATCCAAGCTCAGCGATGTTCAGGGTGAAGCGGCTCTTGCGCGGAGAAAAGGATCCTTTAATCGAAGCAGCCCAGCTAAAGCCGGGAGATTCCCTTTTAGATTGCACACTTGGCTTAGGGTCTGATGCTATTACTGCAAGCTGTGCGATAGGCAGGAATGGAAGGGTCGTCGGTATAGAAAAGAATCCCATTACGGCGTTACTAGTGCGAGAAGGACTGAACACATGGGAAACAGGGATAGAAGAAGCAGATGAAGCGATGAAACGGATATCTGTGATCAGTGGAGACAGTATCGAGCAGCTAAAGCAGTGTCCTGACCGTTCATTTGATATTGTCTATTTTGATCCGATGTTTGAGGAAACGATTCAAGAATCTACAAGTATAGCGCCGCTGCGTCATGCGGCAGAGCACCACTTTGATCACGAAATAGCCGTGCAAGAGGCGTTAAGAGTGGCAAGAAAAAGAGTGGTTTTAAAAGATCATTGGAAAAGTACACGATTTACAGCGGAATCCTTTCAATTTCACGTCATAAAACGAAAAACAGCCCAATTTCATTATGGTTATATTGAGAAAGAAAAAAGCCCTCACTAAGGGCTTTTACAGCGTGTAGACAAACCCTTGCATTCGTTGTCAGTCCTGCGCTCCGGTACTCACGAATGTCAAATTCGCTCCATTCCAGTGCTCGTCCTTCCTAGACTTCAAAGGTTTTCTATCACGCTGAATAGAAGACAAAGGGCTAAAATCAAGATTATTTTAGCCCTTTGTCAACAATCTGAAAAAGCCCTTTTAAGGGCTTTTAATCCGTAATCTCCATATAGATAAAATAAAACAGTGTCAGCAAGGAAGCTGTGATGAAAAACCCTTCAAGCATACCCATTCCTCCCAAATTTTAGTCGTCATTACTGTCATTGTAAACGTTTTATTATGAAAAAGAAAGTCTCAAATCAGTGACCAAATTGAATGACTGAAAATTCATTATATGCTAGAATAGCAGTATGATAACTTATGGAAGGAATTAGATATCATGAAGATGTGGATGAGAAAAACGCTTGTTGCGCTCTTTACAATTGCAACTTTTGGTTTGATCTCTCCTCCGTCGGCTTTGATGACAGACAAGCTATCTGAACTTTCTTCATCTGATAAAACGCCTTATACAGCGGTTTATGATACATCAGATGAATTGCGCAGCTGGGAACTATCGCAAGAGGACAACAAAGAGCAGGTAGACCCCTTTGAGCAATATAAGGAGGAGGTTCTATCAAGTGCAGAAAATCAATCCTTTCTCAAATTCGGCCGTAAAATCACACCTGTCATTGAAGACGAGTACAGAGAAGAGATTCAACCGAAAATTGAACAAGTGTTAACTGATGTTTTAACAAATTTCAAAGATGACGAAAAATTTCAAGATGTTGTGTTAACTGATCAGCCTTCAAGCGGAAATGGCGAAAAAATCTTCCACATCTACAACCGGAAGACTGGAGAAGATTTGCTCCGTTTTCATGTGAGAAGAGATCAGCCGCCACACAGCGGATATTGGTTTAACTTTCACTACCATACAGCAGAAGATGGATTCCAGACGCATCATGAACTCGGTAATATTTACTGGGACAAAAACACCCCGCCGAGCTGGATGAGCCACTAGAAGGAGATGTCATGCCAATTGAAAAAGTATACAATGAACGAAATGGTGCAGATTACAAAACAAATGTTAAACGAACGTGGAGTGAAAATTGAAGATATTGCACATATTGTGCTAAAGCTTCAAGAAAAATATCATCCAAACCTTCCACTTAGTGTCTGTATTGAAAATGTTGAAAAAGTGTTGAATAAAAGGGAAATTGTCCATGCGGTTTTAACAGGACTTGCCCTTGATCAGCTGGCTGAAAAAAAGCTATTGCCAGAACCATTGCAGCACTTAGTTGAAACAGACGAGCCGCTATATGGTATTGATGAAATTATTCCGCTTTCCATTGTCAATGTATATGGATCAATCGGTTTGACCAACTTCGGTTATTTAGATAAAGAGAAATTTGGTATTATTCGAGAATTAGATGAAGGTCGTCCAGGTGAAGTGCATACCTTCCTTGATGACCTTGTCGCCGCGCTTGCCGCAGCAGCAGCTAGCCGTATTGCTCACTCACACCAAGATATTAAGGACGAAGAGCAGGATCGAGTGAATCAAGTATAAAAAGAAAAACATGTCTGCTCATCATGCAGGCATGTTTTTTTGGTTTAAACAAAAGCAGAAATAAGGTAAACTACAACAAGAACATAAATAAAGGATGAAAAAAATGAAACAATACAAAGAGTTATGCCGTCATGTATTACAGCACGGGGATGAAAAAGGTGACAGAACGGGAACAGGTACAATCAGCACGTTCGGTTACCAGATGAGATTTGATTTGCAGGAAGGATTTCCGCTTTTAACAACAAAGAAATTGCACCTGAAATCAATTATTCATGAGTTACTGTGGTTTTTAAAAGGTGATACAAATGTCAAATATCTTCAGGAAAATGGCGTCCGGATTTGGAACGAATGGGCAGATGATAATGGCGAACTGGGCCGTGTGTACGGAGCGCAGTGGCGATCTTGGGCTAGTGGGGACGGTGAGACTGTGGATCAGATCACAAAGCTGATCCACGATATCGAGCATAATCCGAATTCAAGAAGACTGATCGTCAGCGCTTGGAACCCGGGTGAAATTGATCAAATGGCGCTGCCTCCATGTCATTGTCTGTTTCAATTTTACGTATCAAACGGGAAGCTTTCCTGCCAGCTTTATCAAAGATCGGCAGATATCTTTTTAGGCGTGCCATTTAATATTGCTTCATATGCCCTTCTCACGATGATGATTGCCAAAGTTACAAATCTTGAGCCAGGAGAGTTTATTCATACGCTAGGAGATGCTCATATTTATCAGAATCATCTTCCGCAGGTGAAAATGCAGCTAGAGCGCGAGGAACGCACGCTTCCGCAGCTTCGCATCACAAGAGATGTGAAAAGCATTTTTGATTTCACGTTCGATGATTTTGTACTTGAGAACTATGATCCACATCCGCATATCAAAGGAGAAGTCAGTGTATGATTTCAATGATTGTGGCGACAGGAAAAGACAGAGTCATTGGTCAAGATAATCAAATGCCTTGGCATTTACCAGCTGATTTAGCGTATTTTAAGAAGGTCACAGGCGGCCATACGATTGTCATGGGCAGAAAAACGTTTGAATCAATCGGACGAGCGCTTCCTAACCGCCGTAATATCGTTTTGACGACAAGTTCTTCTTTTGAAACAGAAGGATGCGAGGTTGTCCATTCCATTGCTGATATTTTGGCAATCGGGGAGAACGAGACAGAGTTATTTATCATCGGCGGGTCTAAGCTGTATGAAGAAATGATGCCATATGCGAATCGTCTATATATCACGCATATTCACCATGCGTTTGAAGGAGACCGCTACTTTCCTGATTACAATGAAAACGAATGGACGGTTGTATCACGCGAAAAAGGCCATCGTGACGAAAAGAACCCCTACAATTATGAATTTGTCGTTTATGACAAAAAAGGATAAATGAGTAGGAGGAGTACGGTTGTTTCGTTATTGGTTTTTAACGATTTATGTTGCCCTATCCATTTTTAAAAGTATGAGGCATTTGCATGCTCATGAATTAACTGATCCGCGCATTTCCTATACGAAACGAATGCATCTCATTCATGAGCATGCAAAAAGGTTTGCCCGGGGCTGTATTGATCAGTCAGGATCAGTCATGACCATTCACCAGCAAAAGAAGCTGCCAGATGGACCCGTTATTTATATCACACAGGCACTGAATCCAGTCACGACGACATTATTGATTGGTCACCTTGAGAAGCCATTTGCTTTCATGGCAAAGCCGAATCTTTTTCGATATCCCATTTTAAAACAATGGCTGAAGAAGATGGCGGTTATTCATCAGAATCAATCTGATGATGCCTTATTAGAAGAAGCAAAGGAAAGAATCTTATCTGGGCAGAGCGTATTGCTTTCAGAAGCACAGCGTCACATGGCAGAGGCACTTGCTGAAGATTGTGATTGTCCGCTTGTACCGATTGAAACAAGTGGAACGGATCGTCTATTAACTGGGAAAGTCGTGAAAAGGCTGCGCCCTGTTAATGTTGATATTCATATTAAAGCACCTGTCATGATGAGTGATTACGCCCAAAAGCGCGCATAGAAAAACCAGCATCCGAAAGTGGATGCTGGTTTTTTTCATGCAGCAGGAATGTTCACACAATAGAAGAGAATGCAGAAGAACATCGATGCACTGCCGCCGAGTACAAAGCTGTGCCAAATGGCATGATGATAGGGGATTTTCCGCCAAATATAAAAGATGGTTCCGACTGAATACAATAGACCGCCTAACAGTAAGAGGCCAAATCCTGCGCCCGTTAACCCAATGTAAAGTGGTTTGATGGCAATGATAATCATCCAGCCCATTAATAAATAAACGAGCGTGGACACAATGATAAACCGTTTAACGAAAAAGATTTTAAAGACAATCCCGCCAGCAGCAAGAGCCCATACAATCGCAAGAAGAGTATAGCCTAGTGCGCCTTTTAATGGTCCTAGTAAAAAGGGCGTATATGTACCAGCAATCAATACATAAATAGCCGAGTGGTCGAGGATTTCAAATACATCTTTTGTTTTTTTGTGCCGTATGCTATGAAGCAAGGTTGAGCTTAAATAGAGCAGCAGCATGGATGCGCCAAATATCGAAAAGCTGATGATGTCTGTGACAGTGCCGTATTGAACAGCGAATAAAACGAGAAAAACAATGGCTGGTATGGATAAAATAACGCCAATGCCATGTGTAATGGCGTTTGCAATTTCTTCTTTTACAGTAAACAATGGATAGCCTCCTTTTATTGAACCGGTATATAACCATCAAGTGATTTCAGGAATGAAAGACCTTCAAGTGTAATCTTCGTGCCAGCCCTGCCTTTTCCTTTCGTCACGTAAGCTTTTTTCTCAAGATCATCTAATCGGCTCCTCACCTGCTGAGGGGTCAGCGGAATGTCGCCTTGTTTGCTTAATTCAGACAAGATGCGTCTGCTGGCTGCTTCACCTTTCTCATTGAGAGACTTAATGGCTTCCAGCAGGAAAACAAACTCTTGTTTTTCCATTAGTGTGAGCTGGTGTTCTTCCTTTTTTCCTTTTACGTCCGGCGAAAGAGGTGTTAACACAAAAGGCGGCAGGTGGTGTAAAAATACCGTTTGCCCCTCGAGAATGACTGCAGCATAATGAACGATATTTTTGAGTTCCTGTACGTTTCCTTCAAACGGATACTCCTGCAAGGTTTCCCAAACACTTGGATCAATATCAGGCGTCATGCTCAGCTCCTGAAAGAAAGCAGTTGTTAACACAGGAATGTCTGTTTTTCGATCTGCTAATGACGGCAGGGGCAAATGAAAAACATTTAAACGATAAAACAGCTCAGGTAAAAAGGTAGATGACACCCTCAATGCCTCTATTGATAAAGACGAAGTGGCAATGATTTTTGTTGCAAAAGATGTTTCTAGAAAACGAATGACCTGATGCTGCATAGGAATACTTAATGCGGCGATTTCGTCTAAATAAAGAATTTGACGGGTCTTTTCCGTGAAGGCTTTCTGTAAGGTATCTTCATCTAAGACGGGGCAATATAGATGTGTCAGTGAAGCGTTTGGAGCAGCTGCATTTGCAATTTCCTGGGCAAATAGTGTTTTGCCTGTGCCAATTTCTCCTGTTATCAAGACCGGCTGCTCGTGTTTTGTGAATTGCTTTGCCAGATGAATGGCACGCTTGATATATTGATGCTCTCCATATATAGACGTAAACGAATGTGTGGTCATCGGGTGATTCCTTTCTTTGTGGTTCTAATTGGTTCAATTGTAACACCCAATAAAACCAAATGTACAGAAAAACGAAAAAGTTTATGAAATTTATGCTTGATCCATGATCTATTGGTTTATTTTTTGAATATTCATGTTATAATGACAAATTAAATAAGGTTAAAGAGAAAGGATCTTGTACATGAAACCGTTGCTCAAAGAAAACACGCTAATTCAAGTGAAAGACATTTTAAAGGCCCATCAAAATTTGAAGGATGTAGTGATTCATACACCTCTTCAAAAAAATGAGCGACTTTCTGAACGATATGAATGTAATGTCTACTTAAAAAGAGAGGATCTTCAAGTAGTTCGTTCCTTTAAATTAAGAGGCGCTTTTAATAAAATGAGCCAGCTTCCAAAAGATAAACTAGAAAACGGCATTGTCTGTGCAAGTGCAGGAAATCACGCACAGGGTGTTGCCTATTCTTGTAAATATTTAGGGATCCACGGGAAAATCTTTATGCCTGCCACGACACCAAGGCAAAAAGTATCTCAAGTGGAGCTTTTCGGAAAAGAATATGTTGAAATTATCTTAACCGGAGATACGTTTGATGATTCATATCATGAAGCAGTAAAATGCGGAGATGAAGAGAAGCGCGAGTTTATCCATCCGTTTGATGATTTGGATGTGATGGCAGGACAAGGAACGACTGCTGTAGAAATATTAAATGATATCGAAGTGGAGCCTCACTTTTTATTTGCAAGTGTTGGAGGTGGAGGTCTGTTATCTGGAGTTGGTACATATATCAAAAATATCGCCCCAGAAACCGAAATCATTGCAGTCGAACCACTTGGCGCAGCTTCACTCCATGCTTCCCATGAAAAGGGCAAGGTTGTGACACTTGATTCAATTGATAAGTTTGTAGACGGAGCAGCGGTTCAGCGGATTGGCGAAAAGACGTTTACATCGCTTCAGTCCGTTGTCGATAAAATCAGTCTTGTACCTGAAGGAAAAGTATGTACAACCATTTTAGAGCTGTATAATCAATGTGCGATTGTAGCAGAGCCGGCAGGCGCACTGCCGATCGCAGCGCTGGATGCCCATCGCGAGGAGATTAAAGGGAAAAATGTTGTCTGTATTGTCAGTGGAGGAAATAATGACATTGGCAGAATGCAGGAAATCAAAGAACGGTCGATGATCTATGAAGGGCTTCAACATTATTTCATTGTCAATTTTCCGCAAAGAGCAGGAGCGCTTCGGGAATTTTTAGATGAAGTATTAGGTCCAAATGATGATATCTCACGCTTTGAATATACGAAAAAGAATAACCGAAGCAAAGGCCCCGCGCTTGTTGGCATCGAATTGAATGAAAGAGATGACTATGCGGCACTGATTGAACGGATGAATAAAAAAGGCTTCCATTATGTTGAAGTGAATAAAGATCAAGATTTATTCCACCTATTTATTTAGGCCTAACAGAACATTGGAAAAGAGGATTGATCGTTTGTGCTGCTCAAAACAATATGTTTTAGACGGATGGATGGAGCTCAGATCAAGGTAACAGAAGTCCCTGTACTAAAGGGAGATGAGACGTATGGTTTCATGCTCACCTTTAGACTTGAAGCTTTCTTGAAAAAAGTCTATGTATCTAAAGGAAAGAGAGCTGTATACTCTTTCAGAGAGGATGTGAAACGTAACGTCAAGTGGAGCACATATGAGCAGATCTATCAGGAGCCTACACTGAAACACAATGCGTAAATAGAAATCTTTGTCAAGTGGAGTGAGCGGCCGTTTTGAAATGACAGCTGCTCAGCTTGGCAAAGATTTTTTTCATAAAAAGAAGAAAATGTGACAATTTTAAAAACGTCATGACAGTTGTTTTCAAGTATGCACGAAATAAGGTAATATCATAAGTAAAGACTAAGACAGCAAGGATGAGACGATAGTGAAACAAATTAAAATTGTAACAGATTCAACTGTGGACCTTCCGCAAGAAAAAATCAATGATCTATCCATTCACGTGATTCCGCTCAATATCTCCATTTCTGGGGTTGATTATATTGACCGAGTGAATATACAGCCAGATGAATTTATTGAAAAAATGGAGGCCGCTGAGGAATTGCCGAAAACGTCTCAACCTGCGATCGGTCAATTCGTCGAATTATATGAAAAGCTCACAGCAGATGGAAGCGAAGTCATTAGTATCCATTTAACGGGTGGGATGAGTGGTACTGTTCAAACTGCTGAAAGCGCTTCGAAAATGGTAGACGGAAACATCACGGTGATTGATTCAAATTTTATTTCCTATGGGTTAGGTTTTCAAGTCAGCAAAGCAGCAGAGCTTGCAAAAAATGGTGCAAGCCGTGAAGACATCATCAAAGAAATGGATAAAATCCGTCTTAAAACAAAGCTATTTGTCACAATCGATACATTAGAAAATCTCGTGAAAGGTGGAAGAATTGGAAGAGGAAAGGCGCTGATCGGCTCACTTCTTCATATCAAACCAATTGCCAGCTTAACGGATGGGGTATACACGCCGGAAGCGAATGTGAGAAGCTATTCTGCTCTTGTCCGCTATTTGACCAAACAGTATGTACAGGCCGTGAAAGGAAAAACAGTTCAAGCCATTGGGATAGCGCATGCAGATGCATTAGAACTCGCTGAAAAGCTCAAATCAGCGCTGCTTGATCACACACCTGAAGCACTTGTTGACATCGCCTACACAACACCGATTATTTCGTGTCACACTGGAAAAGGCGCAATAGGCTTTACTTTTTATACCGATTGATTGAAAAAGGGGATGGACGTACCATGCTTAAAAAAAGGGGAGCCTCACTTGGTGCGCTTATTATCATAAGCGTGCTTCTTTTAGTCTCATGTTCAAATGGACAAATCAAAGATGCGTTAAATTATCAAATACAGCCGTTTGAGTATGAAAATCAGGATGGTCAAAAGGTGTCATTGGATGATTTGAAGGGGAAAGTATGGGTTGCAGATTTTATTTTCACAAGCTGTGAAACGATCTGTCCGCCGATGACTGCTCATATGACAGAGCTGCAAAAACGGTTAAAAGAAGAAAAATTGGATGCGCATATCATTTCCTTTAGCGTGGACCCGGAGGTAGACTCACCGAATAAGCTAAAAGAATTTGCAAAAGCATATCCATTGTCCTTTAAAAATTGGGATTTTCTCACTGGCTATTCACAGTCCGCAATCGAAAAATTCGCAATGAAGAGCTTTAAAACCATTGTGAAGAAACCTGAAGATGAAGACCAAGTGATTCATCAGTCATTGTTTTTCCTAGTTGATCAAGAAGGGAAAGTGATGAAAAATTATGATGGCGTACAAAATACACCTTATGATGAAATTATCAAGGACATCAAAACGCTGAATCGAAGCTAGCATAAGGATGTTCAAATGAGCGAAAACATGATACACTTTTTTAATCAGAAAAAGGAGGGACATCATCGTTTGAAGGCTCGTTTGATTTTGATTGTGATGTCTCTAGCTTTTGTTCTTTCTGCATGTTCCGCGCAAGAGGCTGGCATAAAGGATAAACTAGAAGACACACAAGACGTAAAAGAACATATTACGATCGCAGCGGTTGGAGATTCCTTAACAGAAGGAATCGGAGATCAACATAAAAAAGGATATGCAGGCATGACCCGTGACAAGTTAGAAGCGGTGGACGGCGTGCAATCTGTCACATTAAAAAATTATGCCATTAAAGGCAGTAGAACGGTAGATTTATTAAAAAGATTAAAAGAAAAAAAGGTGCAAGACGGACTGAAAGACGCTGACTATATTTTCTTTACGATCGGCGGCAATGACTTAATGCATGTTGTCCATCAAAATGTGCTCAATTTGACGTTTGCTCCTTTTCAAAAAGAGCAGGGTCCTTTTGAGGAGCGCTTTAAAACCATTCTTGCTCAATTGAGACAGCACAATGATCATGCGAAGATCATGTATGTCAGCATGTACAATCCCTTTAAGTTCAGTTTGTCTGAGCTGCGAGATATTGATGAAGTCGTCAAAGATTGGAATGCCGCTGCCAAAAAGGAACTGAAAAAAGACGGCAACGCTGATATGATCAATGTAGCAGATTTATTTGAGGAAGATTCTGATGAAAAATTACTGGCAGATGATGATTTCCACCCAAACCAAAAGGGGTACTCTCTTATGGCAAATCGTTTATTCTCCAAAGTGAAAAAAGAAGGACTGCCGAAGGAATAGGGTGAACGTATGAAAAAGTGGAAAAGCTTATTTTTTATTTTACTTGCAATCAATCTATTGATTGTTCTTGCCTGCGGTATTTTGATGATGCTGCCAGGCGGTCAATCCGCTTCAACTAAAGAATTAAAAAGCGAGTATTCTTTTAATATATCTAGCTCAAAGGAATCGCTCACCAGCTTTATCAATGATTACTTGAAAAATCAAGGATCAAGTGATATGCCAGATTTTCATGTGGCGATCGATCAAGATGTGAAAGTAACAGGCGCAATTAAAGCTTTCTCTTCGACTATTGATGCAAACGTCTCTTTTACGCCAACTGTCGAAGATAATGGTGATGTGCTGTTGAAAGTGGATGGCCTTTCAATTGGACAATTGAGCATTCCGATTAGTTTTGTTTTAAGCTACATGGGCCAGTTCTATGAACTGCCAGAATTCGTTCATGTGAAACCGGATCAAAAAACGGTTGAAGTACGCCTTTCAGAAATGCCACTGACGAATGATATGTATGTGAAAGCAAACAAAATTGATCTAGAGAACGATGAAATTGAGTTCTCATATTATCATCCAAAGCAATAGAAAGTGAGTCAGGAGTGAAATCATGAAGCGAGTCTATCAATATTTTAGTTTACTGTCGCTTTTATTTGCTGCGTACTTTGGCATTACAGCTGCCACTGATTTAAGAGCAGAAAATATCGATCAGTTTTACTTAAATATTGCCTATTGTGCATTATTTCTAGGTATCATGATTCTTGCTTTTGATTTTCAAAAGCAAGAAAAAGCTGAAGATGTCTCGTAAAGAGCCTTTTCCATTGAGGAAAGGCTCTTTTTTATATTTGCTGAGACAAGACCACCTTCGCCATAAGCTCTGGCTCTCCGTTAGCAAAGCCATGAAGCAGAATAAGGTATGCGCGATTTGCTTGCAGATGAACTTTGGGGATATCAAGCAGTATACTTTGAGTGCCAGCAGCTTTCAATTCAAAATGATATTTATTCGGGGAGAAATGATGAATGTGAGTGCCGTTTACATAATGAAGCTCCTTTGATAACACCCCTTGATCACGTTCATATATATCAATGGAAGGAAGGTCTGGAGACAGATGGACAAATGTAAGGGCTGACAGGTCCTCGTGTTGAATCACAGGGTCTTGCCGCTCTGTCAGCAGCGCAAAACCTGCATGAGCACCTGTGATACATAGGGTGTAAATCTCGCTACGTTTAATCATCATGCAAGAATGAAGAACTCTTTCTTTTGTAGCCAGCTTGAACACTTCTATCTCATAAATTCCCTCATCCCACTCCATATAAGCTGTCAAATGACTGTAAGGCATTTTTTTCAAGACCTCATTCCGATTCACATATACAGCGAGCTCACTAAGATCTGGTGCAGCGTGAAAGAGCCGAATAAAGGCTTTGGATGAAAGGCTGCTTTGAGGGTGCTCGAAGCCCGCAGCGAGTGGACGGTATGGAAAGTCATGATAAGAGAGCTGCTGCATGTCATCAATCCCTACTTTCTTATGCGATGGTGTTTTTTGTAGCGTATGCATGAAAAAGGCGATCTGTATAGGCAAAAGAAGCATAGAAAAAAGCCTGACGTTTTCCGTCAGGCCCGCAAGTTAAGAAGGAGAAGAATATTGATGATATTCGGCTAGCTTAATGAACGTTTTTTCATCCTCAATTAAACCACAAACGCCGCACTGGACTTTTATTTGAGGACCTTGATAGCTCACGTGAAAAGGAGAAAGCTGCTCTCCTTCGTATCTTTCGACAACTGCTCCGGTCGCAGGATCCAGCTTCACAGGTTCTGAAAGCTGCTCAATCAGATTAAAGCGAGTTCTGTTTGTTTTACAGTTTGGACAAAGATAAGGGCTTGTCATGGTTCATTCCACCTCTTTTTATCCGTAGCATGTCCAGAGCGCTAAAATCTATGCTTAATCCTTTTGACTTTTATCCAGCTTTTTAAATAATTTGATCATTGTTTTCAGTTCTTCGTCGTCGAATGACTCAAATCGCTCCATAAAGTATTCTGTTTTCTTTTTCTCAAAATGCTCAGTAATTTCCTTACCCTTATCGGTTAAGTGGATTTTGATGATGCGGCGATCCTCTTTAGAACGGATACGGGTAATCCAGCCCTTTTCTACGAGTGTGTCGGTCACAGCTGTGATATGGCTTGCTGACACCCCTAGAATGGACGCAAATTCCGTTACTTTTTTTGCACCTTGCTCACGAAGCAGATTTAAAATGAGAAATTCATTCCGAGATAATTCGTTTTCGAGCAGGCTGTTAATCTCATAACGGATCTGCTTAAATACGGTTCTCAGTAAAGAATCCATTTCATACATCATTTGTTTTCTTTGTTCCAATCATTAAACCCCCATTATATTTTAAGATACGACAGAATGCTTTCTTTTATTTTAGGTATACAAGTCGTATCATTTTCATTATTTTTCATCATGTTATAATATGATGATACCATTTTTTAAATGAAGGGGGCACTAATATGTCTGAAAAACAAGAATTAGCCACATTTGCAGGAGGCTGCTTCTGGTGTATGGTTAAACCTTTTGATGAACAGCCGGGCATTATCAAAGTTGAATCAGGGTATACTGGCGGACATACAGTGAATCCGACCTATGAGGAAGTATGTACAAATACAACGGGACATAGAGAAGCGGTTCAAATCACGTTTGATCCAGACGTTTTCCCGTATGAAAAGCTATTAGAACTGTATTGGCAGCAAATAGACCCAACAGATGATGGAGGGCAATTTGGTGATAGAGGAGAGTCCTACCGCACAGGTATTTATGTTCATCATGACGAGCAGAGAAAGCTTGCAGAAGCATCGAAAGAGAAGCTGAACGAAAGCGGCACTTTCCAAAAGCCAATTGTGACAGAAATTTTAGATGCTGGTCCTTTTTATCCCGCAGAGGAATATCATCAGCATTATTATAAAAAGAACAAAATGCACTACGAACGATATCATGTCGGTTCGGGCAGAGCGGGTTTTATTGAGTCCCATTGGAGTGATAAATCATGACAAACGAAAAAGAAAAGCGTCTGAAAGAATTAAACCGAATGCAGTTCGAAGTCACGCAAAATAATGGCACTGAGCCGCCATTTCAAAATGAATTCTGGGATCACAAAGAAGAAGGCATTTATGTGGATATCATTTCAGGCAAGCCGCTTTTTTCATCTTTAGATAAGTTTGATGCCCATTGCGGCTGGCCGAGTTTCACAAAGCCGCTTGAAGATGAGGAAGTAGCGGAGAAGGTGGATACGAGCCATGGGATGGTGCGGACAGAGGTGCGCAGCAAAACAGCTGATTCTCATCTAGGTCATGTCTTTCCTGATGGTCCAGGACCAAATGGTCTTCGGTATTGTATTAACTCAGCCGCTTTGAAGTTTATCCCAAAAGATGATCTTGAAAAAGAAGGCTATGGGGATTTGATACATCTATTTGATTGATCTATTTAAAAATCGTCACATGGAAGGCATCTGCTTCCGTGTGACGATTTTTTATTTTTTATGATGCGTGTGATGTAATTGTTCAATGATGTGGAATAGCTTTTCTTTTGTAATGAGAGGCGCTTCATTTGATGTGTAATTGGTTAAGTCGACTTTTTGAAAGTCAGCGTGCAGTTGTGGTCTTGGTAAAATGGCATAAAATTGTTCATGCTCAAATAGTGCATCTGCTTCGTGCTGAAATGTGAGCTCTTCGTGAAGCTTTTCTCCAGGTCTTTTCCCAACAACGAGAATATCCGGGGGTGCGACATTGATTTGAGTGGCATATTCATGAAACGCTTTTAAGAGATCAGCAAGCTGTAATGACTCCATCTTGAGAATGAACGTTTCGCCGCCTTTCATCATGATTGCTGCTTGAAGTGTGAGGGAGACAGCCTCTTCGATGGACATAAAAAAACGTGTCATATTAGGGTCAGTTACGGTCAAAGGTTTTTCATTTAACAGCTGCTGGAGCATGATGGGAATGACTGAACCTCTTGATCCAAGCACATTGCCAAAACGCACAGAGCAAAACATCGTTTTTTGATTCGGAATACTTTCGTTTGCTTGGAAAAATAGTTTTTCTGAAATTAATTTTGTTGCACCCATGGCATTTGTCGGAGAAACCGCTTTGTCAGTTGATATGTTGACAACATGACTGACTTCATGTTCGATTGCGGCTTCAATGACGTGCTGCCCTCCGATAATATTCGTTTGCACGGCTTCAAACGGATTGTCTTCACAAGTGGGTACTTGTTTTAAGGCGGCTGCATGAAAGATGATATCAACGCCTTTGACGAGCTGTCTCACGCGGCTTGCATCTCGTACATCTCCTAAAGCGAATGCAACTTCTGGATGATCTGCATACTCATTTTTCATCATGTATTGTTTGCTGTCATCTTTGCTGAAGACGATAATCTTCTTTGGAGAGCATGATGTTAATTTTTTCACAATTTGACGGCCGATCGAACCCGTACCGCCTGTGACTAATATCGTTTTGTCACGAAAAAAAGCCTTCAAACTCGTTTCTATCTTTTTGGACATATCTAATCCCCCAACTCTCATTTCTCTACTTTGCATCATATGTGAAAGAGCGGTATCCGTTTGAGGAAAAGAACCACTTTCTATATAAATTAGGTGAACAAATTATAACCATCTGCTTGACGTCTTAATAGAATATGGAGAGATAAGAGAACAAGTAGAAAAACGAGAGACCTGAACACTTCAGTACTGCGATCAGCTCGGATAAAAATGAAGAGAGCTTTGCGCGAGGGGAGAAGGGAATACATGTATAGGGGAAATCGTATTTTAGCCTTGATACCAGCTTTTAGAAGTAGGCGCGATCAGCACGATGAACACATTCGCGTATTGGCGGAGCGGCCGCTCATCTATTGGACCATTCAGCCGTTACTGCAAATGATTGAGTTAGATGAAGTCATCGTCTCTACAGAGGATGTCAATACTCAAATCATTTCATCTCACTACGGAGCCCATGTGATTGAACTGCCAGACACGCATGTAACGGAACAAACACCGTCACTCATAGCTGTGAAGCATGCGCTTGCTTATTTAGAACGTGAGGGGAAGACCTTTGATATTGTTCTATATTTGCATCCATCGTCTCCTTTAAGAGAGCCGGAAGATATTGAGAAGTGCTTGCAGCTTCTAGTAGAAGGGAATTATGACTGCATGGCATCTTTTACAGAGGCGCTAGAAAACCCAAATGAAACATGGACACTGCATGAGAATAATGAAGCAACTTTATATAAGGACAATCATTACTTTTTCATACCAAAGCATGAGCAGCCATATACGTATGGCCGTTTAAATGGAGCAGTGTATGCTTTTTATGTTCCATATGCAAAAGAATGCATTCATTCCTTTTTAGAAGGATCTGTTGGAGCGTATATCATGGATCGCCAAAAATCACTCGTGGTGAAACAGGAGGAAGACCTTGAGAAAGCGGAGAAAGTCTTATTGGCTCGCCGAGATGCGGAGGGTTATGCATAAGATGAATTTCAACGAGAAAAGCGCCCGGTCATAGGGCGCTTTTTACGATCTCATAAAGCCTGTGTGGAAATGTCTCAAATGTATTCCAGGAAACGACTTGTTCGTAATTGTTTCGTGCGATCGCTTTTCTTTTCTCGGCATTTGATCCATAATATTCAACCTGTTCCAGCAAATCGTCCTCATCTTTATAAAAAACGAAGCTTGAAAAAGCTTGCGGCGGTTGTAGATCCGTCAATTGAAAGCTTCCAGCTGCAGCGATATCAAACGCTCTGTTGTTCAGGCTTACATTTTGAATCATGGCTTTGTTTTTATTATAGGCAAACTGAGCCGGCCTGTGCGGGTTAAGAACAATCGCTGATTGCTGATAGATGTCCGCCATTTGCTGAGGGCTCAGCCAATTGGTCACTAGTGTGAGATTTCGATAATGTCTTCGTGACTTATTTAAATGACGATGCCATTCCTTACCTGCAACGAGAATCCGCCATTTGTTCTGTTGTAAGAGTGTATCAATGGCGATGATGCGGTTGGGATAAGGGTAGCCGGCGAGTGCAATGTCATAGTTGCACATCTCTTCAGGCGATTCGTTTTTTTGAAAAACACGTGTATTTGCCGGAATGGGAAAGTAGTGGGTGTGACCTATGCCCAATTGTTTGTAAAATGGCAAAGCTCCTTCATCAATCGTTAATATGAGCCGCGCATCACGTGTGCAAGCAGCTGACACATCTGTATAAAAGGGATCTTCTGTCATCCACAAAACGATCGGGATCTTTTCTTGTTTGAATTGATGAAGCACTTCGCTCGGAACATGATCACCGATCATCATCAAAACAAAATCCGGAGAAAATGTCCGGATTTTGTGCATGTGAGCGGGTAGAGATTCTCGATCAATTTTTACACATGAAAAGGGGGAATCAATGAAGCTCTCTTCTACCCATTGATCAAACATGTGATAGATTCCGCCGTAGCCAGAGCTGATATAAAGAAGCTTCATCATGACCCTCTCACATTAAGATGTGAACGTAACACTTTCAACTTTATCTACATCTAATAAAGTCGTTGCAGAGCCTGTTGGTGTGACTGAGCTTTCTTGTGTAACAAATACAACACCCGTTAAAGCATTGAATGCTACGAATTGAACTGGCCCGATTAAGTCTCCTGAGTCAGTGACAATGCTGATGACGGTTCCTGGTGCAAGTCTTGCAAAAATCCATCTTGCTGGCTGAGATACATCGAGTGTTGTAGCAGAATCTGAAGGTGATGCCTCAGCTGCCACTTCACTTAATAAATCGTTCAATTTTTCTTCCATTTGAACTCCTCCTTCTTCAAGATTAACTGTTAATGCACGAGTAAGTGGTTTGAAAAACACTTTCAATAGTTCTTTTTTTAATTCGGCACGCTTGTCGCTCATTTTTTCCCCATCCTTTCTTCATCAATTCAAACTCACCCCTATGTATATGCCGTTCACTTTTTTTGGTATAAGCAGAACGCTGATTCCTTGTTCTTTTTTTCATTTAATTACTTCACACATTTTTAAAAATGTTTTCAAATGCTGAGGCTAAATGAAGTGATTCTCATACTCTAGTAAAGATTAAATGTGAAGAGAGAGGGATTATGAATGGAATTTGAACAATTATTAAATGGTTGGAACGAAGAATTACTAGAAGCAGAAGGAGTACTTGAAGTCATCTTGATTTTACTTCTTCTTCGTCTTTTAGAAGAAAGTGAGGAAGAGAGTGTGTCAGACATCAAAGAATTACTTCGTCCATGGCTTGAGCTTGGCATTCCGCTGCCACGTGTTCATTTAGTCAATGGAGAGGTCCTTCAAAACGTAGTTGTTGTGCAGCTCTTTGATACAGTAGCGGTCTTTAAAAACGTGACAAATCAGCTAAGAGTGAATGTTCCTTACGTGAACATTGTCAGCTGGGGGGCTTTTTAATCTAATTAAAAAGGATAATGATCATGAAAGTATCGGTAATTTTAACAAGCTACAATAAACCTGATTTCATTGATCGTGTGCTAAAGAGTATGGTGGAACAAACGTATTCAAATTGGGAGCTTCTGATTATGGATGATGGCTCAGAACAAGGCACCCTCCAAAAGATCCAGCCCTATTTAGACGATGAACGCATTCATCTGTATTCACGCACGGTTCATCCTGCAAAACGGCTGTTAACCGTTCGGTATGCGACGCTTATTAATGAAGCGCTAACCCGTATAACAGGTCAGCTCATTTGTTATTTAACAGATGATACTGTGTATCATCAAGATCGTTTGCAGAAAATGGTGGATATTTTTCAGTCGAAGCCTCATATCGATATCGTGTATTCCTCGCAGCGGGTCGTGCATGTTGATAAGCATTTAGTTGAGACCATGAGCTTTGTCCGTGAAGCAGACCAAATCTTGGAGCATGCGTCCTTTCAAGTGGATCATTGTTCGGTCATGCACAGAAGGCGTTTGCTTCCGCTAATTCATGAAAAATACGGGCAATATTGGGATGATGGGCCGAAACACTGGCATCATGCAGATTCTGTTTTTTGGATGAGGCTGAATCAATTTGCCGCGTTTTTTCCATTAAGAGATGTACTTGATACAACGTATAAAACCCCTCATTCCTTTCATCATCTGTTTTCGAGTATGCCGTATGATCTCATTGACGGAACGGTGATTGAAAAGGAAGGGGATTACTACCAAATCGCAGGCGGCAATCTTCATGAAATTGAAAGGTGCTGGGTGAACGAAAAAAACAGGCGCGCGATTCGGGTGCCATCGTTATGTGCGATGAAATATGAGATGAAAGACATGCTGGCAGTACCAAATTATACAGTTGTCACGGCAGATCATGGAAAAACGTTCTATTATATTGAAGAACAGAAAAAAAGGCGATTTGCTGCAAAACGTGACGTGCAATATTTTCAGTTTCACCCTAAGGAGATCTATACGATTTCAAATGAACGGCTTCAGATGTTTGAAGATGGCGGCATGATTCAAGTTTCTCCAGTATTTAGTCCGCCAAACAGGCGGCTGTTTAAATGGAAACAAGATGTCTATTTACTGATGCACCATACCTTTTACCGTATTGATCCTGATGTCGTGAAGCGATTTGCTTTTTATCATCAGCCAATTAATTTATACCCTTCCCAATTTACGTTATTTCAAGAAGGAAAGCCGATAGTGCCGCTGTATATGGAATCGCTGCAAGAATTCGATATGTCTCTTTATCAAACATCAGGGCGAAAGCACTCCTCATAAGAGGGGTGCTTTTTTGACGCTATAGACAAAAAAAGCAGGAAGTTGCAAGGAAAAAGCGAAACATGAAAGGACAGGAGAAGGTGTGATGAAGATGATCAAGCCGCTGAAAATCCGGCAATAGACGCCGGTTTTTTGGCACTGAAAGTGAGGGGGAAAGAATGGGGAAAGTTGTCGAAAGAGCGGATTGGTTTGAATTAATTTTAGAAGCCATTGATGAAGCCATTCATGTTGTAGATGATCAAGGCATGACGATCTTTTACAATCATAATGCCGCTAAGTTTGACTGTTTACAAAAAGAAGAGGTGATTGGCAAGTACATCCTTGAGGTGTATCCCTCTTTAACAGAAAAAACAAGTACGCTTATGCATGTTTTGAGAACTGGGAAGCCCATTTATCATTCGCTGCAAACCTATTTGAATAAAAACGGAGAAAGAATTGAAACCGTCAACACGACATTGCCCATTATTGAAGAAAGCAAGTTAATAGGCGCGGTCGAAGTCGCAAAAGATGTATCGAAGCTGTCAGCCCTTTCAAATCGTTTAGATCAAAAAAAACGGATACACGATGTGGCTGGGGCAGAACAAATGCATGATTTTGCTTCATTTTTAACAAATGATCCGTTCTTAAAAGAAATGCTTGAAAAGGCAAAAAAAGCAGCTGCTTATCCGTCATCAGTTGTTGTCTACGGGGAAACAGGGACAGGGAAAGAAGTGCTCGTTCAAGCCATTGTTCATGAATCTGACCGGAAAAACCAAGTGTTCATTCCGCAAAACTGTGCAGCACTTCCAGAATCGCTACTTGAGAGCCTATTATTCGGATCTGTCAAAGGGAGCTATACGGGCGCAATTGATCGCAAGGGGCTCTTTGAATTGGCTGATGGAGGCACGCTTTTTCTTGATGAACTGCAAGCGATGCCGCTCACGCTGCAGACGAAATTATTACGTGTGTTAGAGGATGGTGTTGTGCGCCGTATTGGGGATGCAAAAGCGATTCAAGTGGATGTAAGACTCATTACTGCACTCAATATGGACCCATTTGAAGCGGTGAAAAAGCAAATTTTAAGAGAAGACTTATTTTATAGACTGCATGTGTCATCTTTTCATATCCCGCCGCTTCGTGAGAGAAAGCAAGACATCCCGCTGCTTTCCCGCCATTTCATTCAAACCTATCATCAGCAGTTTTCAAAAAACGTCAAACGCCTTTCTGAAGAAACGGAACAATTGTTTATGGCTCACCACTGGCCGGGAAACGTCAGAGAATTAAAACATACCATTGAGCATGCCGTATTGATGATGCCAAAGGAAGCGGAAGACATCACTCCTTCATACCTTCCTGCTCATTTACGTACGCAGAAGATCGAGGAAGAAACACCCGACGCCTCCTTAAAAAGTCAGGTTTCTTCATTTGAACAAACATTGATTCAAGAAGCTTTAAATCAGCATCATGGCAATATTAAAAAAACCGCCGCAGCCTTAAAAATCCCTCGACAAACGCTGCAGTATAAACTGAAGAAATATGCAGATGCCGAAAAATAGGCACCAACATCCATTGAATATCACGGGTAAAGCTCCTTTTGTAAAGAATAGGGGCATTTTCCCATGTTGGCACATAACTTGCATAGTATAAGGTGAATGCTGATAGGGGGAATGGATATGAATCAGAAACTGTATGAACCGGCGCGTCATTGGAAGGACATTGAGCTTTGGAAGGATGTACCTGAGGAAAAGTGGAACGACTGGATTTGGCAGCTGACGCATACCGTGAAAACGCTTGAAGATTTAGAGAAAATCGTGAACTTAACAGAAGAGGAAAGAGAAGGGGTGAAGATTTCCACCAAAACCATTCCACTCAACATTACACCCTACTATGCCTCACTGATGAATCCAGACGATCCAAGATGCCCAGTACGTATGCAATCTGTGCCAATCGCTGAGGAGCTGCATAAAACAAAATATGACTTGGAAGACCCGCTGCATGAAGATGAGGACTCACCTGTCCCGGGGTTAACGCATCGGTACCCAGATCGTGTGCTCTTTCTTGTAACAAATCAGTGCTCCATGTACTGCCGCTATTGTACGAGAAGACGTTTTTCCGGCCAGATCGGTATGGGCGTGCCAAAAAAGCAGTTAGATGCTGCCATTGGATATATTAGAGAAACACCTGAGGTGCGGGATGTGTTAATTTCCGGCGGAGATGGGCTCTTAATCAATGATCAAGTGCTTGAATACATTTTGAAAAACTTACGAGACATTCCGCACGTTGAGATCATTCGGATAGGAACCCGCGCGCCGGTCGTCTTTCCGCAGCGCATTACAGATGAGCTGTGCGAGATTTTGAAAAAATATCATCCGGTTTGGCTGAATACCCATTTCAATACAAGCATTGAAATTACGAAAGAAGCCAAAGAAGCGTGCGAACGTCTTGTGAATGCCGGCGTCCCTGTTGGTAATCAGGCTGTCATCCTTGCAGGTATTAACGACAGTGTGCCGATTATGAAGAAGCTGATGCACGATCTCGTGAAGATACGGGTCAGACCTTATTATATCTATCAATGTGATTTATCTGAGGGGATTGGCCACTTTAGAACACCAGTATCAAAAGGTCTTGAAATCATTGAAGGCTTAAGAGGGCATACGAGCGGGTATGCCGTGCCAAGCTTTGTTGTAGATGCACCAGGAGGCGGAGGAAAGATCGCCTTACAGCCAAATTATTTATTATCGCAAAGCCCTGACAAAGTCGTCCTTCGTAACTTTGAAGGTGTGATCACCTCTTACCCTGAACCAGAGCATTACGTCGCAGGGCAGGCAGATGCGTATTTTAATGAAATTTATGAAGAGAAACAAGAACCGGCAATTGGTGTTACCGCACTATTTCAGGATGAAGCGAAATCGTTTACGCCTGAGAATTTAAGCCGGATGAAACGAAGAGAAGCATATGAGACAAATCCTGAGCATGACACACTCAAAAACAAACGTGAAAAACGAGATGAATTAAAAGAGAAAAAATATCAAGCACAGCTCAAAAAAGATCAAACTGTAAAGGAGGAGAAATGACCTTGCTGACATGTGATTGGTGTGAGGAAAACAAAGCAAACGCAGAGCAGACAACAGTCTATTGGGAACTGATCACTGGCACACAATCAATTGAAATCATCGAAACACCGTCCATTTCCTGCACGCACTGCGGCATGTTATATCAAAAGGATGAGACGGTCAAAGAGATAGAAGATCAATTAATTTTAGTGGATCAGACAAAACTTCCAGAAAAAATTTCATACGAAGAATTAATGAGCATGGAGCGGTTATTAAAGCGAAATTACTTTGACTTTTCATCATAAGTTGTACCTCCGCCTATACAAGTCATCAAATTGCTGTATAATATAACAACAAAATAGAGTGTCGCGGAGGGAAAAACAGGTGAAGTCGTTTTACCATTATTTAATGAAGTACAGACATCCAAAACCGAAAGATGAAATCAGCCATTTTGCAAATGCTGCTTATGAGGATCACAGCTTCCCGAAAGCGTCCATTGATTATCATGAGCTGTGTGCCTATTTAGAATTAAATGGCGATTATTTGAGCTCAATGACAACATTTGACGAAGCGTTTGAGCAATATGAAGTAGAAGTCAAAAAAAAATAACAAACAACCGCTTGTTCCAGATGGGAGAAGCGGTTTTTTTATGAGAAATAAAATGGCGTTTTGCATGGTGTGGTTGCCCATGCAGAATTCCTTGCGCCGGCATACGATACGTTAAGACCAAAAGTCGGGCAAGGGGGAGACAGAATGAAGGCGAAAGCACCAAAATATCAAGTAGGGGATATTGTCGTCGTTGTCATGTACGGCACAGTCGGAACGATTACAAAAGTCCATCAAATTGACCAGCACTATTTGTATGAGGTCAATCATAATGAGGTGCTTTATTTTGAAACATCACTTCAGCTTTACGATGAGTACGACGGGGTGATTGTGGATACAGAAAAGCTGGACATTGAATATGAGTTCCTCATTGGCGATGTTGTATATGTAAAAGATTACGGAAAAGAGCTATTTAAAATTATTGGCCATCGGACTGAAATATGGCGATACCTTGATGACGGCTGGGAAGATGTCATTTACGAACTCACGAGGCTAAAGGACGGAGAGTGGCTGGAAACAGAAGAGGAAGACTTAACGCTTGTCCTGAGGAAGTATGAGATGGACCAGTTCGTTCATCAGCTTCTTTTTGTGCATTACGTCGGTGAAACCTCAAAAGAAATGGAAGAAGATATGGTTCAAACGGCTCTATTACAACTAGAAGAGAAACAAGAAAGCGAAGCATCACTAGAATTCCTCGCTGTATCTATAGTGGATGAGCTTCTTGATATATATAATGACTATAAAATTCTCTACGAATTTTTCGAAGATCCAGAATACAAGGATATGATGGATTTTATATTGGAAAGTTTACACGAACATTTTGGTTAAAGAAAGACTTGTCCTAACACGAATAAAAAATAAGGCACACAGAAAAAAACAATCACATAAAACCATCCCCTCAAGATACGGCCCATCACCTGATCAAACGTTTCTCCATCTAATATGCTTAACCATTTCATTGCCTCAAACCCCTTTTCTTTTTGTTTACTGCATTTATATGTATGGAATGAGCCATTATGACAAACTGTAATAAAAAACAGGCGTCGTTCATACATCATAAAAAAGGAGGCGGAATGTAATGAAAGAAGCAGATTTGGTGATTGATACAGAGGAAATTGCGGAATTCTTCTACATGGAGCTGGTCAAAAGAGGGTACATACCTGCTGAGCTGGAAACGTTTGAGCTGGCTGACATTACGTTTGAATATATGCTGAAAAAAGCAATGATAGTTGAAGAAGAGGCGTGGTAGGCACTATACTTTGAAGAGATTCTGAAGAGAGAGGGAGGAGAATCTTTCGCGTGTATATCCTATTTCTTTTGATTTTATTTGGCGCCATTGCTGCGCTCATGGTATCTGGTGCGGGTCAAGAATTGGACAACCAGATCATCTTATGGTTTGAGAGCATCAGACTCCCTTTTTTAAATAATGTCATGCTGACTTTGACGGACTTTGGCATTAGTGCGCTGCTCGTCCCAATCATGCTCATTTTTAGTGTCGTACTATTCATGTATAAGCGCTATTACTCTATCATGATGCTTTTTCTATTATATCTCACAGAAAAAACCATCAATCATGAACTAAAGGGGCTGTTTGCTAGAGAGCGACCGGCCTTTGATCATCTTGTCAATGAAACGTATTACAGCTTTCCGAGCGGACATTCGATGAATGCAGCCACAATCTATCCTTTTATAGCTTATCTATTAGTTGAAATGATTCCGTGGCTGAAAGAAAGACAAAAAATCGTCTACTTGATCACGGGGTTCTGTGTTCTTTTGATTGGGATCAGCCGAATGTATATCGGTGTTCATTATTTGACAGATGTTGCAGGCGGTTTTGCGATAGGACTTGCTTTATTTCTCATTTGTAAAAAGATTGACGAAAAATTGTCTGTCATTCGACAAAAATAGAAGAAGGAAATTGACAGACCCCAGCCAATTTTATATAAAAGGGGAGGGATTTGAATGCAATTGACGTTGAGATTTTTTCAAAAGAAACCTTCAGCATTTCACTTAACCATTTATCAGACACCTGAATATGGCGCTGCAAGCGGGCATCAGCCTGTGTACCGGACAAAGATTGGCGGCAGAACACACCTGGATGTTCTGGAAAAAGCATTCTCGACATTTAATGTACATGATACAGTCCCTAATGATTACAATGCACGGTTTATGACAACAGGTGATATTGTTGTGATTGATGATAAGAAGAAGGGAAAGTGCTATTATCAGCTTTTTCCGGCAGGATGGAAACGCAGTGAACGACTGATGACGATGAGTTAAATAGATGATTGACGATGCCAGCTTGAGCTTCAGCTGGTATTTTCTTTTTTAGGCTCAATCGTTTATACTAAATAGGATAAATCACATAGTAAACGTAAGTGGAGGCTAAAAAATGAGTGTACATATTGGAGCAGAAAAAGGACAAATTGCAGAAACGGTATTGCTGCCAGGCGACCCGCTTCGTGCGAAATATATTGCAGATACATATTTAGAAGATGTCGAATGCTATAACGAAGTGCGCGGAATGTATGGTTATACTGGAACCTACAAAGGAAAGCGCGTTTCTGTACAAGGTACCGGAATGGGCGTACCTTCTATTTCGATTTATGTGAATGAACTCATTCAAAGCTATGATGTTCAAAACTTAATCCGCGTCGGATCTTGCGGGGCTATCAAAAGGGATGTCAACGTGCGTGATGTCATTTTAGCTCAAACATCTTCAACAGACTCACAAATGAATCGTGTGGCGTTTGGACCGATTGATTACGCACCTTGCGCTGATTTTGGACTGCTTAAGAAAGCCTACGATACAGCAGAAGCAAAAAATGTCGCTGTACGTGTCGGTAATGTATTTACCGCAGACCAATTTTACAATGAAAAACCACTTGAACTCATGGCTCAATACGGTATCCTAGCGATTGAAATGGAGACAACAGCTCTTTATTCGCTTGCAGCAAAATTTGATCGAAAAGCGTTATCCATTCTGACAGTGAGTGATCATGTTCTCACAGGAGAAGAAACAACGGCTGAAGAGCGTCAAACGACATTTGACGAAATGATCTTAATTGCACTAGACTCCGTTTTATAATAGTATAAAGGGTGTGCTACGATGTAGCGCATCTTTATTTTTTTTAGAAGAGCAAAAGGAAGGTATGTCATGAAGAAAAGCTATAAAATACTCTCAATCGCATCGATTCTTGGTTTGACAGCCGCACTATCGGGCTGCCAGTTGCTGGATCAAAAAAGCGGTACATCTGAATCGAACAAAACAAACGAACAAAAGAGCGCAACAAATTCATCTACCCAGCAAAACTCAAACAATACAGCAGATTCATCGGATCAAGAGCTGACATTAAAGAGTGAATATTTCAATGACATCAAGGTGGTAAGTGGGTTGAAAACCATTCAAAATCCTGCAAACGTGCTAGCTCTTGTCAACAAAGAATACGCATTACCAGGAACCTATAAACCTTCTGATCTCGTTGTACCAAAAGTAGAATTCTCTTTTTCAGAGGATATTGAAAAACGATATATTCGTAAAGAAGCAGCGGAAGCACTTGAGAAGTTATTCAAAGATGCGAAAAAGAAAAACTTCGAGCTGGCTGCAGTATCTGGCTATCGCTCCTATGACCGTCAAAAAGTCATTTTTGATAGTGAAGTCAAATTAAAAGGCAAAGACAAAGCGCAGGAAGCAGTAGCTTTACCAGGCGAAAGTGAACATCAAACAGGCCTTGCCATGGACATTTCCTCAAAAAGTGCCGGCTTTGACATCTCTGAAAAGTTTGGTGAAACACCTGATGGCAAATGGGTGGCTAAAAACGCCTATAAATATGGTTTTATCATTCGTTATCCAAAAGGAAAAGAAGATATTACAAAATATGAATATGAGCCGTGGCATCTGCGCTATGTTGGAAAAGAAGCAGCAAAAGCGATGCATGATCACGATTTAACATTTGAAGAGTACATGAACAAAGTGAAGAAAATCTAATCAAATAAAAAGGCCTCCCAGCTATTCGGGGGGCCTTCTTTATTCTTCTTTTAAAAAAAGAACAATCCTGCTAATGCGAAACCTGTAATGAAACCAAGCCCGATGCCATAAGCGGCACCCCAGCCGTAATACCCTCCGTAATAACCAAAGCCAAAGCCGCCGCGAGAACCGCCGACTGGACGAATATACACTTTACGGTTTGTCACCCGCTCAATGCGTCCGACATGTACTCTGCCATTACGATCTGTGATTCTAGCGACTTTTCCCATGTGCTGCTGACAAAGCTTTTGATAGCGCTCCATATTTTTCCTCCTTATGACAAACTCTGTTCACTCTTATCCTATGCGAGAGACCTCATAGAGTTTGGACAAAACATATAGGAGATTCGCTCATTTTATACGGTACATTCAAATAGAATGTGGCTTAGCTGCTTCCGGTGCGCTTGAATCAGATCGTAGTGTGTTTGCAGCGTTTCGTAAAGAGAAGGGGGGATGTGTTCAGATAATTCCATTTCTGTCGGCTCCTCCTGTACCATGTGTTCATCAAATGAGAGAATGCGAAAGTCATGGAATCCTGCTGCTTTTAGCTGCTCCTTCCATTCTTCAAGTGAAAAGAGTGAGTGGAACCCGTAAAAATCTCTTACGGTGGCGAGCTCCTCTGGTGTAAGTGGTGCTTTTAACACAGCTTCATTTGCGATCATTTGACTTCCAGGGGCAAGCACTCGTTTGATCTCAGCAAGTGCAGCAGGAAGGTTTGTGAAGCTTAAAACAGATTCACTGATGAGAAGAGTGAACGCTTCATCTGGAAATGGCAGCTGTTCAATCGATGCTTGCAATGCGCGGATCGGCAGTTCTCCTCGCTCAAATCGCAAGTTGGCCTTTTCAATCATCAAAGGGTGTGTATCAATCGCCTCTACCTGATAACCGATATTTCCTAAATATGCCGCCGTTTGTCCTGTCCCGCATCCCGCATCCAGTATACGTGCATCCGGCGTCAATTTTATATGCTCAAGCATCGTTTTTGTTAACTCAATTCCGCCAGGATGGGCACTGGATACGCCAAAATAGGCAAGCATTTCTACATAATCACTCATAAAATCCCTTCTTTCCTTATCAAGTTCCTCTTTAAAGATTATGCAATGCAAGGTCAAATGGCTTATCTTTTCAAAGAGAACTTCGATCCTTTGGTTGACGGATGAAGCATCGTCCTTGATAATAATGAAAGGAGATAAAGGTGGTGTTTTTTTGAAAAAACAATTTAAGTTCGTGATCGCCATTCTGGTGACAGCGGCCCTGTCCTCTGCGATTACATTTGTGATCACAAAACAAGGGGCTGTCAGTGTCTCAGGAGACGAGAAGTTTAGTAAACTCATGGCGGCGTATACGAAGGTAAAAGATGAGTATTACGAAAAAACGGATGATCAAAAACTAGTAGATGGTGCGATTCAAGGAATGATTGCATCACTTGATGATCCATACTCTACATATATGGATCAGGAGGAAGCCGAAGGATTTAACAACACCATTTCATCATCATTTGAAGGAATTGGTGCACAAGTAGAAGAGAAGGATGGGCAAATTTTAATTGTCGCGCCGATTAAAGGCTCTCCTGCTGAAAAAGCTGGTTTGAAACCTCATGATCGTATTTTAAAGGTGGATGGGAAAAGCACAAAAGGCATGTCGGTCAATAAAGCAGTTTCTCTTATTAGAGGGAAAAAAGGAACGGATGTCAAGCTGCACCTTAACCGCCAAGGAGTGGGCAATGTTGATGTGACGATCACAAGAGACACCATTCCGCTTGAAACGGTGTATGCAAAACTCACAAAAGACAAAATAGGAGAAATCCAAATTACGTCCTTTGCTGAAACAACAACGAAAGAGCTAGATAAAGCCATTGATGACCTCGAGAAAAAAGGGGCAAAAGGCTTTGTCATCGACCTGAGAGATAATCCAGGCGGCATTATGACAGAAGCGATTGAAATGAGTAATGACTTTATCGATAAAGGGAAAGTCATCATGCAAGTTGAAGAAAAAGGGAAGAAAGAAGAGTACAAGGCTGAAAAAGAACGTAAAGTTCATCAGCCGGCAGTTGTTCTTGTAAATGGCGGCTCAGCCAGCGCTGCTGAAATCATGGCGGCGGCTCTGCACCAATCTTCAGGTATCAAAATTATTGGTGAAAAGACATTTGGTAAAGGAACTGTTCAAAATGCACAAAGCTATAATGATGGTTCTAGCGTCAAGTTAACCATTGCCAAGTGGCTGACGCCGGATGGTTCTTGGATTCACAAAAAAGGAATTGAACCACAGGTCAAAGCATCGCTCCCAAGTTATGCAAAGCTGCCATACTTAAGTCCGAAAAAATCGTATCAGCTGAATGACAATGGAGATGAAGTCAAAGCGGCTCAAAAAATGTTCCAAGCGCTTGGCTACAAAGCAAAAGCAAATGGTGAGTACGATCAAGCTTTCCAGTCTATCGTCAAACGCTTCCAAACAGACAACGATCTGAAAACAGACGGTATTCTGACAGGAGATACAACGACATTACTGATGACAAAGATCCAAGATAAGCTAAAGAACAATGATACACAAATGAAAAAAGCCATTGAAGTTTTGAAAAAAGAAATGAAATAAAGAAAGAGCAGTCCTCATAAGGGGGACTGCTCTTTTTATGTTTACGCGTTGTTTACAGTCGCTTCTGTTTTTTCGTTATCTTTTTCAAAAAGATCATTTATGACAGAATTGTCTGTGACATGCTTTTGGAAGAATGGATTCAAGATCAAGATGACCACAACGTTTGCTAGTAAACCGAGAAAACCTTCATAAAGACCGAACGTGACTTGTGAGATATTGGCTGTAAAGGTGACGATGATGCCAACAACTAACCCCGCAATCGTTGCTTCTCTCGATTGTTTTTTCCAGAACAAGCTGATCGCAATGGCTGGGAAAATTTGAACCATTCCTGAAACGCCAATGAGCTGAAGCGTTACAAGTGCTGTTGGGAAGAGCATCCCAAATAAAAGGGCCAGTCCGATGACGATAAACACCATTGAACGTGTAATGATGGTCAATCTTTTTGGTGATACATTCGGATGAATTAAGTCACGGTATAAATTATTGGCAAATAAATTCGATGCGCCAATGGCCATGATCGAGCATGGAATGAGGGAAGCCAGTGCAATTGTTGAATAAGCGAGGCCCTGCATCACACCACCATATGACGTTTGAATTAAATGAAGAAGAGCAAATCTTGGATTTGTATCTTCAGGTAAGACTAAAAAGGCAATAAATCCAAGGAAGATGACCAAAATCAATACGATGTTATAAAGAGGCAAAAACATACTGTTTTTACGGATGGCATCTGCACTTTTGGCTGTAAAAACCCCTGTTGCCGCATGCGCCCACATAAACAAAGCAAGGGCAGAAACGCCTGAAGCGGTAATGAACCATAAAATGCCTTTAGGACCGCCGTCAGGGATCGTCAGAAGCTGTGGCGCTTCCTTAGCTAACGTATTCATCATCGGGGTCCAGCCGTTAAAATGAATGATTGGCAGTGAAACCACCATAAACAGCATGATGACCCAAACGAGAATATCCTTAATAATGGCTGTATATGTAGGACCTTTAATACCACTGAAAAATGTATAAAGTGCGACTAAAATAAATGAAATAATAACAACTGCATTCACATTAATATAACTAGTACCAGCGACAGTTAACGTATCTTGAATCCCGCTCAGCTGAAGACAAATATAAGGAATCAGCATAAGTACTCCAATAATCGCAATCAAACTGGATAACAGCTTGCTGTCAAACCGCTCACGTGCATAATCAGCGAGCGTTGTGAGGTTGTGATTTTTCGCAACCGTCCATAGCTTTGGTAAGAAGAAATAAGCAATAAAATACGCTAGAACTGAATAGGGGATAGCGAAAAAAGCGACACTTCCAGCTGTATAGGCTGTACTAGTGAGCCCTAAAAAGGTATAAGCGGTATATAAATCTGCGCCTACGAGGAACCAGACGAGCAGACCGCCAAATTTTCTCCCGCCGACAGACCATTCCTCTACTGACTGTCTCGATGATTTATCCCGGCCAGCGGCAAATCCGATGACCACGACGATGAAAATAATACTTGCAGTAATCAATAAAGCTGTTAAATTTCCTTGCATTAGTCAGTTCCTCCATTTGAATGTTGCATCCGGTAAATGATGAATGTGCAGATTGGTGTGAGAACAATCCATAGTAAGAGCCAGAAGTGGAAAAAAGGAAGCCCTATCACAAATGGATGAATACGATTTGCAAAGGGCAGCAGTGCGAGCTGTCCGATGAATGGAATCGCTATAAGTAGTGCCAGTATCAATTTTTTATTCATGATTCCCTCCTGAATTTTTTGTAATTTCATAATAATAGCAGTTGTCAGATTAGATCACAAGACCATTTTCAGAAAAAACAATCATTTTGGCGAATATCATACTAATATAACGCTTTCATTCTTAAAAAGGAGAAAGGGTGAAGGTGAAAAGGGGTAAAGTGAAAAGAAAGTATGTAGGAATAATATTTAAACCAAATAAAAAAAGCCTCAGCATGAAAGCTGAGGCCTTGCCAATTTTAAAGGAAATCAGATACTTGTTCGATGTCGAAACGATTGCTTTTATGAGCTTCTTTCGCTGCTTTACCAACTGAAATCAACATGACTGGCTCATAACGGCCGCTTACATTGAATTCTTTGATGAAGGCGTCTTTACTGAAACCACCCATTGCGCATGTATCATAGCCCATTGCTTTTGCAGCAATCATTAATTGCATAGCAGCTAATGAAGCATTTGAATACGCAGCTTCACGTGCATACTGCTCGCTTTGGTATGCGCCATTGATTTGAGTCATCAATGTTTCTTTGATGTCTTCAGTAATGAAGCCTTGTTCTGCCAGCTCACTGTAGATTTTTTCACCATTTTGATTGGCTTCAAGATCACCTAGTACAGCAATAACAGCTGATGCTTGTGAGATTTGCTTTTGGTTGTAAGCGATTGGAAGTAACTTCGCTTTAGATTCAGCACTATGGAAAACAGTGAAATGCCAATGCTGAAGGTTCCACGCAGATGGTGCTTTAGTTGTGATATCAAGAAGCTCTGTTAACTCTTCTTTTGTCATTTCATGAGTTGTATCATACTCTTTTACTGAAGCTCTTTGTTTTAAAATGTCAATTGTTTTTTGATCAGTCGCCATATGGATATTTCCTCCCGTTTTTGCAAATAGTATGGTACAATAACTAAAAAAGTGAGAAACTTACTTATTGTAACTAGAGCTATTTTAAATTGTATACCGTTAGTTTGTCAAACAATCATGAAAAGAAAGGCTGAAATTTATGGAATTTCAATTATGTCCACACATTCAGCAAGCTTTTTTACTGCTAGGCAAAAGGTGGAATGGTCTCATTATTCATGTATTGCTTGATGGTCCAAAGCGCTTTAAAGACATGACGGACATTATCCCATCTATCAGTCAAAAAATGCTCGCAGAGCGTTTAAAAGAACTTGAGCAAGAAAGGATTATAGAGCGAACTGTTCTGCCTGAGACGCCTGTTAAAGTCATTTATTGTTTAACTGAAAAAGGAAATGCGCTAAATAATGTGTTTCATGAGGTATCTAGGTGGGCAGGGGAGTATACAGAATCTCATGAAAAAAAGGAGCAAGCCTAGTTTCAGGTTTGCCCAAACGTTTTGACTCCTGATGAATATGCTGATGTTAGGCACATGACAAAGGAGGAGAAATGCATGTACCCTCATACTCCGTATTTCCGAGGCGGCGCCCCTGGCATTCCGCCATATGAATCCAGAGTCCCTTTGTTTTTTGGTTTTGGCGCTCCTTTAGTCGGCGGACTGCTTGGCGGATTTTTAGGAAGTGCGATTTTTAATTATCCCCGTCCATATTACCCACCACCACCGCCTGCTCCACCACCTTATGGCGGCGGATATCCACCATACTATTAAGAAAAAAGAGTAAGCCTGCTTCTATATGAAAGCAGGCTTTTTATAATGGAATATCGATTTCAGAGATCCCCGGATCATCATGCTTTAAAAACATAATCTCCAAAATACCATCCTGATACGAAGCCTTCGTTCCTTTTCTTTTTACAGCAGCAGGAAGGACAACTTTCTTCTGCGTGCCTTCCTCAGGAAAATGATCAATAAACAGCAGGTTGGCTGTATGTTTGATTTTTACTTTTTCTGTGTTCGGCCGAGCAAGCTCAATTTTAACGAACACGTGATCAGTGGTTTCGAACACTTCCACTTCGGGTTCTTTTTCTTTTTTGACGTCTGTTTCTCTCGTTTTTTGATGTTGAGAGAGTGGATCCTGAAAAGGGAACTGAGCAGGATAATTGGAGCCGAATACACTTTCCATCACTTGATTGACATACTGCTCAACGTCTTTAGGGTCTGAATTCTTTAAGGCTTCTTTTGAAAATTGCTTTTGAAAAGGGAATAATCGGTTCCAGTCAAACATGCAAATCATCCTTTCTAAATGCCCTGAATTAGTATATGCCCATTCACCTGAGTGCGTGCTATAATATACGATAGGTTTAGAAAGGAATGGTTAGATTGAACGATCAGCAACAATCAAAAGGTGTTCTCTATACGGCAGCATCTTTTACATTATGGGGACTATTCCCTTTATATTGGAAACTGATGGAGCATATTTCGTCAGGCGAAATTTTAGCGCACAGAATTTTATGGTCATTTGTTTTTATGTGCGGTATTCTACTGTATTTAAAACAAGTCCGGCCGGCGATGCAGACAGTGAAGGGGCTCATGCTGGATGGTAAAGCACTTTTTTCACTACTTTTATCTGCTATTTTAATTTCGGTTAACTGGTATGTGTACATTTGGGCAGTCAATCACCATCTCATGCTAGAAGCTAGTTTAGGGTATTATATTAATCCGCTTGTCTCTGTTTTACTAGGCATCATTTTCTTGAAAGAGCGGCTCAATAAATTACAAACCATTGCGATACTAATTGCCGCCACTGGGGTGATTCTTTCCACGATTCAGTACGGTTCATTTCCTGTCGTTGCGATATTACTTGCCTTTAGCTTCGGTTTTTATGGATTGATTAAAAAAAGAATGAGCTTCACGAGTGCAATTGGATTGACAATTGAAACGCTGCTTTTAGCCCCGGCGGCCCTTGTGTACTTATTGTTCTTCTTAAAAGAACCTGTGGTGACAATGAATCCTAACAGCTTCGGATCGCTTGGTCTCTTATTCTTTGCAGGGGTTTTTACAGCGGTGCCACTTCTTTTATTCTCTGAAGGCGCAAAAAGAATTCCTCTTTATCAAGTGGGCATTTTACAATACATTGCACCGACGATTACGCTGTTTTTGGGGTTATTTGTGTATCACGAGCATTTATCTTCAGCTAAAATCGTGACGTTTCTTTGTATCTGGGTGGCGATTTTATTATTTACTACCTCTCAATTACGCATGAAAAAAACAGCGAATTCTCATTAAGTGGAACAAGCAGTTTGCTTTTTTTTGAATGCGGATCATGTCATAATAAGTTGTTACCAAAACTGTAGAGGTGATTACATGTCATCTGCCAATGAGCTTGCAGCCGCTTATCAATCTTTATGGAAAAATCGTCAGCTTGATGTCGATGATATGTCTTCTTTACTCGAGGCGATATGTGATGATTTAAGCGATGCGCGCACTCATCCGCGGGCGAGAAAATCATTCCATCAAAAATATGTGCTCGCTGTAGAGAGAATATTAGAAAGTGAGCTTGAGCATGATCATCAGCTGCAGCTGATCAGCTTACATACAAAAAAGCTGCGAGAATTAATTCAAAATGAAGGAAGGAACCACTCATGAAACCAATTCAAACGGAAGATGTCACAACACATCTTGAATCGTTTTTAAATCGTCCAGTTTTCGTTCATCTTGAAACGACAACTGGTTCTTATTCAGCTCATGTAAATGAACAAAATATGACGGTCGTGGCTTATATCCGAAATGCGAAAGTCGTCTATTCACAGGCGAAAATAAAAGGACAAGGTCCGTACCGTGTTGGAATGAAAACAGAAGATGGCTGGATTTACGCAGAAGGATTAACGGATTATGTGTTTGATGACCATGGCCGCCTGCTGTTAGCAGGGCACTTGCCAGACGGAAAACTAGCGATCTCATTACAAATTAGTGAAACACCATTTCAGGTGTAGAAGAAAGGGTGACGAGTCATGAACGAACATGTACTAGTGATGTTGCCTCACCCAGATGATGAATCCTTTGGGGTTGCAGGTCTCATTGCACAAAGCAGAAAACGCGGAATCCCAGTCACGTATGCATGCGGGACACTTGGGGAAATGGGCAGAAATATGGGCAGCCCAACATATGCCAATCGCGAAACACTTCCTGAATTAAGAAAACAGGAATTAATCAATGCCTGCAAAGAAATGAATATCACAGACTTACGTATGCTTGGACTTCGTGATAAAACATTGGAATTTGAAGACGACGAGTATTTAGCTGATGTGATGGAAAACATCATTGATGAAGTCAAACCTACACTGATTGTCACGTTTTATCCAGGACACGGTGTACATCCTGATCATGATGCGACAGGAGAAGCGGTTATTCGCGCTCTTTACCGTAAGAAAAAAGAAGACCGTCCTGTCACATACTGCATGGCCATTACAAGAAATAGAGAAGAAGTGCTGGGAAATGCAGATATTATGATCGACATTACAGATGTAGCAGATATCAAATTAAATGCACTGAGAGCGCATAGAACGCAAACAGAAGGCATGCTGAGAGAGCTTGAACAGAAGCTGAAAAACAAAGAACCTGTCGTCCAAAAATGGTTCGATGAAGAAATTTTCTGGACGTACCAATGGAATGACTAAATAAAAAAGCAGCTGACATCGATCAGCTGCTTTTTTTTGTGTCGTATTTAGTGATTGAGCGCTTGCTGAAGCAAGCGTTTTTCAATCAATCTGAGGCGGATAAAGAGGACGACGGCACCAGCGGCAAGTCCTGCAATGAGACCAATCCAATAGCCAAATGCCCCAAATGAGGTATAGGTGCCAATCAAATAGCCGGAAGGAAGACCGATCACCCAGTAAGAAACAAATGCGGCAATGAGCGTATAGTTCACATCTTTATAGCCGCGCAGAGCCCCTTGAATGGGTGCAGCAATTGCATCTGACAGCTGGAAAAAGATCGCATAAATCAAAAAGTGCTGTGTCAACTGTAAAACAGCCGATTCAGCTGTGTATAAACCAGCAATCTCTGGTCTAAATAACAAAATGAGTGCCGCCGTACACAATGAGAATAATACCGCCGTTCCAATTCCGATATAGCTGTAGTTTTGCGCGTCTTTATACCGCTTGGCACCGGATTCAAACCCAACGACAATTGTTAAAGCCATTGAGATACTGAGCGGTAAAATATATAAGATAGAAGCAAAGTTCATCGCAGCCTGGTGACTTGCAATCGTCACAGTATCAAAGTGACCCATTAACAGCGTGACAGCTGCAAAGATACTCGTTTCAAAAAAGATCGCAAACCCAATAGGAAGACCGATTTTCAGTATTTGCCCCATACGGGAGATATTGATTCGAGGCAGTTTTTGAAACAAACGAAATGAGGCAAATGGTTCTGCTTTCATGACAATACAAATACTCATGATGAAAATGGCCCAATACGTCATCGCAGATGCAAGGCCAGCTCCCGCACCGCCAAGCTTTGGAAAGCCAAAATTCCCAAAAATAAATACATAGTTTAAAGCAAAGTTAATAGGAAGTGCTGTTAACGTGATGAACATCGTCACACGTGTTTTCCCTAATGCATCAATAAATGACCTGAGTACCGAATAACCAAACAGCGGGATGATACCAAAAGCAAGAAAACTGAGAAAATGCCGCGCAATATCCTCTACGGATTGCTCAAGTCCAAGTCCACCTAATACGTAAGGGATGCTGATTGTACCAATCGCAATCACACCGATACTTAAAAGAAAGGATAAATAAATCGCCTGAAAGACAGCCTTGGGAACATCTTTTTTATGCCCAGCGCCCATCAGCTGAGCGACAATCGGCGTAACGGCCATTAATATACCAGCAAGTCCTGTATAAACGGGTGTCCAAATACTAGAACCGATCGCAACACCCGCAAGGTCTTCTGCACTCACTTTTCCAGACATTACGGTATCTAAAAACGTAATCAGCGAAAGACCCGCTTGAGTGATTAAAATCGGAATCAAAATGGTTAAAAATAGTGTCACCTTAGCTCGAATGCTATTTGTTTCTCTCATCATAAGTTCCTCTCTGAACAGAAATAACGAGAGGATTATATCATGCTATGTAAAAAAATCAATTCCCCGTCGGATTATTTTTCTTAGATGGCTTCGTTTTTTTAAACATTTGGGCATAAATAAAGGAAAGACTGACAACACCTAAAATGCTGCAAGCATATTGAATCACTTTCTGAATGGTCATATTAAGTCACCTCCATATCAATAGAATGCGCATAATTTGTTATTTTATGACAACAAAAAGGAGGAGGGAAAAGGTCAAATGATCAATCGTACGAATGAAGAAGCGCTATTTAAAGTGGACATGAGAACACACTTGATGAAAATCATGAAGGATGCAAGTGACATTATTGATTCCCTTGATGAGATCGAGCAATGTCTACTTTGTGATCTCGAGTCATTACATGATGAGTTTAATGAAATGCACGCAGAGGCTTCCTCGTTTTATTTGCAATCGTATATGGAAGAATTCACACCTGGATTTGCTCAATTTTCGTTAGCCATTGAGAACTTATCAAAACAAAAACACGGGGCACTTATTGTGATTCAAAGGCGTGATGAGGTTGAGGATTTTATTCAAAAAGGGACAAATCTTCATGCGAAAATTAGTGCTTCATTAATAGAAAGCATTTTCTACCCAGGAAATCCACTTCATGATGGTGCTCTTTTAGTCAAAGAGAATACACTCGTATCTGCTGCAAATGTGCTCCCGCTTACTTCAAAAAAAGTTAGTCCTTCTCTCGGGACAAGACACAGGGCTGCGATCGGACTCTCCGGTATGACCGATGCACTTGTTCTCGTCGTATCAGAAGAAACGGGGAAAATGTCGTTTGCGAAAGAAGGAGTCCTTTATCCGCTCACTGTAAAAGAACCTGAAATAAGGAAATAAAAATGAATCGCTGCATTCTTCATTCGGAAGGATGCTTTTTTTCATTTGAGGAGAAAAAACAGCCAATTGAGTAAAAAGTCATTTGATACAGAAAAATTTGTCATGTAGAATAGAACTATGAAACTAGCACCGTGCTTGTTTTGACAAATTTCTAAACGTCAACTTAAAAATTCCTTAAAAAATGTTTATAAATACAGCAAACTGCCGATAGAAACGATATGGCTTTGTTTTAGCATTTTGAGTTGGCTGCTTTAGCCTATTTGTTATTGCCCAACGTCTACATGTCGAGTAATATAATAGAAATAAAGATAAAATAGTGCAAGAGAAGCAGAACCATTAAATGCTAAACTCAAAACTAGTACATAAGTCTTATTGAATGAAATATGAAAGGCGGAGATTCATCTATGAAGAAAAAAGTAGTAACCGGCCTCACAGTTTCAGCGATCGCTGGCTCAGCTGTGTTTGCTGCACCGGCAGAAGCACAGACGATCAAAGTGAAAAGCGGTGACTCACTTTGGAAGATTGCCGAACAGTACAATACAAGTATTTCGGAACTTCAATCTCTTAATCAACTAAAAACGACGATGATTTTTGCAGGACAAAGCTTGAAAATTCCTGGCGCAAAAAACAAAAAATCCAGCTCGTCAACTGGATCAAAAGCAACGAAATCAAATGCTTCAACGACATCAAGCTACACTGTAAAGCTTGGAGATTCTTTATGGCTCATTGCAAAAAATCATAAAATGTCAGTCGCAAGCTTAAAAAGTCTAAACAGCTTAAACAGTGACTTAATTCGTCCTGGACAAAAGCTAAAGGTATCTGGAAGTACGAAGACAAGCGGGGGCCAGTCATCAAACTCCTCTTCAAATTCCAGCTCAAACAATAAGACAACGAACTCAAATAGTTCATCCTCATCAAGTACATACAAGGTTAAATTAGGGGATTCTCTCTGGAAAATTGCGAATTCGCTCAATATGTCGATTGGTGAAATCAAAACATTGAATGGGATAAAATCTGATATGATTTATCCGAATCAAGTATTGAAAGTAAAAGGGACGGCTGCATCAAAACCAAGTCAGCCGAAAGCACCTGCTAAACCAAGCAACCCGCCTTCAAGCGGGAAAGCGACATCTTATACTGTAAAATCAGGCGATTCCTTATGGAAAATTGCGAATCAATTTAAAGTGCAGGTTCAATCCATCCGCACAGCAAACAGCTTAAAAAGCGATGTGCTTAGAATTGGACAAGTTCTAAAAATTAATGGTGCAGCTTCAGGCTCAACTGGGTCGAATGGTTCTACGTCTAACGGTTCGACAACTCCGGTCAATAATAACAAAAATGATGTGCCGATGAATGCAAAAATCACGACGATGATCCAAGAAGGGAAAAAGCTGACAGGCATTCCTTACAGATGGGGCGGCAATACACCATCTGGTTTTGACTGTAGCGGCTTTGTTTATTACCTCATTAATAAAGTTTCCTCTGTATCCAGATTAAGCACAGCAGGCTACTGGAGTATGATGAAACCTGTGAGCACACCACAGGTTGGCGATTTTGTTTATTTCACAACATACAAAGCGGGTCCATCTCATATGGGACTATACCTTGGCGGAGGAGATTTCCTTCATGCAAGTGACAGCGGAGTTGGGATATCGAACTTAAGCAACCCATATTGGAAAAAAGCCTATTTAGGTGCAAAACGTTTCTTCTAAAAAAAGCCGATTTTCGGCTTTTTTTGTTTGCCTATTGTTCAGATTGTCCATACTGATATCAAAAGGGGGCAGTCATATGAAAAAGTCAGTGTGGGTGATCATGATGTGTCTGGTCTTTGTCGCAACAGCATGTCATGCACCGCCGAAAAAAGAAACGACAGAAGAAATCAGCGAGGTTGCAGCACCTAAACAAGCACCAGTTACCACGACACTCATCAATGAAAACGGGCAAAAAATAGGCAGCATCGAAGTAAGAGATTCCTCGGAAAATGGGCTGGATTTACATGTGAAAGCGAAAGATCTGCCTCCTGGTCCTCATGGCTTCCATATTCACGAAACAGGAATATGTGAAGCGCCAGATTTTGAAACGGCAGGGGCTCACTTTAATCCAACACACCGGGAGCATGGATTTGATAACCCAAAAGGCCACCACGCTGGAGATATGCCTAATTTAGAAGTTGGGGCAGATGGACAAATTGATGTTGTCGTGAATGTACCAGATGTGACGTTAAAGGGAGGTCCAAACCAATTAATCGATCAAAATGGACGGAGCTTTATCATTCATGCAGAAGCAGATGATTACTTAAGCAACCCTTCTGGAAACTCAGGGAAACGCATCGCTTGCGGAGCGATTACAAAAGAAATGGTAAAATAACAGATGTCTAGCCTTTATGTATTGAGTGCATAAAGGTTTTTTTAGTATACTTGGTGAGGAAAATGATCGAAGAGAGGAATTAATCATATATGTTTAACGAACAATCACTCCCAGAAGAAATTCAAGCAATGATTGAAGCAAAAGCAAAAGGACTAGAAGAAGAATTCCGTCCGCTTATTGGAACAGGCGGCTATGAATCACAGGATACGTCTATCATACAAGATGCGATGATTGCACTAGCACTCGGCAAAAATGTTCTTTTAAAAGGGCCGACCGGCTCAGGTAAAACAAAACTAGCAGAAACTTTATCTGCTTTCTTTCAGCAGCCGATGCATAGTGTGAACTGCTCGGTTGATCTTGATGCAGAAAGCTTGATTGGCTATAAAACCATTCACAATGATGGTCAAGTTGCTTCTATTGAATTTATTGAAGGACCCGTAACGAAAGCGATGAAAAAAGGCCATCTTTTATATATTGATGAAATCAACATGGCGAAGCCGGAAACACTGCCTATTTTAAACGGTGTACTCGACTACAGAAAAATGATGACAAACCCATTTACAGGCGAGGTCGTTCGAGCAGATGAAGGCTTTGGCGTGATTGCGGCAATCAATGAAGGCTATGTCGGCACAGTGCCTCTAAATGAAGCGTTAAAAAACCGTTTTGTTGTGATTGACGTTCCATATATCGGCGGCGGTATCCTAAAGGATGTACTGCAATCTCAATCTGTATTAAAGGATGAACGGTTAATCGATCAATTCGTGCAGCTCTCATCAGACCTCATTACACAGGCGCACAACGGGCAGGTAAGTGAAGAAGCGGCATCCATCCGCGCACTCCTAGACACATGTGATCTTGCGCAATACATCCCGCCGCTTCGTGCAGTTGAACGAGGGATTGTTGAAAAGCTAGAAGATGACCGGGAAAAAGCAGCGGTAAGAAATATTGCCCAAACATTATTCGAGTGAGGTTCTGACTTTTGAAATTCATCAAATTTAATGACAGCAGAATCGATTCATTTTTATTTATGGAATTAACGGATTTAGCTAAAACGTTAGCAAAAAGTGATGATGTCGAGCTTGAATACGGAGTGCATTCTTACTATGAGCCTTTTGAAAAGAAAATTTTCATCAGCCATTTTTGGGATGATCGTAAACAAGAAGACATGACAGCCGGGCTAAAAAGTGATGTGTTCCTCCGTGCAGTAGGAACTGTTTATAGTGATCTGACTGTCTTTCAGGAAATTATTCGCTATGCCCATACAATTTCCATTCCTGATCTATGTAAACAATTGTTTATGCTGTTTGAAGATATCCGGATTGAAGAGCGGATTAAACGCGATCGCCCAGGAACAAAAAAGGTATTTAAACGAAGAAGAGAGCTGTACCGGCGACACTTTAAGACTCAATTAACAATTAACCAAGAGCGAAGCATTCTAACGGATGCACTCTATTGTGCAATGTATGTGAAGCTGACAGCTGATTCGCCGCTGGAAGAGATTCCGCCTCTTCACGAGCGGATCAACCCAATGATTCCGTTTGTTGAATCAAGTCTTGAGCGTGTATATGAAGCGGGTTCAACCGGAGATATCGCAGTCATTGTCAAAGAATTAATGGAAGGCTTTGATGAGCTTCTTGATAAGGATATGCTGAATACGTACTTTTTCTTCCCGGAATTGGACTATGAAAAAGCGGCAAAAGAACCGCTGTTTCATGACTTGAAAAGAAAACCTAAATTAAGTGAGGACATCAAAGTCGACCGCGAAAAAGAGGGCGATGAAGATATCCACCAGGAGTATATGGAAGTGTGGCATCGAGAAACAGAAGCGCCGTCAAAAAGCTTCCTTCAATTTGATTTAGAGCACGGCGGTAAAAGTGATCTCGGGAAGGATGCAGCAAGAGAAGGCGATGACGGAGATCAAGCACTCGGCACTGTCCAAGGCTCTGCCAAGCAAACATACCGAAAAGATTATTCAAAGCTTGAGGCGCTGGAAGAGGCTGAAGGGGAAGAAAGCGGGGCGGATGCTCATGAGAATGGAAAAGAGAACAAATATGCGTTTCCAGTCATGATTTCACCTGATCCTCCCGCGCCAGAACAAATCGATGTATACAAGCAGCACGCTAAGGAGATTGAGCCTTATCAGAAACGCTTAAAACAGATGATTCAAAAAACGCTCGAACACAAAAAATCATGGCCAAAAACGGACCTTCATGCAGGACGCCTCAGTAAAAAGCTGATTCGGTATTTTACAGATTCTAACCCGCGTCTTTTCTATAAAAAACAGGCACCTTCTTCGGAGATTGATGCTGTTTTCACTTTATTAGTAGACTGTTCTGCCAGCATGTTTGACAAGATGGACGAGACGAAAAAAGGAATTGTTCTATTTCATGAAGCGTTAAAATCCGTTCAAGTCCCACATCAAATTGTAGGATTTTGGGAAGATACAAACGACGCAACCGAAACAAGTCAGCCGAACTATTTCAACACGGTCGTGTCGTTCAAAGATTCTTTATTTGATGCAGGTCCTTCCATTATGTCCCTTGAACCAGAAGAGGATAACCGGGATGGCTATGCGATTCGCCAAATGACAAAAATGATTTTAAAACGAAGAGAAGAGCAAAAGTTTCTCATTGTCTTTTCAGACGGAGAGCCAGCTGCCTTCAGCTACGAACAAAATGGGATCGTCGATACACATGAAGCAGTTCTTGAGGCGAGGAAAAAGGGTATTGAGGTGATCAATGTGTTTTTATCCAATTCGCCGATAGAAGAAGCACAGATAAAAACCATTCAAGATATGTATGGCAAGTTCAGCATTTTTGTACCAGATGTCGATACATTGCCGGATGTCTTATATCCATTACTGAAGAAATTACTGCATAAAAGCATTGGGGCATAAGGTTTTGCCCCTTTCTTCAAAATATTTTTCGGAATGATTTAAATTTTTTGTTTTTCTGTGAATTTTTTATCTTTAATTGAACAAAGAATGTAGAAAGTAATCCGAAACAGTGGTAGAATATTATTGGAAGCGTTTTATTACATAAATTTGGTCATTGTGTTCTGGAAGTTATATCGAGATAGTGTTCAATCACTTGATGATCAAAGTTGGGGGTAGTGTTCAAAATGTTTCAAAATGATGTGAAACAACCGTTGAGTTGGGAAGAATTTCATGGTCCGAACCTCGGCTATGTGCTCGAGCTCTACGATCAGTATGTCCAGGATCCTACTAGTGTTGATGAAGATCTAAGAGGCATATTTGATGAACTTGGTGCACCACCGAGTGAAATGAAGGAGGAAATTGGGAAAAAAGAAAATAGCGTAGTTACTTCTGAACAAATCCAAAAGATAGCATCAGTCGTTAAACTGGCAGAAGACATCAGAACGTATGGCCATTTAAATGCTTCCGTCAATCCTCTTCGCAAAGAAAAGGAATTACAAGAGCTGTTTCCTTTAAAGGAGTACGGTTTAACAGAAGAAGACGTCAAGAATATTCCAATATCTATTATTAGTCCTGACGCACCAAAACACATTTCAAACGGCATAGAAGCCATTAACCATTTGAGAAATACGTATAAGCGTACCATTTCATTTGAGTTTGATCACGTGCATGATTTCGAAGAACGAAACTGGCTCTCAAAATCGATTGAGTCTGGTGAACTATTTAAGAAAAAACCAGCGGATAAACTAGTTTCTGTTTTCAAGAGATTAACAGAAGTTGAGCAGTTCGAACAGTTTCTTCATAAAACATTTGTTGGGCAAAAGCGCTTCTCAATAGAAGGATTAGACGCACTTGTCCCAGTACTTGATGAAATTATTTCAGAGTCTGTTACACAAGGGACTTCAAATATTAACATTGGAATGGCACACAGAGGCCGTTTAAATGTATTAGCACATGTGTTAGGAAAACCATACGAGATTATTTTCTCAGAATTCCAGCATGCGCCAAATAAAGAGCTTGTTCCATCAGAAGGCTCTATCGGCATCAGCTACGGGTGGACAGGTGATGTAAAGTACCATCTTGGAGCAGATCGCCAAATTAAAGACGAAGATACAAAGAGTGCGAGAGTCACGCTTGCCAATAACCCAAGTCACTTGGAATTCATTGATCCAATCATTGAAGGAAGCACACGTGCCGCTCAGGAAACACGTACTCAAAAAGGTTATCCAGCTCTAGACGTTGAAAAGGCATTAGCCATCTTAATTCATGGTGATGCGGCATTTCCTGGAGAAGGAATTGTGGCAGAAACATTAAATTTAAGTCAACTTGTAGGCTATCAGGTGGGCGGAACAATCCATATCATTGCAAACAATATGATCGGATTTACAACAGAAAGCAATGAATCTCGCTCAACAAAATATGCAAGTGACCTTGCAAAAGGGTTTGAGATTCCAATTGTTCACGTCAATGCAGATGATCCAGAAGCATGTTTAGCGGCTGTTCAGCTAGCTGTAGAATACCGCAAACGCTTTAAGAAGGATTTCTTAATTGACTTGATCGGTTATCGCAGATTCGGTCATAACGAAATGGATGAGCCTTCTACGACTCAGCCGATGCTGTACGATGCAGTCAGAAAGCACAAAACGGTCAAGAATATCTTTGCAGATAAACTTGTTACAGAAGGTCTTCTAACGAAAGAGCAGCGTGAAGAAATCGAGCAGGCTGTAGCGACGAAAATAGAAGAAGCCTATCAAAAGGTGCCTTCAAAGAAAGAGCATACGATTCAAGAAATTGAACTGCCAGAACCAGTATCAAATGGCTTCCCAGCAGTGGATACATCAGTAGAATTTGATGTATTACGAAAGCTGAATGAAGAATTGATCAGCTGGCCTGAGGATTTCCAAGTATTTGGTAAGCTCAAGCGGATCCTTGAAAAACGTGCAAAAGTGTTTACAGATGACCGTAAAGTAGAATGGTCGCTTGGGGAAGCACTTGCATTTGCATCTATATTAAAAGACGGTACGCCAATTCGAATGACCGGACAGGATTCAGAGCGCGGTACTTTTGCTCAAAGAAACCTTGTTCTTCACGACAGTCAAACTGGAGATGAATTTATTGCTCTTCATGAGCTGAGTGATGCAAACGCATCATTTACTGTTCATAATAGTCCACTGTCAGAGGGCTCAGTGATCGGATTTGAATATGGTTATAATGTCTATTCTCCTGAAACGTTAGTCATTTGGGAGGCTCAATTTGGAGACTTCGCAAATGCGGCTCAAGTGTATTTCGATCAATTTATTTCAGCTGGCCGCGCAAAATGGGGACAAAAATCAGGTCTAGTGATGCTCTTGCCGCATGGATATGAGGGACAAGGACCTGAACATTCAAGTGGTAGAACAGAGCGTTTCCTGCAATCAGCTGCTGAGAATAACTGGACAGTGGCGAACCTGACAAGTGCAGCGCAATACTTCCATATCCTTAGAAGACAGGCGAAAATGCTGCTTCGTGAAGAGATTCGTCCGCTTGTCATCATGACACCGAAGAGTCTGCTTCGTAATCCGAACACATTGTCTGAAGTCCAGGAATTAACGGATGGACAGTTCCGTCCAGTTCTTGAACAGCCAGGCCTTGTGCATGAACACGAAAAAGTATCGCGCCTCGTGCTATCTAGCGGAAAGGTATCAATCGATATTAGTGATCGTTTTACTCAAATGGAAGAGACGAAAAATTGGCTTCACATTGCGAGAGTGGAACAACTATATCCATTCCCAGCCAAAGATATTAAAGCGATTTTATCGAAACTAACAAACTTAGAAGAAATCGTATGGGTGCAAGAAGAGCCACAAAATATGGGGGCTTGGGGATACATTGAGCCATATTTACGTGAGATTGCGCCTGAAAAAGTAAAAGTACGTTACATCGGCCGAAGAAGACGTTCAAGTACGGCTGAGGGTGACCCAACTGTGCATAAAAAAGAACAAGAACGAATTGTATCTGATAGCTTGACTCGCAAAAACTAAGGGGGAAATGAAAAATGGCGGAAATTAAAGTACCTGAATTAGCGGAATCGATCTCGGAAGGAACGATTGCTCAATGGCTAAAGCAGCCGGGCGATTATGTGGAGCAGGGAGAGTACCTGTTAGAACTTGAAACAGATAAAGTCAATGTCGAACTGACAGCCGAAGAATCTGGTGTACTGAAAGAAGTGCTGAAAGATTCTGGTGACACTGTACAAGTTGGAGAAGTCATTGGAACAATTGCAGCAGGTGAAGCTGGCGGAAGCGAGTCCGCAGCTCCAGCACCTGAGCAAGAGTCTGCACCAGCTTCGAAAGAAGAACCGGCAGCTGCCCAAAAAGAAGAAGCAGTGAAAGAAGAGCCGAAATCTGGTAATGGCAGAACCATCGCTTCTCCTGCAGCTAGAAAACTGGCGAGAGAGAAGGGACTAGACTTATCTGAGATTCCAACCGTAGATCCGCTGGGCAGGGTACGAAAGCAGGATGTCGCTTCTTATCAAAAGAATGAAGCACCTGCAAGTGCACCGAAAGCCGCGCCAAAAGCAAATGCTGCGGTGCAAAATGAGCAACCAGGAAAGCCAGTTGAACGTGAGAGAATGTCACGCCGCAGACAAACGATTGCAAAACGTTTAGTTGAGGTTCAGCAAACGGCTGCGATGCTGACGACATTTAATGAAGTGGATATGACGGCCGTGATGGACTTAAGAAAGCGCCGTAAAGATGCCTTCCTTGAACAAAATGATGTAAAGCTTGGCTTCATGTCCTTCTTCACAAAAGCAGTTGTAGCAGCACTGAAGAAATATCCGCTGCTTAACGCAGAAATTCAAGGTGATGAGCTCGTCTTGAAGAAATTCTATGACATCGGCATCGCCGTTGCTGCTAACGAAGGACTTGTCGTACCGGTTGTCCGTGATGCAGACAGATTGTCGTTTGCAGGGATTGAAAAGGAAATTGGTCATCTTGCGAAAAAAGCAAGAGATAACAAATTGTCTCTGAATGAGCTACAAGGTGGATCATTCACGATCACTAACGGTGGAACATTCGGTTCACTGCTTTCAACACCAATTTTAAACAGCCCTCAAGTTGGAATTTTAGGTATGCATAAAATTCAGCTTCGTCCTGTGGCAATTGATGAAGAACGTTTTGAAAACCGTCCGATGATGTATTTAGCTCTTTCTTACGACCACCGAATTGTCGATGGTAAAGAAGCAGTTGGATTCCTTGTCACGATTAAAAACTTGCTTGAAGATCCGGAGCAGCTATTGCTTGAAGGATAATCTCCAATTTGAAAAGCTAGCACCCGTTAAGGTGCTAGCTTTTTTTCTTTTTCATTTTCAGGATTTCCTTTTTTTGACCAATATGTTGCAAGCCAGGAACCAGATAAATTATGCCACACACTAAAAATGGCACTTGGAACGGCTGCAAGTGGCGAGAAGTGCGCTGTTGCTAGAGCTGCACCGAGTCCAGAGTTTTGCATGCCAACTTCGATCGAGATCGCTCTACGAGAAGGGATATCCATTTTGCACCACTTTGCGATCAGGTAACCAAATAAAAGACCAAGTCCATTATGTAATATAACAACGGCCAATATCAGCAGTCCAGATTGAAGAATCTGCTCTTTATTTGCACTGACAACCGCAGCAATGATCACCACAATTCCGGCAACAGATACAAGCGGCAGTGCTTGAACCGCATACGATACTTGTTTTTTAAAAAACAATTTCACAAGAATACCTAAAATAATAGGGATTAAGACAACTTGTACAATGGATAAAAACAGAGCCTCTGGTGATACAGGTAACCAAGATCTTGCAAAAATTAAAATGAAAACAGGGGTTAAAAACGGCGCAAGCAATGTTGATATGGTGGTTACAGCTACAGATAAAGCTGTATTTCCTTTCGCCAAAAAGGTCATGACGTTCGATGCTGTACCACCTGGGCAGCAGCCTACGAGAACAACTCCTACTGCGATTTCAGACGGAAGCCGCAGTCCGTAAGCTAACAAAAAGGCAAGAAGCGGCATGAGTGTGTACTGCGTCAGCACCCCGATCAGAACATAAAGAGGTTTTCGAAACAGTTCTTTAAAATCTTCAGCGGACAAGGTAAGCCCCATTCCAAACATAATAATACCGAGTAAAAAAGGAATATACGGTCCAATCTTAGAGAATTCGGCAGGAAAGGCAAATCCAAGAAGTGCAAAGACAATGACCCAAATCGCAAAGGTCCTTCCTGCAAAGTGACTAATAGTTAAAAGAATCTTCATTTATTGTTTCAACTCTCTTTCCTTACATATCTTTTTTATTTTAAACGAATTTTCTGAAAAAACAACCCATTCTTTATAAAGGCGATCATAATAAAATTATGTAAACTAAATTGAATTAAAAACCCCCATATAAGCATTTGCCTATATGGAGTATCGTCTTAAAAAGGGGTCCATTTCACTTGCTGAGCTTGCTTTAGTCGTGCTTCTGGCTCACGCCAGTCAACGACATTCCACCAACGGTCTACATATTGTGCTTTTTCATTCAGATATTGCAGATAGTAGGCATGTTCCCATACGTCAAGAGCTAGAAGAGGGATCACATCCCATTGTGATAGAAATTGATGGCGTTCGGCTTGTAAAATCTCTAATCGTTGAGATCTTGGTGCCCATACAAGAATGGCCCAGCCAACACCTTCTACTTGTTTGGCTGCAGCTGAAAATTGGGATTTGAATGCATCATAGCTTTCAAATGATTGTTCAATGAGACGCAGCATTTGTCCAGTGGGCTTTCGTTTTCCTGAAGGACTCATAGAAAACCAAAAAATGCAATGTAAATAGTGTCCCGCACCATTGAAGGCAAGCTCCCGTTCCCAATGCTTGATCATTTTAAAATCATTGGTTCTTCTCGCTCTTTTTAAGGCAAGCTCAGCTTGATTCAGACCATCAACATATGATTGATGATGTTTCTGGTGATGCAAATACATAATCTCTTTTGAAATAAACGGTTCTAGTGCATCATACCGGTAAGGGAGCGGAGGTAATTTATGGTCGCCAGCTGCCACATCCCGCATTGCTTCTAGTAATTTCATATCCTCTGCAATACTTTCAGCCAATTCGTACCACTCTTCTTCACTGGAATATTCATCATTCATGATGAACGATAAATGTTCTGTTTTCTGACGGATGTTGTCATCTTGAACTGCACCTTGAATGGAGCTAAGCCAATCTTTAAGCTGCATGCGATATTCTTCCTTATTCATTTTTACGCCTCATTTCTTCTAAAAATGTGGAACAAGCCATCATTGGAAAGACAAATGGATAGCTATGATAGGTGATGTAAAATTGCTTTGGAAGACCAATGCCTACTGGATAGTGCAAGGCTTCACTCGAGTGCTGATGATGAATCAAAAATGAGATGGCTTTTAAAATTGTTGTGTGATCCGGCTTCTCATATTGTAAAAGTGCCTCAGCAGCCCAAGCCGTTTGAACCACTGTTCCAAATGGGAGCGGGACATATCTTTTTACCTCTGCACTTTTACACGATTCTCCGAAGCTGCCATCTTCCAATTGAATTGTTTTTAAAAATCGACACGCTTTTTGAACAGCAGGATGCGATGAGGGGATGCCAGCAGCCTTTAGTCCTGTTAATGCAGCCCAGGTTCCATAAATATAGCAAACACCCCATCTGCCAAACCATGATCCGTTGTTCTCTTGATGATCAAGAAGCCATTTTACGCAATGATCTTTTTGCCTTTGCATGAGTGGTGACATGTTGTTCTCTTCAAGACCGATGAGATGAAGCACACGACCTGTAATATCAGGAGTAGATGGGTCAATGGCCACATCCTCAGCAGATTCGAGCGGAAGATGACGAAGCAAGAAGTGATCTTGATTTTTTTCAAAAGCAGAAAAGCCGCCATCACGGTTTTGCATGGAAAGAAGCCAATCAAACCCTCGTTTCCACTGAACGGGTGCGTAGATGTGAGGAATGGCTTTTAACACAATTTGCGTATCATCACAATCAGGGTTATTTGTGTTCAAATCTGAAAAACCAAAGCCTCCCGGAGCCGCATGCCGGTTATGAACCGCCCAATCTGCTTTCTTCATTTGCTGCCGGTTCAATAAGTACGTAAAAGACTTTTCGATAACTGGATCTTCTTGTGTTCTGCCTGCTCGCTGAGAAGCATAACTGACAAGCGCTGTATCCCAAACTGTGGATGTAGAATTCTCAGCATATTTCCTGCCCCCACAGTCAGTGACTATCTTTTTCATCCCTTTAACTGCTTTTAAAATGAGATGATGCCCAGGAGAGTATCCAAGACTCATGAGTGCATAGACCATAAAAATACTGGCACTTAAATAGCTGTACAGCGTGCCATCTTTTTCAAGTCGGTCAAACATATACCGCTTCGCTGCCTCATACCCGAAAAAGTCGAGGCGGCTGTCGAGTGCTGTATACGACCGCATGTACGCTAGAAAGTGGTGAGTGGAACGTTCTTCTCTTGCCATAAACCAGTCAAAAGGACTTTTAGACATGTTCGCATCAAGATGTGCTAAGCTTGGAAACTTTTCATGAGAGGTATATCGTTTGTTGAGTGCAATCATCATTGGGACAAAATGAATTCTTGCATATGCACTAAGATGATAGAAGTGCAGCGGAAAGTATGTAGGGATGAGTAAAAATGAAAGTGGCGCATAGAAGTATGGCCAAGGGTGCATGCCATTGACGGCAAGCATCCACTTTGTCATAATATGAACGTCTTTTAATCCGCCTTTTGATCGAATAAAGTGTGCTGCTTTTTCCATATGCGGCTCATCTTGTTGAAACCTGCCTGAAACAAGCATTCCACAATAGCCTTGCACAGTCGCTGTTACATGTCCCGATTGATCATGATACAAAGAAAAAGAACCATCCTCATTTTGCTTTTCGCGAATCGCTTCTGCCAATTGATGAACCAACGCCTGATCCGAATCGCCAACAGCCTTTAACAGCATAATCAAAAAAGCATTTGTCATCATTGGGCCTTCAAAGCAGAAGACAAAAGCGCCATCTTCTCGTTGTCTGCGCTGCATTTGCATGTGTAATTCATCAATAAATTCGTTTACTTTCGTTTTGAAATCTTGCATATTCGGCCTTGCTCCTTACCTTTATTACTATATTCAGGAGCCTGCCTGTCACATGCAATCACAAAAAAGCCGATGACATGGTCACCGGCTTTATAGGCGTCATTAGTCTTGGAGATTAATCCACACACTTTTGACTTCTGTATAGTTGTTAAGGGCGTATGATCCCATTTCTCTGCCAAGACCTGATTGCTTGTATCCTCCAAATGGGGATGCAGCATCAAAGACATTATAGCAGTTGACCCAAATCGTGCCTGCTTCAAGACGTGCAGCAATATCATGGGCATGCTTTAAGTTTTCTGTCCAAAGTCCTGCGGCTAATCCATAATCAGACTGGTTGGCTCTTTCGACCACTTCATCAATGGAATCGTATGGAATGGCAGATAAGACAGGGCCGAAGATTTCTTCTTTTGCGATGGTCATGTCATCTTCTACATCTTTAAAAACAGTAGGGGAGACAAAATAGCCAGCCTCATAAGGGCAATCGCCACCGACAACGGCTGTTGCACCTTCAGATTTACCTTTTTCAATATAGCCTAACACGCGCTCGTGCTGTTCTTTACTTACAAGAGGTCCGATTTGCGTATCTTGATGAAGACCGGCGCCTTGCTTGAGTGATGTCGCATATTTGGCCATTTGATCGACAACCTCATCATATTGGCTTCGGTGAACAAAGACCCTAGAACCTGCAGAGCACACCTGGCCTTGGTTAAACATGACACCATTTAGAGCACCTGGAATGGCTTTCTTTAAATCGGCATCTGGCAAAATAATATTAGGTGATTTTCCGCCAAGTTCTAATGTGACCCTCTTAATGGATTTGGCTGCTTTCTCCATAATGAGTTTCCCAACACTTGTTGACCCCGTGAAGGCAAGCTTGTTTACATCAGGGTGATCGGTTAATGCGTTCCCAGCAGTTTCACCAAATCCAGGAACGATGTTAATCACACCTTCTGGGAAGCCGGCTTTATCCACTAATTCAGCTAAATAAAGAGCAGAGAGGGGTGTTTGTTCTGCTGGTTTTAAAACGATGGTGCAGCCAGTTGCAAGTGCAGCACCCATTTTCCACATGGCCATGAGCAGCGGGAAGTTCCAAGGAATGATTTGTCCTACAACGCCAACAGGCTCATGACGGGTATAATTAAAGTACCCTTGACTGACAGGAATGGTTTGTCCGCTTATTTTGGTCGTCCAGCCCGCATAATAGCGCATATGCTCAATGGCGAGAGGGATATCTGCATTTGTTGTTTCATTAATTGGTTTTCCGTTATCTAATGTTTCAAGCTGTGCGAGTTCTTCTTGGTTTTCTTCCATTAGATCGGCAAGCTTGAACATGAAGCGGGCGCGTTCAGCGGCAGATATGGAGCGCCAAGGACCATGAAAAGCTTTTTTTGCAGCTTTTACTGCCTCATCAATGTCTTTTGCACCTGCTTCATATACATCAATAAGGGTTTCACCTGTGGCCGGGTTAGGAGTCGAAAAGGTTTTGTTATCGTGACTTGTGACAAACTGACCGTTAATGTAGAGTTTTTTCGTCCCTTGGAGAAAAGATTCGAGTTTTGAACTAATTTGAAGTGTTGTAGAGCTCATAAATAAACAAACCTCCTTAAAGATATGGATTGTTCTGCGAGTTCTAGGTGGAAAAGCGGACCTGAAGCAAATGAACCAGTATACGCACACATATGTAAACGTATACATTTATCATATTACACGACATGTTTGAAAGCAATCCATAACACTCATTGCATTTCACGAAAAATTGGCTACAATAAATGTATAGATGAAAAAAGGAGTTTTTAAATTATGATCCATCAAAACTGGCAAACGGCTCAAACGTTAAAGCAAGTAAAATGTATACATACGAATGCGAAAAAATATATGGTCGATCGAGCACTAACGGTTGGAAGCACATATGAAGTGAAAAATGAGACAGAAGAATTCCTGTTTGTCGTTGATAATACAGGTAAAGTAGGCGGGTATTATAAAGAGTATTTCGAAGACATTTCTGCTGAATGATTTTAGTGATCATCACTCATACTAAGAAAAACAGTAAAGGGTGATGATGATGAAAAAGAAGCAAACAGACGAGCAGAATAATCAAAATGCTTGGCATGATCACGAAGATGCTGATATGGCGATTACGCTTGAGCAGATTTCCGATGTATATGCCGAGGGAACCATTGATACACCAAAAGACGAATAGTCCAGATTGTTGACAAAGTGCTAACATGATCTTTATTTTAGCACTTTGTCTTCTTTTTCAGCGTGATGAAAACCTTTGCAGTCTAGGAAGGACGAGTACCGGAGCGGAGCGAATTTGACATTCGTGAGCACCGGCGCGCAGGACTGACAAAGAATGCGAGGGTTTGTCTACACGCTGACAGTGATTTGAAAAAATCACTGTTTTTTTATTGGTAACATTCAGCAATTTTTCTCAAAAAGAACTGAAACTTTTTTCCTGCTTTAACTGTCTAAATAAGTAGAGGAAAGAGCATCGAATCAAAAAGAAAAAGTTAAATGAAATTTAATCTATTCGTAATGGAATAACGACCATTTATAGCGTATTCTATAAGTGAGAATAAAACGTACCCACAGAGCGTGCGTCCGTTTTTTCATAAAGGAATTTGATGGAGGAAGAGGGGGTTTACGTGGGTATTTTTTCTGTCAGTAAACAAAATGATAAGAAATTCGAATCCTTACTAATTGAAGGGGAAAGAATTGAGGCTGTTTACAGACTGCGTCACGACCAAATTTGTTTCACCAATAAACGACTGATCTTTGGCGATAACCGCGTATTTTCTAAGAAGAAAGTCAGGGTCTCCTTGCCGTATCGATCAATTGAAAGTTTTGCCATTCAAGAAGCTGGCGTGTTTGATCAGGACACAGGTATGCTGCTTGTCACAAGCTCAAAAGTATTTGAACTCGATTTTTCGAAAGAGACGGATTTGAGTGATGTGCAAGCCATTTTGACAAAACATCTTTGCTGATCAACCTTGCGATTACATAGATCATGCACTTTTCTCATTCTACTTATTTTAATAGATCGCACATTGCCTGAGCCCTTACCCATATTTTCTGGGAAGGGCTTTTTTTGTTTAGGTGTTTGAATGATAGCAAAAAAGGATAAAGATGAAACAGATACAGAAAGGAGAATGAACAATGAAAGTATTAGTTGCTGGAGCAAATGGACATACAGGCAGGCTCGTCATTCGTTATTTAAAAGAAAAAGGACATGAGCCGCTTGCTCTCATTCGAGATGAAAAACAAGCGGATGCGCTAAAGGAACTTGGTGCAGCGCCTGTCATCGGTGATCTTGAAAAGGATGTGACAGATGCTGTGAAACAAGCAGATGCTGTCATCTTTGCAGCTGGTTCAGGCTCAAAAACAGGTGCAGATAAGACGATTGCAGTGGATCAAGAAGGTGCAAAACGCCTTGTCGACACAGCGAAAAAAGAAAACATTCAGCATTTTGTTATGCTGAGTTCCTATAATGCCGATGATCCAAACCAGGGAAAAGGGCAAGGAAGTATGGAAATTTATTATGAGGCGAAAAGAAAAGCAGATGAACACTTAAAACAGTCTGGGCTTTCCTATACCATCGTCCGCCCAGGTGCCTTGCTGCATGAGGAAAAGACAGGAAAGATTGAAGCTGCGGAGCATATTCCAGATGATCAAAACATTGAGATTTCAAGAGAGGACGTAGCCGCTGTACTTGTGGAAAGCTTAACGGAATCCAATGTGAAAAATAAATCCTTTGACTTGATTAAAGGGGATAAACCAGTAGAAGAAGCACTTCGCACCATGTAAGAGAAGAAAGCTGCTGCCAAAAAGGCGGCGGCTTTTTTGATGTTTTCAATTCCCTTGCAGCGGGAAGGTAATGAGAAAGGAGTGATTGACCGTGGGCTTAACGAAAGAACAAAAAGCTGATTTATACGAAAGATTGAATCAATTAAAGGGAGATGTAAAAGGATCAAAAAAGAAAGAAGAATCTATGCTAAGTGAATCCAGCGAGATTTCAAATGGTGTTGGGAACCATATCGCTGATCATGGGAGCATCTATTTAGACCGCATGACAGAACAAACGCTGGATCAAGTTGATGGCGAGCTTGAAGACGAAATTGATGCAGCACTGAAACGAATGGAAGACGGAACATATGGGATATGTGAGAAAACAGGGAAAGACATTCCATATGAACGTTTAAAAGCAGTCCCCTATACACGTTATTCAATCGATGCGAAGAAAAACGAAGAAACGACTCAAGACCCAAACGAGTTTGACCGTAATTTCTCTGATCAAATGCGTGATTTAACAAATAGGGAAACAATGGATCAGATGCATTCAGATACGTATGAACGATTAGAGGAAGAGCAGGATGTTGATATAGACGAAGAAAAATAGGATAATAAGTTGAAGTTACATTTTTTCAGAATAATGTTTTCTTATGTGTGCAAGGACAAATATCTTGTATATATAAGTATTTCTTAGAAAAAAGATCTCTTGAAATTTAATAAACTTTCGTGTAATATAGTTTAAAGGCTGCGATGCGCGTAATGTTAATTAAGTTTTAACCTTTAAGCTGTAATAGGGAGTTTTATATTGAAGCCGGAATGTCATGCCTCCTTAGAGAGGAAGACAGGAACGTTTCTGCAAACACCCACTTTGAGGAGTGGTGGTTTAAAACTTTCTTACTTAGATTACGGCATCCGCAGCTTTTCCTAGGATGATTCAAGCCATTTTCCATTTCGGAAAATGGCTTTTTATTTTGTGAAAATGCGAAATTGGACAGATCGCCTGTAGAGGCAAGAATATATGTTAAAATGGACAAAACTAATGACGGAGAGGGAATTGGATGTTAGAACAAGCAGAAGCACTCCTGAAACAATACTATGGCTTTGATGTCTTTAGAAAAGGACAGAAACAAGCCATTGAAGCGATTGTAAATAAACAAAAGGATACTGTCTGCATTATGCCGACAGGCGGTGGGAAGTCAGTTTGCTATCAGATCCCTGCCCTCATGATGGAAGGTACAACGATCGTTGTATCTCCGCTTATTTCTTTAATGAAGGATCAGGTCGATGCGTTAAATGAGATGGGAATACGTTCTTCCTTTTTAAACAGCACACTTTCCGCAGCTGAAATGAATGAAAGGCTGAAAAAATGCGAAAATGGGGAATATGAGCTGCTTTATATCACACCTGAACGCTTACAAAATGAACGTTTTTTTCAGCTGCTGGATCGGTTAACGATCCCTTTAATCGCGATTGATGAAGCGCACTGTATATCTGAGTGGGGGCATGATTTTAGGCCAAGTTATCGCTTCATTCAAGAATGCTTGAACAAGATGTCAAAAAGGCCGGTGATTGTCGCATTAACAGCTACAGCGACGAAAAAGGTTCACCAAGATATATGTGAACAGCTTGGCATGAACGGAGAAGAAACCATCTTTACTGGGTTTGCTAGAGAAAATTTGTCCTTTCAAGTGATCAAAGGGGAAAATAGTGACCGTTTTATCACACAATATATGAAGAAAAACAGTCTTGAGTCTGGCATTATTTATACAGCAACTCGTAAAGAAGCGGATAACATTTATAATCGACTAAAAAAACAAAAGATCAAAGCTGGCGTTTATCATGGCGGATTGGATGACCATACGAGAGAAGAGCAGCAAAACCTGTTTTTAAATGATGACATCCAGGTTATGGTCGCTACATCAGCATTTGGCATGGGAATCAATAAGTCGAATGTACGTTTTGTGATCCATCATCAAATTCCAAGGGATATTGAAAGCTACTATCAAGAAGCTGGGCGTGCCGGCAGAGACGGGCTTGAAAGTGAGTGCATTTTACTGTTTTCACCACAAGGCGTAAGAGTGCAGCGCTTTCTCATTGAGCAGTCAACAGAAGATGAGGTGCGCTATCAGCATGAACTGCTTAAATTAAGGCAAATGGTGGACTACTGTCATACCGAGCAATGTCTGCAGCAATTTGTGATGGACTATTTTGATCAAACAGCTAGTTCGCCTTGCGGTAAATGCAGCAACTGCCTTGATGAGAGAGAGCGTGAAGAGGTCACAAGAGAAGCACAGATGGTGTTATCTTGTACAGTGAGGATGAATGAGCGATTCGGTAAAATGATGATAGCCCAAGTACTGGCAGGCTCTAAAAACAAAAAAGTGCTTGAGCTAGGTTTCGACCGTCTCCCTACATATGCTTTAATGAAACAACATTCGGCTCAGCAAATCAGTGACTTCATTGAATTTTTAATTACAGAAGAGTATTTGCACATGTCTGAAGGTGCTTACCCAACACTTAAGGTGACCCATAAAGGGAAGAAAGTGTTAGTTGGACAAGAGACAGTGTATAAAAAGCAGGCGATCAAAGCAGAGGCCATTCAAGAAAATGATGCATTATTTGAGCGATTGAGATCGCTGAGAATGAAGCTAGCCAGAGAGCAAGGTGTCCCGCCGTTTGTTGTTTTTTCTGATCAAACATTGAAGGAAATGTCAGCTGTAGAGCCTCAAACAGATGAAGAATTACTCCAAATTAAGGGGATTGGCGCTCAAAAAAGAGAGAAATACGGAGATGTTTTTTTAGAAGAAATTCGTTTATTTATAGAAAAAGAGAAAAAATAAAGTGTTTAAAGAAGAAAAATAAATTTTTTTCGCTGCACTTGGACACGTTTTCATCAGGTCGTTTTCGATCCTTTTAAAACCTTGATATGGCGGGGAATCAAGCCGTTTTGTGGGCTGATTTACCAATGGAGAGAGATGTTTCATGTAAAGGAACTGTAATCTAAAACATATCGTTTTGTTATTGAAATGACATTTACATATGTTACGATAGCACTCGTTAGCCGCCATAAAAAGCTAACAAGGGAGGATTTACTTTATGAAGAAGACTATTATGTCCTTGGTTGCTGTTGCAGCAATCTCAACAACAGCATTTGGAGCGCAGCAAGCTTCTGCAAAGGAAATCACTGTGAAGAAAGGTGATACACTTTGGGGAATCTCTCAAAAAAATGATGTGTCTCTAAAAGACCTAAAGGGTTGGAACAATTTATCTACTGATATGATCTATGTAGGTGATAAATTGACAATCTCTTCAAAAGAGAAAACTCAGGAGCAGTATAAAGTCCAGAAGGGGGACAGCCTCTGGAAAATCGCTCAAAAATTCAATGTGTCAATTAGCGATATTAAGTCTTGGAATAACTTAAACTCAGATATAATTATGGTTGGTTCAACACTAAGTGTTGCTGGTCAAAGCTCGGCTCCGGTAAGCTCAGAACCTGTTCAAAAACAGGAACCTGTCCAAAAAGAGCAAACAACGAAAAAAGCTGCTCCTAAAAAGGAAACAGCTAAAGTAGAATCATCTTCTGCTAGTCAAAGTGTACAAAAAGAAATGACTGTTACGGCTACGGCTTATACAGCAAATGATGGTGGCATTTCAGGTATCACTGCAACAGGGGTAAACTTAAACAAAAACCCAAACGCAAAAGTCATTGCAGTAGATCCTAATGTCATTCCACTAGGAAGTAAGGTTTATGTTGAAGGCTACGGTGAAGCCATCGCAGCAGATACTGGCGGCGCAATTAAAGGTAACAAAATTGATGTACATGTACCAAGCAAATCCCAAGCGCAAAATTGGGGCGTAAAATCAGTCAAAGTAAAAGTACTTAACTAGTAAACAATTGTTTTTTGGAAGAAAGCATCAGGTGGCGGCCTGATGCTTTTATTATACCCTTTTTTTGGTCAAAAATACACATATTTTTCTGAAAAGTTTGCATTTTCGACAAAAACCAGCGCATATCTTATGATACACGCTGGTTTTTGTCGTTAGCTGTCCACCCAATAAATTTCTCCGCTTTGTTCTTTCCAATTGATTTGGACATCAAATTGATGTTTTTCATAAAAATGAATCAAGCGGTCCACGTGATTCCAGTCCCTTTTGACGAGGTCGCCAGTAATCACTGGTATGTTCTGCTCTCTTGCGATTTCTTTTAAATGCTTCATACAGATGGAGCCGTACCCATTATCTGGCGGGCCTTTAATATCGGCAATATGAATCTTTCCTTCTTCAGGATATTCCGCAATTAAGGAAAAATCAGATTGTCCGCGATAAGCTTTTTCACAATCGCTCAACATAATTTTACATGTATCTGCACTTTCAATGGCAGAGACGATCATCCACTCATCTTCTTTCGCTTGATCGATGCCAATGATTTTTGCTTTTTTCGAAATATCTTTCATATTTTCTTGCATTCGATACATTTGGAACTGCAATTGCTGTAATTCTTGCTCTAACGTCTTCACATCTTTGGCTGTTTCCTGTAAGATTGACAAGTCCATTACTCCTTTCATATCAGAAATGATAAAAATCACATAAATTCCAATTCTAAAGGAAGTGGATGGATCTTTCAAGCCGTTAGAACGCCTGCAACCCTTAAGTTTGTCTAAAATTCGACGAAGACAGCGAATTCATTGACTTTATAGAGAAAGTTAAATAACATACTCTTAGTCGGAACTAATAAAGAGAGGTTTTCAAACATGAACGAACAGAATCAAAAACCGAAAAATTTCACTGGTATTGTGATCATTTTAACAATTGCCATAAACGGATTAATCGCTTTATTATTTTTAATGCCAAAATCAGATAAATTTAGTCATCTGGATATTACATTTTTGCCGTTACTTAATGCCGTGATGAACAGCTTTACGTTTATCTTTTTACTTTCAGCACTCATCATGATTAAACAAAAGAACATTAAAGCGCATAGACGATTTATCTTTGCTGCATTTTCAACGACACTTGTCTTTTTAATTTCGTATGTGACATATCATTCAATGGCAGCTGATACCCATTTCGGAGGAGAAGGGATCATCCGTCCAATTTACTTCTTTATTTTAATCACACATATCGTCTTATCAGCTGTAATTGTACCGCTTGCCCTGATTACTCTGTTTAGAGGCGCACAGATGCAAGTCGAGCGTCACCGTAAAATTGCCCGCTGGACAATGCCGCTATGGCTTTATGTCAGTCTCACTGGCGTCATTGTGTATATGATGATTTCTCCATATTACAGCTAACGTATGCCCAACTGGACATACGTTCTTTTATTTACAAGAGGCAGTGCTTTGGATAAAATGGGAATTGGGTATCCGACTTGCACGGTATCTTCCCATCTATAGACTCACATCATTTCTGGCCGTTTGCTCGTTTGGAGAACAACAATTGAACGAAACGGGGGTTATATGATGACTGAACAACTGCATTATAAACCGGGGCTTGAAGACATTGTGGCAAGCGAAACGTCTATCTCATACTTAGATGTGCAGCAAGAAGAAATTGTAATTCGCGGGTATGACCTCATCGAGTTGGCACAAAAAAAGACCTATTTAGAAACAGCCTATCTGCTTATTTATGGAAGATTACCAGATACCATGGAATATCACCAATTTCAGCAAGACATTTCCTCACAAACCAACTTACATCCAACCATTCAAACCATTTTAACAAAGCTGCCAAAAACCACTCATCCTATGGATGCCATGAGAACGTGCATATCTGCTCTTAGTGGGTACGATGATGCATTACATGATCGATCAGAAGCGTGCCAGCAAAGGCGTGCTGTTCGATTACTCGGCCAGCTGCCGGCCATTGTTGCTGGAAGCTATCATATTCTCACAAAAGACGCCGCTATTTCTCCAGATCAGACCAAATCCTACACTGAAACCTTTTTAGCCATGCTCACAGGACGTACTCCAACACAAGACGAAATCACCGCTTTTGACCAAACACTCACATTATATAGTGAACATGAACTGCCTAATTCAACGTTTGCCGCCAGAGTCATCGCATCCACACATTCTGACATGTATGGTGCTTTTACTGGAGCGATTTCTTCATTAAAAGGTGACTTGCACGGGGGAGCGAATGAAGCTGTCATGCACATGCTTCTCGAAGGAAAAACAACGGAAGGATTCCTTGCGCTGATTGAACGAAAATTAGCCGCAAAAGAAAAAATGATGGGCTTTGGCCACAGGGTATACATGAGAAAAATGGACCCAAGAGCCGCTCTTTTAAAACGATCATTGAAAACGCTTACGGAATCAAAGGGAGATACAACGCTTTATGACATGTGTGCAGCAGGCGAGGCATACATGAAAGAGAAGAAAAACCTCTATCCGAATCTTGATTATTACGCCGCACCTATTTATTACGTGCTCGGGATTCCAATTTCACTTTATACACCGATTTTCTTTGCTGCTAGAGCTAGTGGATTAGCAGCCCATGTTATTGAACAGCATTTGCATAATCGCATTTTTAGACCGAGAGTCCGGTATTTAGGGCCAAGAGGATTAAAAGTCTCAGATGATGATAGAAAAACGGGGGAATGAACATGAATAAAACAGCAGTCGCCAATCAAACGGATCAGCTATTGGAAGAAATCGCAGCCTATGCAGTAGACGGGGAGATTACGAGCAAAGAAGCCATTGAAACAGCGCGGTATGTACTGATAGACACACTCGGCTGCGGAATGCTGGCGCTCAATTTTCCGGAATGTACGAAGCATCTTGGCCCCATCGTACCTGGTACCGTTGTGCCTAACGGAGCAAGAGTTCCAGGCACTTCGTTTGTGCTAGATCCTGTTCAAGCGGCTTTTGATATAGGCTGTATGATTCGCTGGTTAGATTATAATGACACGTGGCTTGCAGAGGAGTGGGGACATCCGTCAGATAACTTAGGCGGAATATTAGCTGTAAGTGATTACATCAGCAGAACGCGGCTTGCAAACGGTGAAGAGCCGCTTTCGATGAATGACGTACTGCATGCGATCGTCAAGGCACATGAAATTCAAGGTGTGCTCGCTTTAGAAAATTGTCTGAATCGAAATGGTTTGGACCATGTGTTATTTGTCAAAGTGGCAACAAGTGCTGTTGTGTGTGCATTGCTTGGCGGAACAAAGGAAGACGTGCAGCATGTTTTATCGCAAGCGTTTGTTGATAATTCTCCGCTTAGGACGTATCGCCACGCCCCAAACACAGGATCAAGGAAATCGTGGGCAGCGGGTGATGCAACAAGCCGCGGGGTAAGACTGGCAATGATGACACTAAAAGGGGAAATGGGCTATCAAACACCGCTTAGTGCTGAGAAGTGGGGCTTTGAAGATGTTCTTATGCAAGGAAAATCTCTCACACTCGCTCAGCCGCTAGGATCATACGTCATAGAAAATGTGCTTTTCAAAATTGCTTATCCTGCTGAGTTTCATGCCCAGACGGCTGCAGAGGCCGCTATGATGCTGCATGACGCTGTAAAAGATCGATTAGATGAAATAGACCGGGTAGAGATTACAACACATGAATCAGCGATTCGGATTATTGATAAGAAGGGGCCGCTGTATAACCCAGCAGACCGCGATCATTGCTTGCAGTATATTACCGCGATTGGATTGATCTATGGTGAGCTGACAGCTGACCATTATGAAGAAGAAACGGCGCGAAATCCGGCCATTGATCGTCTCCGGGATCAAATGGTTGTCAAAGAAGATAAACGTTATACAGCAGATTATTTAGATCCGAAAAAGAGATCAATAGCAAACTGTGTGCAGATCTTCTTTAAAGACGGGACGATGACAGACCGAATCGAAATTGAATACCCGCTTGGTCATCGCAGAAGAAGACAGGAAGGCATTCCGCTGCTTGAAAAGAAATGGGTCTATCATTTGAAGACAAGATTTCCACAAAAACAAGTGGATCAAATTGTGTCACTCTGTCAAAATCCAAATCAATTAAAAACAACAACCGTACCAGCATTTATGGACCTATTCGTCATATAAGGGGGAACTAGTGTGTGGATCGTGAATGATGAATCAAGTCAAGCAGATTTAGCCGCAGCCTTTAAAGAACAAATGCACAAATCAGCTTTATTTCAAATCCCAGGCGTTCACGATGGAATGTCTGCGCTTTATGCAAAAAAAATGGGCTTCCAAGGGCTCTATTTATCTGGCGCCGCTTTTTGTGCCAGCAAAGGACTGCCTGATCTCGGCATGATCCATTCAACGGAAATGGCTGAAAAAGCGAAGGAAATCATTCGAGCTTCTCAGCTGCCGCTTTTGGTCGATATGGATACTGGCTATGGCGGCGTATTGAATGCTGCAAGGGCGGCCAAAGAAATGGTAGAGAGCAAGGTGGCAGCTGTTCAAATTGAAGATCAGCAAATGCCGAAAAAATGCGGACATTTAAACGGAAAATCGCTCGTTCCAGTAGAAGAGATGATCGCGAAAATCAAAGCCATCAAACAAGCGGCACCAACGCTTTTGGTGATTGCAAGAACCGATGCAAAGTCTGTAAACGGGATGGAGGATGTCATCCGCAGAGGCAATCTTTATGTCGAAGCAGGAGCTGATGCTATTTTTCCTGAGGCGCTCATTACAGCTGAAGACTTCACGCATGCGTCAAGCAGCATAAAAGGACCTCTTCTTGCAAATATGACGGAGTTTGGTAAGACTCCTTATTATCATGCAGATGAATTTTCGATGTTTGGATTCCAAATGGTCATATACCCTGTGTCATCACTCAGAGTCGCTGCAAAAGCGTATGAGCGTTTATTTACAGAAATCATGGAGAAGGGGACGCAGCAAGGAATGCTGAAGGACATGCAAACGAGAAAAGAGCTGTATGAAACGATTCAATATGATGAATATGAGGAAATGGATCAGCATTTAGCGAAAACGATCCTGCCGGAAATCGGGAAAGAACAGCGATAAAATGAAAAGCACTTCCGTTTAGGAAGTGCTCAGGCTGTCGAGAAAATCTCGACAGCTTTATTTTTTTCCTTAAAGTTTCCATTCCCCCATTTTATAATAGAAAAAAGCAAACTAAAGGAAGGTGTTTTTCTCATGTTCCACACTAGAAATTCTTCTCAGCACGAAGCTGAATTTGTATTACTAGATCAACTGGTCGAAGAGGATCACCTGCTTCGTAAAATTGATCAGTACATTGACTTTTCATTTATCGTAGATAAAGTAAAACCGTATTATAGCGAGAATAAAGGTCGCCCTTCTCTTTGATCCACTTATTTTGTTCAAAATGATGTTTATCGGATACCTTTACGGTATCCGTTCTGAAAGACAACTTGAAAAAGAATAAAAAAGATTGTAGAAAAACATGAGTTTCTCTACAATCTGAGCACTTCCATTTAGGAAGTGCTTTTCATTTTATGATAATTAAGAATGAGTTAGATAATGAGATTTTGAAATGTTAATTATTCTTTTAAACATTTTTTTGCTACAAATAAAGTTTAAGGTCTTATGTTGTAAATAAATACCTTATAAGTTATAATTATGAATTAAAAAATATTTCAATAATCTTGAATCCAAAAGATTAATATATTCAAAATTAGTATAAGTAGGTGTTTTAATGAGGAACAAAGAAGTTTTTTATAGTGATATTCAAAAAAGAGCACAATCTATTTATGAAGGCTATCAAGATATAATGAAAAATACTTCAAGAAAAGATATGTCTCTTTCAGAAACTCAATTAAAATTCTTTATAAAAAATGATGGACGTTTAGGCGGAAAAGCTTGGTGTAAAGATAATATTGACCATATAGAAATAAATACAGGAGTAATTAGCAATTTTTTTGATTATTTTATTGGTTTTGCAGAAGAATTAAACCACAAGTTTATAAATGATTTACATTTTAAAATAAGCAAAAAACAAGGAGATGATGTATCATTCTTGCTTCTTTTACAAGATGAAAATAAGGAGGGGATAATATTAAATAATGAAACAATAGATTATAATTTAGCAAGTTTTCTTACTGTTTTTGTATCCAGATTCATTTTAACTCATGAATTAGGGCATTTACTCAACGGTCATTGTCAATATTTGAATAATAACGATTTAAGTTATATCCCTATGTATTACATTAATAGAAGAACTAATAATATATCTCCATTAGATATTAAAACTATGGAAATGGATGCTGACTTTTTTGCAGGTACAGATAGTTTTAGATATTTATTAATATTATATAATCATTTTGAAGAAAGAGTTGATCCCGCTTTATTGATAAAGCCAATTGATTTGTTTTTTTGGTGGTCTTTTGCAATTAGAAGTAATTTTTTAATTTCACAACATATATTGAATGATGAAGAGTATTCGACTGATAGGACACACTTACCAAGTGTAGCGCGATTTGTCCTAATACTAACTTCAATTGTAGAGAGTATAGATAATGGTATTTACAAAATAAATTATCGCAGTGGGGATAGTGAAGAGAAACTAGTAAAAAAGCTCCTAGATGGAGCAATGTATGCTGAAGAATATTATAATTCAAAATTCCATACAGAATATGCTATGACTGAAACTATGAAGAATGAAAAGTATGTAAATACAGTATCAGATTTGGAAACTAACTGGGATAATTTAAGAAATAAATTAATCAGTTTTTCGAGGCTCCCACTATTTGAAAGAAAAAATAGGGATTTTACATTAGAATGAACTGTATTAAGCCGACTTTGTGAAAATTTTATCACTAAAGATTTGTGTGTAGCATTTTTCTCATTGATATAATCAAACTATGTTAGTACTGATTATACCAATGAGAAATGTTTTTTTACGATGATGGTGTGGATGATGAAGCCAATTTCATCTTTTCTTCAACTGTTTTCGTTTTTTCTTTTACTTTTTCAGCATAAGTGAAATCACCGTAGCAATACGGATAGCGGAAGTTATCTTTGTTGCCTCCGCACGTATAGACTTCGGGGTTTTGTTTCACTTGCTTTTTGGAGTATTGCTTTGCCAATTTCTCGGAATGTTTTCCCCCGTTTTTTGCAACAAAATCAATATAGCCGATTCCCATATTATAGCTTTGAATAATGGTTTCCAAATCAACGCCTTTTTTCTTCCCATGCTTGTACATAGTAGAAAAATGATGGACTCCTTGTCTAATGCTTTTCTGAGGGTCATTGATTTCATTTCGTTTCAAACCAAGAGATTCAGAGGACTGCATTGGATCTCCGCCTCTGCCTTTTGATTCTTGATACATCATACCGAGGATTAACGCGGTATATTGATCTAAATCTTGATCTCTTAGCTCTGTTTCTACAAGCGGCTTGTAATCATCCAATCTCGACAAAACAATTGATTCCGTATCAATCGGCAGCTTTTTTAATTCCTTTTGATTAAAGGACATGACAATGGCTGCTAATACGAAAACAAACAGAAAAATCGTGAAGCAGCCTGAAATGGCAAAACATCCTGTTTTTTTCTTTTTCAAGGTCAGTTCACCCCTGTTTTGCCCCGCTTTTAAAAGGGAAGTACAGCCTTTTTATTATGCCATATCCTGCACAGGATACCAAGTGAAAACCTTATAATCAATCATACCCAAATGTAAATTCGGGTCTTGTTTTCAATCTGTAGCAGAAATAAACAAAACCGATAATCAGCCAAAGCATACCAATGATTAATGCATTTGTACTGATGCTCGTTAACAGCCAAATACAAAAGGCCGTCCCGCACAGAGGGATCAATGCGTATCTCAATGTATTGAGTACACCTCTTTGTTTTTGTCTGACGAAATAGTACGCAAAAACAGACAAGTTCACAAAAGTGAATCCAATCAACGCGCCGAAGCTGATAAAGGAATAAATGACTTCAAGTTCGCCAACGACTGCGGTTAAGGAGAAAGCACCAATTAATAAAATATTAAAAACAGGGGTTTTTAATCTCGGATGAATATATCCGAAGAAACGCTTCGGTAACGACTCATCTCTACCCATTGCATATAACAGCCTTGCTGCACTTGCATGTGACGATAAGGAAGAAGAGATGACAGCGACCATTGTGCCAGCTAAAAAGAACGAGTGGAGAAATGCGCCCCCCACAAATTCCGCAATTTCAAGTGAGGCAGCATCGGGATGCTTGAACTGTTGAAAATTTGGAAATACCTGCTGCAAAAAATAAGACGTCAAGGTAAACAGTACGCCTCCAATGGCGACGGTTAAGAAGATGGCAAGTGGGATCGTCTTTTTTGGCTTAATGGTTTCCTCAGACATGGTCGAAATTGCATCAAATCCTAGAAACGAAAAACATAAAATGGTCGCTCCTGAAAAAATAAGCGCTGGTTCTAAGCTCGCTGAATAAAAAGGCCGGGCGGACAATAATTCTCCACTTCCAGCGTTTTGTGTGAGCCCATAAATAACAAACCCAACAAAAGTGACGGCGACAATGACCTGGAAGGTCACAAATAGTGCCGTGATGTTGGCTGTAAGCCGAATACCGATTACATTGACAGTCGTTATGGCGATAGCAAGTATGATGATCCAAATGTAATGAGGTACATCAGGAAAGGCTGCGGTTAAATAAGCACTTCCGATCGCAAAATTCACCATAGGCAAAAATAAATAATCCAGTAAAAGTGTCCAGCCCACAAGGAAGCCGACATGAGGATGAATACTTTTTTGCGCATATGTATAAGCAGATCCTGCTTTTGGAAAAGCCTTCACCATATTCCCATAGCTAAGCGCTGTCAATAGTAATGCAAGTAACGTAAATATATAAGCTGCAGCGACGTGTCCTTTCGTCAGCTGAGCAACAATGCCGTATGAATCAAATACGACAAGTGGATCCATATAAGCAAGCCCGATCACAACAAGTGGAAAGACAGTCAGGCTGCGTTTTAGTCTTGGCTCTTCAGTCAATTTGCCTATCAGCTCCTCTAAAAAAATGAATAAATAATGCTCATTTTAAAAAGAATGCTACCAAGTGTCAATGCTATTTGAGTAAATCTTTTTTCTAAAGTGTGCCCGCTTTGCATGCCGGACGTTTTGGTATATGATGATACAGAGAATAAGTCGTGATTTGACGGACAAGAAAGGTGAAGCAAAATGAAGGAAGAACTGAATACAAATCAAGAACAGGAACGGATGGAGCTGGATGAAGAAAGTCTATTTCTTGTCTCCCAAACCTTTAAAGCTTTATCTGATCCGACTCGTATTCGAATTCTGCACCTGCTGTCTCAAGGTGAACACTCGGTAAATGATATAGCAGAAACACTGAATCTCATGCAATCAACCGTTTCTCATCAGCTGCGCTTTTTAAAAAACCTTCGTCTCGTGAAATCTAGACGAGCAGGGACCTCGATTTTTTACAGCCCTGAAGATCAGCATGTGATGGAAGTGCTTGAACAGATGATTCACCATGCACAGCACGATTAATAAAAAACCTTCCTACGCCTATAGGAAGGTTTTTATGCATGATGCACATGTGTCGATCGTTTACTTGCTTTCATCATGTGATAAGAAAAAACAACATAGTAAGCAGCTAAAAGAAAAAAGCTGAGCATGGTCATCGCATCATCGCTCACGATATGCTGATATAGTTCAACGACACTGATCTTGGTCATCGAATGGTTTGTCAGCTCAACCAGCTTAAAACTAAGCCTGGATAAAAACAAACATAAAATGAAGCTTTCAATCCATTTACTCGTTTTCATATACAGCCGGCCATTTTCTTCTTTCATTCGAATCGTCTGATAGGCATGAATAGCCAGGCTGCTTCCAAAAAGCATGCCAATAGCGGCATAGATGAAGATACTGTGATTTTGCCATCCTTCTGATAGGAGAATAAGGGCAGAGAGACCAAAGATATACATTCTCATCAAAAGACTGATGGGGCGTACAAGCTGATAGCGTCTCATTCGATTCATTCGAATCATGATGCAGATCAACATAATGCTCCCAATCATGAACAACTGCCACACGTTATGTGTCATGATGCAACCTCCTCCTGCACGTGCAGGGATGTAAACGAATGCTGGCTGTTACTTATCTTTACCATTCTTTCTTTTTTTATCAAAACAAAACCTACATTTATGAAAAAGAGGAAAAGTCATGAAAATCGACCGCATTTTATCTATTGTGATGCTGCTCATTAGCAAGAAGCAAGTACAGGCGAAAGATCTTGCTGAACTCCACGAAGTGAGCGTGAGGACCATTTATCGTGATATTGATACCATCAATCAAGCGGGAATCCCTATTGTGACAACCCAAGGAGCAGGTGGAGGCATTTCACTTGTTGAGGACTATCGTTTAGAGAAAAAATTATTTACCGATGATGACATCGAGGTCATTTTAACAGCCCTCGAAAGCATGACGAGTGCGTACTCCTTTAAAGAAAGTGAGCATGTACTGAAAAAAATCAAATCGCTCATTCCCACGCATACGGGTGAGAGCGAAAAACAGCATCATGTCTTCATTGATTTAAGCTCCTGGGGAAAAGACAGCCAGGCTGAGCAGAAGCTCCAGCTCATCCATACAGCTGCCTCAGCGCACCAATATATTCAGTTCACCTATCGCAATGCGAAAGGCGAAACACTTCCACGCAAAGTGGAGCCTTATACGCTTGTTTTAAAAGGAAGGCATTGGTATTTGTATGCGTTTTGTTGTGTGAAAAAAGCTTTTCGTCTGTTCAAACTGACCAGAATGACGGGTCTTGTCACCATTTCAGGATATTTCCAACCGAAAAGAATCAAAAACGAAGAGAAGCCTTGGAATGACTCTTGGCAAGAACAACCATCGGTCAGCTCTGTCACGCTCAGGTTAACGGAAGCATCAGTGGGCAAAGTGAAGGAATGGGTGGATGAGAACGAATTGAACGTATGTTCAGACGGAAGCTATCTTGCCACCATCACTGTACCTCAAGATGATTGGTTAAATAGTTTCCTATTCCATTTAGGTCCAGATGTCGACATTCTTTCCCCGAAGCATGTCAAAGAAGCGTTTGATCTCCAGTTGAAACAATTTCTCAAACGAATGGAAACTTGACACAATGTTGTCAGGTTTCTTTTTATATGATAGAAAAAAAGGAGATGAGAATGTATGTACGATATCGTGACATTAGAGAAACAATGGATGAAAGGGTTGTCTGTTCGAACAACAAACGAAATGGAGCTGACAAAAGAGCGGAAGATTGCACCTCTTTGGCAGCAATTTTTTGCGCAGCAGCTTCACGGGGGACAAGCGCCCGTCATAGGGCTGTATTCAGATTATGAAAAAGATGAGCATGGCTCTTATTTATTCACAGCGGGACACTTTGTGGATCAGCACTTAGAACATGTAAAAGAGATTCCCTCGTCCACGTACGCAAGATTTCGAACGAGAAAGGGGCCGATTGAAGAAGTTGTGCTTGAAACATGGCAGCAGATTTGGAATTGGGATCAGCGTTATTTTCGCACATATACAGGGGATTTTGAATGGTACGATGAAAGGTCTATTGATCCAAAAGAAGCGCAAATCGATATTTATATTGCGGTCGATGAAAAAATAGTTGCTAAAACTAATAGTATTAGTTAATATAAAACTAACAACATTAGTTTTGGGGGGACACTTGATGAGATTGACAACTTTTGACCGTCTGCACCAGCTCACATTGATGCCGCGATTATTTCCGGTAAATTGTTATGTATTTGAGGAAGAGAATGGGCTCATCTTAATTGATGCTGCTTTAAAAATGGCAGCAAAGCCGATCATCGAATTTGCCCGTCAAAAGAACAAACCCATACACAAAATTATTCTCACCCATAGTCATATGGATCATATAGGCGCATTAGATGAAGTGAAAAAAGTTTTTCCAGAGGCAGTCGTCTATTTATCAAAACGCGATGCCCGCCTATTTGAGGGTGACTTATCCTTGCTTCCTGGCGAACCCCAGCAAAAAATCAAAGGCAGTTTTTCGAGAAATATTCACACAAAACCGGATGTGCTTGTCGAAGAAGGAGATGAGATTGGGCCGCTGAAAGTCATTGCGACACCAGGGCACACACCTGGCAGCATTTCCTTATACGATGGAAGGTCAGGAGTTGTGATTGCTGGGGATGCCCTTGTAACAAAAGGCGGCTTATCAGTAACGGGTGAATTTCGCTGGACCTTTCCGTTCCCGGCCTTTGCTACATGGGATGCAGAAACCGCACTCAAAAGTGCCGAAAAATTACTGGCACTTCGCTTATCCTGTCTTGCTGCAGGACATGGCGATCTCATCATAAAACCTCATGAAAAGCTGCAAGCTGCCGTTCGTAAAAGGCAGCAGCAGCTGAAGAAAGGGGAGCAGTAAACCGTGTCTCCAAGAATGGGTATCACGCAAGAAAAAATTATGGATACAGCAGCTGCATTTGTTGATGAAGAGGGGTTTTCTGCATTGACCATTGCTACATTGTCTAAAAGGCTGAACATCAGACCGCCTTCCCTTTATAATCACGTATCCGGTCTTCATGAGATTCAGGCGGCACTCGCAGTAAAAGGGCTGTCCATGCTTTGTGAAGAAGGCATACACGTAACAGAGGGGCTGGATAAAGAAGAAGCTGTTTTAGCCTTCGCCAGGCAGTATGTTGAATTTGTCCGGGAACATCCAGGCCTCTATGAAGCTGCCTTTTCACATATGGATGAGAAAAAAGTAAGAAGCGAGGCAGAGCGCCTTGCTGAATTTGTCCAATCCATCATGTCCCGCTTTGGTGTAAAAGAAGAAGAGATGACACATGTGGTAAGAGGACTAAGAAGCTTATTGCACGGCTTCGGTGATATTTCAAATAAAAAGGGATTTCAACGAAAAGAACAGCTTGAAGACAGTGTGAGCTATGCGGTCAGGCTTTATATCTCAGGTGTGTTGCAAAAAGAAGATCTGTCTCATTGACAGGTCTTTTTTTGCAGTGAATCGATATCTTAAAAGGGCGGCCGTCTTGAAGAATTTTTTTAACAGAAAACGAATAAAGATTTGACAGTTTTGTGAAACATGGTATGCTTGTTATGTGAAATAATTCACATAGAGGAGTAGAGGCAGATGAAAAGAAAGCCTGTTTATGTGGAAACAACCATTCATGCACCTATAGAGAAAGTCTGGGAATATACGCAAAATCCAAAGCTTCATGAACAGTGGGATTTGCGTTTTTCAACCATTTCATTAAATGAACCCCAAAATGAACAGCCCCAATCCTTTTTGTATGAAAAGCATCTTGGGTTTGGTTTAAGTGTCACAGGGACAGGAGCGTATCGAACAAGAATGATGGATGAACGGAATGACCGGGCATCCTCACTCAATTTCAAATCGTCGCACCCATTGTCTTTTATCAAAGAAGGCAGCGGCTACTGGAAGTATATGAAAACAAGCGATCACATTGTATTTCAAACTCAATTTGATTACGAAACGAAAGAAGGAAAAGGTTGGACATGGGCAGACCGGATTCTTTTTCGCCCGATGATAGGATTTATGACGGCCTTTAGTTTTGGCGCTTTAAAGACGTGGCTTGAAAAGGGAACGCATCCTCGGTTATTACTAGAGAGAACACTTGCTCATTACGGGATTTGTTTGCTGTTTGCCATCGTCTGGCTATGCCAAGCGGTCATCCCTTTTTCACATTCTGCTTTTGATCATAGCATGGGATTTCGATTGTTTTATGCGCTTTTAGGTGTATCATGGCTGATTCCTAAGCTGTCAAAAAAATATCTTTTCATTCTACAAAGCATTTTTTTTCTGATCATGCTTTGTATAGGGATCCTATCCCCGCAAACGACGCTTCATGAGCCGCTTGTGATGAGTGCATTTTTCATCTTGTCGATTGCAGGTATGATCAATTTAAGAGATTGTATAGATGTATTTTCCATCAAACGAAAAAGGGGAGGTAGACATGGTCGTTCATCGTCATCAAGTAAAGGATTACGATAAGCTGCATCCAAAACTAAAAGAGAGATACAACCGCGCGTTTTCTGCTGAAGGCACCATGGAGGAGATAGGCGGCGGGTCAAGACTCATTCGATTGATCTTCAGAATTGGTCCATTGTTTCGCTGTTTTTTCCCTGAGAGAGGAAAAGATATTCCTTTCCAAATTGTCAATGAGCCCTTTGTGACAAATAAGGGGGAGGAAGGGATGCACTGGTATCGAACGTTTTATTTCCCAAAGCAGGAGCGGCACTTTGATGCAGATATGATCATTGAACAGAAGAGTCATACAGTACTAGACTACTTTGGAAAGCCTAGACTTCTTGTGTCAGAGCTTCATTTTACAGTAACAAAGCATGGTTTCCTGCGTATTCAATCCGGCCGGCAGAAGTTTTTGATGTTCGGCAGGGAATGGCCGCTGCCTTCATGGCTTTATGGTGTGTCAGATGTAACGGAAGGCTACGATGAGCATGCAGGTGAATATACCATTGATGTCCACGTGAAAAATCGCCTGTTTGGTACTCTTTTTACATATAAAGGCCGTTTTACAGAAAGGGTGTCTCCTGATGAATAAGTGGCATTTGACATCCAGTCTGATCTTTATGTCTTTTTTTATCGCCACCCGTTTGATGACAGGTCCGATAGCAGAATTTTTTGTTCTCATGGCGATTCTATTTTTTCTTCCCGCTGCCTTACACTTTTTTAAGAAAGAAGGGAAGAAACAAAAGCCAGGGATGCTGATCGGCTTTTTAATGAAAGCCTTTCCACTAGCGGCTCTTTGTGCAACCGCTGCTTTTATCTATCATTCCGCCTGGTTTGCATCGGGCTGGCTTTTATATACATTCCTGTTGGCGTTATTTGGCTTTGCTCGTTTGCTGAAAAGAGGAATCTTTCCGCTTCATGAGCTGATGATCGATGGCGCATGGATGTATATCGCTTTAGGCGGGCTTTGGTTTTGGCTGTACACAGCAGATATACAGGTGATGACATTTTCGCCGATCATTGTTCTTTTGACCGCTATTCATTTTCATTACTCGGCTTTTTTTATCCCGCTTTTTTATGGATTATTAGGGAGACAGCGAACAAAGGAGACAGCTTTATACAAAGCGGCGGGCTGGGTGATTTTGCTGTCGCCTGTGATGATTGCTGTTGGGATTAGCTTCTCCCGTCTATTTGATACGTTCAGCGTCATTCTTTATGTGGTTGCCCTCTACATATATGGAATCCTTTGTGTGAAAACAAGATTTCGGTTAACTTTCGCAAAAGGTCTTGTTGTGTTTTCTAGCTTTGTTTTAATGGGGACGATCGTGTTATCTCTTCTTTATTCAGCGGGTATGCTTATGCGCGTGACCTACATCAGCATTGATCAGATGATTTGGTTTCATGGCAGTATCAATGCTTTTTTTGTGATTTTGCCAGGTTTAATTGGCTGGGTGATCGAAGGACCGAAGGATCAATTGAAGCAGAAGGATTTTCCGATTTCGAAAGTGCATGGTCGCTTTCATTTGATCTCTTTTCAAGAGGAAAGAGTGCACGATCGAGAGAAGCTCGGTTTAGTCGATTCACTTGATGAATTAAATGGAACGACATTTTCAGCTGATCGGGTTTCACCTGTGATTCGCAGATTTTATGAGAACCCTATGGCTTTTACGTTAAAAGCAGCCGTCAGCTTTCATTGGTGGGTGAGGCCTTTTGTTTTTTTACTTCAGCCAGTGTTTAAGAAAATAGGTCAGCTTTATTTGGGGTCATCTCGTATTCCTTATGAAATGCCGGGAAGCCTTTGTAGATTTCAACACCCTAAGGAAGAAAGAGAGAATGTGCGTGCGTGGATTCGTCATAACGCAAAAGGGGAGCAAGTCTTTTTTGCACTTTATGCTCTTCATCACGATGCAGCTGCGGGTTATATGAATATTGCGCTGCCGCTTCCGTATTCTCAGCTGACTGCCATTTTAAAGCCTTTTAATGAAAAGGAAGACTTTCTATTAAAAAGCACACGTCCAAAAGGCAGTACCGGTGACGAAGGATTGTATTTACATACGCCATTTATCACCATGAAACTGCCAATGGAAGAAAGCTTTCATATGAAGCCGGAGACAGATCAAAGTCTCACAGCGGTACACCAAATGAAGCTGTTCGGTATTCCTTTTTTAACGATTCATTATCATATTGACAGCGAAAGTCATCATGTTAGTCAATGATGTCACATGGTTCACCGTGCCGAATGATGTTCACAATCGCTTGCCCATCACTCGGATGATGATCTGCATACTGGACTGGCAGCAGTGCAAAAAATACATAGTAGACTGAGAAGTAAGCAAATTGATAGAAAAATTGGTGCTCTGGCAGGAAATCATTGGCGATCATTGTATTCAGTATGAGAACACTGAGCAGGTTGCATAATGAACCGCCTAAGTAGACAAGAATGTGCGAAAATCGGTTATTTTTCCTCATTTCTTCATAGTGGCAAAATGCATCTAGAAAATAGATTCGTCTAATTTCAACGACGCCTACTTTCAACACTTTTTTGCCTCTGCCAAGAGCAAAGGAAACCTTTGCCCCAAACATCCACGCGACCACAATATGGCCAAGCTGATGCAGGATGGCAACGATAGGAAGAATGACGAAAAACGACCAGCAAAACGTCCACATATCCGATAATGTAAACAAGTGTGAACCCTCCCCAATATATTCGGGAGGAAGCAGTAGGATTATTTGCCATTTTACTGAATTCATTTTCAGGATGCAAACATTTAATACACGACTATAAATTTATTATGTAAACTAAAAGGGTGATTTTAGCGCTGAATAGGCTTTTTGAACCTCCTTTTTGACGAAATGAATGTGCTACAATGGATAATCAATAGATTACGTTACCTTTCGTGAAGGGGAGAGAGTCATATGGCAGATATTGAACAGTTTTTGGCGTTAGATATTCGTGTTGGGACGATCATAGAAGCAGAATTTTTTGCAGAGGCAAGAGTGCCTGCGTTGAAACTCAAGATTGATTTTGGTGAAGAAATTGGTGTAAAACAATCTAGTGCTCAGCTGACAAAGCGTTATACAGCGGAGAATCTTACCGGCAAACAAATTGTAGCAGTCGTTAATTTCCCGCCAAGAAGAATTGCAGGGTTCAAATCAGAAGTGCTTGTCTTAGGAGGCGTGCCATCAAAAGAAGACGTGGTTTTGCTAGCCACAGATGAACCGGTTGAGAATGGAACAAAAATAGGGTAAGAAAAAAGACATCTTCCTCAGAAGATGTCTTTTGCGTATTGAGGCGGAATAACCACACGCCACATTCGTGTGTGTCTCAAAGAGACATGTTACCCGACTTACACAATTCAGCTCATCGCTTGATTAATATAGCATGGGATGAGCTTGAATGCAACCATTAAATGAATTCTTTCAGATTTTCATGTCATTTTACAAGATGAATGACAAGAAATCGATTATTTGGATTATTTTTTCAAAAAATATTGAAAAGTCAGATCAGATTTTATAAAATGAATTCATCTTAGTTTGTTTGGTCAATAAACTAAGGTGAATTTCAAGCATTGATTCCTATATTGAAGGAGATGATTCCGTCATTCAACTGATTTGCTGCTTAAATGGGCTAAGCTGAAAGGATGAGATGTTCAGCTACATTTTTACAACAAATTGAAAGCGCTTTATATTTCCCGCATTGATTGCTGCTGCCCTCCATCATCTGTTCGTTAGAAGAGGCTAAGTGAAGAAGGGAGAAAGCTCATGGTTAGTGAGAATTTAAAGAAGATTCGTATGTCTGAAAAAGTGGGATATGCTTCAGGGGATTTCGCATGTAATTTGATTTATGCAACTGTCTCTACGTATCTATTATTTTTTTATACAGATGTGTACGGTTTATCAGCGGCAGCAGCAGGGACGATGTTTTTGGTTGTTCGCGCCATCGATGCGCTTGCAGATCCATTTATTGGTGCATTGGTGGACCGGACGAACAGCCGTTTTGGCAGGTTCAGACCTTACTTGTTATTCGGTGCGTTTCCTTTCGTCGTACTTGCCATCCTTTGCTTTACAACACCTGATTTTTCCGAAATGGGTAAACTCATTTATGCCTACATCACGTATGTTGGTTTATCGCTTACATACACATTCATCAACGTTCCTTATGGTGCTTTAACTTCCGCAATGACAAGAAATAACCAAGAGGTTGTCAGTATTACGTCCGTTCGTATGGTTTTTGCCAATCTAGGCGGTCTAGTTGTGGCTTTTTTTGTTCCTTTTCTTGCGACCTTTTTAAGTGATACGACAGGAAATACAGCACTCGGCTGGCAGATGACGATGGCTTTTCTCGGCGTTCTTGGCGGTGCATTACTGATTTTCTGTTTTAAAAGCACGAATGAACGTGTCACGCTTCAAAAGCCAGAGGAAAAGATTAAATTCAGTGATATCTTTGTCCAGTTGCGAGTGAATCGTCCGCTTGTTGTATTAAGCATTTTCTTTATTATTATTTTTGGTGTGAACTCGATCAGCAACTCTGTTGGGATCTATTATGTGACGTATAACCTTGGCAGAGAAGATTTAGTGAAATGGTACGGACTCATTGGCAGTCTGCCAGCTTTAATGGTGCTGCCGTTTATTCCTAAGCTGCACAAGCTGTTAGGAAAGAAAAAGCTGCTGAATTATTCTTTATTGCTGAATATCGTAGGTCTTCTTGCATTACTTGTGATACCGTCGAGTCAAATCACTTTAATACTTGTTTTTAGGCTCGTCGCTGCTGCGGGGAGTATTACAGCCGGTGCTTACATGTGGGCACTTATTCCAGAGACTGTTGAATATGGCGAATATAAAACAGGGAAAAGGATGGGCGGGCTCATCTACGCAGTCATTGGGTTCTTCTTTAAATTTGGGATGGCATTAGGCGGGATTGTTCCGGGGCTTGTACTCGATCGATTTGGCTATGTCGCGAACCAAATACAGACACCAGAAGCATTACTTGGCATTTTAATCACGGTAACGGTGATTCCTGTATGCTTACTGATTTTAGCGATGATTGATATTAATTTTTACAACCTAGATGAAGAAAAACACAAAAAAGTTGTAAGGGAGCTTGAGAATAGGGATCAAGTATATATCGATCATATGGATGATTTTAAAATGTAGGTCGTGAAGAGGAGGAAGTTGAATGAAAATTACCAATCCTGTGCTCAAAGGGTTTAACCCGGACCCAAGTATTTGCCGTGTAGGAGAAGATTATTACATGGCGGTCTCTACATTTGAATGGTTTCCAGGGGTGCAAATTTATCATTCGAGGGATTTAGTCCATTGGCGGCTTGCTGCGCGTCCTTTGCAAAAAACGTCGCAGCTGGACATGAAGGGGAATCCTGATTCTGGCGGAGTATGGGCACCGTGCCTAAGCTATGCAGATGGTCAGTTTTGGCTCATTTATTCAGATATCAAAGTAGTGGATGGTCCATTTAAAGATGGTCATAATTATTTGGTCACGGCAAGTGAAGTGGATGGTGATTGGAGTGAGCCGGTCCGTCTCAATAGCTCTGGCTTTGATCCTTCTTTATTTCATGACCAAAGCGGCAAGAAATACGTCTTAAATATGCTGTGGGATCATAGGGAAAAACACCATTCCTTTGCGGGTATTGCCCTGCAAGAATATAGCGTGTCGGAAAAGAAACTCATTGGTCAGCGGAAGGTCATTTTTAAAGGCACGCCGATAAAATTGACAGAAGCGCCGCATCTTTATCACATTGGTGATTACTATTATTTATTAACAGCAGAAGGAGGTACCCGGTACGAGCATGCGGCAACAATTGCCCGTTCCTCGCAGATTGAAGGGCCTTATGAGGTTCATCCTGATAACCCCATTTTAAGTGCTTTTCACGCACCTGAACATCCGCTTCAAAAATGCGGGCATGCTTCCATCGTTCAAACGCATACAAATGAATGGTATTTGGCTCATCTCACTGGCCGCCCCATTCAATCAAGCAAGGAATCTATTTTTCAACAGAGAGGGTGGTGTCCTTTAGGAAGAGAAACAGCGATTCAAAAGCTCGAATGGAAGGATGGCTGGCCGTATGTTGTGGGCGGAAAAGAGGGGGCGCTGGAGGTTGAAGCGCCAGCGATAAACGAAAAGGTTTTTGCTCCTACACACTATACAGTCGATGAATTTAAAGAATCAACGTTAAATAGACACTTCCAAACATTAAGAATCCCTTTTACTGATCAGATCGGTTCATTAACGGAAGAACCTCAGCATTTAAGGTTATACGGACAGGAATCACTAACATCTAAGTTTACTCAAGCTTTCGTTGCAAGGCGCTGGCAAAGCTTTTATTTTGAAGCAGAGACAGCTGTTTCGTTCTTTCCAGAGAATTTTCAGCAAGCTGCTGGTCTTGTGAATTATTATAATACGGAAAATTGGACAGCGCTTCAGGTGACATATGACGAGGAACTTGGCCGCATTCTTGAACTATCTGTCTGTCAAAACCTTTCCTTTTCTCAGCCGTTGACACAAAAAATCGTCATTCCAGAGGAGGTCACGTATGTGTATTTAAAAGTGACCGTTCAGAAAGAGACATATACCTATTCTTATTCTTTTGATCAAAGAGAATGGAAGGAAATTGATGTGTCATTTGAATCAAGCCATTTATCCGATGACTTCATTCGAGGAGGGGGATTTTTTACAGGGGCATTTGTCGGCATGCAGTGCCAGGATACAAGCGGCGAGCGTCTTCCTGCTGATTTCAACTATTTCCGTTATGAGGAAACAGATAAATAAAAAAGACAACACGCTAAGAGCTGTCTTTTTTATCTATGAACCTGTCATGGTGAGAGGGTGGCATCTTGCAGGAAAGCTTCAATGACTAAAGATGTCATCCCTAATACCGGTGCGTTGTGTCCTAATGACGAAGGAAGCAGCTCTACATGTGAACTGAATTGCGTATCCATCCTTGAGGATACCTCCTCTTGAATCACACGTAAAACCGTTGGCTGTGCTTCAATCACCTTGTTTCGTAAAATAATCGCTTGCGGGTTAAAGGTATGCAGGACGTTTGTGAGACCGACGCCAAGGTAAAAACCAAAGTTGCGCAGGGCATTGAGCGTTTTCATATCATTTAACGTCGCCAGCTGTTCCAAGTCTTGATGGGAGATGGGCTGATCATTTGTTTGAAGGGACTGAAACAAGGCTTTCTCAGATGCATACAGCTCCCAGCATCCACGGTTTCCGCAGCTGCATGTTGGTCCATTAAAGTCGATTGTCATATGTCCCATTTCACCAGAAAAGCCGAATGCGCCTCTGTATAAATGATGATTGATAATGATCCCGATTCCAATGCCAGTGCCGATGCTGGCATAGATCAAATGATCATAGTGTTTAGCAGCGCCAAAGATTTTTTCACCATATGCACCCGCGTTTGCTTCATTTTCAATGAAGACGGGTACTTGGAAAGCGTCTTGGAGCGTTGTTTTCAGGTCAACATTTTTCCATTTGGAATGAGGCGTAAACACGATTTGTTCATCGGTATCCACTAACCCAGGTATACATAGGCCAATACCTATGAGCCCGTATGGGGAAGAGGGGATTTGTGCCATCAACTGCTGTATTAATTCAATTAAAATGCGTATGGTCACATCAGGAGAGCTTGATGGGAGCTTGATCTGCTCTTCATGAAGAATGGACCCTTCGAGGTCGGTTAAAATGCCGTTGACATAATCAACGCCGACATCAATCCCGATGGAGCAGCCAGCACGTTTATTAAACATCAGTAAAACCGGTCTTCTCCCGCCGCTAGACTCACCTTGACCGATCTCATAGACGAGATGCTCTTTCATTAATGTACTTACTTGAGAGGAAACAGTCGATTTATTTAATCCAGTGCGTTCAGATAATTTTGCTCTGGAAATTGGCGCATGCTGGAGAATTTCTTTTAATAATAGCTTTTGATTTATTTTTTTCACAAAGTTCTGATCAGCAATATCCACGTTATCCACTCCATTTGTTTCGTCTTTAGATTAAGTTGAAAAAAAGCTGTTTTTGTTTGCCTGTATTCTGTAAGAAGGATGATTTTAACTTTATTATAACGAAAATATTTCTAAAAAACTAAAAAATATGGAAAATTCAAAGTGAATTGATCATCAATTGAACATTAGTTTGTTGAATCAACTTACTAAGTATATTCATAGGAGGAATAAAAGATGGCCAACTCAAATATGAAAACGTTACACAACTTAGAAGGAATCGGAAAAATACAATATGAAGGAAAACAATCAAAAAATCCACTCGCTTTTAAACACTATGATCCAAACGAAATGATTGGCGGAAAAACAATGAAAGATCACCTGCGCTTCTCAGTCGCTTATTGGCATACATTGACTGCAGATGGAACAGACATGTTTGGAACTGGCACGATGCAGAGAGCCTGGGACTCCTATAGCGGAATGGATTTAGCGAAAGCTAGATTGGAAGTGGCCTTTCAACTTTTTGATCTATTGGATGTTCCGTATTTTTCCTTCCATGACCGTGACATTGCACCGGAGGGAGATACGCTTCAAGAGACCAATCAACAATTAGACATCATTTTAGATAGAATGAAAGAATACATGCGGGATAGCGGAGTAAAGCTGCTCTGGAACACGGCCAATATGTTCAAGCATCCTAGATTTGTACACGGCGCAGCGACATCTTGTCATGCAGATGTCTTTGCCTATGCGGCCGCACAGGTGAAAAAAGGCATCGAAACAGCTAAAGAACTCGGCGCTGAAAACTACGTTTTCTGGGGAGGACGAGAAGGATACGATACTCTGCTGAATACAGATATGAAAAGAGAGCTTGACCACATGGCGTCGTTCTTGCATATGGCTGTTGATTATGCAAAGGAAATTGGGTACACTGGCCAATTTTTAATTGAGCCTAAGCCAAAGGAGCCAACCACTCATCAATACGATGCAGATGCAGCGACATCTATCGCCTTTTTAAAGCAATACGGATTAGATTCACATTTTAAATTGAATATCGAGGCCAATCACGCGACGCTTGCCGGTCATACGTTTGAGCATGAATTACGAGTAGCAAGAATACATGGATTGCTCGGTTCTGTGGATGCGAACCAAGGGAATACGCTGCTCGGCTGGGACACTGATGAATTTCCAACAGATTTATATGCCACAACTCTTGCCATGTATGAAATTCTGCAAAATGGCGGACTAGGAACTGGTGGTCTCAATTTTGATGCAAAAGTTAGAAGAGCTTCTTTTGAGCTTGAAGATATTTTGTATGCCCATATTGCGGGTATGGATGCATTCGCAAAAGGACTGCGGGTCGCTCATAGACTCATAGAAGATCGTGTGTTTGAAGATGTGATAAAGCACAGGTATCGCAGTTTTTCTGAAGGGATTGGCCGTGACATTTCAGAAGGAAAGGCAAACTTTCATACATTAGAAGAGTATGCGCTCAAACACCCTTTGATCAGAAACGAATCGGGAAGAGAGGAACAGTTGAAAGCCCGGTTAAATCAATATTTGTTAGAAGATTGATTGAAGGAGCGGACCTGTTTTGAAGGAGTGAAGACATGAAGTATGTGATGGGAATTGATCTTGGAACGAGCGGAGTCAAAGCAATATTAGTAGATGAGAATGGAAAGGTGTGCTGCGAGGCCTCTAAGTCTTACCGCCTCATTCAAGATAGACCTGGATATTGTGAGCAGAACCCAGAGGATTGGGTTGAGCAAACAGTGGCTGCGATGAAAGAACTGATGGCAAGACAGCCTGTTCATTCAAAGAAAGTAGAAGGCATCAGCTTTTCTGGACAGATGCATGGTCTGGTTCTTTTAAATGAATCCCGCAAGGTACTCCGCCCTGCGATTTTATGGAATGATACACGAACGACAGCGCAATGTACACGCATCACAAAAAAGCTGGGGGAACGGCTGCAAAAGATCACGAAAAATCAGGCGCTAGAAGGATTTACACTGCCAAAATTATTATGGGTAAAGGAACATGAACCAGAAATTGATCAACAAATCGACATGTTTTTACTCCCGAAAGATTATGTCAGATTTCGTTTAACAGGGTCTGTTCATATCGATTATTCTGATGCGGCTGGCACATTGCTGTTAGATATTGGAGAGCAAAAGTGGAGTGAAGAGATTTGTCAGGCATTTGATATTCCTCCTCATATTTGTCCGCCGCTTGTCTCATCAGAGGAAGAGGTCGGTACACTATTGCCGCACATTGCACGTGAGGCGGGGATCGAAGAGGGTGCAAAAGTCTTTGCTGGCGGGGCAGACAATGCTTGCGGAGCAATTGGAGCTGGCATTTTATCCTCTGGCCGCACGTTATGCAGCATTGGCACATCTGGCGTCATTCTCTCTTACGAAGAGGATCATGAAAGAGCGCTTCAAGGAAACTTGCATTTGTTTCATCATGCAAAAAAAGACGCTTTTTACACAATGGGTGTCACCCTTTCAGCAGGATATAGCCTTAACTGGGTAAAACACTTACTGGCTCCAGAGGAATCGTTCCAATCGCTTTTAGAGGGTGCGGTTGATGTCGCGCCAGGAGCGAAAGGATTGCTCTTTACGCCATATTTAGTCGGGGAGAGAACACCTCATGCGGATTCTACCGTTCGTGGAAGCTTGATTGGATTAGACAGCAGACATGAAAGGACACATATCGTAAGGGCTGTGCTAGAAGGGATTACCTTCTCGTTAAATGAATCCATCGCCTTATTCCGGCAAGCAGGGAAACACATAGATTCTATTGTCTCCATTGGGGGCGGCGCGAGAAGCCGGACATGGCTTCAAATGCAAGCAGACATTTTTCAGGCTGAGGTCATCCAGTTAGACAATGAACAAGGGCCTGCTTTAGGTGCAGCTATGCTGGCCGCCGTTGGCTGCGGATGGTGTCCGTCGCTTGAGGCATGTGCAGATCAGTTTATTCATCAAGCTGCTGTCTATGAGCCAGAGCAGCAGCATGCAAGTATATATGCTGATCTATTTCATCTGTATCAAAAGATCTATACACAAACAAGAGACATCCATGCCGGGTTAGAACAATACCGTTCTGTCTAGCAAGAAAGGTTACATGAAAGGAGGTGATGGGCTCGTTTCATCTTAGAGAAGGCAGAATAATATGATGAAAAAAGGAGAGGGATGAAAAATGAATTTGAAAAGATTGAGGCTGTTGTTTGTGATGTGTATTGGATTTGTGCTGACACTGACTGCTGTACCAGCTCATGCGGAAACGATTTATGATAATAGAATAGGCACACACAGCGGATACGATTTTGAATTATGGAAGGATTACGGAAATACCTCAATGACACTCAATAATGGCGGAGCATTTAGCGCACAATGGAACAATATTGGAAATGCTTTGTTTCGAAAAGGGAAGAAGTTTGATTCCACTAAAACTCATCATCAACTTGGCAACATCTCCATCAATTACAACGCAGCCTTTAACCCGGGCGGGAATTCCTACTTATGTGTCTATGGCTGGACACAATCTCCATTAGCTGAATACTACATTGTTGAGTCATGGGGCACCTATCGCCCAACAGGAACGTATAAAGGATCATTTTATGCCGATGGAGGCACATATGACATTTATGAAACGCTACGTGTCAACCAGCCTTCTATTATTGGGGACGCTACCTTTAAGCAATATTGGAGTGTACGTCAAACAAAACGTACGAGCGGAACTGTATCCGTCAGTGAGCATTTCAGAAAATGGGAAAGCCTAGGTATGCCAATGGGGAAAATGTATGAAACAGCATTAACTGTAGAAGGCTACCGAAGCAATGGAAGTGCAAATGTGATGACCAACCAGCTGATTATTCGATAAAACCAAATGAAAAAAAGCCAGCAGTTTTTGCTGGCTTTTCTTCTGTCTATGATAATTTTTCAACTTCCACTCTGCCAGAAAAGAACGTCGCGCCGCCGCCCATATCTGCCAAGCGATCTGGTGTTAATCCATTGACTAAATGTTTTTTGCCTTTTTGATCTGCCCATAATCCTTGACTGACCACAACACCAGATAATACATTTTGACCGACTGATACGACCAGCTCACATTCTCCTCGATCATTCAGCACACGCACCATGTCACCATCTTCAATCTGTCTTGCCTTTGCATCTTGTTCATTCATATGAAGCTTAGGAAATTTCTCAAGCTTTTGATGCTTTTCATGAAGTGAGAAGGTTGAGTTAAGAAAATTATGATTCGGACCTGGTATAAAGGTAAGCGGATATTCACTTTCCTGATAAAGGGGCATATAGGTTGGTAGTGCTGGATAGCCGTCTTTTTTCATTTGTTCAGAATAAAGCTCAATTTTCCCGCTTGGAGTAGAGAGCTTTAAGTCTTGGAAAGGTCCTCGTTTTGCTTTGATCCATTTCTTTTCTTTTAATGCTTCGTACGAAATGTCCTCATAATGCGGATTTTCCGGATGGTGAAGGGCTTGTTCCATGAGCTCCGCATCTGTCTCGCGGAAGGCTTCATCTTCAAAGCCCATCGCATGGGCTAACAGGCGGAACACTTCCGTATTGGATTTACTTTCTCCATAGCGTTCAATCACCGGCTCTTGAATTTGAATATAATGGTGCCAGTATGATGTATAGAAATCCTCATTTTCAAAAGCGGATGTTGCCGGCAGGACAATGTCTGCATACGCAGCTGTCTCTGTCAGAAATAGGTCATGAACCACTGTAAATAAGTCCTCTCTCAGCAAACCTTCTCTTACTTTATTTGCTTCAGGTGTCACAACGGCTGGGTTGCACGAGTAGACAAAGAGTGAATCAATGGAAGGCGCTGCATTCGTCAGCACACTGCCTAGCTGATTCATATTAAATGATCTTGGCGTGCGTTCCTTTAACAGATCCGGCCGCTGAAGAGCGGTTTCATTATAACTGAGAAAAGAAGAGTTTGATTTCATCGCACCGCCGCCCTTGTAGAGCCATTGACCAGTCAGAGCAGGGAGGCAGGAAATGGTTCGAATACTCATCCCGCCATTATCATGGTGCTGCAAACCATTGCCAATGCGAATGAGAGATGGCGATGTCTCTGCGTACATTCTCGCAAGTGTAAGGATGTCCTCTTTAGAAACCCCAGTGATACCCTCAACGGTGTCTGGATCATACTGCTTCACATGCTCGCGCAGCTCTTTATGACCGGTTGTATATTCCTCTAAAAAGGCTTCATCTGTCAGTCCTTCTTTAAAAAGGACATGCATGATGCCAAGGGCAAGTGCGCTGTCAGTACCAGGTCGAAGCGGAATAAACCAATCTGCCATCCGTCCGGTTTGGTTCTTGTGAACATCAATCACGACAATCTTTGCTCCTTGCTTTCGCGCTTTTTGTGCGAGGGTGATTTGGTGCATATTGGTCGACACAGCATTGATGCCCCAAAAGATAAATAGTTTCGTATGAATGGTGTCTTCTGGGTCTGTCCCGATGCTTGCACCCATTGTATATTTATAGCCAGTCGTTCCTGCTGACTGACAGATGGTCCGGTCTAACTGACTTGAACCAAGACGATAGAAAAAGCGGCGGTCCATGCCTTCTGCATTCAGATTGCCCATGTTCCCATAAAAGCTGTAAGGCAGAATACTTTCTGGACCTTTTTCTTCAACCAGCTTTGTCCATTTTTGACGAATGGTTTCAATGGCTTCTTCCCACGTAATCGGTGCAAATTGACCATCGCCTTTGCGTCCAACACGTTTCAAAGGAGTGGTCAGCCGTTTTTCATCATATAAACGGGCTGTGACATTCCGCACCTTGTTGCATATGTTGCCTTGGGTAACTGGGTGGTCTGGATCTCCCTGCACTTTTACGATCTTTCCATTTTCTTTATGTATCAAAAGACCGCACTGATCCGGGCAATCTAACGAACAAACTGATTTGAATATTCCGTCTTTCATTGCTGTATAATCGGTCATGAATTTTTGGCTCCCTTTCTGCATTCCGTTATCACTTTGTATGGACTTTATTTTAGCATGTTCGGAGATGGAAGGTAAGAAAGAGATGATGAATTGAAGAAAATGAAAAAGCCCCTCAAAAGGGACTTTTAAAAACGGGTGACCTGTACAGGAAATTCTTTTACCCCAAAAACAAATGTGCTTTGAATGGGTTTTAGCTGATCTGCCGCACAGGTGATGTCTTGAAACGTCTGGAGTAAAACCTCAAGGGCAATGTTGCTCTCAAGGCGGGCTAGCGGTGCACCGAGACAAAAATGAATGCCAAAGCCAAAGCTCATATGCGGATTTGATTTCCGGTCAAGGCGGAACGTATCTGGATCGTCAAATTTCTGTTCATCGCGATTTGCAGAAGCGACCCAGCTAATGAGATAGTCACCTTTTTCAATTTTTGAGCCTGCAATCTCCACATCCTCGGCCGCGATTCGCCCAATGGCTTGAACAGGCGGGTAATAGCGTAACGTTTCCTCGGTCAATTGAGGAATAAGAGAGAGGTCCTGCCGTACTGCTTCGGCGATATGCGGCTGCTCTGTAAGCAGTCGTACTGCATTTGTAATTAAATTGGTCGTTGTCTCATTACCAGCAACAAGTAATAGAATACAAAAGCCAAGCAGTTCATTCTCGGTTAAACGCTCACCATCGATTTCCGCTTGAATGAGAAGTGAGATCAGGTCATCAGCAGGGGAGTCTTTTCGTTTTTGGATTAAGTGAGCAAAATAAGAGGACAGCTCTTCCTCTGCGCGTTTCTGCATATCGACAACTGCCTGAATGGCTTCTTTTGATTCATCCTTAGCACCTGCCACTAGGGCATCAGAATGTTTCTTAATCAGTTCTCTATCTTTTACCTCTGCACCGAGAAGCTCAGCAATAATCATCACAGGCAGGGGAGCTGCTAGATCTTGCACGATATCAAACGTACGTTGATCCTTGACTTGTTGCAGCAGGTCATGTGTCAGGTCTTTAATCTTACCTTCTAATTGCTTGATCGCTTTTGGCGTGAATGCTTTATTCACGAGTGCTCTCATCTTTGTATGTTTTGGAGGGTCCATTGTTAAAATACTCGTTTTCGAGGTGCTTCTTCCTCGCTGTGATGAGAACACTTTCGGCTGCTTGAGAACAGACTGGATATCCGCATATCGAAAGAGATCCCAGCACTTTCTTGTTTCATCATATCTCATATCACTCTGCGCACGTAGCTCATTGTAAATAGGGAATGGGAAAAGAAGGTCATCGGTAGAACGGATTTCTTTCATTGGAATGACATTGACATAGTTTTCTTTCACTTTCATTATGAACGCTCCTTTTTCACTTGGTTTCTCTTTCACCGTATCACCAGTAAAATGTCATTTCAACGGACATGTTTTCTAAAATATGTCAATAGTCTAATCGGAAGATTCAAGCACATTCATCGTATAGGAAAATAGAAAGTCATTAAAAATGATAGCGCTTTCTAAAAAATAGAATTGAAGTCACCGAATCAAAAATAAAATGGGGAATTCAGTCGAAAGAAAGGGTACTATGATGCAAATACGAATAGTTCTTTTGATCTAATTTGTTGTTTCGTAAAAGCGCAGTCAGCATACATATAGCAAGCGGTTCGCTATACAATCGGGACTTTTGAAAAGCACTAGCTCTTTCTTGACACGATTTCTCATCATGTTACGATAACTAACGTGTGAAAAACACGAACAAAAAGCGAACAAGGGAGAGGATCCATATCATTGATCAAAAGAAAGTTGCTTTCATTGGAGCAGGTTCTATGGCGGAAGGAATGATTGCAGGGATTGTGCGATCAGGACAGATGCCGCTAGGCCAAATTTACGCAACAAACAGACAAAATCAACATCGATTGAATGAACTAACGAAACGATACGGAATACAAACAGCCACAATGGATTCTTTTCCTTTTGAAGAAATGGATATGTTGATCCTGGCCATGAAGCCAAAGGATGCTGAAACAGCACTTGAATCGTTAAAACCTCATATTCAGAGAGACCAGCTGATCATGTCTGTCCTTGCAGGCGTTAAGCAATCATATATTGAAGATATGCTGCATGAAGGGCAGCCTGTTATGAGGGTGATGCCCAATACGTCAAGTACGATCGGGGCTTCAGCGACCGCTTTATGTGCTGGACGTTATGTGAAAGACGACCATATCAGCATGAGTCAGGCTCTTTTATCTGAAATGGGCGAAGTCTATACCATTCAGGAAGAGCAAATGGATATTTTCACTGGAATTGCCGGAAGCGGCCCAGCCTATTTTTATTTCTTAATGGAGAGAATCGAAGAAGCGGGAGAAGAAGCAGGTTTATCTAAGGAATTGTCTCGCCAAATCGGTACGCAGACACTTCTCGGTGCAGCGAAAATGCTGCAAGAAACAGAAGAAGACCCTTCTACTCTAAGAGAGAAAATTACGTCACCAAATGGAACAACGGCTGCTGGATTGAATGCATTAGATGATTTTGGCGGTGGAGAAGCGATCAAGCAGGCCGTCAAACATGCTGCTAATCGATCAAAAGAGATCAGCAATCAGCAAAAACAAAAAGTATCTATATAAATAGAGCTCAGGTAAAGGAGTGATAAGGTGTACGCAGATAAAGAGAGAAAACGAATTGTTGTGAAAATCGGAAGCAGCTCTCTTACTAGCTTTCAAGGGGAGATTAGTTTAAAAAAACTAGAAAACCTCGTCAATCAAATTGTGAAACTCAAAGATGCAGGACACGAAGTCATTTTGGTTTCATCTGGTGCGGTTGCAGCTGGTTACCGAAAACTAGGATTTATCGATAGACCCAAAACACTGCCGGAAAAACAGGCATCTGCCTCAATTGGGCAAGGCCTTTTAATGGAATCATATTCTACTTTATTTTTATCACACGGTTATATTGCCTCACAGCTTTTAATCACAAGAAGTGATTTTTCCGATGAAACACGCTATCAAAATGTGCGCAACACGATGAATGTGTTATTAGATCGAGGCATCATTCCAATTATTAATGAAAATGACACAGTGACGATCAATCGGCTGAAGTTCGGAGATAACGATACATTGTCTGCAAAAGTAGCTGGATTGATTGATGCGGATTTCCTTGCCATTTTATCTGATATTGATGGCTTGTATGAAGATAACCCGCATACAAACCCAAATGCAAAGAGAATTCTTGAAGTCACAGACATCACAGAAGACATCGAAGCAGCGGCTGGAGATGCAGGCAGCAGTGTGGGCACAGGCGGAATGAAATCAAAGCTCGATGCGTTTAAAATTTCCATGGCCGCTGGCATCAATGGCTTTTTAGGAAAAGCGGATACGCCTCACATTTTAGATAAAGCGATCAATGGGACAGAGGACGGCACTTATTTTACGGCTGATGAAAATTTAGCTCCGCTGAATTACAAGAAGCAGTGGATTGCCTTTCATTCTGGACCAAAAGGCGAGATCGTTGTTCAAAAAAAATCACAGGAGCACCTCATGCACCGCGAGAAATGCCTTGATTCCGATGGCATTGTCAATGTAAAGGGTTCGTTTAAAAAAGGCGATGTCGTCCGTATTTTAGATCAAGATGGAAGAGAAATAGGGCTTGGTATTGTGAATTATCCATCTGATGAACTTGCACTGAACAGTGACTCGTTACAGGATGAAGTGGTTCATGTCGTCGATCTTGAAGCGTTTGTTTGTCATTTAGATTTATCGATACCAGTTTGCTAACCAAAAGGGAGGAATTCCATGACACTGACAGCTGAAGTTGTCACATCGGTCAAAGAAAAAGCAAAAAAAGCAAAGCACGTTTCAAAAAAACTAGGTTTACTTCATACAGAGGATAAAAACGAGGCGCTGCTTAAACTAGCAGAAGCGTTAGAACAAAAAAGCACCTTCATTTTACAGGAGAACCAAAAGGATGTAGATGCCGGGAAGGAAAAGGGCTTCTCAGAGGCACTCTTGGATCGTTTAATGTTAAATGAAGAAAGAATTCATGAGTTTGCTGAAAGTTTGCGGCTTGTGACGAGATTAACAGATCCTGTTGGAGAAATATTGGATGAATGGACTCTTGAAAACGGCTTGCACGTGAAAAGCCGAAGAGTACCGCTCGGCGTGATCGGGATGATCTATGAAGCGAGACCGAACGTCACTGTCGATGCAGCAGGGCTTGCCCTCAAGGCAGGTAACGCAGTGATTTTAAAAGGCGGTTCCTCCGCTATTTCTTCCAACAAAGCCATTGTCCGTGTCATTCATGAAGCATTGGATCAAACAAAGATCCCGCGTGATGCGGTGCAATTGATTGAACAAACAGACCGTTCATCGGTTCAAGCGATGTTCCATCTGAAAGATTGGATCGATGTCTTAATTCCGCGAGGGGGAGCTTCTTTAATCAAAACAGTGGTTGAACAATCCACCATTCCCGTCCTTGAAACAGGGACAGGAAACTGCCATGTCTTTATTGATCAAACAGCCAATGTAAAAAAAGCCATTGAGATTGTCATCAATGCAAAAACGAATCGTCCGGCTGTATGTAATGCACTTGAGACGCTGATCATCCATCGTGATTGGCTGAAAGAGAATGCTGCATCATTGAATGAAGCTCTGCTGGAGCACCATGTCACTGTACATGGTGACGAGGCAGCACTGTCTCATTTTTCAAACGCCATTCCTGCTGAGGAAGTGGACTGGGCAGATGAGTATTTAAGTCTTGATCTTGCAGTAAAGGTAGTCGATTCAATCGAGGAAGCCATACACCATATTGATCAGTACGGTACAAAACATTCAGAAGCCATCGTGACAGAAGATGAAAAGCAGGCACTCACGTTTTTAAACGCAGTCGATGCGGCGGCGGTTTATCATAACGCATCTACCCGCTTTACAGACGGCGGCGCACTTGGATACGGGGCTGAAATTGGCATCTCCACTCAAAAACTGCATGCAAGAGGTCCGATGGGACTTCCTGCACTCACGACAACGAAGCTGCTTCTATCTGGCGATGGCCAGATTAGAGGCTAGAAGAGATGCAAAAAACACTACCTTTTTTATAGGGTAGTGTTTTTTAGTGTATGATGAAGATTTTCATTTGTTAGAGCAAGTTTTCTTCATGACTTTCTCAAATTTAAAGAATTCAAATTCCTCAGGTGCTGATGGCTCATTTTCTTGATCATCTGCATGAGGTGCGTTCGGATCTGGATGTTTCATGTGATAAAATTCAACAATTTGAAAGCCGCACTTATTGACATAAAAATGAATGTTGCGTTTTTCAAAATACGGAGTCACAACCTCCCATACCATCGTTTCTGGATATTGCGCCTCAATGGCTTTCCATGCTGCCTGACCAATGCCTTTTCCGTGTGAGGATGAAGAGATGTATAATAGGTCAACTGAGTTGTGATGGGTCTCTTTGTTGATTTTAATGACAACTCCGCCTGCCTTTTCACCATTTAGCTTAATATGATAAACAATGTGTTCATTTGATTGAAAAGATTCATCAATCACTTCATCTGGAGGAATCGGTCCATCATGCGCATCGCCAAATGCGTCGATCACGCCAGCTGTAAAAGCTTTCTGCAGCTCTTTTTTCATAAAAGGGAAATCCTCTTTATTTGCAATTTCTAATGTCACTTCATGTTGAGTTATGTTGTTCATGTTTTTATCCTTTCCCAGCGTAGTGGTGGTTCTGCATGTTATCATGATAAAGGGTGGAGTAACTCCATAGTCAAGAGAGGAGCCTTAATCATGATCAATGATGTGCAAAAAACGTTTTTCACTGGAGAATTTGCCAAGCTATTTGATGTAAAAAAAGATACCCTGTTTTATTACGATAAAATTGATTTATTTAAGCCAGCTGGTGTCCATGAAAATGGGTACCGTTACTATACACTCGAGCAATTTGATCATTTTATAGCGATTCAATCCCTTCGAGCTGTTCAATTTCCGATAAAAGAGTTAAAACAATATTTTACAGAGCCTTCCCGCGAAAGGCTTCAAAGCCTAGCAGCCGAACAAGTAGAAAAGGTCAAACAAGAGATTGAAAAACTTCAAGATATCCAGTCTTTTCTTATGCGGGTGATGGAGACGACGCAAGAACTATCATCTATAAAAATAGGAGAGGTTCTGTTTCAAGAGATGCCAGAAGAACCTGTTGTATTAAGTGCATCGAACCCAATTGACATGAATACATCCGTAGAAGAAATATCACGTATTGTTGGAAAATTTCTAAAGGGAATTGGTATAAAAGGTGCTGCGGCAAATGGTGCTGTCTTAAAAAAGGAGCAGTTTCTTCAGCGTCACTATCATCAGTCAGATCAGCTGTTTTGCCGAATGGAAGCGCCAGGAGCAGTTAAAAAACCTGCGGGCCTCTATGCTGTGATGTATGATCAAGGATCATATGAGGAGATTGAGTCTGCTTATTCGCGCTTGTTAGATGAAATCGAGAAAGAGGAAATGATGCTGGATGGAGATGTATTTGAGGAGTATTTGCTTCATTCACTCATGTCTAAAGATGAAGCAGAGTATATAACGAAACTCAGTGTAAAAGTGAAAAAGCGAGCTGATTAACAAAAAAGAGGATAGACCGCATGGGCGCGTGTCTATCCTCTCTTTATATTTAACCCACTTGATTCTCCGAAAATTGGCTCATATATAAGTCTGCATAAAAGCCTTTTTGTTTCAAGAGTTCACTGTGCGTTCCTTTTTCAATGATGGTGCCATCTTTCATGACTAGAATAAGGTCTGCATCCTTGATCGTCGACAGCCTGTGTGCAATGACGAAGCTCGTTCTGCCTTTCATCAATTCATTCATCGCTTTTTGAATGTGCATCTCTGTCCGTGTATCCACACTGCTCGTCGCTTCATCTAATATCAAGATCTTTGGATCAGATAAAATCGCACGGGCGATGGTTAACAGCTGGCGCTGACCTTGGGACAGATTGCCGGCATCTTCTGTTAAGAGTGTGTCATATCCGTCTGGTAGTGTGCGGATGAAGTCATCAGCATAAGCATGTTTGGCGGCTTTGATGACATCCTCTTTTGAGACGTTCTGCCTGCCATAGGCAATATTGTCGTGAATCGTTCCTTCAAAAAGCCACGTATCCTGAAGAACCATCGCAAATAAGTCGCGTACTTGCTGACGGCTGAGGTCAGTTGTTTTGACGCCGCCGATGCGGATAGAGCCTTGATCTAATTCATAGAAACGCATTAAAAGATTGATGATGGTTGTTTTTCCAGCGCCTGTTGGCCCGACAATAGCAACCGTTTGTCCTTCTTTTACATCTAAAGTCAAATCTTTAATAATCGGATGGTCTTTTTCATACCCAAATTGAACTTGTTCAAAGCTCACATCGCCTGAAAGTGATTCAAGATCAATTGCTGCATCTTCCTCGGCACTTTCTTCTTCCTCATCGAGGATTTCAAATACCCTTTCAGCAGAAGCAATCGCTGATTGAACCAAGTTGGCGACGCTTGATGCCTGCACGAGCGGTTGAGACATTTGCTGCGTGTATTGGATAAACGCCTGCACATCTCCGACACGAATATTCCCATTAATGACAAGAATACCGCCGGCTACACTGACTGCCACATAGCCAAGGTTCCCGATAAACGTCATCAATGGCATCATTAAACCAGAAATGAACTGCGCTTTCCTTGATGATTCATACAGCTGTTCGTTTAATTGATCAAACGTATCAATCGCTTTCTTTTCGTAGCCATACGCACGAACCGTTTGATGCCCTGAGAACATTTCATTAATATGTCCGTTGATCATCCCGAGCTCTTTTTGCTGCGCTTTAAAATGCTTTTGAGAAAATGACGTAATGCCGCGAATCGCAAACAGGCTGAGCGGCAGCGTTAAACAAACAAGCAAGGTCAATAGCGGACTAATCAATAGCATCATGACGACAATCCCAATGACCGTAATGACAGATGTAATCACTTGGGTGAGTGCCTGCTGAAGCGATGTATTAATATTATCGATATCATTCATCACACGGCTCAGCGTGTCCCCATGGGTTGTTTTATCAAAATACCGAAGGGGGAGACGTGTGAGCTTGTCATTTGCTTCTTGCCGTAATTCAGCAATGGTCTGTTGGGAGACACCCGCCATCACATATTGCTGAACGAATGAAAAGAGAGAGGCAATGACATATAGCGCGACAAGCAGTAATAAAATACGTGAAATGACATCAAATTGAACAGCTGTTCCTTGAGTAAAGCTGTCAAACAGGGAAGAGGTGGCATCCCCTAGCAGCTTTGGACTAATGACGTTAAAGACGGTTGAACCGACCGCTGCAATGAAGACAATGATCAATTGAATTTTCCTCGGTTTTAAATAACCAATCAAACGAAGCAGTGTTTTCTTAAATTCCTTCGGTTTTGTGACAGGTCCTCTAGGGTGGCCGCCTTTATGGCCCATGCCGGAAGACATTTTCTTACTCATCCTCGCTCCACCTCCTGACCTTCCTGGGATGCAACAATCTCTTGATAGACAAGATTGTCCTTCAGTAATTGTTCATGTGTTCCGATACCTGCGATTTTCCCATCATCTAGTACGATGATTTTATCACTATGCTTCACTGTGCTGATTCTTTGCGCCACAATGATGAGGGCTGCATGCGCTTTTTCAGCTTCTAATGATGCCCGAAGCTTCGCATCTGTTTTGTAATCAAGTGCTGAGAAACTATCGTCAAACAGATAGAATGACGGCTTTCTCACTAGCGCTCTTGCAATAGAAAGACGCTGCTTTTGACCGCCAGATAGATTCGATCCACCCTGGTCAATTTCCGCATTGATTCCGCCATCTTTTTGCAAAACAAATTCTTCTGCCTGCGCCGTTCGCAGCGCTTGCCAGACGTCCTCATCGCTTGCATCCTGCCTGCCAAAACGCACATTATCGGCAATGGTGCCGCTAAATAAAACCGCTTTTTGAGAGACATAGCCCATCTGGCTTCTTAGTTTCTCCTGAGGCAGCTCTCTAATGTCTACACCATCTAGTGTAATCCGGCCATCTGTTGCTTCATAAAAGCGTGTCATCAGCTGGAGAAGAGTGGTTTTCCCAGAACCTGTACTTCCGATAATAGCTGTCGTTTCGCCAGTTTTGGCTTCAAACGTAATGTCTTGAACTGCCGGTTTCTCAGCATTTGAGTAATAAAATGACACATCTTCAAAACGAATGGATTGGGCTGGCGCGCGCAGGTCAATAACAGTTCCTTCATTGTCTTTAATCTTCGGTTCCATGTTTAACACTTCGTTCATGCGTTTAGCTGATGCTTGTGCTCTTGGAACCATAATAAAGCTCATCGACAGCATAATAAGTGCCATTAAAATCATCATCGCATATTGAATGAAAGCAATGAGATTCCCAACTTCCATCTCTCCGGCATCAATTCGGTTTGCACCTAGCCAGACAATGCCGATATTCGTGAAGTTCATGATGATCAGCATAAATGGAAACAAGTAAGCCATTAATCGGTTGACTCTAAGGCCAGTATCCTTGTAGGATGTGTTGGCTTCTTGAAAACGCTCCTTTTCATCATCTACACGGTTAAAAGCACGAATGACCCGGATGCCTGAAAGAGATTCTCGCATAATTAAATTCAGCCGGTCTGTTTTCTTCTGAAGCTGGCCGAATAATGGAATGGCTTTTCTCGATACCAAATAGATAAATCCGCCAAGAAGGGGAAGAGCTGCTAAAAAAATGAGAGACAGGACAGCATCTCGGGATACAGCCAAAATAATTCCGCCCACAAGCATGAGCGGTGCTCTCGTCATCATTTGTAAAATCATGATCGTGACATCTTGGACTTGTTTCACATCATTTGTTGATCTTGTAATAAAGGAAGACGTCCCGATCCTTTGAAATTCTTCTAGTGAAAATTGTTCGACATGCACAAACAGCTGTCTTCTCATATCACGCCCGAAGCCAAGTGCAGTCTTTGATGACAAGTAAGACTTCCAGATCGTGAGCAAGATGGCAAGTAAAGAACAGGCCACCATCCAGCCGCCAACCTTCCATATGTAAGCAATATCTCCTTGGACGATTCCGACATCGACGATATCTGCCGTAAGCGTCGGTAAATACAGCTGGAGCATGCTGCTTAAAAAGGTGAGGATAACAATGGACACAACGGACAGCCGATACGGCTTTAAAAACGATAAAATTGATTTCATACGAATACCTTTCTTCCATATAGTGTGTTGTTCTGTAACCCATCATATACAAAGAGGGATTATTTCCACAAATGAAATGTCCTGTTTTAATAAATTATTTATATTGTTCAATTTTAGAAAAGAAATCCTTCACAAACACATAAAAATCATGGGCAGAAGGAGACATTTCTCGTGACTTAGACGCAATAATTCCAACAGTTCTTCTCACTTGCGGAAAATCGATCGGAATTTTCGCTGTAAATCGCGGTGTGGTTTCATAAAAGGCGCTTTCGGGTAATAAGGTAACGCCCATACCCGCTGATACAAGACCTTTAATGGCGTCTAAATCCTCTCCTTCAGATGAAATGGTTGGCTTATAGCCTGCCTGCTTGCAAGCATCAACTGCAATTTGTCTCAGCACATACCCTTCAGGAAATAACACGAAATGATCCTTTCTTAAATCACTTAAATGAATACTCTTTTGTCCGCTAAAGGGGTGGCTAACCGGCAAAAGGGCATAAATGCTTTCTGAAAACAAAATATTTCCTTCTATTTGAGGATCGTTTGTCGGTACGGGTCCTAAAAAGGCGAGATCAATATCCCGATTTTTTACAGCTTCAATGAGAAATTTATATGATCCTTGACGAAGTAAAAAATCGACCTCTGGATATTCCTGCTTAAAGGCGGAAATGACTGAAGGAAGCACTTGGCTTGCTAGACTTGTAGGAAAGCCGATATTCACCGTTCCTTTGTGCGGATCTAAGTATTCATCAATTTGCTCTTTCGCATAATCAATGGCTTTTAGTGCCGTTCTGACATGATCTAAAAATTGTCTGCCGATTTTCGTTAATTTGATATTTCGGCCTTCTCGTTCGAATAAGGCCACTCCAAGTTCTTCTTCTAAATTCGCAATCTGCCGGCTGATAGCAGATTGGGCGACATGTAAGTTTTCAGCCGCTTCTGACACGTGCTCACGGTCTGCGACTTCTACAAAATAACGCAACTGACGAAGCTCCATTTTTACACTTCACACCCATCTATCTCAAAAAGAGATTGTTTTCATCTAAATTATATATTGTTTATATTAATTTGAAAACTTAAAATAAGTTACAGAGTTTGTGAGATTTTATGACTGTGAAAAAACGGATCTTTTAAACGGGGGAGAGAAACGATGACTTATAATCAACTACCACAACCACAAGGTCTCTACCGTCCTGAATTTGAACATGATGCATGTGGAATCGGACTGTACGCTCATTTAAAAGGGGAAGCGACACACAGCATCGTCAAAAAGGGATTACAAATGCTTTGCCAGCTTGATCACCGCGGCGGGCAAGGCAGTGATCCGTATACAGGTGATGGTGCCGGCTTAATGGTACAGCTGCCAGACGCTTTCTTTAGAAAAAGCTGCAAAGACTTTGCACTTCCTGAAAAGGGCCGTTACGGGGTAGGAATGGTCTTCTTTTCAAAAGAGGATGACGAGAAAACGCGTCAAGCCATCGAGCAAAAAATCAACGGATTCATTAAACAAGAAGGTCAAACATTAATTGGCTGGAGAACAGTCCCTGTCGATGCCGGGAAAATTGGTACTGTCGCAGCGAAGAGCTGTCCGGTTGTGAGGCAAGTCTTTATTGGGGCAAACGACA